>NZ_JH414737.1:0-723 GCF_000238655.1 Bacillus sp. 7_6_55CFAA_CT2 | reverse complement strand
GGTAACACGGGCGCTACCGGACCTCAGGGTGCTCAAGGTAACACAGGCGCTACCGGACCTCAGGGTGCTCAAGGTAACACGGGCGCTACTGGTGCTACTGGACCTCAAGGCGTTCAAGGTAACACGGGCGCTACCGGACCTCAGGGTGCTCAAGGTAACACAGGCGCTACTGGTGCTACTGGACCTCAAGGCGCTCAAGGACCTGCCGGGGCTACTGGCGCTACTGGTGCCACTGGACCTCAAGGTGCTCAAGGTAACACAGGCGCTACCGGACCTCAGGGTGCTCAAGGTAACACGGGCGCTACTGGTGCTACTGGACCTCAAGGCGTTCAAGGTAACACGGGCGCTACTGGACCTCAAGGTGCTCAAGGTAACACAGGCGCTACTGGTGCTACTGGACCTCAAGGCGCTCAAGGACCTGCCGGGGCTACTGGCGCTACTGGTGCCACTGGACCTCAAGGTGCTCAAGGTAACACAGGCGCTACCGGACCTCAAGGTGCTCAAGGTAACACAGGCGCTACCGGACCTCAGGGTGCTCAAGGTAACACGGGCGCTACTGGTGCTACTGGACCTCAAGGTGCTCAAGGTAACACAGGCGCTACTGGACCTCAAGGCGCTCAAGGACCTGCCGGGGCTACTGGCGCTACTGGTGCCACTGGACCTCAAGGTGCTCAAGGTAACACAGGCGCTACCGGACCTCAGGGTGCTCAAGGTAACACGGGC
>NZ_JH414736.1:0-765 GCF_000238655.1 Bacillus sp. 7_6_55CFAA_CT2 | reverse complement strand
TTTGTAGAGTACCACCAGATCCAGCCATCATTACAGTACCATGTTGCGAAGTATCTGTTTCTTCGCTTGCAGTAGCAATTTCATTCGAAAGTAAATTATCCCCGATATATTGAGAAACTTTAGCTCCTGTTGTTATGGATAATCCAAATGCTAAAATAGCGACACACACTACTTCTACTACGAATTGCGCTATCAGTTTCCACTTTTTCTCTCCAATAGACAATAGAATTCCCATTTCTTTACGACGTCCTTTAATTGATAGCATAATGATTAATCCTAAAATAATTGCACCTGCAATCGATACAATATAAATAATCATTTGAGAAGTCGAAGAGATATTTTCGATAGGACCAATCATTTGCTTGTACAATGAATCATGCGCATCTAATTTATAATAATTAAAATCAATGTTAGATTTTTTTGCTTCTTTTTTAAATGCATCAATATATTGTGGATCATTCAAGAAATACACGACTTGACCACTACTTATACCTTGGTCTACTTCTAATTTTTTCATAGTTGAATGCGGCATATATAGTTTATTAGCTGGATCCATAATAGGAGGAGCCTGTTGACCCATTGCTTGCTCATTTGTTTCGTAAATGCCGATAATTTCAACCTCAAGAGTTTCCTTCTTATCCCCTGATTGTACTTTAACTTTGTCTCCTACTTTCAAATTGTTTAATTCCGCTAATCGTTTTTCCATTAAAGCTACATTCTGATCCTTCATTTGCTCTGTTATTGGTTTTCCATCAATGATTTTAC
>NZ_JH414735.1:0-814 GCF_000238655.1 Bacillus sp. 7_6_55CFAA_CT2 | reverse complement strand
CGAACCATGCAGTTCAAAATGTTATCCGGTATTAGCCCCGGTTTCCCGGAGTTATCCCAGTCTTATGGGCAGGTTACCCACGTGTTACTCACCCGTCCGCCGCTAACTTCATAAGAGCAAGCTCTTAATTCATTCGCTCGACTTGCATGTATTAGGCACGCCGCCAGCGTTCATCCTGAGCCAGGATCAAACTCTCCAATAAAGTTAGTTTGTCTAGCATCTAAAATAAAAATTGACGTTTCACGTTGTTTGTTTCGTTCAGTTTTCAAAGAACTAATGGTGGAGCCTAGCGGGATCGAACCGCTGACCTCCTGCGTGCAAGGCAGGCGCTCTCCCAGCTGAGCTAAGGCCCCAAACAAGTATCGGGAAGACAGGATTTGAACCTGCGACCCCCTGGTCCCAAACCAGGTGCTCTACCAAGCTGAGCCACTTCCCGAAAGAAAACGCGCCCGAGAGGAGTCGAACCCCTAACCTCTTGATCCGTAGTCAAACGCTCTATCCAATTGAGCTACGGGCGCATATGGTGCCGAGGGCGGGGGTCGAACCCGCACGGTGGTCACCCACCGCAGGATTTTAAGTCCTGTGCGTCTGCCTGTTCCGCCACCCCGGCATGTCATATTGAAAATTGGAGCGGAAGACGGGATTCGAACCCGCGACCCCAACCTTGGCAAGGTTGTATTCTACCACTGAACTACTTCCGCAAGACATGTTTGAGATATTTTATTAAAAGTGCGGGTGAAGGGAGTCGAACCCCCACGCCAAAGGCGCTAGATCCTAAGTCTAGTGCGTCTGCCAATTCCGCCACACCCGCATA
>NZ_JH414734.1:0-827 GCF_000238655.1 Bacillus sp. 7_6_55CFAA_CT2 | reverse complement strand
CCAATAACTGTTCCTAACACAAGTCCACCAAAAATCTCATGCCAATGATGTCCTTGGCGCTCTCTTAATTTTTCTTCTTCCGAACTTATATGTTTATTCAACATTCTTGCATGTTTACCAACTGTACGGCGAAGTCCTGTGGCATCAATGATAACAATTGTTAAAATTGCCATCCCGATTCCAAACATCGGGGTATTAAAACCTTCATGAAACCCTATTGTCATGACCATACTTGATAAAATCGTTGTATGCGTACTAGGAAATCCACCATTTCCTACTAAACGAAAAGCATCTTTTCCAGAACGAAGATAATTCACTAAAAATTTCAATACTCCCGAAGCTACCCAAGCTATAAATGGAAGTACACAATATAAATATGTTCCCATTGCTTTACCTCCTATGATTTTGCAATAAATAAAATGCCAGCTACTATACATACCATTCCAGCAATTTTCATGAAATTGATTGTTTCACCAAATAATAATGCTGATGCAATAATAACAAACACATATCCGAAACTCACCATTGGGTATGCATAACTTAAATCAACCTTTCTCAGCACAATCATCCATAATAATGCACTTAAACCGTAAAAAGCTAGTCCGAAAAAGTTCGGTACGTTAATGAAATTCATAATACCTACAGCCGCTGAACTTTGTGATTTCATTGCGCCAAACTTTAATAAAATTTGCCCTACAACTCCCATACCAACTGATAAAATAATCATCAAAAATTGTTGCATCTCTATACTCCTTAACTGTTTATATTCAAAAAATGTTTTATTCCAAATAAAAAACGTTTAAGACACTCCTCTTAAACGTTTTAAC
>NZ_JH414733.1:0-837 GCF_000238655.1 Bacillus sp. 7_6_55CFAA_CT2 | reverse complement strand
GACCACGTACTAAACGCCCTATTCAGACTCGCTTTCGCTGCGGCTCCGCCTCTTCAGCTTAACCTCGCACGGGATCGTAACTCGCCGGTTCATTCTACAAAAGGCACGCCATCACCCGTTAACGGGCTCTGACTATTTGTAGGCACACGGTTTCAGGATCTCTTTCACTCCCCTTCCGGGGTGCTTTTCACCTTTCCCTCACGGTACTGGTTCACTATCGATCACTAGGGAGTATTTAGCCTTGGGAGATGGTCCTCCCAGATTCCGACGGAATTTCACGTGTTCCGCCGTACTCAGGATACATTCAAGAGAGAACGAAGTTTCGACTACGGGGTTGTTACCCTCTACGACGGACCTTTCCAGGTCGCTTCGTCTACCTCGTTCCTTTGTAACTCCGTATAGAATGTCCTACAACCCCAAGAGGCAAGCCTCTTGGTTTGGGCTATGTTCCGTTTCGCTCGCCGCTACTCAGGAAATCGCATTTGCTTTCTCTTCCTCCAGGTACTTAGATGTTTCAGTTCCCTGGGTCTGTCTTCCTTACCCTATGTATTCAGATAAGGATACCATACCATTACGTATGGTGGGTTTCCCCATTCGGAAATCTTCGGATCAAAGCTTACTTACAGCTCCCCGAAGCATATCGGCGTTAGTCCCGTCCTTCATCGACTCCTAGTGTCAAGGCATCCACCGTGCGCCCTTTCTAACTTAACCAAACTAAAATTAAAAAATATGAGCTACACTGTTATCTAGTTTTCAAAGAACATACATTTATATATGAGAGATAGTTCTCTCAAAACTGAACAAAACGAAACACGGAAACTTTATTGATGAACAGCG
>NZ_JH414732.1:0-924 GCF_000238655.1 Bacillus sp. 7_6_55CFAA_CT2 | reverse complement strand
ACACGGTTTCAGGATCTCTTTCACTCCCCTTCCGGGGTGCTTTTTCACCTTTCCCTCACGGTACTGGTTCACTATCGATCACTAGGGAGTATTTAGCCTTGGGAGATGGTCCTCCCAGATTCCGACGGAATTTCACGTGTTCCGCCGTACTCAGGATACATTCAAGAGAGAACGAAGTTTCGACTACGGGGTTGTTACCCTCTACGACGGACCTTTCCAGGTCGCTTCGTCTACCTCGTTCCTTTGTAACTCCGTATAGAATGTCCTACAACCCCAAGAGGCAAGCCTCTTGGTTTGGGCTATGTTCCGTTTCGCTCGCCGCTACTTAGGAAATCGCATTTGCTTTCTCTTCCTCCAGGTACTTAGATGTTTCAGTTCCCTGGGTCTGTCTTCCTTACCCTATGTATTCAGATAAGGATACCATACCATTACGTATGGTGGGTTTCCCCATTCGGAAATCTTCGGATCAAAGCTTACTTACAGCTCCCCGAAGCATATCGGCGTTAGTCCCGTCCTTCATCGACTCCTAGTGTCAAGGCATCCACCGTGCGCCCTTTCTAACTTAACCAAACTAAAAATTAAAAAATATGAGCTACACTGTTATCTAGTTTTCAAAGAACATACCATTTGCTATTTAAAATAGCTTTTTGGTGGAGCCTAGCGGGATCGAACCGCTGACCTCCTGCGTGCAAGGCAGGCGCTCTCCCAGCTGAGCTAAGGCCCCAAAATGTATGGTGGGCCTAAATGGACTCGAACCATCGACCTCACGCTTATCAGGCGTGCGCTCTAACCAGCTGAGCTATAGGCCCATACAAATTGCAGGATTTATTTATATCATATCCTCATTTAAGAGTCAACACTGAATTGAACTCTCAAAACTAAACGAAAACGAAACACGGAAACTTATATTGATAAGCAGCGCTT
>NZ_JH414731.1:0-939 GCF_000238655.1 Bacillus sp. 7_6_55CFAA_CT2 | reverse complement strand
AAGACAGGATTTGAACCTGCGACCCCCTGGTCCCAAACCAGGTGCTCTACCAAGCTGAGCCACTTCCCGTTATAAAAGCGCGCCCGAGAGGAGTCGAACCCCTAACCTCTTGATCCGTAGTCAAACGCTCTATCCAATTGAGCTACGGGCGCATATGGTGCCGAGGGCGGGGGTCGAACCCGCACGGTGGTCACCCACCGCAGGATTTTAAGTCCTGTGCGTCTGCCTGTTCCGCCACCCCGGCATGTCATATTGAAAATTGGAGCGGAAGACGGGATTCGAACCCGCGACCCCAACCTTGGCAAGGTTGTATTCTACCACTGAACTACTTCCGCAAGACACGTATGAGTTATTTAATTAAAAGTGCGGGTGAAGGGAGTCGAACCCCCACGCCAAAGGCGCCAGATCCTAAGTCTGGTGCGTCTGCCAATTCCGCCACACCCGCATATTAATTTATTTAAGAAAAATGGGGCGACTGATGGGAATCGAACCCACGAATGCCGGAGCCACAATCCGGTGCGTTAACCACTTCGCCACAACCGCCATGATTTCTGGTGCCGACTAGAGGACTTGAACCCCCAACCTACTGATTACAAGTCAGTTGCTCTACCAATTGAGCTAAGTCGGCTAAATGGTGGAGGATGACGGGATCGAACCGCCGACCCCCTGCTTGTAAGGCAGGTGCTCTCCCAGCTGAGCTAATCCTCCATTTGCCTGGCAACGTCCTACTCTCACAGGGACAAGGTCCCAACTACCATCGGCGCTAGAGAGCTTAACTTCCGTGTTCGGTATGGGAACGGGTGTGGCCTCTCTGCCATCATTACCAGACTGTATTCATTTAAGACAAGAATTATTGTAACTCATTTACTTTTGAAAGTCAACAAGTTTTTTATATTCTTTCAAAACTAGATAACATTGCTTCATATTATATGGTTAAGT
>NZ_JH414730.1:0-943 GCF_000238655.1 Bacillus sp. 7_6_55CFAA_CT2 | reverse complement strand
TTTACTATTGTCCCTGGACCATTCACATCACGCTGAACTGTTGTTGAGTTCGCTCTTGCATTACTATTTACTGTTCCATTTCCTTTTACATTGTCCTGGACATTCACATCACGTTGGACTGTTGTTGAGTTCGCTCTTGCATTACTATTTACTGTTCCATTTCCTTTTACATTGTCCTGGACATTCACATCACGCTGAACTGTTGTTGAGTTCGCTCTTGTATTACTATTTACCATTCCATTTCCTTTTACATTGTCCTGGACATTCACATCACGTTGCGCTGTTGTAGGACTTGCCTTTACATCATTATTTGTTGCTCCTGATCCGCCTGAACTTCTTAATCTATCTTGAACGTTTACATCACGTTGCGCTGTTGTAGGACTTGCCTTTACATCATTATTTGTTGCTCCTGATCCACCCGAACTTCTTAATCTATCTTGAACGTTTACATCACGTTGCATTGTTTGTGTTTCGGATTTTACATTTGCTTGTGACTCTTCCGCTCCTCCTGTATTTCTTAATTTACTTTCCATTTCAATATCTCTTACTGCCTTTTGTTTTTCACCTTTCACTTCACCTTGTGATCCTTCGGCTCTTCCTGTATTTCTTAATTTACTTTCCATTTCAATATCTCTTACTGCCTTTTGTTTTTCACCTTTCACTTCACCTTGTGATCCTTCGGCTCTTCCTGTCTCTCTTAATTTGCTTTCCATTTCAATATCTCTTACTGCTTTTTGTTTTTCACCTTTCACTTCGCCTTGTGACCCTTCAGCTCTTCCTGTCTCTCTTAATTTGCTTTCCATTTCAATATCTCTTGCTGCTTTTTGTTTTTCACCCTTCACTTCGCCTTGTGATCCTTCAGCTCTTCCTGTCTCTCTTAATTTACTTTCCATTTCAATATCTCTTGCTGCTTTTTGTTTTTCACCTTTCACTTCGCCTTGTG
>NZ_JH414729.1:0-952 GCF_000238655.1 Bacillus sp. 7_6_55CFAA_CT2 | reverse complement strand
GGGATTCGAACCCGCGACCCCAACCTTGGCAAGGTTGTATTCTACCACTGAACTACTTCCGCAAAAATGATGAGCCATGAAGGACTCGAACCTTCGACCCTCTGATTAAAAGTCAGATGCTCTACCAACTGAGCTAATGGCTCGTAAATGGCTGGGCTAGCTGGATTCGAACCAGCGCATGACGGAGTCAAAGTCCGTTGCCTTACCGCTTGGCTATAGCCCATTAATATTTACTAGTATGGTTATCTTTTCAAAAAAATAAACCCTCTCAGGTTATTTTAAAGAAAATGGTGGAGGGGGGCAGATTCGAACTGCCGAACCCGAAGGAGCGGATTTACAGTCCGCCGCGTTTAGCCACTTCGCTACCCCTCCGACATTTTAAATATATATGGTGGAGGATGACGGGATCGAACCGCCGACCCCCTGCTTGTAAGGCAGGTGCTCTCCCAGCTGAGCTAATCCTCCAAAAGTGGTGACCCGTACGGGATTCGAACCCGTGTTACCGCCGTGAAAGGGCGGTGTCTTAACCACTTGACCAACGGGCCAAAAAAGTTTTAAACCTATTCCCAAGCTTCCAACCGGGCTTGAACCGGTGACCTCTTCCTTACCATGGAAGTGCTCTACCAGCTGAGCTATGGAAGCATAATGGCTCCGCAGGTAGGACTCGAACCTACGACCGATCGGTTAACAGCCGATAGCTCTACCACTGAGCTACTGCGGAATAATATTAGCCTGGCAACGTCCTACTCTCACAGGGACAAGGTCCCAACTACCATCGGCGCTAGAGAGCTTAACTTCCGTGTTCGGTATGGGAACGGGTGTGACCTCTCTGCCATCATTACCAGACTTTTATCATTATAAACATTTCTTTCGAAATGTCAAGAAGAAATTTTAATGCATATTCCTTCAAAACTAGATAACATCGCTACATATTATATGGTTAAGTCCTCGA
>NZ_JH414728.1:0-954 GCF_000238655.1 Bacillus sp. 7_6_55CFAA_CT2 | reverse complement strand
GGGCTTAACCATATAATATGTAGCAATGTTATCTAGTTTTGAAAGAATATAAAAAACTTGTTGACTTTAAAAGTTAAATGAGTTACAATGATTCTTGTCTTAAATGAATACAGTCTGGTAATGATGGCAGAGAGGTCACACCCGTTCCCATACCGAACACGGAAGTTAAGCTCTCTAGCGCCGATGGTAGTTGGGACCTTGTCCCTGTGAGAGTAGGACGTTGCCAGGCAATCCGGAGGATTAGCTCAGCTGGGAGAGCACCTGCCTTACAAGCAGGGGGTCGGCGGTTCGATCCCGTCATCCTCCACCATTTAGCCGACTTAGCTCAATTGGTAGAGCAACTGACTTGTAATCAGTAGGTTGGGGGTTCAAGTCCTCTAGTCGGCACCAGTTTTTATTGTAAGAGCCATTAGCTCAGTTGGTAGAGCATCTGACTTTTAATCAGAGGGTCGAAGGTTCGAGTCCTTCATGGCTCACCATTTTAATTAATATGCGGGTGTGGCGGAATTGGCAGACGCACTAGACTTAGGATCTAGCGCCTTTGGCGTGGGGGTTCGACTCCCTTCACCCGCACTTTTAATAAAATATCTCAAACATGTCTTGCGGAAGTAGTTCAGTGGTAGAATACAACCTTGCCAAGGTTGGGGTCGCGGGTTCGAATCCCGTCTTCCGCTCCAATTTTCAATATGACATGCCGGGGTGGCGGAACAGGCAGACGCACAGGACTTAAAATCCTGCGGTGGGTGACCACCGTGCGGGTTCGACCCCCGCCCTCGGCACCATATGCGCCCGTAGCTCAATTGGATAGAGCGTTTGACTACGGATCAAGAGGTTAGGGGTTCGACTCCTCTCGGGCGCGTTTTCTTTCGGGAAGTGGCTCAGCTTGGTAGAGCACCTGGTTTGGGACCAGGGGGTCGCAGGTTCAAATCCTGTCTTCCCGATACTTGTTTGGGG
>NZ_JH414727.1:0-994 GCF_000238655.1 Bacillus sp. 7_6_55CFAA_CT2 | reverse complement strand
GCTGAGCCACTTCCGTTAATAAAGCGCGCCGACGAGGAGTCCGAACCCTAACCTCTTGATCCGTAGTCAAACGCTCTATCCAATTGAGCTACGGGCGCATATGGTGCCGAGGCGGGGGTCGAACCCGCACGGTGGTCACCCACCGCAGGATTTTAAGTCCTGTGCGTCTGCCTGTTCCGCCACCCCGGCATGTCATATTGAAAATTGGAGCGGAAGACGGGATTCGAACCCGCGACCCCAACCTTGGCAAGGTTGTATTCTACCACTGAACTACTTCCGCAAGACATGTATGAGTTATTTTATTAAAAGTGCGGGTGAAGGGAGTCGAACCCCCACGCCAAAGGCGCTAGATCCTAAGTCTAGTGCGTCTGCCAATTCCGCCACACCCGCATATTTCATTAAAATGGTGAGCCATGAAGGACTCGAACCTTCGACCCTCTGATTAAAAGTCAGATGCTCTACCAACTGAGCTAATGGCTCTTAATGGCTGGGCTAGCTGGATTCGAACCAGCGCATGACGGAGTCAAAGTCCGTTGCCTTACCGCTTGGCTATAGCCCATTAATTAAGAATGGTGGAGGGGGGCAGATTCGAACTGCCGAACCCGAAGGAGCGGATTTACAGTCCGCCGCGTTTAGCCACTTCGCTACCCCTCCGACATATATGGTGGAGGATGACGGGATCGAACCGCCGACCCCCTGCTTGTAAGGCAGGTGCTCTCCCAGCTGAGCTAATCCTCCATTTTGCCTGGCAACGTCCTACTCTCACAGGGACAAGGTCCCAACTACCATCGGCGCTAGAGAGCTTAACTTCCGTGTTCGGTATGGGAACGGGTGTGACCTCTCTGCCATCATTACCAGACTATATTCATTTAAGACAAGAATCATTGTAACTTATTTAACTTTAAAAGTCAACAAGTTTTTTATATTCTTTCAAAACTAAGATAACATTGCTTCATATTATATGGTTAAGTACCTCGATCTATTAGTATTCGTC
>NZ_JH414726.1:0-2865 GCF_000238655.1 Bacillus sp. 7_6_55CFAA_CT2 | reverse complement strand
GGCCGATCACCCTCTCAGGTCGGCTACGCATCGTTGCCTTGGTGAGCCGTTACCTCACCAACTAGCTAATGCGACGCGGGTCCATCCATAAGTGACAGCCGAAGCCACCTTTCAATTTCGAACCATGCGGTTCAAAAATGTTATCCGGTATTAGCCCCGGTTTCCCGGAGTTATCCCAGTCTTATGGGCAGGTTACCCACGTGTTACTCACCCGTCCGCCGCTAACTTCATAAGAGCAAGCTCTTAATCCATTCGCTCGACTTGCATGTATTAGGCACGCCGCCAGCGTTCATCCTGAGCCAGGATCAAACTCTCCAATAAAGTTAGTTTGTCTAGCATCTAAAATAAAAATTGACGTTTCACGTTGTTTGTTTCGTTCAGTTTTCAAAGAACTACTTAGCCGCTCATTTGCGACTTCCTTATGTTAACACTTTCGTTATTTGATGTCAACTAAGTTTTTCATTTCGTTTGTCGCTTGCGACGTTATTGTCATCGGCGACTTGTCCTATATTACACCTCTATATAATAATAGTCAATATTAATCTTTCATTTTTTTTAAAAAGATGAAAAAGACTCTCATACCCCCCTTTTATTTCTCATACATATCAATAAGATAACTGAAAGGAGTGTAGAACTTGTTCAATCCTTCTTTATTACACATCATAAGCTCCCATTCAAGAAGCCCACACTATCATAGGAAGTTTCCAATCATTCTATTTTGGAGTCAAAAAAGCGGTTGTACTTCTCTTGCTAAGTGGTTCTTTTACCAGATTGATTTATTACAAACCGCTCTAAGTTATAGTCCTTTCATTCATAATTATGAATATGATATATACAAAAGTACACCTGCCTATAGTGTACGACTAGGAATAGCTCTACGAGAAAAACAAAAAGAAACTTTTAAACTTGTTCGTAACCCTTATAGGAGAGCAGTCAGTTCTTTCGTATCCTTAATTGGACCTCCTTATATGGAACATCCCGAATGGAAACCCATCCGAAAGTTTTTATATCAAGATGAAAATTCCTCCAAAGGGATCTCATTTAAACAATTTCTATACTATCTATTTATGAAAGGAGCTCACGCAAGTGATATTAACCCACATTTCACACAACAATATATAGCTGGTGAAGAAGAATATGTGACCAATTATATATACTTAGAAAACTTCGATCAGGAAATGAAAGAATTAGAAAAGCGTTTCGAATTAAAAACCGCACCAATAAATGAGTTCTCAACATCATGGCATCATCAAACTCCCGCCATGATTTATAAAGGGGATTTTAGCGAAGGCGATATTACTGATCCTTTATTTCCACGTCATCCAACTTTTGAAAGCTTTTATGATACTGAATGTATACAACTTGTCCAAACAATATTTCAAAATGATTTCGACACATATAAATACAGCAAAGAATATCCATACTAACTTTAGTCTATTATCTTTGCTAAATAAAAAAGATACCTCATATATAAGGTATCTTTTTAACATTTCAATTATATAAATCATACTGTTTAACAGTCTCTATTCTCCACCTTGTTACCTTTTAATAGATTACATAACTTTTGCTTATCCGCCCATCCTACTCCGATTAAAACTAAACTCGCTCCCATTATTACTCTCCATGTCAGAGATTCATTTAATAGAATAATTGAAGTAACAATACTTATTAATGGTAATGCATTTAAATATAATCCGCTTACTGATGCTGAAACTCTCTCTAGCGCTTTATTCCAAAACCAATATGCTAAAATTGTTGCTCCAATAACAAGGTATATTACACTAAGTCCCGTTTTCCAAGTTTCAACCTTTGGGAGACCGTAATAAAAAATTTCTACCAGTGCAAACGGTAAGAGAATAACAGCTCCAATAATTAAAGTTAATGTTGTAAAAACCTCGTTTGATAAATACTGTTCTTGTTTTGGCCGTTTTAGCAAAACTGTGTAGAAAGCAAATAGAAAAGTACTTAATAATATCAGTATATCTCCTATTAAAGACACTTCTTGATTAGCACTTTTAGATGGAATCGTAATAAAGAGTACTCCTATAGCACCCAATATAATTCCTATCCAATAATTCAATCGAATTTTCTCTTTCAAAAAGAGTGCTGAAAAAAGAATTGTAACTAATGGTAATGCAGCATCTATAATACTCACATGTAATCCACTGGTTAAAGAAATACCGTAGGATGTAAACATAAAATAACCAGCTACACCGGTAAAAGCTAACAAACTCATTCTTTTCCATGGAACTTTTTTATGTACAACTGATTTTTGTAGTTGCTTAAATGAGAATAGCATACAAATTCCACCTGCAAAGAAAAGACGAATAAACAACAAAGTAAACGGCTGAATAGATTCTAACGCCCATTTTGTTGGCGCAATGGCTGTGCCCCATAATATAACAGCCACTAATAACATGCATATTTCTTTCATAATCCCCCACACCCATCAAAAATATATGTTAACTACCTTAATTATAGATTTTTTCTAATGTAAAATCCTTTAAAAACACAAAAGGTTATGTTAAAAGAGCTAGATTGCTACTTTTCATATAACCTTTTTATATAAGATCACAAACATTCTTGTTACATCTGGACTATATTCTTATAAAGGTAATTCTTACCTTTAAATTTAAAATAATAAAAATAAACACAAAAAAACCTAAGTCGAAACGACTTAGGTTTTTGCTTGGCGACGTCCTACTCTCACAGGGACAAGGTCCCAACTACCATCGGCGCTAGAGAGCTTAACTTCCGTGTTCGGTATGGGAACGGGTGTGACCTCTCTGCCATCATCACCAAACTATGAAGGCATATTCCTTCAAAACTAGATAACATTGCTACATATTATATGGTTAAGTCCTC
>NZ_JH414725.1:0-3374 GCF_000238655.1 Bacillus sp. 7_6_55CFAA_CT2 | reverse complement strand
GAAGCCGCCTTTCAATTTCGAACCATGCAGTTCAAAATGTTATCCGGTATTAGCCCCGGTTTCCCGGAGTTATCCCAGTCTTATGGGCAGGTTACCCACGTGTTACTCACCCGTCCGCCGCTAACTTCATAAGAGCAAGCTCTTAATCCATTCGCTCGACTTGCATGTATTAGGCACGCCGCCAGCGTTCATCCTGAGCCAGGATCAAACTCTCCAATAAAGTTAGTTTGTCTAGCATCTAAAATAAAAATTGACGTTTCACGTTGTTTGTTTCGTTCAGTTTTCAAAGAACTACTTGGTCGCTCATTTGCGACTTCCTTATGTTAACATTTTCATCTTTCAATGTCAACTAAGTTTTTCATTTCGTTTGTCGCTTGCGATGTTAATGTCATCGGCGACTTGTTCTATATTACACCTCTAAAGTATAATCGTCAATACGTTTTTAAAAAACTTTATATTTTATAGATTTCACTTATGTATTTCTTCTATAGTTATATACAAGCACCCCACAGAACTATCTATGGGGTACTACTCTACTATAAAAACTATTGCTCTTTCGACGGCGCCGAACAACTTCCATCAGTACAAGAAAGATCGCTTCCACCCTCTGAAGAAAGTTCTTGTAACTTAGGTGCAGGATTCTCTTCTTCCCACACTTGCTGAAGTGCACCAACAAAAGTTTCAAGTGGTTGTGCACCTGAAATAGCATACTTTTGATTAATAATAAAATAAGGTACTCCCGAAATTTGATATTGCTGAGCAATCGCTTCATCAATTCTAACATCATTTGCATACGCATTTTTATCATTAATAACATTTAAAGCCTCTTGCTTATCTAAACCTGAAACTTCAGCGATAGTAGCAAGTGTATCCACATCACTTAAATTTCTCGATTCAGTGAAGTATGCGAAAAGTAGATTTTCCGTAATCTCTTTTTCTTTTCCTTGATCCTTTGCAAACTTCGCAAGACGATGCGCATCAAACGTGTTCGTCGGCTTCATCTCATCAAAATTAAAACTTAAACCCATACTAGCTGCATGATTTCCTAGCTGTACGTTATTACGCTTAGCTTCTTCAATACTAATTCCATACTTTGATGCAAGTACTTCATTAATACTTGTCCCAGAATAGATTGGAGCATTTTGGTCTAATTCAAAACTTTTAAACTCAACTTCAACATCCTTCTTATGCGGAAATTGCTCTAAAGCTATCTCTAATCTACGTTTCCCAATATAGCAAAATGGGCATACAAAATCTGACCAAACTTCAATTTTCATAGAAACACCTCGTTAACTTTTAATTTTCAATCATTGTAGCACTGAGATTAAGGAATTCAAAAGTTTTTGCTCTACCTCCTTCATATAGTACATACAAAAATACACTTATAGCAGAATACCTAATTAACAAAAAAACGATAATCAAAAGGATTAACTATTATCCCTCCGATTATCGTCTATATAAATGCAACAACTTTAATTATGCCGGAATATACTTCCCTACGAACTTCCATACAGTATTCCAATATTTATTCGAATCTACTTTCTCCGCTTCCCCATGTCCAGCACCTGGAACAATTAATTTCTCTTTTTCTACTTTTGCAGCATTATATACTTCATCTAACATTTCAAAAGGAACGAATGTATCAGCATCCCCATGAATGAACAGCATAGGTGTTTTACTTTTCGCTACTTGTTTTACAGCTGAGGCCTCTTCTAAATCATACCCAGCTCTTAATTTAGTAACCGTATTTGCCGCATTCATAACAGGAAACTTCGGTAAGTGGAATAAATCTTTTAGTTGATAAGTAAATTCATCAATAACAGTTGAGTATCCACAATCTTCAATAATAACTTTAACATTAGAAGGTAAATCTTCTCCTGAAGTCATCATTACAGTTGCCCCGCCCATTGAAACACCAAATAGAGCTATTTCAGCATTAGGGTCTTTCTTTAAGATTTGTTGAATCCAAATTAACACATCTTTACGATCATGCCAGCCCATACCAACATAATCCCCTTCACTATTTCCGTGCCCACGAAGGTCTGGTGCTATGACATTATAGCCTTGTTCATAAAAGTTACGAACATATTTCGTCATTTCTGATGCTCTACCACTATATCCATGAACTACAATTGCCCATTTATGACTAGATGGTTCATTCATATATTCATAACCTTTTAAATTTAATTTATCGAAAGAACGTATAGTTAATGTGTTAGGTTTATACTTCGATACGAAGTTTGCATTCTTTTCTTCATTTGCAGCCAATACATCTCCCGACGCATTTACCGTTTCCACTAAATGAGGATTATCTTGCAAAAATTCCTTTTCTTGTTTCGCATTTAATGCATAGTTATAAAAATAATTTCCAACTAACATATACACGATTACTAGCAGGACTAAGACTACTATAGTAATTATACTTATCTTTTTCATATTATCTCCTTTTCTAACTTAAATCTTCTTATATTAAAGTACATCAAAAACAACTGTACTATTTTAACATACCAATGAATTCTATCTTTAAGAAATAAAATAGAAAATCTTAAATTACCTGTCAAAAATCACGAAAGAAATTGAATAAAACTTATATAGCTACGTACTCAAAAATCTTTTAAAAAATGAGCAGCACTTCAAAATATTTAGCTTTGAAAAGAAGTTATAAAACACAAAAAAGACGAGTCATTCTGACTCGTCTTAAGCTTGCTTGGCGACGTCCTACTCTCACAGGGACAAGGTCCCAACTACCATCGGCGCTAGAGAGCTTAACTTCCGTGTTCGGTATGGGAACGGGTGTGACCTCTCTGCCATCATCACCAAACTATGAAGGCATATTCCTTCAAAACTAGATAACATTGCTACATATTATATGGTTAAGTCCTCGATCTATTAGTATTCGTCAGCTACACATGTCACCATGCTTCCACCTCGAACCTATCAACCTGATCATCTTTCAGGGATCTTACTAGCTTACGCTATGGGAAATCTCATCTTGAGGGGGGCTTCATGCTTAGATGCTTTCAGCACTTATCCCTTCCGCACATAGCTACCCAGCTATGCCCTTGGCAGAACAACTGGTACACCAGCGGTGCGTCCATCCCGGTCCTCTCGTACTAAGGACAGCTCCTCTCAAATTTCCTACGCCCACGACGGATAGGGACCGAACTGTCTCACGACGTTCTGAACCCAGCTCGCGTACCGCTTTAATGGGCGAACAGCCCAACCCTTGGGACCGACTACAGCCCCAGGATGCGATGAGCCGACATCGAGGTGCCAAACCTCCCCGTCGATGTGGACTCTTGGGGGAGATAAGCCTGTTATCCCCGGGGTAGCTTTTATCCGTTGAGCGATGGCCCTTCCATGCGGAACCACCG
>NZ_JH414724.1:2601-5577 GCF_000238655.1 Bacillus sp. 7_6_55CFAA_CT2 | reverse complement strand
AAAACACAAGTCAAATGACTTGTGTTTTTAGTTGCTTGGCGACGTCCTACTCTCACAGGGACAAGGTCCCAACTACCATCGGCGCTAGAGAGCTTAACTTCCGTGTTCGGTATGGGAACGGGTGTGACCTCTCTGCCATCATCACCAAACTATGAAGGCATATTCCTTCAAAACTAGATAACATTGCTACATATTATATGGTTAAGTCCTCGATCTATTAGTATTCGTCAGCTCCACATGTCACCATGCTTCCACCTCGAACCTATCAACCTGATCATCTTTCAGGGATCTTACTAGCTTACGCTATGGGAAATCTCATCTTGAGGGGGGCTTCATGCTTAGATGCTTTCAGCACTTATCCCTTCCGCACATAGCTACCCAGCTATGCCCTTGGCAGAACAACTGGTACACCAGCGGTGCGTCCATCCCGGTCCTCTCGTACTAAGGACAGCTCCTCTCAAATTTCCTACGCCCACGACGGATAGGGACCGAACTGTCTCACGACGTTCTGAACCCAGCTCGCGTACCGCTTTAATGGGCGAACAGCCCAACCCTTGGGACCGACTACAGCCCCAGGATGCGATGAGCCGACATCGAGGTGCCAAACCTCCCCGTCGATGTGGACTCTTGGGGGAGATAAGCCTGTTATCCCCGGGGTAGCTTTTATCCGTTGAGCGATGGCCCTTCCATGCGGAACCACCGGATCACTAAGCCCGACTTTCGTCCCTGCTCGACTTGTAGGTCTCGCAGTCAAGCTCCCTTATGCCTTTGCACTCTACGAATGATTTCCAACCATTCTGAGGGAACCTTTGGGCGCCTCCGTTACACTTTAGGAGGCGACCGCCCCAGTCAAACTGCCCACCTGACACTGTCTCCCGGGTCGATAAGACCCGTAGGTTAGAATTTCAATACAGTCAGGGCGGTATCCCACCAGCGCCTCCACCGAAGCTAGCGCTCCGGTTTCAATGGCTCCCGCCTATCCTGTACAAACTGTACCAAAATTCAATATCAGGCTACAGTAAAGCTCCACGGGGTCTTTCCGTCCTGTCGCGGGTAACCTGCATCTTCACAGGTACTATAATTTCACCGAGTCTCTGGTTGAGACAGTGCCCAAATCGTTACACCTTTCGTGCGGGTCGGAACTTACCCGACAAGGAATTTCGCTACCTTAGGACCGTTATAGTTACGGCCGCCGTTTACTGGGGCTTCAGTTCAGAGCTTCGCTTACGCTAACCCCTCTCCTTAACCTTCCAGCACCGGGCAGGTGTCACCCCCTATACTTCGCCTTACGGCTTCGCAGAGAGCTGTGTTTTTGCTAAACAGTCGCTTGGGCCTATTCACTGCGGCTTTCCGTTAAGAAAGCACCCCTTCTCCCGAAGTTACGGGGTCATTTTGCCGAGTTCCTTAACCAGAGTTCTCTCGCACACCTTAGGATTCTCTCCTCGCCTACCTGTGTCGGTTTGCGGTACAGGCACCTTTTATCTCGCTAGAAGCTTTTCTTGGCAGCGGGGAATCAAAGACTTCGCTCCATAAGGAGCTTCCCCATCACAGCTCAGCCTTCACGATAAGCGGATTTGCCTACTTATCAGCCTAACTGCTTGGACGTGCACAACCAATCGCACGCTTCTTCTATCCTTCTGCGTCCCTCCATTGCTCAAACGATAAAGAGGTGGTACAGGAATATCAACCTGTTGTCCATCGCCTACGCCTGTCGGCCTCGGCTTAGGTCCTGACTAACCCTGAGCGGACGAGCCTTCCTCAGGAAACCTTAGGCATTCGGTGGACGGGATTCTCACCCGTCTTTCGCTACTCATACCGGCATTCTCACTTCTAAGCACTCCACCAGTCCTTACGGTCTGACTTCACTGTCCTTAGAACGCTCCCCTACCACTGATACCATTCGGTATCAATCCGCAGCTTCGGTGGTGTATTTAGCCCCGGTACATTTTCGGCGCAGAGTCACTCGACTAGTGAGCTATTACGCACTCTTTAAATGGTGGCTGCTTCTAAGCCAACATCCTAGTTGTCTAAGCAACTCCACATCCTTTTCCACTTAATACACACTTTGGGACCTTAGCTGGCGGTCTGGGCTGTTTCCCTTTTGACTACGGATCTTATCACTCGCAGTCTGACTCCTAAGGATAAGTCATTGGCATTCGGAGTTTGACTGAATTCGGTAATCCGATGAGGACCCCTAGTCCAATCAGTGCTCTACCTCCAAGACTCTTACACTTAAGGCTAGCCCTAAAGCTATTTCGGGGAGAACCAGCTATCTCCAGGTTCGATTGGAATTTCTCCGCTACCCACACCTCATCCCCGCACTTTTCAACGTGCGTGGGTTCGGGCCTCCATTCAGTGTTACCTGAACTTCACCCTGGACATGGGTAGATCACCTGGTTTCGGGTCTACGACCACGTACTAAACGCCCTATTCAGACTCGCTTTCGCTGCGGCTCCGCCTCTTCAGCTTAACCTCGCACGGGATCGTAACTCGCCGGTTCATTCTACAAAAGGCACGCCATCACCCGTTAACGGGCTCTGACTATTTGTAGGCACACGGTTTCAGGATCTCTTTCACTCCCCTTCCGGGGTGCTTTTCACCTTTCCCTCACGGTACTGGTTCACTATCGATCACTAGGGAGTATTTAGCCTTGGGAGATGGTCCTCCCAGATTCCGACGGAATTTCACGTGTTCCGCCGTACTCAGGATACATTCAAGAGAGAACGAAGTTTCGACTACGGGGTTGTTACCCTCTACGACGGACCTTTCCAGGTCGCTTCGTCTACCTCGTTCCTTTGTAACTCCGTATAGAATGTCCTACAACCCCAAGAGGCAAGCCTCTTGGTTTGGGCTATGTTCCGTTTCGCTCGCCGCTACTCAGGAAATCGCATTTGCTTTCTCTTCCTCCAGGTACTTAGATGTTTCAGTTCCCTGGGTCTGTCTTCCTTACCCTATGTATTCAGATAAGGATACCAT
>NZ_JH414723.1:0-6139 GCF_000238655.1 Bacillus sp. 7_6_55CFAA_CT2 | reverse complement strand
TCAAAATGTTATCCGGTATTAGCCCCGGTTTCCCGGAGTTATCCCAGTCTTATGGGCAGGTTACCCACGTGTTACTCACCCGTCCGCCGCTAACTTCATAAGAGCAAGCTCTTAATCCATTCGCTCGACTTGCATGTATTAGGCACGCCGCCAGCGTTCATCCTGAGCCAGGATCAAACTCTCCAATAAAGTTAGTTTGTCTAGCATCTAAAATAAAAATTGACGTTTCACGTTGTTTGTTTCGTTCAGTTTTCAAAGAACTACTTGGTCGCTCATTTGCGACTTCCTTATGTTAACATTTTCATCTTTCAATGTCAACTAAGTTTTTCATTTCGTTTGTCGCTTGCGATGTTAATGTCATCGGCGACTTGTTCTATATTACACCTCTAAAGTATAATCGTCAACACCTTTTTATAAAGAATTTTAATTTAATATTTTTATGCTCTTTTAGCTAGATACGTCTCTATAGGATTTCATTATCGGAGCACACCTTCTGCTTCTCTTTAATTTATTTTTCCAAATATATTTAAGTTAATTTGAACTCTAGACTTAACTTGTGTGGACGTTTTCCTCCAACAAAACTAGCAACCTTATTTTAACAAATACTAGTATATAATTAGAGAGTTGTTGTACTATCAATAAAACTCTATTAGAAGCAGGTGAAGATATGAAAGATATACGTATCCTTATAGCAGACGACGATAAAGAAATCCGAAATTTATTAAAAATATATTTAGAACGAGAATTATACATGGTAGACACTGCAATCAACGGCGAAGAAGCCTTGCATTTATTTAATCAAAATAAATATAACCTCGTTATATTAGATCTTATGATGCCCAAAATAGATGGAATCGAGGTATGTAAAAAACTTAGAGATAAAACTAACGTACCTATATTAATGCTCACTGCTAAAGATCACGAAGTTGATAAAATTTTAGGTTTAAGCATTGGTGCTGATGATTATATTACGAAACCTTTCAGCATTCACGAAGTAATTGCACGAGTAAAAGCTCTTATGCGGCGTTTTTTAGTTCTCGGAAGTAACAATACTGCTCAAGAAAAAACAACTTTATCTTTTAAAGGACTAACTATCAATTTAAATACATACACAGTTCATACAAACAAAGAAGAAATTAGCTTAACCGGAAAAGAATTGGAACTGTTAAAATTCTTTACTTCAAACCCAGGGCAAGTATTTACAAAAACACAGCTCTTCCGAAATGTGTGGGACGATAATTATATAGAAGATGACAATACCGTTATGGTACATATTCGAAAACTTAGAAAGAAAATAGAAATTGACCCTTCCAATCCAAAATTCATTCAGACTATATGGGGAATTGGTTATAAGTTTGTAGGTGAAAAGCTTGAAGACTGATAAAACCCTCTTCCTTATTTCATTACAACTTATCATTTGCGGGATTTTAAACATACAAATGGGCCCAAGATTAAAAATGTCTTTATTTATTATCCTTATCTTAATTACAATTTATCTCTTCTTTTCAAGAATACAATTCATTCAACATCGTAAAGCAATGGATACTAAATTAAGTCGTGTACTAAAAGGAAACTTACAAACGAGATTATTCACAAGCAATGACCACTCATTACATAATATCGTTTTTTCAATAAACGAGCTAATAGCTAAATTAGAGCAGGTTCAGATTGAAGCCAAAAGATCCGAGGAATCCAGAAAACAACTTTTGTCTAGTATCTCCCACGATATACGAACACCACTCACCTCCATTATCGGATATATAGATGCTTTGAAAGACGGAGTTGCTGCTTCTGAAATAGAAAAACAAGAATATCTTAAAATACTCTATATGAAATCAAATAACTTAAAGCACCTAGTTGATGAAATATTCAATATGGCGAAGCTAGACGCTAATGAATTTCCACTAAAAGAAGAAGAACTCGACTTTTCTGAAGTTACTAGAGAAGTTTTGATTGAATTTTTACCTGAGCTCTCAAAACATAACATCGAACTGCAAATTCTCATACCAGAGTCTACTTGTCCTATCATCGCAGATCATCTAAGCATTATGCGGATTATCGGTAATTTAATGAAAAATGCAATTTATTACGGAAAGGATGGGAAAACAATAGGAGTCGAACTGCTAGAAGCTGATGCAGAATACAAACTTCATATTTGGGATCAAGGCCCTGGTATTCCAAAACATGATTTACAAAACATATTTGAGCGAATGTACCGAAGCGAACAATCAAGAAACTCTTCATTTGGTGGTAGCGGTCTCGGACTCTCTATTTCTAAAGCACTCGTTGAAAAAAATGGTGGGCATATATGGGTTGAAAGTACTCCATGGAAACGAACTACTTTTGGCTTTTCTGTTCCAAAACACAATACTTTTAAGAAATAGTTAAGAAATGATTAATATGCAGTTAAGCCTTCCTTTTTATGATGTAAGTAAGAACTTATAGAAAGCAGGTGTCTCCTATAAATACAATTATAAAAACGACTAACCTTACTAAAGTATATGGCAATCAAAAATCAGTAGATAATTTAAATATTAATGTTCAACAAGGAGAGATTTATGGCTTCATAGGCCGCAACGGTGCTGGTAAAACAACAACCATTCGTATGCTGCTTAGTCTTATAAAACCTACAAGTGGAACGATTGAAATATTCGGAGAGAACTTATTCCAAAATCAAAAAGATATTTTAAGCAGAATTGGTTCTATAGTTGAAGTTCCAGGATTTTATGAAAACTTAACTGCAAAAGAAAACCTACTAATTAATGCAAAGATAATTGGGGTTCACAAAAAGAATGCTATCGAAGAAGCATTAGAAATAGTAGGCTTGCAGCATGCGACAAAAAAGTTAGTAGGAAAGTATTCTTTAGGAATGAAGCAACGCTTAGGAATTGCACGTGCTCTTCTCCATTATCCTGAGCTACTCATATTAGATGAACCAACTAACGGACTAGACCCTATTGGTATTAAAGAAATGCGAAAACTTATTCATTCTTTAGCTCAAGAAAGAAATATAACAATACTGATTTCTAGTCACATATTAGCCGAGGTAGAACAGTTAGTCGATCGTATCGGAATTATTCATGAAGGAAAGTTACTAGAAGAAGTTTCTCTTGATACGCTGCGCAAAGCAAACCGTAAGTACATAGAGTTTCAAGTGAATAATGACGATAAAGCTGTGATGTTATTAGAAAATCATCTTCAAATTTTTGATTATGAAGTACATGATGAAGGAAATATTCGTATTTACTCTCATTTTGGACAACAAGGATACATAAACAGAACGTTCGTTCTTAACGATATTGAAGTATTAAAAATGATGATAAGCGAAGATAGACTAGAAGATTATTTCACCAAACTAGTTGGAGGTGGAACAATTGGTTAATCTACTCTATACAGAACTCTTAAAACTAAAACGCTCTAATATGTTTTTAATTAGCATTATTGGTGCTGGTGTCGCACCTTTCTTAGTTGTAGTAGCCTCTTATATACATATAAAAACAAAACAGCCAACTCCAACTATTTGGTTCGATCAATTATTCACTGACGTTAACTTATATACTACTTTAGTTATAGGATTCCCCTTATATGGAGTAGTGGTTGCTTATTTGCTTACCCGCGAATATACAGAAGATACACTGAAAAATTTACTAACTATCCCCGTGTCGCGCATTAGCTTTATTACAAGTAAATTCATCATTCTCTTTCTTTGGATTATGATGCTAACTTTAGTCGCTTGGGCACTTACTTTAATATTAGGGCTATTGGGGAACTTCCCTGGTTTTAACATTTCTTTACTTTTAGGTTCTTTCCTAGAATTTTTAATATGTGGTGGACTTCTCTTTCTATTGTCTTCACCTATTGTGCTACTAACTCTTGTAATGAAGAGCTATGTACCACCCATTATATTAACAGTCATTATTACAATGACTAATCTTATGCTCGTAAACTCCAAGCATAAAGATTTATTTCCGTGGACCGCTACTCTAGATATCGCAAATAACGAATTACAACCGACATATCCACCAGAGTATTCTTATATCATCATTGCAGTAACGACAATTTCCGGATTTATTGCAACACTATTCTATTTTAAAAAAGTAGACATTCATTAATGTATAGGAGTGAAACTATGAGCGATATCATTATTGCCTTCATACTCGGTATTGTAGAAGGATTAGCTGAATTTTTACCTATATCTTCTACTGGCCACCTTATATTAGTCGGGCATTTATTAGGCTTTGAGGGAGAAAGAGCAAAAACGTTTGAAATTGTTATTCAGCTAGGCGCAATTTTAGCTATTGCAATTTTATATCATAAACGTCTCGTTTCTTTATGTAATATTAAACCTCTTATACAGAAAGAAAAAAAATTCAACGCGTTCCATGTATTTCTTGGCGTATTTCCGGCAGTGGTTGCTGGTTTGCTACTACATGATATTATTAAAACATACTTATTCCAGCCATACACTGTTGTGATTGGACTTGTAGCAGGGGCAATTCTTATGATCTTTGCAGAAGTAAAAAAGAAAGAGGCAGCAGCCTATTCACTGGACGATTTAACATACCGCCAAGCTTTAACAATCGGATTATTTCAGTGCTTAGCGGTATACCCTGGCTTCTCTAGAGCTGGCTCTACTATCTCTGGAGGTCTATTAGCAAAAGTAAATTATAAGACTGCATCTGAATTCTCTTTTCTAATAGCTCTTCCTGTAATGATTGGGGCAACAGGCTTAGACTTACTAAAAAGTTGGAAGTATTTAAGTGTCGATGACATCCCTATGTTTGCGGTAGGATTCATTACCTCTTTTATAGTAGCGATGCTAGCGGTAGTAACTTTTCTAAAGCTTTTAGAGAAGATAGGTTTAAAACCTTTTGCGTACTATCGTATTTTGTTGGCTATCTTATTTACGCTTTTCGTATTGCTATAGATTCATATAAGTCACATATTATTAAACTGATATTCAATTTAGAATATCAGTTTTTTCATCTATTTTAACTCTAGTATTACTCACTTCAATATGGCATAGTGATAATAAACTACCATTCATAATCTGAACGTTCTTTAAGTAACTACATCCTTTATCATAAAATGCAATTGGAAAATTAAAGATCCCATATATGTACAGAACATATTTACAAACTATATTCACTCCACATAGTATCTTTTTAATTTGTAACACACTGCTACAACTTTTAAATGAGTACAAAGACATACTAAATAAGTAAGTAAATTTCCTAGGAATTATAAAGAGACTAAATATGAATTAGAGTGAGGTAACGATAAAAATGAATCAATTAGCACAAACATATTGGGATACTTATTGGGGAAACAACAAAAAACCAGAATCTGTTACAGCTTGGCAATTTGGGGATGCCCCTAATTATCTTGCACAACTAGTAATTGACGGTATTAAAACCGCTACATGCTCCGGTCACATTTTTTATGAATTAGAACATGAATCACTACCGACTACTATTGATTATAGTATTATACTCAATAGTAATGATGAACCTGTAGCTATTATTAAGACAATAGAAGTAACTGTAACACCAATGAATGAAGTAAGCGAAGAATTCGCTATCGCTGAAGGCGAAGGAGATCGTACTTATAATTACTGGAGAGACACCCATGTTCGTTTTTTTACAAAGGAACTAAATGAGCTTGGTCTTAATTTCTCTGAAGATATGTTACTCGTCTGTGAGCGTTTTGAACTTGTTGATGTGAACAATAAAGTGAAATTTTAATAAACTGAGATTTACCAGCCATTCTTATTTTTATAAAACACAAAAAAGACGAGTCATTCTGACTCGTCTTAAGCTTGCTTGGCGACGTCCTACTCTCACAGGGACAAGGTCCCAACTACCATCGGCGCTAGAGAGCTTAACTTCCGTGTTCGGTATGGGAACGGGTGTGACCTCTCTGCCATCATCACCAAACTATGAAGGCATATTCCTTCAAAACTAGATAACATTGCTACATATTATATGGTTAAGTCCTCGATCTATTAGTATTCGTCAGCTCCACATGTCACCATGCTTCCACCTCGAACCTATCAACCTGATCATCTTTCAGGGATCTTACTAGCTTACGCTATGGGAAATCTCATCTTGAGGGGGGCTTCATGCTTAGATGCTTTCAG
>NZ_JH414722.1:0-8088 GCF_000238655.1 Bacillus sp. 7_6_55CFAA_CT2 | reverse complement strand
TTATCCGGTATTAGCCCCGGTTTCCCGGAGTTATCCCAGTCTTATGGGCAGGTTACCCACGTGTTACTCACCCGTCCGCCGCTAACTTCATAAGAGCAAGCTCTTAATCCATTCGCTCGACTTGCATGTATTAGGCACGCCGCCAGCGTTCATCCTGAGCCAGGATCAAACTCTCCAATAAAGTTAGTTTGTCTAGCATCTAAAATAAAAATTGACGTTTCACGTTGTTTGTTTCGTTCAGTTTTCAAAGAACTACTTAGCCGCTCATTTGCGACTTCCTTATGTTAACACTTTCGTTATTTGATGTCAACTAAGTTTTTCATTTCGTTTGTCGCTTGCGACGTTATTGTCATCGGCGACTTGTTCTATATTACACCCCTGTAGATCAATCGTCAATACCTTTTATCTTTTTTATTTTATAAATCATAAAAGCTTTGCCCTCTCTTAATTTCTAACACATCCTTAGAACTTCTTAAACTTATGTATTCAAATTAACAATCTGCAGCCTACACTCTCTAACTTAATACTAATACTTTTCTAAAGAATGAATGTGAGACCAAGTAAATATATATTAAGGATAGTATTTTTTCTTTTAGTACGTTCTCCCTCCTGCTCATCTCTAGGGGGATTATAAATAAAACACTTCTCTTCTTTACCTTTAAAAAAGGAAAGAAATCTAATACCCTTAGGAGGCGTTATGAAATGCATGTTAATAAAAAGATAATTTATGTATCCCATGATGCCCATTTCCACGGAGCACAGCTACTTTCTTTACATACTATTAAGGCTCTTAAAGAAAACTTTGATTACTCTGTTGCAATTATTTCTATTGGATCCGGTATTTTAATTCCCGATTTTCAAAAGTACGGTCCTGTTTATTGTCTCGAGCAAGGTTTTCAAACAGAAGAAAAGGTCGAATTATTAATAAAGGATTTATTATCACAGAATTTTACCCTCGCCATATGTAGCACTGTCATAAGTGGCGATATCGTCGCATTACTAGCTAGACAAAATATAAAAGTTGTTTCATTAATACATGAATTACCGCATTTAATACAACAGTACTCTGCTGAAGGGAAAGCTAAAAACATCGCTGAATTTGCTTACAAAGTTGTCTTCCCTTCACAATACGTATATGAAAAATTTCGTACAATCACTGAATTGGATCCTCAAAAATGTCACATTCTCCCTCAAGGTTTGTTTAACCACAATCCTTATAAGAACAATATTGCAAAAGCTAGAAATGAGTTACGTAAGAAGCTTAACCTGCCTCTAGATAGCAAAATCATCTTGGGTGTAGGCTTCGCAGATTATCGGAAAGGGATAGATTTATTCTCACTTATCTCTTACTCAGTAAGAAAGACTCACAAGGATATTCATTTCATTTGGGTAGGGAGAACAGACGTTCAATTCCTGAATACACTGCCCCCTAAATATAAAGCACATTTCACATTAGTCGATCCTACTCCCGATATCGGATTATATAACGCTGGGGCTGACTTATACTTATTAACTTCAAGGGAAGATCCTTTTCCAAATGTTGTTTTAGAAGCATTAGATGCAAAACTTCCTGTTATAGGGTTTAAAAATGCTGGAGGTTTTGAAGATGTTGTTACAGAAAAAACTGGTGCCTTAGTAGACTTTTTAAATTTACCCAAAATGCTAGAAAAAATATATGAATTTATTCATGATGAGGGATTACGATTACAAAAGGGAAGCTTTGGCCAAGAACTTATCGAAAAAAACTTCAATTTTCTTAATTACATTTATCAATTACTAGATCTTCTCGAACATAATTACAAAAAGATAAGTGTAATCATGCCGAACTATAATTATGAAAAATACTTACCTGATCGAATCGAATCAATATTAAACCAAACCTACCCTCTTTACGAACTAATTTTCTTAGACGATGCCTCCACTGATCATAGCGTATCAACTTTTAAAAAGCTGCTTTCAAAAGAAAATAAGACCCACCTGAAGGTTCAACAGATTATTAATGATAAAAACTCTGGTTCTGTATTTAAACAATGGATAAAAGGAGTCTCTGCAGCAACTGGTGATTATATTTGGATCGCAGAGGCCGATGACTTATGCGATAAGACATTTTTACAAGAGGTGATACAGGGGTTTTATATAAATAACAATATTACCTTAAGTTACACACAATCAAAACAAATAGATGAACAAGGAAATGTATTGGCTAATCATTATTTAAATTACACAAATGATATCGATAAAGAAAAATGGAAAGCCCCCTATTTTCGAAAAGGCGTCGAAGAAATACAAGATACGTTACTTATCAAAAACACTATACCTAATGTTTCAAGTGTAGTTTTTAAAAATATAGATATGAAGAAAACGGAAAAACAGTTAGAGAAGTTCAAAATAGCTGGCGACTGGTTCTTCTATGTTTCTCTTCTTACAGAGGGAGATATTTACTTCAATCCAGCCCCCTTAAACTATCATAGACGACATTTAAATAGCGTAACGAGAACAGAAGATTCATACTCCCATTACAATGAAGTTGTGCAAATGCAAAATTTCATTAAAGAAAAATTTACTATCCACGACATTTCTAAAATGAAAATGTATACATATAGAAAGTATCTTAAAGCATACTTAAAAATTTAAACATGTGCTTTCTATGCCATCAATATCTCTTGTAAGTTACTACTATTACTCAAGGGGGGAATACTCTTTGAAAGACTTTATAGAGGAACATAAAGATTTAATTTCTCAAATCGCACACAGCTATAATGTAAATGCAAGTATCCATCCTGAGGATCATATCTTTCAGTTCATTGTCACTAATCCTGTCTTCCCATCAAAAAAAGAAGCGATAGATTACTACTTTAAAGATGGGAAAAACTCAGCACAAATACTCTTAAACTTAATTACTTCCCTTTATCCTCCTACAGGCAATCCAATTCAATTGTTAGAATTTGCATCCGGATACGGCTGCGTAACACGTCATTTATTAAATCTACAAACGAGTTTGAGTATAACCGCTTGCGATATACACGAAGAGGCCATTTCCTTTATTGAAAACAAATTAAATAATTCTTCTATATTATCTCATCCTGAGCCTGAACAGTTAAAATTGGACTCCTCTACATACGATATCGTTTTTTGTCTATCCTTTTTCTCTCATATGCCTGATACAACTTGGTTTCGTTGGCTGCAAACATTGTATAACGCTGTTTCACCTGGTGGTTTATTCATTTTCACAACCCATGGCTATCAAAGCAAAAAATACTTCGGGTTTCCAAATTTAAATGAAAAGGGCTATTGGTTTCTCTCTTCTAGTGAACAATTTGATTTAGATGTGAATCAATACGGACAAACGATAGTTAGCCCCTCTTACGTGTGTGACAAAATTAAATTATTACCCCATAACCCAATTATTAAAAAGTATACCGAAGGATTTTGGTGGGAACATCAAGACCTTTGGGTTATAGAAAAAGAAATAAAATAATAACCCACGCTCTGCTTATATACAAGTAGAGCGTGGGTTATTATTTTTTACTACATAAGAACTCTTCAATCCATAGCTTATTTAATCTAATCCCATGTTTAAAATCTATTTTAGGTTCCCAATTCAATTCTTGTTTTACCTTATCAATATTTAAAATGATTCTTTGAACGTTCTCTTGTTTTTGTTTGTAACAGATAAAATCCACTTTTCTTTCTGTTATTTTCTCTAATTCCACTATAATTCGTTTTAAAGAAAGACCTTTGCCACTCCCTATGTTGTATACGCAAGATTTCAATTGATTTAATTGTGCTAGTTGTATAGTAATTTCAACTAAATCATCGATATAAATATAATCTCTAATAATCTCCTCTGGATTCCCATATATATGAATCCTTTCATTACTGAGATGCTGGTACAAAAAACAATTTATCGCCCCAACTTTTTTTAAAGGGTTTTGGTATTTTCCATACGGATTAGAATATCTACATACAACATAATCTATTCCATATTTTTTCTTATAAAAATACAAATAATTCTCCAGCGAAACTTTTGTTATTCCATACGGGGAAAGTGGTCTTAATGGATGTTTCTCATCAATAGGCAAATATTCAGGTTCACCATAAACTGTGCCTCCCGAAGAAGCTAATATAATTTTTTTAATACGAAATTCTTTAACACTTTCCATGAAATTAAGAAAAAATAGACTGCTATTAATATCGCCAAAAACGTCTTCAATTGAAGTTGCTACGTTAGACGTCGCAGCTAAATAAATAATAATATCTATATTCACTAAAGCCTTATATATATCCTCAACATTTTCTAAATCACCTTTAATAAATTCAACTTCACTTATAATATTTTGAGGAAAATTATTTATATGTCTGGAAAATACTTTTACATTTTGCCCCTGTTTCAATAAACCCAATGCGAGGTTGATACCAATGAAACTATTTCCACCTACTATTAAATAATTATTCTTCCTCATAATATCATCTCTCTAGTAATAAATTTTTCCTATCGTCAAACTTAAAAATATACACAAATAAACTGGATCATTTTGATTATTCATCCTCTTATCATTGTATGTTTGTTATAAATTTTCATTATCTTTATTTTCTATTTTCATTTTAGAATAGCTTCCTTATTAAGGTTGACTGCAAAAACACTCATAATATTTACTCATCCCCATGAATATATTTAATAAACAATCCTCACTTGTTTAACCCATAAAAAAACTTCTAAATACACAAGGTTCTCAAAAAAGGAGTGTGAAACTCATGAAAAATATAAATCAAGAACTTTTAAATCATGTAATCCTACATAAAGATCGAATTCCCCATTACCATAAAGACTTTCCCCTTATACTATTTTGGAGTCATAGAAGCGGATGCACCTCATTAGCTAATTGGTTCTTTTTTCAAATTGGATTATTTACTGAAGCAAAGAAATACAATGACTTTATTCATTACTATGAGTTCTGGGTGTATAAAAACAGTACAAATTACATTCAACAATTACAAAATAGTCTTCTAGAGGCTAAAAAAAATGTTTGTAAACTTGTACGAAATCCTTATACAAGGGCTGTCAGCTCATTTTTATTACTTGCTGACAATCCATATGCTAGCCCACAATGGGAGAGCATCCATCATTATTTTTATAATGATAAATATAGTAATCAAGGAATATCATTTAAACAATTTTTATATTACGTTCAGGCATTCGGTTCCAATTCCCTAGCATTAGATATACATTTTAGTCAACAATACGTCCCTGGTGAAGAAAACTTCATTCAATGCTATATTCCTTTAGAAGATTTTAATACACAAATCACTAAGATAGAACACATGTACGATTTAACAAAATCTAATTTAGCACTTCTTACAAATTCAGATCATCATCGCGCTCACAAGATGATTTATGCAGGAAGCTATGCAGAACTTAGCATTACAGATCCAGGCTTTCCCCGATTTCCAACATACGAAAGCTTTTATGATAAAGAAACTATGGACTTAGTTACAGAAATATACGCACAGGATTTTGAAATGTACCCATACACGAAAGGGATATTTTAAGTCTATACATTTTCCCACGAATAAAAGCTGATACATCGCATAGCATAAAGTGAAACTTTAATTCGAGTGGGAGTTAATTATTCTCTTTCCCTAATCGTAATTTTAAGAGATACCTAACTTTCACCCATTTCCTTTGATTTCGCTGATTGTTGACGTGTATCATACTTTCCATACATAGATTGCATTTATTAACATAGGAGGGATATCGTGTGGAAATCAATTTGAAACACAATAATGGGTACTGCGTTATTTGCGAAAAGAAAGCTACATTTATAGAGCATAATGATTGGCTTAGAGATCATTATTTATGTTCTACATGTAACTCTATACCAAGGCAGCGAGCTTTAATCCATGCTTTACATACATTTTTTCCAAAATGGTGTTCCTATAATATTCACGAATCCTCTCCTGGAGGAATTACGACTCAGCTACTATTAAAAAACTGTAAAAACTATACTTATTCTCAATACTTTAAAAATTATCCTCTTGGCCAATACTTTCAAGGTATTAGATGTGAGAACTTAGAAGACATGACTTTTGAAAATGAATCTTTTGATTTATTCATTACTCAAGACGTTTTTGAGCATGTAATGACGCCAAACAAAGCCTTTAAAGAAATAGAACGAGTATTAAAACCTGGCGGTGCTCATGTATTTACTGTCCCTTGGTATCATACACTCACAAAAACTGTGCAAAGAGCAAGAATGAATAAAGAGGTGATTGAATATATTGAAGAGCCCATTTATCATGGAAACCCTATTGATGAGAATGGATCTTTAGTAACGTTCGATTGGGGGCAGGATATGATTGAATATATTTATACACATGCAAACATGTATACAATTGTTTATTTACAAAAGGATAGATCACTAGGGCTAGATGCTGAATTTTTACATGTTTTTATTAGTAAAAAATGTGTAAAAAATTTCTAAATACTATATAATTCAGTGATTTAATAAATCACTAGTAACTTCCCACTACTTGAACTACGAATAACATAAGGGGGATATAACTTGAAAATAATCGCTTTTTACTTACCACAATTCCATCAAATTAAAGAAAATGATCGATGGTGGGGGAAAGGATTTACTGAATGGACAAATACTAAAAGTGCACGACCTTTATTTTCAGGACATTATCAACCTAGGGAACCTTATCAAGATTTTTATTATGACTTAACTACCCCCTCCGTAAGAACGTGGCAAGCAAAAATCGCTAAAGCATACGGTATATATGGTTTTTGTTATTATCATTACTGGTTTAAGGGAAAAAGACTATTAGAAACCCCCTTTAATGAGGTACTAAAGATGAAAGAACCTGACTTCCCTTTTTGTCTTTCTTGGGCAAATGAACCATGGACAAAATCTTGGGATGGTCTCGATAAACATATATTAATGCCTCAAGACTACGGAGATATATCTGATTGGAAGGAACACTTTGATTATTTATTACAAGCTTTCCAAGATGAGAGATATATTTATATAGATAATAAACCCCTATTCATTATTTATCGTCCAGGACATATTCCTGATTGTGAAAAAATGCTTAATTACTGGAATGCATTAGCGCGAGAAAATGGTTTAAAAGGTATATACTTTGCTGAAACATTAAACAGTTTTCCACTACCTAATATAAATGGATTCGATGCTAGCATTCAGTTTGAACCTTTCTATACAATTGCCCATGATAGCTCTTCAGACATAAATAAGGTAATATATGATTCTGATATGCAATTAAATGTTTGGGACTACGATAAAGTATGGATGTATATATTACAACGATCGCTCCCAAAGAAAAAAACATTTCCTGGTGCTTTTGTTGATTGGGATAATACTGCACGACGTAAAAACGCGAATAGCAGCATCTTTGTAGGTTCTACCCCTGAAAAATTCACCATATATTTAAGCAAGCAAATTCATCGAACTTACTCTTTTTATAACAGCGAGTTTTTATTTATTAACGCATGGAATGAGTGGGCGGAAGGAACTTACTTAGAGCCAGATAAAAAATATGGATTTTCTTATTTAGAAGGGGTTAAAAATGCAATTGATAGAGGTATGAAAGCATACAAAAAAGACGAGTCATTCTGACTCGTCTTAAGCTTGCTTGGCGACGTCCTACTCTCACAGGGACAAGGTCCCAACTACCATCGGCGCTAGAGAGCTTAACTTCCGTGTTCGGTATGGGAACGGGTGTGACCTCTCTGCCATCATCACCAAACTATGAAGGCATATTCCTTCAAAACTAGATAACATTGCTACATATTATATGGTTAAGTCCTCGATCTATTAGTATTCGTCAGCTCCACATGTCACCATGCTTCCACCTCGAACCTATCAACCTGATCATCTTTCAGGGATCTTACTAGCTTACGCTATGGGAAATCTCATCTTGAGGGGGGCTTCATGCTTAGATGCTTTCAGCACTTATCCCTTCCGCACATAGCTACCCAGCTATGCCCTTGGCAGAACAACTGGTACACCAGCGGTGCGTCCATCCCGGTCCTCTCGTACTAAGGACAGCTCCTCTCAAATTTCC
>NZ_JH414721.1:0-15446 GCF_000238655.1 Bacillus sp. 7_6_55CFAA_CT2 | reverse complement strand
TGCCAAGGGCATAGCTGGGTAGCTATGTGCGGAAGGGATAAGTGCTGAAAGCATCTAAGCATGAAGCCCCCTCAAGATGAGATTTCCCATAGCGTAAGCTAGTAAGATCCCTGAAAGATGATCAGGTTGATAGGTTCGAGGTGGAAGCATGGTGACATGTGGAGCTGACGAATACTAATAGATCGAGGACTTAACCATATAATATGTAGCAATGTTATCTAGTTTTGAAGGAATATGCCTTCATAGTTTGGTGATGATGGCAGAGAGGTCACACCCGTTCCCATACCGAACACGGAAGTTAAGCTCTCTAGCGCCGATGGTAGTTGGGACCTTGTCCCTGTGAGAGTAGGACGTCGCCAAGCAACTAAAAACACAAGTCATTTGACTTGTGTTTTTTTTTATTTCCCATGAAATAGATTTGGTTCCATTAATAAAAAATTTGAAATATAGTAAGGGATTTTTTGAGCAGAAATACTTAAAAATTGATAAATAAATGGATAATCTTCAGAACTATAACTACCAAGTAAGTCATACCACCAATCTGTTTCATACCTAGAAATCATGCTTAAATTATAGAGCAATAAATAATGAATGAGGAGTTCAGGTAATATTGGCTTAGGATTTCTAGGATCAGTCGTAAGTGGCAAATAATAAGTATTAGTAAGATGTTCATAGTATAAAGGAGTACTGTACATAGGATTCCATGATTGAATGGGCGCTGTAAAAAGTAAATTCGATTCATTAGTCTTCTCAGGTACGTGCTGTATTGATAAATGCTTACAAGATGTTTCAATGTAACGAGAAAATCTCTCTTTAGTCATATGTAATCGATCTAGTAGGTTGACTGAAAAGGAGAGCTCATTTTTAATTGTTGAATCGATTTTATATAAAGTTGATCCTTTTTGACTATAACGAAATAAATTTTGTAATTCTGGAATATTTCCCATTAATTCTAACATGTTAAATTTTTCTGCTTCTAAGTGTTTCATGTGAAACAGTTGTTCTGCAACATGAGTAAATAATCCGTTTTTTTGTACCTTCACCTCATCTTCTAAAAATTGATACCCTTGTTTTTTTCGTTTGCGAGTTGTAACGCCATGAGCTAAAACAGTAGTGGATTCAGGATAGTTAGGGTCAATAGTTAGTAGGCATGCTTTAAAAAGTTGACTAATTCCATAAAATAACAACATTGGTTGAATGGAAAATGGAGCTGTCTTATATAATTCATAATAATTTTTCCCGTGTTCTAAGTAATAAATAAAGGGATAACAATTTTCAAAACTTTTTTTTCGGCATCCTGAATAGAGGATTTTTCGTAACAACGGGCAAGATAACGTTGTACGTTTTGAGATGAAAAAAAGAAACTTAACTGCTGCCAAGTACAAGATGTTTGATGCATATATTACGCTCCTTTTATTGTCTAAAAATTCTAACATATATATACGTCCTTGACAGTATTTTAACCAATTGATAAGCTACTAATAATAATTTCTGGTATCATAGGGGGAACAATTATGTGGGAATCTAAATTTGTTAAAGAAGGTTTGACTTTTGATGATGTATTACTTGTACCAGCTAGGTCAGATATATTACCAAGAGAAGTAAGTGTTAAAACAGTTTTATCTGAAAGCTTACAGCTAAACATCCCGTTAATTAGTGCAGGAATGGATACAGTAACAGAAGCTGACATGGCTATTGCAATGGCTCGCCAGGGTGGTTTAGGAATTATTCATAAGAATATGTCTATTGAGCAACAAGCAGAGCAAGTTGATAAAGTAAAGCGCTCTGAAAGCGGCGTTATTTCAGATCCTTTCTTCTTAACTCCAGAACATCAAGTATATGATGCAGAACATCTTATGGGAAAATATCGTATCTCAGGTGTACCGGTTGTAAATAATTTAGATGAGCGAAAATTAGTTGGTATTATTACAAACCGTGATATGCGCTTCATCCAAGACTACTCAATCAAAATTTCTGACGTAATGACAAAAGAACAATTAATTACAGCTCCAGTTGGTACTACACTGGAAGAAGCTGAAAAGATCCTACAAAAGTATAAAATTGAAAAACTCCCTCTTGTTGATAATAACGGTGTATTACAAGGGCTTATTACAATAAAAGATATTGAAAAAGTAATTGAATTCCCAAACTCTGCTAAAGATAAGCAAGGACGCTTATTAGTTGGAGCAGCAGTTGGTGTAACAGCGGATGCTATGCTTCGTATTGATGCATTAGTAAAAGCTAGTGTAGATGCAATTGTACTTGATACAGCACATGGGCATTCTAAAGGCGTTATTGATAAGGTAAAAGAAGTTCGTGCTAAATATCCATCACTAAATATTATCGCTGGAAATGTTGCTACTGCTGAAGCAACGAAAGCACTAATTGAAGCTGGTGCAAACGTAGTTAAAGTTGGTATTGGACCAGGTTCTATTTGTACAACACGCGTTGTAGCCGGTGTTGGTGTACCACAATTAACTGCGGTTTATGATTGTGCAACAGAAGCTCGTAAACACGGCATTCCAGTTATTGCTGATGGCGGTATTAAGTACTCTGGTGATATGGTGAAAGCTTTAGCGGCAGGAGCACATGTTGTTATGCTAGGTAGCATGTTTGCAGGTGTTGCAGAAAGCCCTGGAGAAACTGAAATTTACCAAGGTCGTCAATTTAAAGTGTATCGTGGTATGGGTTCTGTCGGTGCGATGGAAAAAGGAAGTAAAGATCGTTACTTCCAAGAAGGCAATAAAAAACTTGTCCCAGAAGGTATTGAAGGACGAGTACCATATAAAGGACCTTTAGCAGATACAGTTCACCAATTAGTTGGTGGCTTACGTGCAGGTATGGGATATTGCGGAGCACAGGATTTAGAATTCTTACGCGAAAACGCACAATTCATTCGTATGTCAGGTGCTGGCTTACGTGAAAGTCATCCTCATCACGTACAAATTACAAAAGAGGCTCCAAACTACTCATTATAATGTCTTATATACAAATAGACAGAGATTTGATATCTCTGTCTATTTTTTTTTGATTATGTTAGAATAACGGTTATGTGAGTACATAGATATTGGGGGTAGCAAAAGTGAAAGGTATGTTTTGCAAAAGATTCATTGCTTTGGTAACAGTGCTTACACTAGCTTGTAGCATTTTTATGCCATATAGCAATGCATCAGCTGAAACAGGAGCCGCTTTAAACATTGAAGCAGGTGCGGCAATTTTAGTAGAAGCGAATTCTGGGAAAATTTTATATCAAAAGAATGCAGATGAATTATTATCCATTGCTAGTATGACAAAGATGATGAGTGAATATTTAGTTCACGAAGCAGTGGATAAAGGAAAACTTAAGTGGGACCAGAAAATTAAGGTTTCTGAATATGCATATAAGGTTTCACAAGATGCTTCATTATCAAATGTTGCATTAGAAAATGGTGGCTCTTATACAGTAAAAGAGTTATACGAGGCAATGGCAATCTTTTCTGCAAATGGTGCAACAATTGCATTAGCAGAAGCAATTGCAGGTAAAGAAGTAGACTTCGTAAAAATGATGAATGATAAATCGAAAGAACTAGGGTTGAAAAATTATAAATTTGTCAATTCTACAGGTTTAACGAATAAAGATTTAAAGGGAATGCATCCTGAAGGAACAACAGCGGATGAAGAAAATAAAATGTCTGCAAAGGATGTTGCAACTTTAGCACAACATTTAATTAAAGATTATCCAAAAGTGTTAGATACAGCAAAAATCCCTAAAAAAGAATTCCGTCCAGAAAAAGAGAAGTTTGCAATGTCGAACTGGAACTGGATGTTAAAGGGCTTAGTTAAAGAATATGATGGCGTAGACGGCCTAAAAACAGGCTCAACTCCAGAAGCAGGAGATTGCTTCACTGGTACGGTTGAAAGAAACGGAATGCGTTTTATTTCTGTAGTTATTAAAACAAGTTCTCATACAGCACGTTTTGATGAAACAAAGAAGCTATATGATTATGGATTTGCTAACTTTGAAGTAAAACAAATGTATAAAAAAGGTTCTTCAGTAAAAGGACAAGAAACAGTACGAGTAGAAAATGCGAAAGATAAAGATGTAGCAGTTCAAACGAAACAAGCTATTTCACTTCCAGTGCCAAAAGGAAGTAAAGATGTTTATAAAACGGAATTAAAAGAATCAAGCAAGGGACAAGAAGCACCTATTAAAAAGGGAGCTGCGCTTGGTCAAATGGTAATTACGCCAAAAGATACAAACGACCCTGGATTTTTAACTGGTAAGTCACTGCAAGTGGATCTTGTAACAACATCTGAAGTAGAAGAAGCAAACTGGTTTACTCGTGCTATGCGCGGAATTGGTTCATTCTTTAGTGGCATGTGGAATAGTGCTGTTGATACAGTAAAAGGTTGGTTTTAAAAGCTCCTCATGATAGGAGTCTTTTTTTTATTCCTATTTTTCATACCGACTTTATGAAAAAGTAGTAGACAAGCATCTGATAGTTAGTGGTAGAATGTAAGAGTATTCTTAATTTTCGCCTTTAACGGGGGAAAGCAATTCACCTAGGGGGGTTTTTGTACATGACAAATGTAACAGGGACAGAACGTGTAAAACGTGGAATGGCAGAAATGCAAAAAGGCGGCGTTATTATGGACGTAGTTAACGCTGAACAAGCAAAAATTGCAGAAGAGGCAGGCGCAGTTGCCGTTATGGCATTAGAGCGTGTACCAGCAGATATTCGTGCAGCAGGTGGCGTTTCTCGTATGGCAGACCCAACAATTGTTGAAGAAGTTATGGGTGCGGTGTCAATTCCGGTTATGGCAAAATGCCGTATCGGTCACCTTGTAGAAGCACGTGTATTAGAATCATTAGGGGTAGACTATATCGATGAGAGTGAAGTATTAACTCCTGCTGATGAAGTATACCATTTAAATAAACGTGATTACACAGTTCCATTTGTATGTGGTTGCCGTGATATCGGAGAAGCTGCACGTCGTATTGCAGAAGGTGCATCTATGCTTCGTACAAAAGGTGAACCAGGAACAGGAAACATTGTAGAGGCAGTGCGTCATATGCGCCAAGTCAATGCAGAAATCCGTCAAGTTGCGAGTCTACGTGAAGATGAGTTAATGACATATGCAAAAAATACTGGCGCTCCTTACGAAGTATTACTTGAAATTAAACGTCTTGGTCGCTTACCAGTTGTAAACTTTGCGGCAGGTGGTGTAGCAACACCAGCAGATGCAGCATTAATGATGCAACTTGGTGCTGATGGGGTATTTGTTGGATCTGGTATCTTCAAATCAGAAAACCCAGAGAAATTTGCACGTGCAATCGTTGAAGCAACGACTCATTATGAAGATTACGAACTAATTGCAAGCCTTTCTAAAGGATTAGGTAATGCAATGAAGGGTGTCGAAATTTCAACGTTATTACCAGAACAACGCATGCAAGAGCGTGGATGGTAATTAAAGGAGAACTTTAAAATGGTGAAAATCGGTGTACTAGGTCTTCAAGGTGCAGTTCGTGAGCATGTAAAATCAGTTGAAGCAAGTGGTGCAGAAGCTGTTGTTGTAAAGCGTATAGAGCAACTTGAAGAGATTGATGGTCTTATTTTACCAGGCGGTGAAAGTACAACAATGCGCCGTCTTATTGATAAGTATGCTTTCATGGAACCACTTCGTACATTTGCAAAGTCTGGTAAACCAATGTTTGGTACGTGTGCAGGGATGATTCTTCTTGCGAAAACACTTATTGGCTATGAAGAAGCACATATTGGTGCTATGGATATTACAGTTGAGCGCAATGCGTTCGGACGCCAAAAGGATAGTTTTGAAGCTGCGCTTTCAATTGAAGGCGTGGGTGAAGACTTCATTGGTGTATTTATCCGTGCGCCGTATGTTGTAGAAGTAGCTGATAATGTTGAAGTGCTTTCTAAGCATGGTGACCGAATGGTAGCGGTAAGACAAGATCAGTTTTTAGCTGCTTCATTCCATCCGGAATTAACAGATGATCATCGTGTGACAGCATACTTTGTTGAAATGGTAAAAGAAGCGAAAATGAAAAAAGTTGTATAAGTAACTTGCAACTTGTATAAGATTATAGTAAATTGATGGTAACAATTTTATAAAATAAGCGTGTTGATAGGAAATAGTAACAAATGTCGTTTCTTATAGAGAGTCGATGGTTGGTGGGAATCGATAGAAACAGTTTGTGAATCCATCCTGGAATGGAATGTGGAATATCTTTTGGATTAGTAAGCATTCCCGGTGAAGAGCCGTTATTTCTACTTGAGAGGAAAGCGGTAATGCTTTCAACTAGGGTGGCAACGCGGGTTAACTCCCGTCCCTTTATATAGGGACGGGAGTTTTTTGTGTTTTATAAAATAAAAGGAGGAGTATATAATGCTTGATATTAAATTTTTACGTACAAACTTTGAAGAAGTAAAAGCGAAATTACAGCATAGAGGCGAAGATTTAACTGATTTCGGCCGTTTTGAAGAACTTGATACGAGAAGAAGAGAACTACTTGTTCAGACAGAAGAATTAAAAAGTAAACGTAACGAAGTATCTCAACAAATTTCTGTATTAAAGCGCGAAAAGAAAGATGCAGAGGCTCTAATTTTAGAAATGCGTGAGGTTGGAGAAAAAGTAAAGGATCTTGATAACGAACTTCGTACAGTTGAAGAAGACTTAGAAAGATTAATGTTATCTATTCCAAATATCCCTCATGAATCTGCTCCAGTTGGTGAAACAGAGGATGATAATGTAGTAGCACGTACTTGGGGAGAAGTGAAAGAATTTACTTTTGAGCCAAAACCACATTGGGATCTTGCTACTGATTTAGGAATTTTAGATTTTGAACGCGCTGGGAAAGTAACAGGAAGCCGCTTCGTATTTTACAAAGGTGCTGGTGCAAGATTAGAGCGTGCTTTAATTAGCTTTATGCTTGATCTTCATACTGATGAGCATGGATATGAAGAAGTATTACCTCCATATATGGTAAACCGTGCAAGTATGACGGGAACAGGACAACTTCCAAAGTTTGAAGAAGATGCATTCCGTATTGAAAGTGAAGATTACTTCTTAATTCCAACAGCTGAAGTACCTGTAACGAATATGCATCGTGATGAGATTTTAAATAAAGAGCAATTGCCTATAAGATATGCTGCATTTAGCTCTTGCTTCCGTTCTGAAGCAGGTTCAGCTGGTCGTGATACACGTGGTTTAATTCGCCAGCATCAGTTCAATAAAGTAGAGCTTGTGAAGTTCGTAAAACCAGAAGATTCTTATGAAGAATTAGAAAAATTAACAAATGATGCAGAACGCGTGTTACAATTATTAGAGTTGCCATATCGCGTTATGAGCATGTGCACAGGCGATTTAGGATTTACAGCAGCGAAGAAATACGATATTGAAGTATGGATTCCAAGCTATGGCACATATCGTGAAATTTCTTCTTGTAGTAATTTTGAAGCTTTCCAAGCGAGACGTGCAAATATCCGTTTCCGCCGTGAGCCAAATGGAAAACCAGAACATGTTCATACATTAAATGGATCTGGTCTTGCAATCGGACGTACGGTTGCAGCTATTTTAGAGAACTACCAACAAGAAGATGGTACAATTATAATTCCAGAAGTTCTTCGCCCTTATATGGGAGGAAAAACAGTTATTAAGTAAATTTAAACATTCATCGGTATGAGTGATTGGTAATTATGAGCGTTGTCAGTACTGTAATGTAGGAAGGGGAAAGTAAAATTTTCCTTTCCTCATAATTTATTTTAGTAGGGTTGACTAACTGTTTTTCTTTTGATATTATATTTGATGTCAATATGGAGGTATACCCAAGTCTGGCTGAAGGGATCGGTCTTGAAAACCGACAGGCGGCGAGAGTCGCGCGGGGGTTCGAATCCCTCTACCTCCTCCAGATATAATTGACAACAGCGCATATAAGTGGAGATTGGAGAACTCGTTACCAACACGTAACGAGTTTTTATTTTAAAACCAATCATAAAGTATGGTGTAAGGTAATTTTGTCCTTATTACACACTCATATTCCGATGATTATCTTCATAGATATGAAAGGAGTCAACATGGATCTTATTATACAAACGTTTCCTTTAGATGGAAAAACTTTATATTATGTACAATGTCCTGTCTGTAAGAACAATAGAATTTTAAACAGTGGTGCAAACGTATCACGCATTATTAGTGATGATACATTCCGTAAACTTTGTGGTTGTACTTGTGATGTAAAACAAGCTACGAGTAAAGTAGAGGCGCCAAAACAAGTTAAAAAAGCAGCTGTAAAGAAAGCGGCGGCTCCAAAACGTACAGGTAAAGTATTAACGGCAGTAATTAACGGGAAAGAAATGACTGTTAAAGAGATTGCTGAAGCATACGATATTAGTACAAGTACTGTTCGTCAGCGCATTAACGCAGGAAAACCTGAGAGTGAAATTATTGCTCCAACAAAGAAGAAGTAATTTAATAGGAAAACCCGTGCATATGCACGGGTTTTTTATTTTACAAGTTTACGTGTTTGTTTTAAAAAATGGCCAATTTTTTTAATGATTGGTTCGATTGAATCACCATCTTTTAAAATATCGTACTCATTAATATTTAAGCGTAATACAGGGCATGAATTAAAGTTGTTAATCCAATTTTCATAACGTCCATGCATTTCTTTCCAGTACTCAATTGGTGTTTGCTGTTCCATTGGGCGCCCGCGTTCTTGAATACGATCGACAATATCATCGAAAGAACCTTCTAAGTAAATTAATAAGTCTGGATGAGGGAAGTAAGGAGTCATGACCATAGCGTCAAATAAACCTTTGTATGTTTCATAATCAGTTTCCGTCATTGTTCCTTTTTCATGATGCATCTTTGCGAAAATTCCAGTGTCTTCGTAAATGGAACGATCTTGAACAAAACCGCCACCATATTCAAAAATTCTTTTTTGTTCCTTAAATCGTTCTGCTAAAAAGTACACTTGTAGGTGGAAGCTCCAGCGAGTGAAGTCCGCATAGAACTTGTCCAAATATGGATTGGAATCTACTTTTTCAAATGATGTGCGATAACCTAAAGCATTAGCTAATGCAGTTGTCATAGTTGATTTACCCACACCTACCGTTCCGGCGATAGTGATTACTGCGTCATTAGGTATATCATATTTTTGCCTTAAATTCATTATTATTTCGACTCCTTTAAGAGAGTATTTTGAAGGGCAGATAGGATGACGTTTAAATCATCAGGATTTTTTACAAAATCCATATCGTCTCCATTAAATTTCAATACTGGTATTTCCGGATGATCTTTTTTAAAAGCATCCATTGCTGTTTTATAATCTTTTGTGAGCTGTAGTAAGTAATTTGGATCCATGTTTTTTTCAAATTCTCTTCCGCGCATGGCGATTCGTTTTTGCAATGTTTCTAGACTAGCTGTTAAATAAACAATGACATTTGGCACAGGCATATCTTGTGTAAGGATACGATAAATTTGCATGTATTTGTCATATTGGGAGTCTTTTAATGTGCGGGATGCAAAAATTAAATTTTTAAAGATATGGTAATCCGCTACTACTGGTTTCCTTTGATTCAAATACTTTATGTTAATGTCTTCTAATTGTTTGTATCTATTACAAAGAAAGAACATCTCTGTTTGAAAACTCCATTCGTCGATGTCTTCATAGAACTTTCCTAAAAAGGGATTTTCATCAACAATCTCTTTTAGTAAGTGGAGTTGCATGTGAGTTGAAATTTCCTTCGCAAGTGAAGTTTTTCCAACACCAATTGGTCCTTCAACCGTGATAAATGGTACTCCGGTCACGCTGTTTCCTCCTTTCAATCAGTGATTTACCGTGACTACTAAAAACACAAAACAGAATTATTGTAGCACAAGAGGGAAGCGAGCGGGTTAATTTGATATAAAAAGTTAGAAAATAGATATATGTATTAATTAAATTTTATTTTGGTTGATGATGTTATAGTTGCTTTCAATGTAGTTTCCATTATTTTTAAAGCATGTATATTATCTTGGTCGTTGTTAGAGGCGATACAATCCTCTGGTACATACAATGTATAATTTCTCATATGAGCATCATTAGCTGTAAATAGGATACATATATTTCCGGCAACCCCTGTTAATATTAGATTTTCTATTTTTAAATAACCTAGTAATGAATTTAAAGGTGTTTCATAAAAAGCGGAATAATGTGGTTTAATAAAAATGTAATCATCAGAACTTGGAGCAATCTTATGGATTATGTTTTCGCTATATTCATTTGTACAATGAGTAATAAGTTGGTCGATATCAGATCTCCACAGTTGATAATGGTCATTAACGTAAATTATAGGACAGCCGAAGGATTTCATTTTTTTCTTTAATTGTAAAATAGGGTTTGTTATAATTTCACATTTTTTAGCTAGAATGGGTCCGTGGGAAAATTGAAAGTCATTAATCATATCGATAATGAGCAAGGCGGTATTTTTCATATGTAATCCCCTCTCTTTTTTCTTTTAGGGTGGATTGAATTTGTAAAAGTTATCCCCTGTGTAGTAAATGGAAATAAGTGTACTTTATTTGTAATGAAAGGACTATGTTATGGAACAAGATCAAGATATTTATTTTATGCAATTAGCGATAGAAGAAGCTAAAAAGGCAGAGGAAATACAGGAAGTACCAATTGGAGCAGTTATAGTGTTAGATGGTGAGGTAATTAGTGTTGCCCATAATTTAAGGGAAACTGAGCAGAGATCAATAGCTCATGCTGAGTTGCTAGCGATAGATGAGGCGTGTAAAAAATTAGGGACATGGCGTTTAGAAGATGCAACATTGTATGTAACATTAGAACCTTGTCCAATGTGTGCAGGTGGAATTGTTTTATCACGAGTGAAGCGAGTTGTATATGGTGCAAGTGATCCGAAGGGCGGATGTGCAGGGACATTGATGAATCTTTTAACGGATGAACGCTTCAATCATCAATGTGAAGTAGTATCTGGTGTACTAGAGGAAGAATGCGGTACGTTGTTAACAAGCTTTTTTAGAGAGCTTCGTAAAAAAAGAAAAGCAATAAAAAAATTAGAGAAGAATACTGGGAACTAACGTATTTGCATTTTATAAAGAAACAAGTTATACTGATAATGCCTTTAATGAAGGCAACCGAATATTGGTTTTAACTTTGCCGTGCTAAGCGGGGAGGTAGCGGTGCCCTATACTCGCAATCCGCTCTAGCGAGGCCGAATCCCCTCTCGAGGTTATGTTGCTGTAAGGTCTGCCTTAAGTAAGTGGTGTTGACGTTTGGGTCCTGCGCAACGGGACCCCGTGAACCTTGTCAGGTCCGGAAGGAAGCAGCAATAAGCGGGTCTTCTCGTGTGCCGCAGGAGTGCCTGAACCGAGCTAACTGCTTGAGTAACGCTTATGGTACGTAATCGACGGAGGGTGCACGGCAGTTATATATGTATACAAAACTCACCTTAATACAAAGGTGAGTTTTTTGTATAGAAAATAACTTTTGGAATCTATAAACAGAATGGGTTATAATAAATGAGATAATAACCTTTGAGGGAGGCCGTATTTTCGTGTCATACCAAGCGTTATACCGAACATGGAGACCGCAAAAGTTCGAAGATGTAGTCGGTCAAAAGCACGTGACAAAAACGTTGCAAAATGCCCTTCTTCAAGAGAAAGTTTCACATGCTTATTTATTTTCTGGCCCGAGGGGAACAGGAAAAACGACAATTGCAAAAGTATTTGCAAAAGCAATTAACTGTGAACATGCTCCGGTAGCTGAACCTTGTAATGAATGTCCTTCTTGTTTAGGAATTACACAAGGATCCATTTCAGATGTATTAGAAATTGATGCGGCTTCAAATAACGGTGTAGATGAAATTCGAGATATTAGAGATAAAGTAAAATATGCTCCAAGTGCTGTAGAATATAAAGTATACATTATTGATGAAGTTCACATGCTTTCTATGGGTGCATTCAATGCGCTTTTAAAAACCTTAGAAGAGCCGCCAGGACATGTTATCTTTATTTTGGCGACAACAGAACCTCATAAGATCCCGCCTACAATTATTTCACGTTGTCAGCGTTTTGAATTCCGAAAAATATCAGTGAATGATATTGTTGAGAGATTATCAACGGTCGTGACAAATGAAGGTACGCAAGTGGAAGATGAGGCATTACAAATTGTTGCGCGTGCTGCTGAAGGTGGTATGCGTGACGCACTTAGTCTTATTGATCAGGCTATATCTTATAGTGATGAGATTGTTACGACAGAAGATGTATTGGCCGTAACAGGATCTGTTTCTCAGCAATACTTAGGCAATTTAGTAGAATGCATACGTGAAAATGATGTATCAAGAGCATTGCAAATCATAGATGAAATGATGAGTAAAGGGAAGGATCCAGTTCGTTTTATGGAGGATTTCATTTACTATTATCGTGATATGCTTTTATATCAGACTTCACCGCAATTAGAACATATGTTGGAACGAGTAATTGTAGATGATCAATTCCGTAAGTTGAGTGAAGAAATGCAACCGGAAGTGATCTATGAGATTATTCATACCCTTAGTAAGGGACAACAGGAAATGAAGTGGACAAATCATCCGCGTATTTTCTTAGAAGTTGTTATGGTGCAATTGTGTCAACAGTTTATGATGCAAGCAAATGGTACAGATCGTTTGCAAGTAATTATGAACAGGATGCAGCAACTGGAGAAAGAGTTAGAGCAAGTTAAAAAGAACGGTGTGCCAGCTGGTGTACAACAGGAAGTAAGAGAGACACGTGCAACACCAAAGCCGGTAAGAACAGGAAGTATGAAGATTCCTGTCGGACGTGTAAATGAAGTATTAAAACAAGCGAAGCGTCAAGATTTAGAACAATTAAAAGCTGTATGGGGTGAGTTGTTAGGAAGACTCAAATCATATAACAAAGTAGCGTTTGCTGTTTTACTAGAAAATAGCGAACCAGTGGCAGCTTCAGATGACACTTACGTTTTAGCATTTCAATATGAGATTCACTGTAAGATGGCGAGCGAAAATCGAGAAGCTATGGATACAGTAGAACAAGCTTTATTTGAATTGCTAAGTAAAAGGTTAAATATGATTGCCATTCCAAAAAGTGAATGGGGTAAAATCCGTGAAGACTTTTTACAACGTGAAGGTGGAGAGTCTGAAGAAAGCCCAGAGAAAAAGGGAGATCCTCTTATAGAAGAGGCAGTGAAATTAGTAGGGCAAGAACTCATTGAAATAAAAGAGTAATAATAATTAGGAGGAATTAATTATGATGCGTGGCGGAATGGGAAATATGAATAACATGATGAAACAAATGCAAAAGATGCAAAAGGACATGGCGAAAGCACAAGAAGAGCTTGGTGAAAAAACAGTTGAAGGTACAGCTGGCGGCGGAATGATTACAGTTATCGCAAATGGTCACAAGCAAATTCTTGAAGTGAAGATTAAAGAAGAAGTTGTAGATCCAGAAGATATCGAAATGCTACAAGACTTAGTATTAGCTGCAACAAATGATGCACTTAAAAAGGCTGATGAGCTTTCAAACTCTACAATGGGTAAATTTACAAAAGGCTTAAACTTACCAGGTGGAATGTTCTAGGAGGATATTGATACATGCATTATCCAGAACCAATATCAAAACTAATCGATAGTTTTATGAAGTTGCCAGGTATCGGACCGAAAACAGCGGTTCGATTGGCATTTTTCGTATTAGATATGAAAGAAGATGATGTGTTAGGTTTCGCGAAAGCACTTGTAAATGCGAAGCGAGATTTAGCGTACTGTTCTGTATGCGGACATATTACTGATCGTGATCCTTGTTATATTTGTAATGATTCACATCGAGATCAATCAGTTGTTTGTGTCGTACAAGAACCGAAAGATGTAATCGCGATGGAAAAAATGAAAGAGTATCAAGGTGTATATCATGTGTTACGTGGTGCGATTTCTCCTATGGAGGGAATTGGACCGGAAGACATTAATATCCCGCAACTCTTAAAGCGACTACATGATGAAACGGTACAAGAAGTGATATTAGCAACAAACCCTAATATTGAAGGGGAAGCTACAGCGATGTATATCTCCCGCCTCTTAAAACCTACAGGCATTAAAGTAACTCGTATTGCACATGGTCTGCCAGTTGGTGGAGATTTAGAATATGCAGATGAAGTGACATTATCCAAAGCGTTAGAAGGTCGCAGAGAAGTATAAGAGGAGAAACGAAAATGTTCTTTCAAAAAAAGGGTAAATTGCGTAAAGAGTATGACGATAAGTTAATTGTACTTTTGGAAAAAGTGAAGAATGAGTGGTTACGTCAGAAGAGAATGGTCGAACAAAGTGTAGAACCGTCTCAAGATGTCATTTGTTCTTTGAAAATAGCAGAGGCGAAATATTTCTTTTTGTTGAAAGAAGCAAAGCGTCGTCCTGTAAAAATGGAACAATGGTAAAAGGTTCTGCTTTCTAAGCAGGCCTTTTTATTTTGTTTTTTAAATGCTGAGGTATTGTTTTATTTAGTTTATATAAAAGAGATGCTGCATATGATAACTGTTCTTTTTTATTGTCTTGTCCCATACAAATAGATGTATAGGTCATTCATAAGGAGGAAAAAATGAATTCTACAATTATTATTGTTGGCATTCTTACTTTAGTATTTATTTTTCTTGTTTTTGGTGTTGCCTCTAAGCCGTTACGTTTTATAGGTAAGGTGATTTTTCATGTTACTTTAGGAATAGCATTGCTTTTTATCGTAAATGTTGTAGGGACATATTTTGATTTTCATATCCCGATTAACATGGGGACAGCAGCAATAACGAGTTTGTTAGGCTTACCGGGTGTGGCAGCATTAGTGATTATTAAGCTTTATATCATGCCAAGATAAAATTATTTTGGCATTTTTTTAAAAAGTGTTGACTATTAAATGATTAATATGGTAAATTAATAAGCGTCGTCAGCAACGAAAGAAAAAAGCTGTTGACAGATTTAACGAGAAGTGTTAAATTATAAAAGTCGCTGAAACGCGATGTTGAACTTTGAAAACTAAACGAAACAAACAACGTGAAACGTCAATTTTTATTTTAGATGCTAGACAAACTAACTTTATTGGAGAGTTTGATCCTGGCTCAGGATGAACGCTGGCGGCGTGCCTAATACATGCAAGTCGAGCGAATGGATTAAGAGCTTGCTCTTATGAAGTTAGCGGCGGACGGGTGAGTAACACGTGGGTAACCTGCCCATAAGACTGGGATAACTCCGGGAAACCGGGGCTAATACCGGATAACATTTTGAACTGCATGGTTCGAAATTGAAAGGCGGCTTCGGCTGTCACTTATGGATGGACCCGCGTCGCATTAGCTAGTTGGTGAGGTAACGGCTCACCAAGGCAACGATGCGTAGCCGACCTGAGAGGGTGATCGGCCACACTGGGACTGAGACACGGCCCAGACTCCT
>NZ_JH414720.1:0-16534 GCF_000238655.1 Bacillus sp. 7_6_55CFAA_CT2 | reverse complement strand
GATCACCCTCTCAGGTCGGCTACGCATCGTTGCCTTGGTGAGCCGTTACCTCACCAACTAGCTAATGCGACGCGGGTCCATCCATAAGTGACAGCCGAAGCCGCCTTTCAATTTCGAACCATGCGGTTCAAAATGTTATCCGGTATTAGCCCCGGTTTCCCGGAGTTATCCCAGTCTTATGGGCAGGTTACCCACGTGTTACTCACCCGTCCGCCGCTAACTTCATAAGAGCAAGCTCTTAATCCATTCGCTCGACTTGCATGTATTAGGCACGCCGCCAGCGTTCATCCTGAGCCAGGATCAAACTCTCCAATAAAGTTAGTTTGTCTAGCATCTAAAATAAAAATTGACGTTTCACGTTGTTTGTTTCGTTCAGTTTTCAAAGAACTACTTGGTCGCTCATTTGCGACTTCCTTATGTTAACATTTTCATCTTTCAATGTCAACTAAGTTTTTCATTTCATTTGTCGCTTGCGATGTTAATGTCATCGGCGACTTGTTCTATATTACACCTCTAAGCTCTAATCGTCAATATGTTTTTATAAAAAATATAAAAAGGCTTATTTCTTTTAAAATAAGCCTTTTTTATCACATATCATTCTATTCATTTATTATTTTTCTATAGTTGGTAACGAAACGATAAATTGAATAGTACCTTCCCTATATTCCGCTCGAATACTACCACCTTGTAACTCAACAATACTTTTCGCAATCGCTAAACCGAGTCCCGAGCCTTCCGTTACTCTACTTCTAGATTGATCCTTCTTATAGAAACGTTCAAACAAATTCGCTAACTCTTCTCTCGTAAACTCTTCACTATGATTCGCAATTACAATTTGTATATCCCTACGCTGCCTTTGAAGAGAAACTTTTATCTCTCCATCATCTTTACTATACTTAATCGCATTCATTAGTAAATTATCAAATACACGAACCATCTTTTCCGAATCAATCGATGCATAAGCACGTTCCTCAGGAAACTTCTTAACAAACGTAAGTCCATGTTCTTCCGCCTGCGGTACTAACTCTTCTATTAATTGCTCGAGTAGCTCATTCATACAAACTTCCTGTTTTTCTAATACAACTTGTTCATTTGTTAACTTCGTATACTCAAATAAATCTTCTATTAAATTTTTTAACTGCTCCGACTTTGCAAAAGCAATTCTCGTATACTCATCGTGTTGTTCTTTATTTTCATATTTAGAATCTCGAAGTAATCGTAAGTAGCCCATAATAGAAGTCAGCGGTGTGCGTAAATCGTGAGATACATTCGTAATAAGCTCATTCTTTTGCTTCTCTAATTTACGTTCCTTTTCTATATTATTCATAAGCTCTTCTGCCATATTATTAATATTCTCAGTTAAAGCTGCAATCTCATCTTCACCTTTTTTCTCAATGCGGTACGCTAAGTTGCCTCTTTCTATTTCTTTTACACCTTGCGCCATTGCTTCAATCTGCTTCATCTTTCTCTTTGTTATATAGAAGAAAGAGAAAATGAATACAAGAACACCAATTAAAAACGGGAATGGCCCTTCTTTCGTATCATACATTACCTCTCCCTCTGGAATTCCGCTAACAAACATGTACAAATTCTTTCCTTCAATAGTAATAGGTGAAAAAGATATAAACTCTTTTCTTGTACTTTCAAATACATTTCTACCATCTGTATAATTAATCGCAAATGATGCTGCATTACGAATCGTATTATGCAAATCGATTTGCTCTTCTTGCGCTTGCTTTGTTTTATATAAAACTTTACCACTTTCATCAGTAACCAATATCTTTAAAGCTCTAGACCCTTGCTCTAAATTTTGGTTCTCCATTTCGATCATATTTGATATAGCTTCTAATTTATTTTCATGAACCGAACTATTTGCCGCTCCTTGAGCTTGGTGATTAATTTGTTCCATACCAGCCCGATAATCGATAGTTGCTTGACGATTCGCATTCTCAAAAAATGGCGCAGCTCCCTTCGCTGACAAAACTCCGAATAACGCACAAGCAGCAAAAGTAGTAATCAATTGAATCCTTATACTCTTTCGTACGCTCTTTACTAATTTCTCAATTAATTCTCTTATTTTCCTTATATAAGTAAACGGATTAAATATCTTTTTCAATCTTATACCCCACTCCCCATACTGTTTTTATATATCTAGGTTTCCTTGGATTCTCCTCAATCTTTTCACGCACTTTCCGAATGTGCACCATTACAGTATTATCAGACTGGAAAGATCGTTCGTTCCACACCTTTTCATAAATTTGCTCCGCACTAAACACCATACCTGGATTTCTAGCTAGCAATTCTAAAATTGAAAATTCCCTCGGAGTTAGTTTCACTTCTTCTCCCTCTACAACAACTTTATGGGTCGAGATGTTGATTTTCATCTCCCCAATTTCTAACTCGTCCTCATTTTGGACAGCGAAACCATTCATTTTCATATAACGGCGTAACTGAGATTTAATTCGTGCAATTAACTCTAATGGATTAAATGGTTTCGTTACATAATCATCTGCACCCGTTGTTAACCCTAAAATCTTATCCATATCTTGCGTTTTCGCAGAAAGCATAATAATAGGCATTTCTTTCGCTTCCCTTACCTTCATACACATATGAATACCATCCACTTTCGGCATCATAATATCTAATACGACTAGATGTACTTCATTTTCTTCCAATAAACGTAATCCTTCTTCTCCGTCTCCTGCTTGTAATACTTTATATCCTTCATTCTTTAAATAGATTGTAATTAAATTCCGAATTTCTTTTTCATCATCTACGACAAGTATTGTTTCGTGTGCCACAATATCTCCCCCATCACTTTTTTAATCCCTAACTTCTATTATAGGAAAACTTCTGAAGAAAAACGCTCGGAAATCCTTAAGATTTTCTGAAGACGCAAAAAAGGTCTAGACTCCCCTTAAGTCTAGACCTTTAAAAACCCCTTTTATTTACGAACATAGATGAAATATAGTACGAATAAAACTCCCATAACATACATAATTGGATGAACCTCTTTACGACGACCACTCACAACCATTGTAATTGGATAGAAGATAAATCCAATCGCAATCCCAGTTGCGATACTATACGTAAGTGGCATAGAGATAATTGTAAAGAATGCTGGTACTGCAATCTCGAATTTCTTCCAATCAATTTCCCCTAAGGAAGAAACCATCAAGATTCCTACAATAATTAAAGCCGGTGCCGTTACAGCTGGCGTTACAACACTTAGTAATGGCGAGAAGAATAGTGCCAGTAAGAAGAATCCTGCTGTTACAACTGCTGTAAATCCAGAACGTCCTCCTGCTGCTACCCCTGCAGACGATTCAATGTAAGACGTTGTTGTTGATGTACCTAAAATCGCACCAATTACAGTTGCAATCGCATCTGCAAATAACGCTTTTCCTGCACGTGGTAATTTATTGTTCTTCATTAATCCTGCTTGATTTGCAACCGCTACAAGCGTACCTGCTGTATCAAAGAAATCGATAAAGAAGAACGTTATAATAACAATCCCCATTTGAACTGTAAAAATATCTCCGAAGTGCGTTAACGCCACGCCGAACGTTGGTTCTAGACTCGGTATTGCTCCCACCACAGCTTTCGGAGTATCAATTAATCCTGTTGCAACTCCTAAGATCGCTGTAAGAATCATACCGTAGAATACTGCACCATTAACTTTCTTAATCATGAAGATGATCGTAGTAACAACCCCGAAGATTGCTAGTAACGTTGTGCCCTTTGTTAAGTCCCCCAACCCAACAAGAACCGCATCATTTTTCACGATAATTCCGGCATTTTGGAATCCAAGGAAAGCAATGAACAATCCAATACCTGCTGCTACTGCAAACTTTAACTCCGATGGAATTGCATTAATGATTTTTTCACGAATACCTGAAGCAGTAAGAATAATAAAGATAATACCTGACATTAATGTTCCGGCAATGGCCGTTTGCCACGGAATACCCATCGTTAACACTGCTGTATAAGCAAAGAACGCGTTAATTCCCATACCTGGCGCTAAAGCAATTGGATACTTCGCGAAAATACCCATAATTAACGAACCGATCGCTGCCGCTAATGCCGTAGCAACGAATACTGCACCTGGATCCATCCCTGTACCTGCTGGTAACCCTTTAACATTTCCAAGCGACAGCGTAGCAGGATTGACAAATAGTACGTAAGCCATAGATAGAAATGTCGTTAACCCTGCTATGAACTCAGTCTTATAATTCGTACCGAGCTCATCAAACTGAAAATAGCGTTTCATCCTATGTTTCCCCCGTTATATGATTACTCGCCGTATTTCACCCTAGCCCTCTTTTATCCCGAGAAATAAAAAAGGCTCCCATTGCATATATACATGGAAGCGTTCTATAAACAAAGACAAGTTTCCCCTCATCTTTATACAAACGCCTCGTAGTCAAGCCATTTACGGTAGCTAGGTAGAAACTTTCGGGCCATATCCCCGATATTATACGACGGCTATAATATTCACTTTTCGTTTGAATTACATAATCATATTAACTCGACGAAGTAGTTTTGTCAATTTAAAAACGAACATTTTCATAAACTTTTATATTTTCGTTCGTATTAATGCCAAAATAAAAAAGATCCATCTATGCATAAGCAATAGATGGACCTTTTTATAAATACTATTCCCACTCAATAGTTGCTGGTGGCTTACTCGTTACATCATACACGATACGGTTAACGTGTTTTACTTCGTTTACGATACGTACAGAGATTTTCTCTAATACGTCCCAAGGGATACGTGCCCAGTCAGCTGTCATACCGTCGATAGATGTTACCGCGCGGATACCTACTGTGTAATCGTAAGTACGCTCGTCACCCATAACACCTACACTACGCATACCAGGAAGCGCAGTGAAGTATTGCCAGATTTCGCGGTCTAAGCCCGCTTTAATAATTTCTTCACGTAAAATCGCATCAGATTCACGAACGATTTCTAATTTCTCTTCTGTGATTTCACCTAATACACGAATACCAAGACCAGGTCCTGGGAATGGTTGACGCCATACGATTTCATCAGGAATTCCTAATTCTGATCCTAATACACGTACTTCATCTTTAAATAAAGTGTTTAAAGGCTCAATTAATTTGAACTGCATGTCTTCTGGAAGTCCACCAACGTTATGGTGAGATTTAATTGTTTGTGCAGTCGCTGTACCACTTTCAACGATATCTGTATAAAGTGTACCTTGCGCCAAGAAGTCCATACCTTGCAATTTAGAAGCTTCATCATCAAATACGTAAATGAATTCGTTACCGATGATTTTACGTTTTTGTTCTGGATCTTCTACACCTTTTAACTTGTCCATGAAGCGATCTTTTGCATCTACTTTAATAACGTTCATATGGAAGCCTTCGCTAAATGTTTTCATAACGCCTTCTGCTTCGCCTTTACGAAGTAAACCGTGATCAACGAAAATACATGTTAATTGGTCGCCGATTGCTTTATGAATTAATACTGCTACAACAGAAGAGTCTACACCGCCACTAAGTGCGCATAGTACTTTTTTGTCTCCAACAGTTTCACGAATCTTTTCTAATTCTACTTCGATAAAGTTCTCCATGTTCCATCCTTCAGAACAACCACATACGCCGAATACGAAGTTTTTAATTAAATCGTTACCGTGCTCAGAGTGACGTACTTCTGGGTGGAATTGTACACCGTATAAGTTTTTGTCTTCATTGCTCATACCAGCAATTGGACAAGACTCACTTGTTGCGTCTACTACGAATCCTTCAGGTAAACCAGTTACTAAGTCACCATGGCTCATCCATACAACTTGCTCTTCTGGAAGGTTCGCATATAATTTTGATTCGTTCTCTACTTTAAGAACAGCTTTTCCGTACTCACGATGATTTGCACGCTCTACTTTACCACCGAAGTGTTGCGTCATAAGCTGCATACCGTAACAAATACCGAAGATTGGTAAACCTAGTTCAAAGATTTTTTCATCACAATGTAATGCACCTTCACCGTATACGCTATTTGGTCCACCAGAGAAAATAATCCCTTTTGGATTCATTGCTTTAATTTCTTCTGCAGTAATTGTATGTGGATGAAGTTCACTGTATACACCGAACTCACGAATTCGACGTGCTATTAACTGATTGTATTGACTTCCAAAATCTAAAACGATAATTGTATCGTGTTGTTTCTTCAAAATAATCACCCCAACGTTAGTTCTCGTATATAAATATTTTCACCAATTTGGCGAAAAGCATTACCAATATAATAAAAAAAGCCAGTCCTCCGCCTCTAGTCTCATAACAAAGAAAAGGCAGGGGTCTGGCTTTATAAAGAAAGATAGTCTCCGCTCTTTATAAATATAAGACACACTGCCTTCATAGTCAGGTTGTTTACGGTAACCCGGTAGAGACTCTCAAACCATATCATTGAGGATATATGAAGGATCGTTTTATATTATCTTCCTAGATTCTAACAATGAAGTATCAATATGGTCAAGAGAGAAAGCGACAAAATTCTACAGAAATTCATTTCCTTTTCTAAAAAACAATAAAAAAACATCCATTTCTATATAGAAATGGATGTTTTTTAGGGCAAACGGAATTACATCATTCCGCCCATACCGCCCATGCCCATGCCGCCCATGTCAGGCATTGCTGGTGCATTTGGTTCTGGCTTGTCAGCTACTACAGCTTCAGTTGTTAAGAACATAGCTGCAACAGATGCTGCGTTTTGAAGTGCAGAACGAGTTACTTTAGCTGGATCTACGATACCAGACTCAAGCATGTTAACCCATTCGCCAGTAGCTGCGTTGAAACCAACGCCTACTTTTTCGCCTTTTAGACGCTCTACAACTACAGATCCTTCTAGACCAGCGTTGATTGCGATTTGACGAACTGGCTCTTCTAGTGCGCGAAGTACGATGTTGATACCTGTTGCTTCGTCGCCTTCAGCTACGATAGAAGCTACTTTTGTGTATACGTTCATAAGTGAAGTACCACCACCTGCAACGATACCTTCTTCTACTGCTGCACGAGTTGAGTTAAGTGCATCTTCAATGCGAAGTTTGCGTTCTTTCAACTCAGTTTCAGTTGCTGCACCTACTTTAATTACCGCTACGCCACCTGCAAGTTTTGCAAGACGCTCTTGTAATTTTTCACGATCGAATTCAGAAGTTGTTTCTTCTAATTGCGCACGGATTTGACCGATGCGAGCTTCGATTTGTTCTGTGCTTCCTACACCTTCAACTACAGTTGTGTTTTCTTTCGTTACAACAACTTTACCAGCGCGTCCTAAAGATTCAACTGTAGCAGATTTTAAGTCACGGCCTAATTCTTCAGTGATTACTTCGCCACCAGTTAAGATCGCGATATCTTCTAGCATTGCTTTACGACGGTCACCAAATCCAGGAGCTTTAACAGCTACTACATTGAATGTACCACGAAGTTTGTTCACTACTAATGTAGCTAACGCTTCGCCTTCTACATCTTCAGCAATGATAAGAAGTGGTTTACCTTGTTGTACCACTTGCTCTAATACTGGTAAGATTTCTTGAATGTTAGAAATCTTTTTGTCAGTGATTAAGATGTATGGGTTATCAAGAACTGCTTCCATTTTGTCAGAATCAGTAATCATGTAAGGAGATGCATATCCACGATCAAATTGCATACCTTCTACTACGTCTAATTCTGTTGTGAAGCCTTTAGATTCTTCTAAAGTAATAACGCCGTCGTTACCAACGCGCTCCATTGCTTCAGCGATTAATTGACCTACTTCTTCGTCAGCAGCAGAAATAGCAGCTACTTGTGCGATAGAAGATTTACCTTCGATTGGTTTAGAAATCGTTTTTAATTCTTCAATTGCAGCAGTAACAGCTTTTTCGATACCTTTACGAAGACCCATTGGGTTCGCACCAGCTGTTACGTTTTTAAGACCTTCACGAATCATAGCTTGCGCTAATACAGTTGCAGTTGTTGTTCCGTCACCAGCTACGTCATTTGTTTTGCTAGCAACTTCTGCTACTAATTTCGCACCCATGTTTTCGAATGCATCTTCTAATTCGATTTCTTTTGCGATTGTTACACCATCATTTGTAATAAGTGGTGAACCAAATTTTTTCTCAAGTACAACGTTACGACCTTTTGGTCCAAGCGTTACTTTTACTGCATTTGCAAGAGTGTCGACACCGCGAAGCATCGAACGACGTGCTTCTTCACTAAATTTAATATCTTTTGCCATAATAATTGACCCCCTTGGATTTTTTAAGATTTATATAATTAACCGATAACTGCTAAAATGTCACTTTCACGTAAAATCAAGTAGTCTGTACCTTCATATTTCACTTCAGTACCTGCATATTTTGAGAAGATGATAAGATCACCTGCTGCTACCTCTAAAGCAACACGCTCACCATTCTCAAGCACTCGACCAGTACCTACTGCAACAACTTTACCCTCTTGTGGTTTTTCTTTTGCAGTATCTGGTAATACGATACCACTTGCTGTTTTTTCTTCTGCTTGAACAAGCTCAATTACAACGCGATCACCTAATGGCTTTAGCATGAACAATAACCTCCTCATTTTGTTATGTAAATTTCTTTTATTAGCACTCAAGTCACCCGAGTGCTAACACACTTATAATAATAAATAATCTCAATTTCTTTTGCAAGTAAAAAAATCATAATTTTTTCGCAAATCACTATATAAACTTTCTATATAGAATACTGCCTTTACTATATGAATCGTTGTTTCCACTGCTCGTATGTTACAATATGAAAGGACACCCTAAGTTGTTTTCGCTACACACACAACTTTCTCCTGTCTTCTATTATAATTTCAAATAAGGATTTACGAAAAAAACATAATTCAAGTGAGGTTTATATCGTAGGTAGCATATTTACATGTTATCCTAACTTATCTCATACACTATAGTTAGAAAGGATGGTTAAACCATTTGAAGAAACAATACTGGTGGATTATCGTTACATACATTTTAATGCAGTTATCCGGCGTTGTTGGATTACCACTTCTCCTAAAAACAGGACTCTACGATAATAGAGGATTTACCATTGAGGAAAAAGGACAAATCATAACGGGACACTGGGCAATTATTAGCTTCTTTGTTGCATTATGTATCGTACTTTGGTTACTTAGAACAGATATTCGTGACAGGCATTTAGATCCAAAGCGCTCTTCTGCTCCAGCTACTATTGGATGGATTTTCATCGGGTTCTTCTTAGCTTTCTTTTCACAAATAGTTGCCGGTATGATCGAGATGCAGCTGCTAGGAATTAAACAAGGTTCAGAAAATACAATGAAACTGATGGAGATTGCAAGAACGACCCCTTGGTTCCTTATTGTTGTATCTATAATTGGACCTATCTTAGAAGAAATCGTATTTAGAAAAATTTTATTTGGTGCACTTTATAAGAAGTTTAACTTCTTTATCGCAGCTATCATTAGTTCGCTTGTATTCGCAGCAATTCATTTTGATTTTACTCATTTATTGGTATACACTGCTATGGGGCTCGTATTCGCCTTCTTATATGTGAAGACGAAACGGATTATCGTTCCGATTGCAGCTCATGTTGCGATGAATACATTAGTCGCTATTGGGCAAATTTTTATGAGCAATGAACAAATTCAAGAAATGATTAAGGAAGCTGAAAAAATGCAAGGCTTTATCGGAGGATTTTTTGTATGAGAAACTCACCATTGTTCATGGCTGCACTATACTTCCTTCTTGGATGTATCTTTACACGCTTCGCCATTACGAACGTGACAGATACAATCTGGAATATGTGGACAATACTATTTGCAGTTATGGCAACAATTGATTTTAATTTGGCACTTCGCCTTATATTAATTAAATTCACAAAGAAGAAACAATAATAAAACGCAGAGGTCGCTTCCTCTGCGTTTTATTGTGGATAGTTTTTCAAAAAGTAAACTAATGTTTGTAACTCTACAGCTAAGTCAATATGATGAATTCTAATATTCTCTGATACGTTTAATCGCGCTGGTGTGAAATTCAAAATACCATGCACGCTCGTTTCAGCTAATCTATCTGCTACAGCTTGTGCTACTGTAGCCGGTACTGTTAATATTGCCACTTGTATATCATTTGATAATCTCTCTTCTAATTCATCTAAATGATATACAGGAATGCCCCCGATTTCTGTTCCAACTTTCTCTTCACTAACATCAAATGCCATTTCAATTTTTGTATTATTGTTTTTCGTGAAATTATAATGTAAGAAAGCGGTCCCTAAATTACCTACTCCAATAAGTGCTACACGTGTTATATCATCTTGATCAAGTGTTTCGCGGAAAAATGATAATAAATAATTTACGTTATATCCATATCCCTTTTTCCCTAACGCTCCAAAATACGAAAAATCTCTTCGTATTGTTGCGGAATCTACTTTTACTGCCTCACTCAATTCGGCCGATGAAACACGCTGCTTACCAGAAAGAGATAAGTTTTGGATAAATCGATAGTATAGAGGCAATCTTTTAGCAGTGGCTTGTGGAATCTTTTGCTGATCCATATGACCTCTCCTCTCTTCCTATCTTTATTCATATACTTTAATCAAATACAGAAGTTTAGCACTCATTAAATTCCTTGTATAATAAAGAGAAGAAGTATTCTCTCTTTATTTTAAACTATACACTATTTTTAGTATGATTGAGAAATATAAACATGGCAAAGTTAAGAAATTATTTGAGGTGAAAACATTGATTTTATTACAAGTAAACGCGCTTTCGAAATTATACGGTGCAGAAACGATTCTTGCAAACATAAAATTGGAAGTACAAACAAAAGATCGTATCGCATTAGTTGGAAGGAATGGAGCAGGCAAATCTACATTATTAAAAATTATCGCTGGTGAATTATCTCATGATGGTGGCGAAATTATAAAACCGAAAGATGTCTCAATCGGATATTTAGCTCAAAATACTGGACTAGAAACGTCTTTAACAATTTGGGATGAAATGCTAACCGTCTTTACTCACTTACAGCAAATGGAGACAAAACTTCGAAGGCTTGAGCAAGAAATGGGAAAAGAAGAAAACTTTTCAAACGAAGCTACATATGAAAGATTGTTAGCTGATTATGACCAATTGCAACTCAATTATAAAGATCAAGGTGGATATCAATATGAAGCGGATATTCGCTCCATTTTAAGCGGCCTTGGCTTCCCAGTTGAAACGCACCAGACGACGATCTCTACTTTAAGCGGCGGGCAAAAAACAAGATTAGCTCTCGGGAAATTATTATTAACAAAACCAGACTTACTTATTTTGGATGAGCCTACAAACCATTTAGACATCGAAACATTAACGTGGCTTGAGCAATATTTACAAGGTTATCCTGGCGCAATATTAATCGTTTCACATGACCGTTATTTCTTAGACAAACTCGTTACACAAGTATATGAAATTTCGAATAAAGAAAGCAGACGATTTGTTGGTAACTACAGTAAATATTTAGACTTAAAATCAGCATTATATGAGCAAGAAATGAAACGTTACGAAAAACAACAAGATGAAATCGCAAAACTTGAGGACTTCGTTCAAAAGAATATAGCTCGCGCTTCTACAACGAAACGTGCTCAAAGTCGTCGTAAACAACTAGACAGAATGGAATTATTAACGAGACCATTAGGGGATTCTAAGTCAGCATCATTCCACTTCGATATTGAAAAGCAAAGTGGAAATGATGTTTTACAAGTAAATGATGCAACCATCGGCTATGATGAGAACCCTATAATTGAACATGTAACTATGCGCTTAACTCGCGGAGATAGTGTTGCTTTAGTTGGTCCAAACGGAATTGGGAAATCCACATTGTTAAAGTCTATTGTGAATAAGTTACCACTATTAAATGGTGATGTTTCTTTCGGATCAAATGTATCTGTTGGTTATTATGATCAAGAACAAGCAAACTTAACATCTTCTAAACGGGTTTTAAATGAACTATGGGATGAATATCCACTGCAACCTGAAAAAGAAATCCGTACTATACTCGGGAATTTTTTATTCACAGGAGATGATGTACTGAAACCAGTATCTTCCCTTAGTGGTGGACAAAAAGCTCGATTAGCTCTTGCAAAACTTATGATGCAAAAATCAAATTTATTAATTCTAGATGAACCTACGAACCACCTTGATTTAAACAGTAAAGAAATTTTGGAGAATGCTTTAATTGATTATCCAGGGACTCTTCTATTCGTCTCACATGACCGCTACTTTATTAACCGTGTAACAACGACTGTGGTTGAGTTATCAACAGAAGGTGCACAGGAATATTTAGGGGATTACGATTACTACGTTGAAAAGAAAAATGAAATGATTGAACGTGCAGAACTTGAACAGCAAGAAAGTGACATTCCTGTTCAAAAGGTGGTTGCACAAGAGAAATTAAATTATTTAGAAGAAAAAGAGCGTAAAAAACTAGAGCGTCAACGCACTAGAAAAATTGAAGAGCTAGAACAAAGTATATTAGAATTAGAAGAAGAAATTGCTACGTTAGAAGATCAACTTTGCTTACCAGAAATATATGCAGATTATGAAAAAGCTAGTGAAATTACAACTAAAAAGCAAACGCTACAAGAACAACTTGAAACTTGTATGGCAGAATGGGAAGAGTTGCATGTATAAGCATATTTAAATAAGGAAGATGTCTCATAAGTCAGGATTTTTGACTATGCGACATCTTTTTTTCTTTTAATACAGAAACAATTTTTTGAGTATATCAATCGTAACTTAGAATATACCAACGATTTTTCAAATATATCTATTGTAACCCTATATATATTAACAATTCGACACGAAATATCGATTTAACGACAAAGATTGACAATATTAGCATCTTCTATAATAGGGGGATGTTTCAAAATGTTTTTCGGGGATATCTTCTTACTTTTTATTTCCCGAAAAAGAACAAACTCAAAGGTCTGACATCATCCTATTTATCCACAAGTTTATACACATATCCACCTTTATAAAATAAACCTTAAAATAACTTTTCCACATTATCCACAATCAACAAAAAAGTTATCAACATTTTATATACACAATAAAACCCACATTATCAACAGACAATATGGGTTTTATCCACAACCTGTGGTTAATTATGTGTATAACTATGCTTCAATATCTAATCCTGGATTTGCATTTAAGGCTAATGTTGCACGCTTACCTTGTTCATAAGCAATTGTCCCTGCCGCTGCAATCATCGCTGCATTATCTGTGCATAAAGATAGCGGCGGAATAATTAATTCAATGTTTTCTTTTTGTGCAAATTCCTCTTCTAATCGCGCACGAAGTCCTTTATTAGCAGCTACTCCACCAGCAAGAAGTAATTGCTTTACATTATAAGCTTCTGCTGCACGAGCTGCTTTCGTTACAAGTACATCTATTACACTTTCTTGGAAACTTGCCGCTAAATCTTCTGGCGCAATTTCTATACCGCGTTGTTTTGCGTTATGCACAGTGTTGATAACTGCTGATTTCAATCCACTAAAGCTAAAATCATATGAATCCGGTTCTAGCCATGCACGAGGCAAATCAATTGTCGGTTCTCCTTCATGTGCAAGGCGATCAATATGAGGACCACCTGGATATGGCATAGATAACGTACGAGCTACTTTATCATATGCTTCTCCAGCTGCATCGTCTCGTGTTTCACCAATTACTTCGAATGAACCATGTTCTTTCATATAAACAAGTTCCGTATGCCCACCAGATACAACAAGTGATAATAACGGGAATTGAACTTCTTTTACTAAACGGTTCGCATAAATATGACCAGCAATATGATGAACACCGACTAACGGAATATCATGTGCAAACGCTACTGCCTTCGCTGCATTTACTCCAATTAGAAGTGCTCCTACTAAACCAGGACCTTCTGTTACAGCAATTGCATCAATATCATCAAATGTGATGTTTGCTTCCTTTAAAGCTTCTTCTAACACAACTGTAATTTCTTCTACATGATGACGGGATGCAATCTCTGGTACAACGCCGCCAAAACGTTTATGACTTTCAATTTGTGATGCAACGACATTCGCAATAATTTCCGTTCCATTTCTAACAACTGCTACTGCTGTTTCATCACAACTTGTTTCAATACCAAGTATAATCGTATTTTTTTCCATTATATATTCACCCACATTACGAGACCATCTTCCTGATTGTCTGCATAGTATCGTTTACGAATCCCACCATTTTGAAATCCGTATTTTCTGTATAACTGCTTTGCTACTTCATTTGATACACGTACTTCAAGTGTCATTGTTTTTACCCCTAGTTCTTTCGCTTCAGAAATAACTGCTTTCAATAGGGCATCTCCTAACTTTTGACCTCGGTATTCTGGCAAAATAGCTATATTTGTTATATGTGATTCATCAATAATTATCCACAATCCACAATACCCGACTACACGACCATCTTTTTCTAACACAATATAATGTGCATGTTCATTCATCGTTAATTCACGGTGAAAGGCATCTGCAGTCCAAGGAGTTGAAAAAGACGCTTCTTCAATAGCTACAATTTGAGCAATATCATCAAGCTCCATCTTTCTAAATATCATATCCATCTTCTGCAAGCTCCTACTTGTTTTGACTTTCTAACCACTTTGTTTCAGCTTCAGCTAAACGAAGATAGCTTGGAACAAACGTATGCACATCTTGTTCTTCTTTTTGTAATCCTAAGAATGCTAGCTCACTTGGTCTTGGGTTATTTTTAGTAAATGGAGCGAATACAGCTTGATCACCTAAATGTTCTATAATTGTTTCTTTATGCAATTTAACATCGTTACCGATAAATAAAACAGGCTGTCCTTTATCTTTTAACATTTGCAACCAGTCCACAATAAGAATAATTCGGTCTTCTTCTATTGAAGTTAACTGCTCTCCTTCATATGTATATAACCCAGTATAAATTTGCCCACGTCTTCCATCAAATAAAGGACAAATTAACCCGTTAAAGTTAGCACCGTTTGCAGCTACTACCTCTAAACTTGATACACCTACAATTGGTATTTGAAGTGACCAAGCTAATGTTTTCGCCGCTGTCACGCCTATGCGAACACCTGTATAGGATCCAGGTCCAGCAGCTACAACGATTTTAGTTAATTCCTTCGGTTTTACGCCACACTCTTTTAACAGTTTCTCTACAGCTGGCATAAGACGTACAGAATGGTTTTTTGTTAAATTTGTAATGATTTCCCCAATTACGTTTCCTTCCTCAATAAGGGATACACCCATTACGTAATTTGAAGTATCAATTGCTAGTACTTTCATCTTGTAATAGCTCCTCACATAATCTAATATAGCGATCTCCAATTGGCTCGAGTATAATTTTTCTTGTGTCATCTCCAGCATGGAATAAACTAATTTGTAACTTTTCATTTGGTAAATATGCCTCTATTAAATGAGCCCATTCTACTACCGTAATTCCTTCACCGTAGAAATATTCATCAAAGCCTAAGTCCTCTTCACTTTCTGCTAAGCGATACACGTCCATATGATATAGCGGTAACCTACCTTTATATTCTTTAATGATATTAAAGGTAGGACTATTTACAACTCTTTTCACTCCAAGACCTTTTGCTAGTCCCTTTGTAAAAGTCGTCTTACCAGCTCCAAGATCTCCTTCTAAAATAATTACATCTTGTGCCTCTACGAGCTCACCTAGTTTTTCTGATAACCTTTGTGTTTCCTCAGAAGATTTTGTTGTTACTTCATATTTACTCACAGACTTCACCTACTTTACTCACAATGTTCTCTGCTCTTTATTATACAGGTTTTGAATATATAAAAAAGTCCTTAGGAGTTGTCCTAAGGATAGTTTGACTGTCTTTATTAGTTTTTTGTTAAAACAAATAAAAAAATACGAAACAACTTGTTTCGTTCTTTTCTTTATATGAAATGGCGGTCCCGACCGGGGTCGAACCGGCGATCTCCTGCGTGACAGGCAGGCATGTTAACCACTACACCACGGGACCATTTGGTTGCGGGGACAGGATTTGAACCTGCGACCTTCGGGTTATGAGCCCGACGAGCTACCGTGCTGCTCCACCCCGCGACAATATAAATAGCTTGGCGACGTCCTACTCTCACAGGGACAAGGTCCCAACTACCATCGGCGCTAGAGAGCTTAACTTCCGTGTTCGGTATGGGAACGGGTGTGACCTCTCTGCCATCATCACCAAACTATGAAGGCATATTCCTTCAAAACTAGATAACATTGCTACATATTATATGGTTAAGTCCTCGATCTATTAGTATTCGTCAGCTCCACATGTCACCATGCTTCCACCTCGAACCTATCAACCTGATCATCTTTCAGGGATCTTACTAGCTTACGCTATGGGAAATCTCATCTTGAGGGGGGCTTCATGCTTAGATGCTTTCAGCACTTATCCCTTCCGCACATAGCTACCCAGCTATGCCCTTGGCAGAACAACTGGTACACCAGCGGTGCGTCCATCCCGGTCCTCTCGTACTAAGGACAGCTCCTCTCA
>NZ_JH414719.1:0-48916 GCF_000238655.1 Bacillus sp. 7_6_55CFAA_CT2 | reverse complement strand
GGGCCGTGTCTCAGTCCCAGTGTGGCCGATCACCCTCTCAGGTCGGCTACGCATCGTTGCCTTGGTGAGCCGTTACCTCACCAACTAGCTAATGCGACGCGGGTCCATCCATAAGTGACAGCCGAAGCCGCCTTTCAATTTCGAACCATGCAGTTCAAAATGTTATCCGGTATTAGCCCCGGTTTCCCGGAGTTATCCCAGTCTTATGGGCAGGTTACCCACGTGTTACTCACCCGTCCGCCGCTAACTTCATAAGAGCAAGCTCTTAATTCATTCGCTCGACTTGCATGTATTAGGCACGCCGCCAGCGTTCATCCTGAGCCAGGATCAAACTCTCCAATAAAGTTAGTTTGTCTAGCATCTAAAATAAAAATTGACGTTTCACGTTGTTTGTTTCGTTCAGTTTTCAAAGAACTACTTTGTCGCTCAGAAGCGACTTTATCAATATAACATTTCGTTATACTTTCGTCAACAACTTTTTTCAATAAGTTGTTTTTCGTTTGTTTTGTTTGTTACCTTTCGTGGCAACGAATATAAATATACCAGTTTGATTATTAAAATGCAATAGTTTTTCTAATAAAATTTTTAACTTAGTAAAAAAGTATAAAAACAGCACATTTCTTCTATATAAATATAATTTCTCGCACTATCAAGATTTACTATACCCACGCAACTCATGCTCAAATAAAAAAAGCTTTGGAGAAATCTCCAAAGCTTAGTCTTGTTTATGGCGCATAGCAGGGAATAATAATACATCACGAATAGATGGTGCATTTGTTAATAACATAACTAGACGATCAATACCGATTCCTAATCCACCCGTAGGAGGCATACCGTACTCAAGAGCTTCAATATAATCGTCATCCATCATGTGAGCTTCGTCATTACCTTGTTCGCGCTCTTTTAATTGCGCTTCAAAACGTTCTTTTTGATCGATTGGATCATTTAACTCAGTGAATGCATTTGCATGTTCACGCGCAACGATAAATAATTCGAAACGATCTGTAAATCTTGGATCTTCATCATTCTTTTTCGCAAGCGGCGAGATTTCTACCGGATGACCGTAAATAAATGTTGGTTGGATTAATTTATCTTCTACTTTTTGTTCGAAGAATTCATTTATAATATGACCAACTTCCATTGTATCTTTAATTTCTACATTATGTTCTTTTGCAAGTTCACGCGCTTCTTCTACACTCATCGGATTCCAGAAATCAGCTCCAGAGTATTGCTTAATCGCATCTACCATATGAAGACGTGTCCATTCTGGTTCTAGATTAATTTCATAATCACCATACTGGATTGTTGTTGTACCCAGTACTTTTTTCGCGATATGAGCAACCATATCTTCTGTTAACTTCATAATATCTTTATAATCAGCGTATGCTTCATATAATTCAATCATCGTAAACTCAGGATTATGACGAGTTGATACACCCTCATTACGGAATACACGGCCGATCTCATATACTTTTTCTAAACCACCCACAATAAGACGCTTTAAATGTAGCTCAATTGCGATACGCATATATAATTCCATATCTAACGCATTATGGTGTGTAGTGAAAGGACGCGCAGAAGCTCCACCTGCAATTGCATGCATCATAGGTGTTTCCACTTCAAGATAACCGTTGTCATCTAGGTATCTTCTCATCTCACGAATGATTTTACTACGAGTAACGAACGTTTCACGACTTTCCATACTTGTAATTAAGTCTAAGTAACGTTGACGGTAGCGTTGTTCAACATCTTTTAATCCATGGTATTTATCTGGTAATGGACGAAGAGATTTCGTTAATAGCGTAAAGCCTGTTGCTTTTACTGAAAGTTCTCCAACGTTTGTTTTGAACACTTTACCTTCAATACCTACTAAATCACCTAAATCTGCTGTTTTAAATAATTCGTACTCGTCATCTCCAACAGCATCTTTACGAACATAAATTTGAACTTGTCCATGTAAATCTTGAACATGTGCAAATCCAGCTTTCCCTTTTCCGCGTTTTGTCATAATACGACCAGCGATAGAAACAGCGATTTCCTTCTCCTCTAATTCCTCTTTAGAGAACTCTCCATATAGACTCACTAAGTCAGTTGTTGAATTTGTGCGTTCAAATCTTTTACCGAACGGGTCAATTCCTTGTTCACGTAAATTATGTAGCTTTTCACGACGAACAATCAATTGGTCGTTTAATTCTTCGTGGTTCATGTTATCCATGATATTGATATCACTCCAGCTCTATTTAATTTTATAATATATACAGTATAGCATTTTCTACTCAACTAGAAAAACTGCCAGCAACTAACTGGCAGCTCTTCTTTCTTTCACGTAATTATAGGAAGTGTATAGAAGAATGTCAATCTCCTATGTCCATTATTAACCAACGTAAATTGTTTGTTGTTTCGCTTCCACTTCTTCTACAAATGTACCTAACACATTCGCAAGGTCTTCCCGTGTGTTACAAGCATTAATACCATTACGTACACTCGCATTACCACGAACACCTTTTAAATACCAAGCTGCATGTTTTCTCATCTCTCTTACAGCGACACTTTCATTCTTTAAGTCGATAAGACGATCTAGATGCAACATACATACATCAATTTTCTCGCGCACTGTTGGTTCCGGCATTAATTCACCTGTCTCCAAATACTTTACCGTACGATAAATCATCCACGGATCTCCAAGAGCAGCACGACCAATCATAACACCATCTACACCAATTTCATCAAGCATACGCTTTGCATCTTGCGGCGTTGCGACATCACCATTTCCGATAACCGGGATATTTACAGATTGTTTTACTTGTTTAATAATATCCCAATCCGCTTTTCCTTCATACATTTGCACTCGTGTACGTCCGTGAACCGCCACAGCTTGGCCACCAGCACGCTCAACAGCCCTAGCATTTTCTATTGCGAAAATATGTTCTTCATCCCAACCGATACGCATTTTAACTGTAACCGGCTTTTCAACAGCATCTACAACCGCTGCTACCATTTCATATATTTTATTCGGGTCTAAAAGCCACCTTGCTCCAGCATCACATTTAACGATTTTCGGCACTGGACAACCCATATTAATATCAATTATGTCTGCTGTCGTATATTTATCTACATATTTCGCAGCATCTACAAGAGTTTCTTTCTCTCCACCAAAAATTTGTAAACTTAATGGCTTTTCTCTCTCGTCGATATATAACATATCTAATGTTCTTTTATTATTAAGCAATATTGCCTTATCACTTACCATTTCAGCACAAACTAAGCCGGCACCAAATTCTTTTACTGTTAAACGGAATGCAGAGTTACACACTCCCGCCATCGGTGCTAGTACAACCGGATTTTTCATCTCGATATTTGCAATCTTTAACAATCAATCTACTCCTTCCTGTACAATCACTTTGGCATTAATTCCTCTATCGAAACATTTAATGCCTTAGCAACTTCTACTACAAAATCTTGAGAAGGCGATCTATTCCCTCTCTCAACCTCACCTAAAACAGATACAGATACCCCTAGTGCTTTAGCAAAACCTTCTTGTGTGTAACCTTTTAGCTTTCGAAAAGCACGAATGCGTCTTCCCCATTTTTCTGCTTCCATACCGTTACTCCCTCTCGCCTTTTCATTTCTTCTACTTGTGAACATGAAATGTTTTGTTTTATGTCTTGATTAATTTCTAACAACGGAACGATAACAAAAGCTCTTTCAAACATCCGCGGATGCGGAACAATAAGATTCTCTGCTTCAATATTCTCTTGATTATAAAGTAAAATGTCAAGGTCGATAGTCCTCGGCCCCCACCTAATTTCCCTTTTTCTTCCTAGGTCATTTTCTACTTTTTGTGTTACTTTCAATAATTCTTGTGGTGATAAATTGGTAGAAATTTTTATAACTAAATTTAAAAAGCAACTTTGGTCAGTATAGCCAACTGGCTCAGTTTCATATACAGATGAAATATCATCAACCTGAATATAAGGATTTTTATTTAAAAACTGAATCGCTTCGGTTAGATACGTATAACGCTCTCCAATATTTGACCCTAATGCAATGTAAGCTATATTGTTCATGGACGTTCTCTCGTAATTTCTACTGCTACAGCACGATAATGACCCGGTATCGGTGGATCCGGCTTAATTACCTTAATTGTACAGCGCGAAATACTTTCATATTGTTTTAATATATCTGCAGCAATATTTTCAGCGATACTCTCCACAAGCTTATACTTTCTATCCTCAACAACTTTTCTACATAATTCGAAAAGCTCTCCATAATTGACCGAATGCTCTAAGTCATCACTTTCCCCTGCACGCTTTAAATCCAACTCCACCGTTAAGTCAACTTTAAATCTCTGACCTAATTTATTCTCCTCTGGGAACACGCCATGATAACCATAAAACTCCATATCATGGATATAAATTTTATCCAATTACCTTACCCCCTTACCAATCATCGCATCCATCATTTTAGCCATACGCGCCATTTCTTTCACATCATGGACACGAACAAACTCACAGCCCTTTTCAATACCAAGACAAACAGTAGCTCCCGTTCCCTCAAGGCGTTCCTCTACTGGCAAATCTAATACGTGCCCAATAAAGGACTTTCTCGAAGTACCTAAGAGAACCGGATAACCTAGCACATTTAACTGTTCTAAATTACGCATCGCCTCTAAGTTCTGCTCAGGTGTTTTAGCAAAACCGATACCTGGATCTAAAATAATATTCTCATCTCGCACACCAGCATTTTTAGCAATTTTAATACTGTCATACAAATCAGCAATCATATCCGCCATTAAATTACGATAATTCATGTTATCGCGGTTATGCATTAAAATGATGGGTACATCGTAATGAGCTGCGACTTCAGCAATTTTCGGCTCCGCCTTCGCTCCCCAAATATCATTAATAATATGAGCACCAGCCTCAATTGCTTGCTTTGCAACTTCAGCTTTATATGTATCGATAGATATAGGCAATTTTACTTCTTTTGAAACTGCTTGAATCATCGGGACAACTCGCTTTATTTCTTCTTCTACTGATACTTTAGCAAAACCCGGGCGAGTAGATTCGCCACCAATATCAATAATATGAGCACCTTCACCTTGCATTTCTTTTGCGTGACGTACCGCAGCATCTACCTCGTTGTAACTCCCACCATCAGAAAACGAATCTGGTGTTACATTTAAAATCCCCATAATTAATGTCTTTTCATTTAAATTCAATGTATATTCGCCGCAGCGTAAATCATAATCCCACTTCAAACTACACATCTCCTCTTCGTAATTCATTTCTGCTCCATAATTTCTCTCTTTGCATTCCATAAAGGTACATTAAACTTTTTGTAACCACTCCTACTTTACCCGGGAAATCCTGCGCTTCTATACGATAAAGCGGAACAATTTCTTGAATGGAGTTTGTTACGAAGACTTCATCCGCTGAAAGTAGCTCATCTTTTGTAAAGAAACCTTCCTTTACTTCTATATTTAATTCTTCAGCACTCTTTATAATAAACGCACGAGTGATACCATTTAAAATCCCTGTCTCTAACGAAGGTGTATATAAAACATCACCTTTCACAAAAAATAGATTGGAAACAATACCCTCTGCAACATAACCTGCTTCAGTAAGAAAAATACCTTCCTTACTCACAACATTTCCAATTTCACGCTTCCCTAAAATATTATTTAAATAATGATGAGACTTCAGACGAAATGTTCCTTCCGGTGTATTTCGCACTTGTTTTAGAATAACACCTTCTTTTTCCACTACATCTCCTGGAGCTGTTAAAGGTTTTATAAAAACAATAACCGAAGGCTCTTCATACATTTCCGTTTGTAATCCTATTTCATCTATACCCGCTGATACATTAAAACGTACATATGCATGCTTCAATTCATTCTTAGCGAGTAAATCTTTCAAAATAAGCATCACGTCATTTTTTGTCATTGTCCATTTAATTTGCAATGTATCCAGCGCTTCTATTAAACGGTTATAATGATCATCCAATAAGAAAGGATGACCATTATAAATACGAAACGTTTCAAAAACTCCAAGACCATATAAATAACCATGATCATAAGGAGAAATTTTCGCTTCACTTGCTTCTACATACTGACCATTTACGTAAATTAACATAACGTTGCACTTGGACTGTATTTACAAATGAAATTCTGTAACAACTCTTTCCCATGAGAAGTCATAATAGATTCCGGATGGAATTGCACACCCTCTATCGGCAATGTCTTATGACGAAGTGCCATAATTTCTCCTTCCTCTGTCCAAGATGTTACCTCTAAGCAATCGGGTAACGTCTCTTTCTTAACAATAAGGGAATGATAGCGCGTCGCAGTAAACGGATTAGGAATATCCGAAAAAATCGTCTTTCCATCATGATGCATAAGCGACGTTTTCCCATGCATTAATCGTTCTGCACGGACAACCTCTCCACCAAACACTTGTGCAATGGATTGATGCCCTAGACAAACTCCAAAAATCGGAATCTTTCCAGCAAAGTATTTAATAACTTCCATACTAATCCCCGCTTCATTAGGACTACATGGACCTGGAGAAATCATTAGAAAATCTGGTTTCATATTCTCAATATCTGAAATGGTCACTTCATTGTTACGTTTAACAACGAGCTCTTGTCCAAGTTCTCCAAGAAACTGCACTAAATTAAATGTAAAAGAATCATAATTATCAATCATTAATATCATTTCTCTCACCTAACCGTTTCTTCGCTACGTTCTTTTGCACGCCATAAAGCAATCGCCTTTTTTAACGACTCTTTATATTCATTTTCTGGATTTGAATCAATTACAATTCCCGCCCCTGCTTGTACATGAGCTTTTCCATCTTTAGCAAGAAGCGTTCTAATTACAATATTCAATTCTGTATCTCCAGAATAACCAATCCAACCGATTGAACCTGTATAAATCCCTCTTCGAACAGGTTCTAATTCCTCAATAATTTCCATCGTACGTATTTTCGGGGCACCAGTAATTGTTCCCCCAGGGAATACAGCCTTCACTAAATCAAAAGCATCTTTATCTTCTTCCACCTCACCACGCACATTAGAAACAATATGCATAACATGTGAGTATTTCTCAATTACCATAAATTCATCCACTTCTACAGTGCCATATTTACAAACACGTCCTAAATCATTTCTTTCTAAATCCACAAGCATTACATGCTCTGCTCTTTCTTTTTCGTTCTCAATTAATTCTCTTGCTAATTCTTCATCCTCTTGCTCATCCGCGCCTCTAGATCTCGTTCCAGCAATTGGTCTTGTACTTACTTCAGTTCCTTGTTTCTTAATTAACAACTCTGGCGATCCACTAACAATTTGAAAATCCCCAAGCTCCAGGTAACCCATATATGGAGATGGATTAATTTCACGAAGACTTGTATAAATTTCTAGTGGGTGTGTCTGTAACGTTCTTTCTTGTCTCGTCGACAAGTTTACTTGGAACACATCACCCGCCCCAATATATTCTTGAATACATTCAACTGCCTTCATAAAGCCGGCTTCAGTAAAAGCAACTGCTTCACTTTTCTTTTCAGGACTTTCAAAGGGCACAGTCACTTCAGGCGCTTCTGTCATCCAAAGACTCTTCCACTCATTTAGCCGTTCTTTTGCCTCTTCATATTTATCTACATAATGCGTAATAACCCATAACACTTGTTCTTTTTGATCATAGACAAATACGTCATCAAATAATAAAAAGAAGATGTCAGGTATATTAATATCATCTTCCGCAAGAGAAGGCAGCTTTTCAATATAACGGATACAGTCATAACTGAAATAGCCAATTGCACCACCTTGAAAAGGCGGATACTCTGGGTTATAGTCCGTCTTCCATTGTTCCATATATTCTTGCATTAAATCTAACGGATTCCCTCGTTTTATTGTTTCCTTACCACTTTCACTTATATGTAACGTTTCATCCTTCCCTCGGATTACCGCTACTGGGTTCAGCCCTACAATGTTATAACGACCGCCACGGCCGCTTTCTAACAAAATATGTTGCGATTTACCCTGAGAAAGAAATTTATATTGCTTAAAGAAATCTAACTGATATGGAATAGAAAGCGCTAAAGATTTTCTTCGTTGCATATCAACACCCCGTCTTCTTTTATCCCACCCTCTTAGATTAACCAGCTCAAACTACATAAGTTATTTATATAGAGATTGATTATACTCGAAGGCTAGTGAAAATAATTTAATTATACTACCTCTTATTTTACATGAAGTTTTCTAGTCATTCACTCTTTTCCTATTTCCAATCCCAAAAGAAAAAGCACCCTTTTTCAAGGATGCTTTTTCAATCGCGTTTAATTATGATTCAAATTGATAAAGTGGTGTACTTAAATAACGTTCACCGTTACTCGGGATAATAACAAGTACCTTTTTCCCTTTACCTAACTTTTTCGCAACTTCTGTTGCTGCATAAATAACTGCACCTGAAGAGATACCAACTAAAATACCTTCCTCTTTAGCCACTCTTCTCGCATATTCAAATGCTTGCTCTGTTTTCACTTGAATAATTTCATCATATACTTCTACATCCAACGTCTCCGGAATAAATCCCGCCCCAATTCCTTGGATTTTATGTGGACCTGGTTTCCCACCAGATAATACTGGTGAATCTGCAGGTTCTACTGCATAAATTTTAATATCTTTATATGCTTCCTTCAGTACTTCACCCGCACCAGTAATCGTTCCACCTGTACCAATACCTGCAATAAACGCATCTAATTGGTCGCCCATTTGTTCAATAATTTCTGGACCTGTTGTTAAACGGTGAATTTCTGGATTCGATTGGTTTTTGAACTGTTGTGGTATAAAGTAGCCATGCTCTTTTGCTAATTCAGTCGCTTTACGAATTGCTCCACCCATTCCTTCAGGCCCTGGAGTCAATACTAATTCCGCACCGTAAGCACGTAATAAATTACGACGCTCAATACTCATTGTTTCTGGCATTACTAAGATTGCATTATATCCTTTAGCAGCCGCTACCATCGCTAAACCAATTCCTGTATTACCACTTGTCGGCTCAATGATTGTATCGCCTTCTTTTAATAATCCATTTTTTTCAGCATCTTCAATCATAGCTAATGCGATACGATCTTTAACGCTACTCCCCGGATTCATAAATTCTAATTTTAAGTATATATCTGCGCTGTCTGATTCTACGATGCGGTTCAACTTGACGATCGGCGTTTTCCCGATTAATTCTGAAACTGATTGTGCCACTCGCATTCCTGTCACTCCTAACACCGAGTATTTTTATTGGTTTTATCTATATTTAGATTTTGTCAGAAAATTCCCTGTTTGTCAATTCATTTGGAGGATTGCTCCTCTTAATTCCCTTATTACAAATTCTCGATTAAATTTGTAATATCTTCTTTAGAGAACTTGTATCGTTCATTACAGAAATGACAGTGCACTTCTGTCTCTTCCTCTTCTTCACGAACTTGCTCTAACTCTGTTTTACCTAAACTAATTAATACACTCTCAATACGCTCGCGTGAGCATGTGCAATTAAATTGAACATCCATCGTTTCTAATACTTTTACTTTATCTTCTCCAAGAACTGCATATAGTAGCTCTTCCGGAGAAAGGCCTTGTTCAATCAACGTTGATACAGGGGGAATTTTTTGTAAACGGTCTTCAATAAATGAAATCGTTTCATCTTGCGCACCCGGCATAATTTGAAGGATAAATCCACCTGCCGCTAATATGCTATCATCTCCATTTACAAGAACACCAACACCTACAGAAGAAGGCGTTTGTTCAGAAACTGCAAAATAATACGTAAAGTCTTCTCCTAATTCTCCTGAAACGATTGGAGATTGACCAATAAACGGCTCACGCATTCCAATATCTTTAATTACAGTTACAAACCCCTCTGTACCTACCGCTTGATATACACGTAACTTCCCTTGTTCTGTTCCTTCAAAATCAACATGCGGATTCGTTACATAACCACGTACATCTCCATTTGCATGAGCATCTACTAAGATAGGACCAATCGGACCGTTACCTTCTACCTTAATCGTTAACTTTTGCTCACCTTTTAACATTGCGCCCATCATTGTACCCGCAGTTAAAGAACGCCCTAGTGCCGCTGAAGCTGTTCTCCATGTATCATGACGTCTTTGCGCCTCACTTACTGTATTTGTTGTACGTACACTATACGCACGCACTTCTCCATCAAACGCTAACGCTTTTACTAAATAATCTTTCATACGTATTTATTCACCTTTCTCATGCTGTAAATTTGCATTACGTTCATATAACATGTATAAACCTTTTAACGTTAAAAATGGATCTACAATATCAATTACATTCGATTCTTCGGAAATTAATTTTGCTAATCCACCTGTTGCAATAACTTTAGGTTCTTGTCTAGCTTCTTCTTTCATACGCTTAACAATACCTTCCACTTGTCCAACATAACCATAAAGAATACCCGATTGCATCGCACTTACTGTATTTTTCCCAACTACACTGCTTGGTTTTGTAATTTCGATACGAGGAAGTTTTGCTGCTCTGCTATATAAAGCCTCTGCTGAAATCATAATTCCTGGCGTAATAACTCCACCCATATAATGCTTTTCTTCGTTAATATAACAATATGTAGTAGCCGTACCAAAATCAACAATAATAAGCGGACTTCCATATAAGTGGATTCCTGCTACTGCATTTACAATTCGGTCTGCGCCTACTTCACGCGGATTTTCATATTTAATATTTAGCCCTGTTTTTATCCCAGGCCCTACTACAAGCGGTTTAATTTTAAAATATTTTTCACACATGCGCTCTAAAGCAAACATAATTGGTGGTACGACTGAAGACACAATAATACCTTTCACATCTTCAAACGAAAGACCTTCATGCTCAAGCAATTGCTTTACAAGCATTCCATATTCATCTTCTGTCTTATGACGATCTGTTTCCATGCGCCAATGCTGACGAAGTTCCCCCTCTTCAAACACACCTAGTACAGCATTTGTGTTCCCTACATCCAATACAAAAATCATATTCTCACCACTTATCTTATTTAATCTATATTTGTGCAGTATGTATAAAACTTATAAAAACATCATATCACACATACTTATATAATCAGCTTTCCTATCCTCATCATTTTACAAAAAGATTGCTCTCTATTTCAATTTTTAATACTAGTTTTACTTAAATTACTTTATCCACTAAGTTCTCAATAGTAATTAACAAAGGTTTTAACAAACAAAAAAGGAGTGACGATAGTCACTCCTTCGTTTCTTACTTATCTTCTTTATCTTCATCGTCTTTCTTCATGTTGATGTTTACTTTCACATCATCTGAAGATGTTGGACGTTCTGGCAATCTGCCGTAATCACATAAATGATTGATTTGCTCAGCATCTAACGTTTCTACTTCAAGTAACGTTTTTGCAATAAGATCTAGCTTATCACGATTTTCAGTAAGAATGTCTTTTGCACGAGCATAACATTCTTTCATAATCGTTTGCATTTCTACATCGATATCGTGTGCAATTGCATCACTGTAGTTTTGCTCTGAATGGAAGTCTCTTCCTAAGAACACTTGACCACCTTGCGAACTACCAAATTGCATTGGTCCAAGCTTATCACTCATACCGAATTCTGTAACCATACGTCTTGCAATGCCCGTCGCACGTTGGAAGTCGTTGTGAGCACCTGTACTCACTTCACCAAATACAATCTCCTCAGCTACTCGACCACCAAGTAAACCAGTGATTTTATCAAGTAACTCTGGCTTTGTCATGAAGTAACGATCTTCTTTCGGAAGCATTACTGCATATCCACCAGCTTGACCACGAGGGACAATTGTTACTTTATGAACGACATCAGCTTCATCAAGAACAACACCAATTACAGTATGACCCGCTTCATGGAAAGCAACGATATTACGTTCTTTTTCAGAGATAACACGACTTTTCTTAGCCGGACCTGCAATAACGCGATCCGTTGCTTCATCAATGTCACTCATATCAATTTTCTTCTTATCTTGACGCGCAGCTACTAAAGCAGCTTCGTTTAATAAGTTTTCAAGATCAGCACCAGAGAATCCTGGCGTACGAGTTGCAATTGCTCTTAAGTTGATATTCTCATCAAGCGGTTTATTACGAGCATGCACCTTCAGTACAGCTTCACGGCCATTTACATCTGGACGATCTACTGTAATTTGACGGTCAAAACGACCTGGACGTAATAATGCTGGATCAAGAATATCAGGACGGTTTGTCGCAGCGATGATAATAATACCTTCGTTTGCACCGAATCCATCCATTTCAACAAGTAATTGGTTCAACGTTTGCTCACGCTCATCATGGCCACCACCAAGACCTGCGCCACGTTGACGCCCTACTGCATCAATTTCATCAATGAAAATGATACAAGGAGCATTTTTCTTTGCATTTTCAAATAAATCACGTACACGTGATGCACCGACACCGACAAACATCTCTACGAAGTCAGAACCACTGATAGAGAAGAATGGAACGCCAGCCTCACCTGCAACAGCACGTGCTAATAAAGTTTTACCTGTACCTGGAGGTCCAACTAATAGGACACCCTTTGGAATACGAGCACCAACTTCAGAGAACTTACGAGGGTCTTTCAAGAATTCAACTACCTCAACAAGTTCTTGTTTCTCTTCATCCGCACCAGCAACATCTCTGAAACGAACTTTTTTCTTTTCATCATTATATAACTTCGCCTTACTTTTCCCGAAGTTCATAACACGGCTACCGCCGCCTTGAGCTTGGTTTAATAAGAAGAAGAATAAAATGAAGATGATGACAAATGGAATGATTGAAGTAAAGAATGTTACCCAAGCACTTGTTTCTTCTGCTGGTTGATACTTAACTTCGGCACCTTTCGCTTTATCATTAATTTTCTTTTGTAATTCCTCAGTATTTGGTGCATAAGTAACAAATTGTTCTCCTTGGCTAGAGTTATTAAATTGTCCTTTTACCTCAAATACACCATTTTTCGGTTGAAGTTGCACATTACGCACTTCACCGCTTTCTAGTTTAGTAATGAATTTGTCGTAGCTAACTGATGTCGTTTTTTGTGTCGAACCATTAAAATAGCTCACGATTCCAATTACTACTAAGAATATCAGTAAATAAAAGATGGTATTACGGAAGATACGATTCATTCCTAACCTCCTCTCACGGCATAAACACTATAGTAAATCGTAACATAGAAAAACTTTCCTATACAATTGTGAAGCCTATATTTAATTAATTTGAGTAAACGCTTGGTTTTAATACGCCTACATAAGGAAGATTACGGTACTGCTCTTTATAATCTAATCCATATCCTACTACAAATTCATGTGGAACAGTAAATCCAACATAATCCGCTTTCAGATCAACCTTACGGCCTGTTGGCTTATCTAATAATGTAACAATTTTTACAGACTTCGCTTTACGATATTTGAATAAGTCTACTAAGTAGCTTAGTGTAAGACCACTATCAATAATATCTTCGACGATTAAAATATCGCGACCTTCTACAGAAGTATCAAGATCTTTTAAAATTTTCACTTCGCCTGTTGAAACTGTAGAGTGACCGTAACTAGATACAGCCATAAAATCCATTTCAAGATATGTATCTGTTCTCTTTAATAAATCTGCCATGAATGGCATTGCGCCTTTTAATACACCAATTGCAAGAGGTACTGTGTTTTTATAATCCTCTGCAACAATTGCACCTAGTTCGCGCACCTTTTCTTGTATTTGCTCTTCAGAAATTAATACTTTTTCGATATCTTGATTCATCATTTCATTATCCTCCCGGAAGACTCCTTGCTTTTGTAGTGAATAATCATATATTTATCCTTCTTTGCCATCTCTTTCGAAATTGCAAATGCAGATCGCTTCAACAAGGGTACCCAAATAATGGTCCCACTTGCATCACAAACGACCGGCCATTCTTCTCTTTTTTCTTTCGGTACTTTTGCTTCGATAAAAATAGCTTTTATCTTTTTCGTGCCATTCATACCTTGTATTGACATGCGATCTCCATTTTCCCTAGAACGAATACGAAGTGGATATGATATATCATTATACTTAGCAACAAATACTGTTTCATTCATGTTACTTGGTATATCTTCGCTCACCTCTGTTACAAATTCATCCCCGTTCAATAGCGTAATGGTCCCGGGTACTGATAAATCTTGTAAAAAAGGAGAAACAATTTCTTGTTTAAATCTAAAGCTACACTCCTCGTATGTACGAACAATTTTCAAATCACCTGGAAAATCAAGTGAACCTGAAGGTTGTGTCCGCTTAAAAAACTCAATCACCTTGTCAATATGTATGGAAGAAAGAGAAGATGGAATCTTATATTCATAAAGATAGTTTAATATTAGTTGAATCCCTCTTCTTTGTAAAGGCATAGACATGGATTCAAAGGCAGGAATTGATAAGCTAATTTGTTTATCACTTTTTTTGTAATTACTTTATTCATTTTCTCAAAAGCTAATTCCTGCAAATAAGCCTCATCCTCTTGCATCTGCACGCTAAATTTTTGGAATTTCTCATGCACTTGTGGATTTTCTTCTTTCAAATGAGGAAGGACATATTTACGTAATCGATTCCTTGTATATACTTCCTTTTTATTACTCGGATCTATACGTGGCATTAAATTTAGCTTATTACAGTAATCAACAATTTCTTCCTTCGTTACCCCAAGTAACGGCCTAATTAAATACCCATTATGAAAAGGACGCTTCACTGCAATTCCTGCATATCCTTTCGGAGTACTCCCTCTTACAAGACGCATTAAAATTGTCTCGACTTGATCATCTCCATGATGTCCAAGAGCAACATATCTTGCATCATATTTCTTCATTATTCTTTCCAAAAATGCATATCTGCATTCTCTAGCAGCAACCTGTGCATTCATTCCGTATTGCTGTTGATATTGTGATACATTAATCCTTATCGTTTCACAAATAATTCCCAGTTCTTCACAAAGGCCCTGCACAAACCGTAAATCCTCATGAGATTCATCACCTCTAAACATATGATCCACATGAGCTACTACAATTTCCAACTGTTTTTCCGCTCTTTTTTCTAATAAATAATATAAAAGCGCTAACGAGTCAGGACCACCAGAAACTCCCACAACAATTGTTGAATCATTCTTTAATACATCATGCTGCTTTACAAAGTCATCTACTTTTTCAACAAATGTATCTTTCAACTTCGTAATCACCTTTCATTAAACAAGAACAGCAACGTTAGTTGCCTTGTCTACAATGGTACAACTTTTACAAACATTGTGCAAAAAAAAGATATACAAAAATTACATTTTTATCTTACATCCTCCGTGTATATTCACAAAATTAATAACATTACCTTTTTCCACAAAAAAACCTAGGTATTCACCTAGGTTTTTAAAATCAAATTATAGATAAACATTCCACTTACATTTTACTGCGCCTGCATTCCTACAATCGGAATCGTAGCCCACTTCGGCATATTTTTCTTCACTTTTGCCACTACAATAGTCATATCATCATTTATATAACCATCACAAGAGCGAATCACTTCTTCCATAATGATATCAGCAATTTCTTGCGGGTCTTCGGTTTGCAATTCTTTAATTTTTCGTTTCATCCACAATTCATGATTCTCCACGTGCTGTGCTCCTTCAAAAATCCCATCGCTCATCATAATAAGAATATCGCCCGTTTTTAATTGTTCACCCACCACATCAACTTCAACATCTTCAATGATTCCCATCGGCAAATTACTTGCTTCAATTTTCAAAATATTATTTGCGCGTTTAACAAAACTCGGCGTCGATCCAATCTTTAAAAACCTTGCACTCGCATCCCGCAAATCTACCATAGCTAAATCTAACGTCGTAAACATCTCTTCTGTCGTTCTCAAAGAAAGAATTGAATTGATAGACTTAATTGCTATTTCTTCATCAATGCCCGATTGGAGTATTTTTTGTAATAATTTCACCGTTTCCTTACTTTCCATATGAGCCCTTTGCCCATTCCCCATACCATCACTAATTGCAAGTGCATATTTACCAACACTTAAATCCATCATCGCATAAGAGTCACCCGAAACAAATCCACCGCCTTTTGCAGCTGTAGCCAATCCTGTATCAAGAGAATACGTCTTCGCCGAACCAAATGATATTAAACTATGGCCATTTGGATAAGAAGACTTTTCTTCATGTTTAACGACAATATTTTCTTTAAGGATATCCGAAAGCATCGGTGCAACTAACTTTTCACATTCACCATGTTCATTAGATGCAACTGGAATTAACATTTCAATATCAATACTTCCTCTATCTAAACAATAAATATCAACATGCTCTACTTCGACACCAAAATCACGGAATGCTTGCATAATCTGTTCTTCCTGCACTTGATGATTTTCACGCTCTCGTTGTATCTCCTTAGCAAAATCCTCCATAACCTTTGATACACCTAATAATTGCTCCGCTACTATTCTACGATTTTCCTTCATTTGTTTTCGTAATTTTTGTCCCTCATAGAAGTGATCTAATTCACCCGCTACTAAATCCGTCACTTTTTTCCCTCTCACACAATGCTTGTCCCACTCACGAACTAATTTACGATTATGTTGCAGGGTTCCTTCTTCCGTTTCATTCATTATTTGTTTCATATAATCGTACGTTTTATCAAAATTCACTACCCAGCATTGATCCTTTTTAAAGCATGTTTGACATGTTTTCGCAGTAATTGTACTCAAAAACAAATCTGCTTCTGTCTCTTTATCTTCTTCCTCTACATACCCATATACAGAAAAGCTATTAGATAAAGCAGCAAATACATTTGCAAATTGGTTGATTTTATTTGCTGTAACATCACGCATCCTTCTTAAATACTGTTGTTGATCTTGCGAATGCTCTTGTGTACCTGGCATAAATTTAGCAATACGATCCAAAACAAGCTTCGGTGTTAATAAGAAGATAACAATCGCTACACCTGACTCAATTAAAGTTGTTACAATATTTGTCTGTTTGTCCACATATAATGTAATTAAGCTTGTCCCAATTAATAAACCTAAACTAACACCTAAACGCTTCCCTTCTTTTAACAATCCACCAAGCAATCCAGAGAAAGCAAGAAGGCTAAGCTGAGACAAGCTAGACACATTTGCTAAACTTAATATTAGTCCTGTTACAACCCCTACTGTGGATCCTGTGGCAGCACCCGCAATAAATGCAAATACTAGCACTAAATACCTTGTAAAAATATGTTGAATAGAAGCATCATATACAAACCAATCTGTTGTACCCGTTAAAACAGATGCTAATAATATAATCAAACAAACAATTTCTTCCGTCTCTAATGCCTGTTGTTTTCCTTTCCTTTCCACTAAAAGCGGGACGCTTTGTAAAAATATCATAGTTAGTACGAAACTAAGCCCAGCCTCAATGGTACTAACGAGTAAATCGTACATGGTGACAGTTTGTTGCGCAAAATATACAACAACTAAGTGTGCGGTTAATGCGGAGATAAATACTTGAAATGGAACAAGTCCAACAGTTTTACGTGTAAATCGACTAAAGAAGATATTATAAATGAAGAAGGTAAAGATAGATGCAAAGGTAAAAAACAAATTATCTATCGATACCGAAAGAGCTCCTCCCATTAGAGCTAAAAATGCTAGCGGCATCTTATCCCGCTTCATAACATAAACAGCAGCAAAAAATGGGAGTGCAAACGGTAAAATATTTGTTAATATATATGCTCGTCCCAAAAGAAAACCAATAACAACAATAATAAATCCCCATCTAAAGAAAACTTGCTCAAATTTCATTCGCAACTTACTCGTCCACTTTATTCCTCCAAGCTGACTCTCATTCATTGCCAATGCACTTGTATTCATAGTATTCCTTCCTGCTTTAGGCATATTTTTAACACCACCTGCATAGTTTAATTACTGTCATTATAAAAGATGATTGTTGGTTTTTTTGTCAAAACAACAGTTTTCACTTTTATAATCGTTCGACTTTTTATTCGAAATAACTCTACAGATATACACGGTATGTAAGTTATTTTCGAGATTTTAATTAAATATTCAGAAAATATAGGGTGATTTTGTAGAAGTGTTGTATATCTTAATTTATTTAACAAAAAAAGATCATGCAAATTTGCATGATCTTTTTAGATGACCCGTACGGGATTCGAACCCGTGTTACCGCCGTGAAAGGGCGGTGTCTTAACCACTTGACCAACGGGCCGTTAAATTAAATATAGCGGCGGAGGGGATCGAACCCCCGACCTCACGGGTATGAACCGTACGCTCTAGCCAGCTGAGCTACACCGCCATGTCGTCTTATTTAACGGACAATTAGTATCTTACATCAGATACTAATTAAAGTCAACACATCTCAAAAACTTTTTTAAAAATATTTTTAACATATAAAAAAGCACCCTGAGCCATCACTCTGGGTACCTCTCTATATGTTAAAAACTAAACGTCCTTATTATCCGCGACGCGCGCCACGGCCACCACGTTTAGACTCTGTGTTACGCTTTAAAGAAGTTAAACGATCTTCGCTATCTTTTAAGAAGCGTGCCATCTTTTGCTCAAATGTTTCTTTCGGAGCTCGGTCGTTACCGCCACCGCGATTATCTCTGTTGAAAGAGCGATTATTACGTTGTGGACGTCCAGAACGTTGTTGATCACCACCGCGTTGGTATTCACCGCGTGGACGATCTCCTTCTGTTTTTTCACGTTCTTTCGCTTTTTTGATAGATAAACCAATCTTTCCATCTTTTTCAACATTAATAACTTTTACTTCTACTTGGTCGCCCACTTTTAAGTGATCGTTAATATCTTTTACATAGTTATCAGCAACTTCACTAATATGAACAAGACCCGTTAAGCCCTCTGGCAGCTCCACAAAAGCCCCAAAATTTGTAATACCTGTTACTTTACCCTGTAACTTGCTGCCTACCTCGATTGACATAAAAAAAATGCTCCTCCTTAGTGGTTAAAAAGTCAAATTTTACTTTATTATATATAATCCTAAAATATAGTGTCAATAAGACATACTCTACTTAGAAACAGGAAAAATTATCTCCCCTTTACCAGAGAAGAAATAATCCCTTCTAGCAATCTTTAATACGTACTCTTCATCATTTAACTTTTGAACTTCGTCTTTTAGACTTTTTTCTTTATTCGTTAATGAATCCAGTTCTTTTTTCATGTCCTTAACTTTTGCTTCTTTTGCTTTAATGGAACTGTTTTGTTGATAAAACGTTACACTAATACTCGCAATAATTGTAAAAGTAAAGACAAGAAAAACCGCTAAACGGCGATAAAGTCGCTTCCTGTTCTCATCCGTTTGTATTATATGCTCTTTAACAGGATTTGGACTCTGTTTTTCGATTGTTCTTTGTCTCAGTTCCCTCATTTCCGAGGTCCCCCTAACTTCTTTTTTATATGCTCCCATAGTTGGAAGATATGTCCCTTCAATTTTGCTATATATTGCAGGAACCCTATATGTTTCACTATAAAAAGTTTAACACGATTAGGGAGAAGTTTCCATATGAGCGAAGCAATAAATCGAACAGGCCAGAAAAAAACTTTCCATATGAAAAGTAATATCCAAATCACCATTTTCCATAACACATGTCCAATTGAAAGCAGTATACGAAATAAGAATAATATAAATGCAATAAATAGCTGCGCTATAATAATAACAGGTTTTATCATGAGTAGCTGTATAATTCGAACAAAAAAATATGTTGTTTGCATAAAAATATAGATGAGAAAATTTAACAGCTTCATGTATAGTGCCTTCAGTAAGCTTTGATATGCCGCAAAACCACATAATAATGCCAAAAACACATATATACGTAGCTCAGCTTCATTTACGAGAAGCAATACATAAAAGACGGATAATGCTTGGACAATCCAAAATAATATATCATGTATAAATACAAGCCAACGTTTACGTTCTTGGCGCTTTAAAAAACGTTGATATGTATCTAAAGACGCTCCAATCCAAGCACCCATTCCAATCATTGAAAGCATTGTATACAACTGAATTGTTAAGCTCATTTAAACAACTTACTAAAGAAACCTTTAGTTTTTTCCCCTTGATTTTCATCAATATACAGCATCTCATTAACTTTCCCTTTAATCGACACAATACCTTTTTCCACATCTAAATTTTTCATTTGTAAATTTTGACCACGAATTGTTAAAAAACCCATTACGGTCTCTAGTAAAAACTCTTCGCTATCAAAACTCTCTACCTGCTTCACACCGGTAATATCAATTATACGCCTGCCACGCATAATAATGTCATGCTCTACAGAAACATTTTGTTGATTAGAAGACGTAGGTGAGTAACCATTATTCACGTAAATCCCCCCATAGGTTTTTACTAGCTAATAGTAATGTATGAGGGGATAAATGATTTTAGAACAAGCCTTCTTCCGCTTTTACTTTTTCTTCACGAACTAAGCTATACATATTTGCTGCATCTTCTTTTTTAGTTGTTTCTTTTAATTCATTTATTTTCACAGTCACTATTTTTTGACCAAAACGAATTGTTAATTCATCAGCTACTTTCACATCAGAACTCGCTTTTGCCACTTGACCATTAATAGATATTCTTCCTTGATCAGCTACTTCTTTCGCTAATGTTCTTCTTTTAATTAAACGTGATACTTTTAAAAACTTATCTAGACGCATATCAAATCCCCCTATTAACGCTCTGTTTGTTTCGCTTCTTCCCATAAAACATCTAACTGTTCTAATGATAAATCTTTCATCTCTTTATTCATTTCAGCTACTTTTGCCTCCATGTATAAAAAACGACCAGTAAATTTCTCATTAGTTGAACGTAACGCCTCTTCTGGATCTATTTTGTAATGACGAGCTATATTAACAAATGCAAATAGTAAATCACCAAACTCACCTAGCATCTTTTTCTCATCCATATTTGTAACCTCTTGTTGGAACTCTTGCCATTCTTCCAAAGCTTTTTCTATCATCGGTTGCACATCAACCCAATCAAATCCAACCTTACCAGCTTTCTTCTGGATTTCATAGGCGCGTAGTAACTGCGGCAAACTTTTGGGAACGCCATTTAAAACAGATTCTTTCACGAATCCTTTTTCTTGTTTTTTAATTTCTTCCCAATTTGCAATCACTTCATCAGCGTTGTTTACATCCGTATTTCCAAACACATGCGGATGGCGACGAACCATTTTCTCAGATAGAGTTCGAATGATATCATCTATAGAGAACCAACCTTCATCTTCTCCGATTTGAGCATGAAGCATAACTTGTAATAATATATCACCTAATTCTTCTACTAAGTGATCATCATCCTCTTCATCGATTGCTTCCAACACTTCATAAGCTTCCTCAATTAAATATTTCTTTAATGATTGATGTGTTTGCTTTTTATCCCACGGACAACCATTTGGACCACGAAGTTCCGCAATAATTTCTCTAAGAACATCAAACTGTTGATACAAGGACGCACGCTCCTGAACTGGCGGCACGTACACACTCGTTAAATTATTCAATTCCGTTTCATGATCTAACATGTACAACGGTACCTTCTTTACTTGTTCAAATGAAGTTCCTGCAGCTGTTACGATATACACTTCATAATCATCTGGTAACATCTCCATTAATGTTAATTTCACATCAGATGCAACGAATGCATCATATACTTGGCAAAAGATTAAATGTTGACGCAGTTCTAATTGCCCTCTTTCAAATGATGTAGCATCAAGTAATTGGAATCCTTCAATCGGATCAATCTTTAGACTTGCAAACATAGGATCAAGGAAACTTTGTCCACCCTCAATTCGCACTTCAACATTTGAAACCTCTCCTTTTTCCAACAGTAGCTGAACTGTTCTTTCTGCTACAAGTGGATGCCCGGGAACAGCATAGATAATTTCTGTACCTTCAGCTTGTTCTAGCAATTTATTCGCAATTGTTTCATATACAATTTCAAACGTATCATGTGCTTCATATACAGCATCAAAAGACGTATATTGTACGCCTTCTTTCTCCAATTCTTCTATAACTGGATGTTCTTTCGTTCTAACAAACAGATGGTCTGCTTCTTTTATTTTTCGATATACACCCATCGTTAGCTGATCTAATTCACCAGCTCCTAAACCTAAAACAGTAATGATTCCACTCACAACCAGTCACCTCTATCCACTCTTCTTCAATGAACCTTCTTTTTTCTCTTGTTTCATAACGGTTCCTAATTCTTTTTTTGTAAATACACGTAATTTCAAAATAAAAAACATATATGTCAATCCGCCAATGGCTACACCTAACAACGCTTCAAGTGTCGCGCTTCCTCTATGTTCCGTATCAATTACTAATCCAGACATCTGTAACACACGTGTGAACATCATTAATACAAATCCCATACAGATACCACTAATTACTATCCCTAACATATTTCGCTTATTGATAAGTGACCCTGATACAGCTCTCGTAAGCAACAAAGTATTTAGTCCAGAGATTATAATTAACGCACATAAAGTCGCAAAGGCTGCACCTTTCACACCAAAATAAGGCATGAATATATAATTTAACGCTAACTTTAAGCAACCTCCAAATACAACAAATAATGCTGGCTTAAACGTTTGCCCCAATCCTTGTAAAATAGAAGCTGTCGTAATTGACAATGAACTAAATAAAATAGATAACGATAAAATAGATAAAACATCTGATCCATCACTGTTTTCAAACAACATAATATTCGTAGGTTGAATAATACAAGTTAGTCCAATAGCTGCTGCAAGTCCAATAACACATGTTATTTTCACTGCTAACTTTACCTTTTCTTGAATAAAGGAAAGATCTCCTCTTTCCTTCGCCGCTGTAATAATCGGAATAAGTGACAACGAGAAAGAAGTCGTCACAACAGTACCTAATTGCATTAGCGGAATACTTCTATCATAAACACCCTTTAATACCTTTGCATTTTCAGCCTGTTCTCCCGCACCAATAAGTAAGCTGTAAAAGGACACTGAATCAGCCATCTGTATAAAAATAAGCACTAAATTACTAACACAAATCGCTAACCCCTGCCAAAAAAGGATTTTAACTATCTTCCTTTTACCCTTAATTCTCGCTGCACTTTTGAAGAATATAGAACGAAAATCTTGACGCATATACAATATAAGTACAATAATCCCAATAAGTCCACCCGCAATTGAGCCTAACATAGCCCCTGCACCAACTGTATATAAATCAAATCCGTGAGCAATTAGGAATAGCGATAAAAATACAATAATAGAAACTCGAATTGTTTGTTCTATTACTTGCGAAACAGCCGTTGGCATCATATTGTTGAATCCTTGAAAATACCCTCTTGCTACAGACAAAAATGGCATCAATAAGAATGAAAATGAAATAACACGTAGTAATTTATCTAAGTGTATATCGCCCATAGCTACCGCAATTGTTTCGGCCCCAAAAAACAATGTAAAGAAGCCTATAAAACCAATTCCTAATAAGAACCAAAAAGATACACAAATAATTTCTTCTGCTTCTTTTTGTTTTCCCCGCTCTAGTCGTTCTGCAACCATTTTCGAAATGATAACAGGAAATCCATAAGTAGCTAAAATTAAACAAAATCCATAAAACGGGTAAATTTGTTGGTAAATATAAAACCCAATATCCCCCGCTATATTTTGATATGGAATACGGTAAAAAGCGCTTAATACTTTTGTAACGAAACTTGCAATCGTTAATATAATAGCCCCACGCCAAAAGGCTTGATACTTCTTCGCTTCCATACAAGAAAACTCCTTTTTCTATTCTCACCTCTCGTATTATATCATAAAGAAAAGAACAAACTCCCTTCCCAACACGGGTAATAATGAGTTCCTACACGTTAAAAATATTCAACGAAAAAAGGTAGCAAAGTGCTACCTTCATTCAATATACATATATCTCCAAATAATTGATTTCTCAAAAAGAAAGATCATAATTAGGAAAGATTGCTACTTCTAAAATCAATATACCCTTACTGTTCCATTTGTTTCGCTAAGAAACTGGCAGCAGTATTAACCGCTTTATGCTCGATCTCGCTTATAATAGCTTCTTTTGAAAAAATAATGACGGCTCCAATCGGATCTCCGTTTGCAACAATCGGTCCAACTGTATAAGAATGAACCTTTTCTGTTACACCATCAATAATGGAAATATCACTTTCATCCGTCATAATAACAGACTTTCGTTCTTCCATCGTTTTTTCAATTAAATCGCCAACACTTTTATTTAAGTATTCTTTTTTCGATACGCCTGATACTGCGATGATAGAATCTCGATCACACACAAGCACATTATGTCCTAAGCTGTCATATAAAGCATCAGCATATTCTTTTGCAAAATCACCTAGCTCACTAATTGGAGAATACTTCTTTAAAATTACCTCTCCATCGCGATCAACAAATATTTCTAGTGGGTCTCCTTCTCGAATACGTAAAGTTCTACGAATTTCCTTCGGGATTACGACCCTGCCTAAATCATCAATTCGACGTACGATTCCAGTTGCTTTCATTCTAATGCTGCCTCACTTTCTACTGATGATCAAAGTGGTGAATTTACCTGTTCATGTAAAAATCACCAACTGTTAGATATAGTATTTTACACATTAGTTCTTCTATGCACGTCGAATTGTATTTTTTTATCTTATTTTAGGCATTTATTACTTCTTTTTTTACATCTGGTAAGCCTTTTAATAAATTTTCAGCAATCGTTAACCACTTCGATGTCTCTAAGCCATTTGTTTTCATAACAATTTTCAATTGTGATCCTTCCATTCCTAAACCGATCATACGTCCAAAACTATTTCCGAGCATGAATAATTTTCCACCATCAATATTTTGACTTGCTTGTTCAGAAAACAGGAATGTTACTTCAAATTTATTCTGCTTAATTAATTCAATTTGTTCTTTCATTGCCAACACTTTAATATTTGCAATTTGTAATAAATAACCAACTTCTTGTGGATAATCGCCAAATCTATCGATCATTTCTTCCTGCAATTCTTCAATATCCTCAATTGCAGAAACACCTCTAAATTGTTTATACATCATAATTTTTTGCTTACTATCTGAAATATAAGCATCTGGTAAGTATGCATCTACCTCTAAGTCAATTTCAACATTAACTATATTTTCAGCACCATCTGTTCCTCTACGCTGTTCAATTGCATCTTTTAACATTTGAGAATATAGATCAAATCCGACAGAATCAATAAATCCATGCTGTTCTGCCCCTAACAAATTACCTGCTCCACGAATAGATAAATCTCTCATCGCAATTTTGAAACCAGATCCAAGTTCCGTGAACTCTTTAATTGCTTGTAGACGCTTCTCTGCAACCTCTGACAGCACTTTGTCACGTTTATATGCAAAGTATGCATATGCAACACGATTAGAACGTCCAACACGCCCACGAAGCTGATACAACTGTGATAATCCCATACGATCTGCATCAAATACAATTAACGTATTTACATTCGGAATATCTACACCCGTCTCAATAATTGTTGTACTTACAAGAACATCATGCTGTCCTTCTAAAAATGATAGCATAACAGACTCTAATTCGCTTTCGTTCATTTTCCCATGTGCGTACGTTACGCGGGCATCTGGAACTAACATCGAAATTTCATCTGCTTTTCTTTCAATATCCTCTACACGGTTATATAGGAAGTAAACTTGACCACCTCTTGCAAGCTCTCGCTCTATCGCCTCTCGCATTAACGCTGGATTATACTCGACTACATACGTTTGGACTGGGAAACGATTTTCTGGTGGTGTCTCAATAACAGATAAGTCGCGCACACCAAGCATAGACATATGAAGCGTCCGCGGAATCGGAGTTGCCGTTAATGTTAATACGTCAACATTCGCCTTCAATTGTTTAATTTTTTCTTTATGTGTCACACCAAATCTTTGTTCTTCATCAATAATAAGAAGCCCTAAATCTTTATAAGTAACATCTTTAGATAAAATACGATGTGTTCCGATTACAATATCTACTGTTCCATCCTTTAAGCCCTTAATTGTTTCATTTTGTTGTTTCCTCGTACGGAATCTACTTAATAAGCCTATATTGATTGGATAATCTTGAAAACGCTCTCGAATTGTTTCATAGTGTTGCTGCGCAAGAATCGTTGTCGGTACTAAAATTGCAACTTGTTTTTCATCCATAATCGCTTTAAATGCCGCACGAATAGCCACTTCAGTCTTTCCATACCCTACATCACCACAAAGGAGCCTATCCATCGGGCGTCCGCGTTCCATATCTTTTTTAATCTCGTCAATAGAACGTAACTGATCCTCTGTCTCTTGGTATGGGAAAGATGATTCGAACTCTTGTTGTTCTGCCGTATCTGGCGTATATGCATAGCCTTTTGAAGCTTCGCGCTCAGCATATAGTTTAATTAGGTCATCCGCAATGTCTTGTACAGATTTTTCAACTTTCGTTTTAACCTTTTTCCAATCATTCCCACCTAATTTGTAAACTTTCGGATCCTTACCTTCAGATCCTACATATTTTTGAACTTGATCAATTTGTTCAATTGGAACGTATAGCTTATCATTACCTTGATATTTAATATTTAAATAATCTTTATGAACACCATTAATCTCTAATGTCTCAATACCTAAAAATTTACCTATACCATGATTTACATGAACTACATAATCTCCAACTTTTAATTCCGAATAACTTTTAATACGTTCAGCATTCGATAGCTTTTGTTTACGTTGTGATTTTTTAACTTTCTTATGAAAAAGCTCCTTTTCAGTAATGACAACAAGCTTTTGCATCGGCATTTCAAATCCTGCATGTAAATCACCTACAGCAATTTGTAACCTTCCAGGCAATAAAATATCTGTACCTTCTACAATATCTGCCTCAATATCATAATCACTTAAAATATGTTGTAATTTTTTCACACGTTCATCATCTGTTCCGAGTACAACAGTCGTAAAATGCCCTTCATTCCATCTATCAATTTCTGTTTTTAACAAATTCATCTGTCCATGGAAATCTTGCATTGTTTTACATGTTACATTAACAATATTTTGCGGATGTGTGTGTGCGATATGACGCAAGAATAACGTTAAATATACAAAACTTCTTTTTTTATGATGAAGAAACCCCTCGAATGGGTGAGAGAAAGATAAATCTTGAATAATTGTTCCTTCACCAAGAAGTGATATATACCATTCCGCCTCTTCTGTTTCAAGATGTGATGCTGTTTCTTGAATACGGGAAATCTCATCTAAAATTACAACACCATCTTCTGGTAAATAATCTATCAGACTAGCAGGTTCTTTATAGAAAATAGATAAGTATTTAAACATCTGTTCTATACTTTGCCCGTTTTTCAACATCTCAATTTCATGACTTACCGTCTCAAGCACTTTAGTCTTTAGTTTATCATCAGAAAGTTTTTGCATCGTCTTAGTCAAGCCTTCTTCAAGATGCTGAATTCCTGATTTTAATTCTTCCTGTGAAAATAAAAACTCTGTTGCCGGACCAAACCTAACGCTTTCTTTTTTACCTTGAGAACGCTGTTCATCCACATCAAATAATCGAATAGAATCGACTTCTGTATCAAAGAATTCAATACGAAATGGTAGTTCTTCAGTTAAAGGATAAATATCTAATATTCCCCCACGCAAACTGAACTCCCCTGGAGCTTCTACCATCGACTTACGTTCATAGCCAATATGATGTAAAGTATGCAAGAGCGCATCTAAATCAATCTCTTGCCCTAGATTGATTTCAACTTGCTTTTGCTTCCACAATTCTTTTATTGGTAAAAATCTACGCAATCCTGCCACTGGCGCTACAATGATTCCATTCTCTCCCGCAGCCAAGCGATTTAACACTTCTATACGTTGCGCCTTCAATTCTGGACTTGCAACTCCAATTTCCGATGCTATCAGTTCATTCACTGGGTATAACCACACATCTTTTTCACCAAGTAACGCCACTAAATCTTCATGTACTTTTTGTGCTTGGTATAAGTTATGTGTCACGATTAATTGTGATTTTTTGTTTTTTTATATAAAGCCGCCATTAATAATGAACGAGAAGACGTTGCCATCCCTGATATAAGTTGTTCTTTTAACCCATCTTCTAACCCATTAATAACCGATTGTATCTCTTCATTTTTATAAAATTGCTCTAATAAACCTATCATTTTTAAAACTCCTCTCAACATAAAGAGCAAGTCATTCTATTTTATGCAAATATTTTGGAAAAGGAAAACAGAAAAATGCTTTGGACATGCCAAAGCGACAACATTTTATTGCAGAAATTTTTCATACTCATAATACTCAGGATAAGATGCGAGCGTTTCTTGACACGATTCACAAATCGTTTTTATATATATATTTCCATTCTCATGAAAATGAATCATTTCTACTACTTCTTGCTCCGTTAGTTGAAATAAAACGTCGCTATATACTTTTTCTGCGTTAATGGAGCCTACATTACCTCCGCAGTGTCTGCAATAATAATACCCTTCCATACTAGCCTCCTAAAAATTCAATTACTACTAGTATGGGTAAAACAAAAGAGAAATATTCCCAATCTCATTTTTAACTATTGAAAGTATTCATGATTTGAAGAAAAGGCTTATTTAGCCACTCTTCACATGCATCCGCTGCTTTTTCAATAGAATGGTTAACATCCGCAATCTCTTCAGATGTAAAGCGTCCTAATACATAATCGACTACCTTCATTCCATTTTTCGGGCGGTCAATTCCCATACGGATACGTTGAAATTCTTGTGTTCCTAAGTGCGAAATCGTTGACTTTACACCATTATGTCCACCAGCACTACCTTTCATGCGAAGACGCAATTTACCTACAGGAATGTCTAAATCGTCGTACATAACAACGAAGTCCTCAACATCAATTTTATAATAATCCATGAGTGGACGAATACTTTCCCCAGATAAATTCATATATGTTAGCGGCTTTAATAAGATTACCTTTTCTCCATTAACAAACCCTGCACCAAATACACCTTTAAATTTTTGTTCATTCAAAGAAATGTTCCAACGCTTCGCAAGTTCATCAATGGCCATAAATCCAATATTATGCCTTGTTAATTCATATTCTCTACCTGGGTTCCCAAGTCCTACTATCAATTTCATTCTTGTACCACTACTTTCTTTTTTCGATACGAAAAGACGTAACCAATTTTGGTTACGTCTCATTCTATCCAATTAATTGAATAATACACTCACAGATTCTTCTTCGTATACACGAATGATTGCTTCTCCGATTAATGGAGCAACTGAAAGTTCATGTACTTTGTCGATTTTCTTCTCTTCTGGTAATACGATAGAGTTCGTTACAACTAACTCTTTAATGTTTGAATTTTGAATACGCTCAATTGCTGGACCAGATAATACTGGGTGTGTACAGCAGGCATATACTTCAGAAGCACCGTTCTCAACAAGAGCGTTTGCTGCTAATGTAATTGTACCAGCTGTATCAATGATGTCATCAATTAAAATCGCTGTTTTGCCTTCAATATTACCGATAATGTTCATTACCTCTGAAACGTTCGGGCGAGGACGACGCTTATCAATAATAGCGATTGGCGCTTTTAGACGATCTGCCATTTTTCTCGCACGAGTTACACCACCATGATCAGGAGACACGATTACGATATCTTTAAGACCTTTTGTTTCAAAGTAATCAGAAAGAATCGGTACACCCATTAAGTGGTCGATTGGGATATCAAAGAACCCTTGAATTTGTGGAGCATGTAAATCTAGAGTGATTACACGAGTTGCACCTGCTGTTTCAAGCAAGTTTGCTACAAGTTTCGATGTAATTGGTTCACGAGAACGCGCTTTACGGTCTTGACGCGCATAACCATAGTAAGGAATAACAATATTAATTGTTTTCGCAGATGCACGTTTTAATGCATCGATCATAATAAGTAATTCCATGATATGTTCGTTTACTGGGAAGCTTGTAGATTGAATAATGAATACATCGCAACCACGGATACTTTCTTCAATGTTAATTTGAACTTCTCCGTCACTAAAACGATCAACAGAACATTTTCCTAGTCCTACTCCAATATGCTTTGCAATCTGCTCAGCAAGTTCCTTATTAGAGTTTAAAGAGAATACTTTCAAATTAGAATTTAGATATTGAGTCGACATCTAGATTAACCCTCCACATTATTATGATTTTTTCTTATTCAGCAATTGATCAACATAGTCTTCTTTGTTAACTTGACGTGCACGTGCTACCGATAATGCTTTTGATGGAACATTCTCTGTAATTGTAGAGCCTGCCGCCACATAAGCACCATCTTCAACTGTTACTGGAGCAACAAGGTTTGAATTACATCCAATAAATACCCCATTACCAATCACAGTTTTGAATTTATTCTTACCGTCATAGTTCACCGTAATTGAACCACAACCAAGATTCACGTCTTCTCCAACTTGTGCATCCCCGATATAACTCAAGTGTGAAGCTTTACTTCTATTACCAAAGACAGTTTTTTTGATTTCCACGAAGTTTCCAACGCGTACTTCGTCTCCAATAACTGAATCTGGGCGAATATGTGCAAATGGACCAACCGATACTTCTGTACCAAGCTTACTATCATGTACAGTAGATTGTCGAATTGTCGTACGATCTCCAATTTCACTATCGCGAATTACTGTATGCGGTCCAATTTCACAATCAGAACCAATTACAGTGTTCCCCTCAATAATTGTTCCTGGATGAAGAACTGTATCGCTACCGATAATTGCATCAGCAGAAATATAAGTGTTACTTGGATCAATAATTGTAACACCATTTACCATGTTCTTTCGATTGATACGGTTTTTCATAATAATTTCCGCTTGCGATAGAGCGACTCTGTCGTTAACACCTAACGTTTCATCGAACTGCTCTGTTTGATAAGCTGATACGATATGACCTTCATTTTTTAAAATCTCAATAACATCTGGAAGGTAATATTCACCTTGCACGTTATCATTTGAAACTTTAGAAAGTGAAGCAAATAAAGCCTTATTATCAAAACAATACGTACCTGTATTGATTTCTTTAATAGCTAATTCTTTCTCATTTGCATCTTTATGCTCAACAATCTTTTCAACATGACCATTCTCATTACGAACAATACGGCCATATCCAGCAGGCTCTTCTATGTATGCTGTTAGCACCGTCGCCATTGCTCCTGCTTCTTTATGTTGCTGAAGTAATGCTTCCATTGTTTCAGCAGTTATTAGAGGCGTATCACCACAAATAACTAAAGTTGTTCCTTCTTCATTTGCAAGTACATTTGCAGCTTGATCTACAGCATGTGCTGTACCAAGTTGTTCTGCTTGTAATGCAAACTCACTTACGTTCCCTAGCTGTTCTTGTACCATTTCAGCACCATGTCCAACAACCGTTACAAGTTTCTGCAATCCTAATTGAGATACTTGATCGACTACGTGTTGTACCATAGGTTTTCCACATACAGGATGCAGCACTTTGTATAGCTTTGACTTCATACGTGTGCCTTTACCTGCAGCTAGAATCACTGCAAATCTGTTTGACATATAGACCCTCCATCGCAACCTATTTATCCATTAAAGATATTATCCTAAATCATCATATATTTCAAGAAACACATTTTAACTATTAAATTTTACCATAATTCTTATAAGATGTTTTACTCTTTAGTATCTTTTTTAAGAAATAAGCTATACTATTTAAAATGATTTTGAAAAAATTAGTAGTTTCTTCTTTTTATGTTAATAAATTATGAAGTTTCCAAATATAAAGCAAAAAAAAAAACAAACCCCTGTAAATGCTTACAGGAGTTTGCTACAAAATTATAAGGCTTTTTGTCAAAAGCCCTTTTCATTCGAATTTTACGAAGCACCTGCTTCTTCAAACTCAACCTCTTCTAACTCGCCTAAACGATGATACTCTGTTAAAACCGCATCTTGAATTTTAGAGCGTGTACCAGAATTAATTGGATGTGCAATGTCACGGAACTCTCCATCTGGAGTACGTTTACTTGGCATTGCTACAAATAATCCATTATTACCATCAATTACACGAATATCATGAACAACAAATTCATGGTCTAGAGTAATAGAGGCAATTGCTCTCATGCGGCCTTCTGTGTTTACGCGGCGTAATCTTACGTCAGTCACTTCCATCTTGTGTTCACCACCCTTTTCTAAATAAGCGATATATTTGTATAAATTCCACAAATTTTCTATTTTCCCTTTAATTTTTTAAAAATTTTTAAGATAAAAATTTTTAAAGTAGTTGAATATAGAGATTAGTGGAGGTTATCGCTTACAAAAGGTTACTTAACTAGGGCGATTACTTCAATTTCAACGGAAACATCTTTCGGTAATTTTGCTACTTGCACACAAGATCGAGCTGGTTTATGAGTAGAGAAATAAAAGCTATACACTTCATTCACAGCATTAAAATCATCCATGTCCTTTAAAAATACTGTTGTTTTTACGACTGTATCAAATGAAGCACCTGCTTCCTCTAATACCGCTTGTAAATTTTGAAATACTTGTTCTGTTTGTACTGTTACATCTCCTGTTACAAGCTCCCCATTTGCCATCAATGGAATTTGTCCTGAGCTATAGAACATGTTATTTACAATAATCCCCTGTGAATAAGGTCCAATTGCTTGTGGTGCCTTGCTTGTTTGAACAACTTTCATACTTTTCACCCTTTTATTATTTATTTTACTCTTTAAAAATAGTGTACGAAAGGCAGTTTGTCCATCTATTTTATAATCTATAAATAAAATAAAAAAGATAGAGCTATCTGCTCTATCTTTTATTCCGCCTCTACAAGCCCTTCATCAAATGGCGCAAGAGAATAATTCCCTTTTTCCACTTGAATCGTTTTTTCTTTCACATCAACTTCCGATAGACGAATTAATGATACAAAATTATTAATTAGTCGTTCTTCAATATCTGTGGATTCTACTAATACACCAATACCAACAACATTAGCCTTGAATTCTTCTAGCATACTCATCATACCTTGAATTGTTCCGCCAGCTTTCATGAAGTCATCAATAATTAAAACATTCGACCCTTCTGGAAGACTGCGTTTTGCTAACGTCATTGTTTGAATTCGTTTAGAAGAACCCGACACATAGTTAATACTAACAGTCGGACCTTCTGTTACCTTATTATCTTTCCTTGCAATTACAACTGGTACATCTAAGTAATTTGCCACTGCATAAGCAAGTGGAATCCCCTTCGTTGCCACCGTCATAACTGCATCAATTGGTTGCCTAGCAAAAACAGAAGCAAACAAACGACCTGCGCCATTAATATGGCGAGGATTACTCAATAAATCTGTCATGTATAAGTAACCGCCAGGCAAAATACGATCTGGGTTTTCAAATAAGCCACAAAGCTCATCAATAATTAGATCTGCCTCTTCTTCACTTATATACGGTATATATTTCACTCCTCCTGCTGCTCCTGGTATCGTTTGCAATGTGCCGACCCCTTGTTGTTCAAACGTTTGCTTAATAATAACTAAATCTTCACTAATGGAAGACTTAGCCGATTGATACCTTTCAGCAAAAAAAGTGAGAGATACTAGCTGACGAGGGTTTTGTAGCAAGTAATAAGTCATATCGACTAATCTTGTACTTCTTCTAATTTTCATACTCTCACCTCAAATCACGAATATTCTAAACAAATCATAACGTATTATACGTCTTTATTCAAGCGTTTCTCGCTCTCCTAATAAACGTACCGCATAGACTTGTTCACAAAATCCTTTTAATCCGTTATAAATGCGATGCATTCGTGAATCATGGTGTACAAGTCCAAATACAGTTGGACCACTTCCACTCATTAATACAGCATCCGCTCCAAATCGCTTCATCTGTGATTTAATACGGGCAACTTCAGGATGCATTCCAAATGTTACATCTTCTAAAACGTTACCAACAGTATCACAAATTCCTTTATAATCACCAGAATTTATGACATCAACCATTTTATCTACATTTGGATGTGTAACTCGATTTAACTTTAAATTTCCATACACATCAGCAGTAGATACACCTATATGTGGTTTCGCTAAAATAACCCAACAAGAAGGCGGAGTCTTTATATGCTCAATTTTCTCTCCTCTTCCAGTGGCAATTGCTGTGCCTCCGTATACACAGAACGATACATCTGATCCAATTTCTGCACCAAGCTCTGCTAACTCATCAATTGTAAGCCCTAAATTCCATAATTTATTAAGACCACGTAATGTCGCTGCTGCATCACTACTTCCACCTGCTAATCCAGCTGCTACTGGAATCGTTTTTTCAATAGTAATAGATACACCTTTTTTTACATTAAACTTCTCTTTTAATAATTTCGCTGCCTGATAAGCTAAATTTCGTTGGTCGTCTGGGACATACCGATTATGGGATAAAATTTCAATACGGTCTTCTGCTAACTCCGTTAGTTCTAGACGATCTGCTAAATCAATGGTTGTCATAATCATTTTCACTTCATGATATCCGTCTTGTCTTTTTCCCAGTACATCTAACGACAGATTAATCTTTGCTGGTGCTTTCACTAGTAGCTTCAATCTATTCACCCACTCTATGTACTCAATCTTTTATCGTTTATTTTACCATAAATTTATAGTAAGACGATGACACTTCCCTAATTATAACGAAAAGCATTCAGAATGAAACTACTTATGTAAAATGATGGAACCTTTTAGAGTACAAAAAGCCGAGGAATGTCTCCTCGGCTACCGTAGCATAGAAAGTATCTTACAACTACTGGTTTCGTTTCATTAATTGCTGTTCTGCAATTTCTATAGCACGTTTCACCATGTTACCAGCATCTTTCGCACGAATTCCGCCCCATCCTTCTTTCTGAACAACATCATAAAAGCCAAGCTCTTTTGCTAGCTCTTCTTTAAATTGGTTTGACATGACACCTCTTCGTCTACTCAATGCAGAGTCCCTCCTTATTTTGCTACGGTATAGTTAGTATGCAAAATAATATAGCTTTTCATTTATGGGAATATATGTAATGATATACAGATTATAAAATGACCTCATTATGAGGGTCTCCATAAAACGTTAACTCTACTGTCTCTGTTAAAACATCTGCATAACTATAAGATACACGTTGCAACGCATCTTCTTGTTGATCCAATTGTACAACAAAAACGGAACGGTATGTTTCTGCTAGTACACCTGATTGCTCCACAGTTTTTCTTCTTCCACTATTTGCTTTTAACATAAGTCGCTGTCCAAGATGGTGATCTAATTCGCTTTTAATTTCATCTAAACGTTTTGACATATACTTCGCTACACCTCGCTGTAATTTAGATTGAACACTTAAAGCACGATATATCTATCCTAATTATTAACCGCGATTCACAGTTAATATCATCCTGCGTTTGAATAGATAGAAGAAATACTATATTGTAAAAGTATCATTACGTAGTCTTTACGTTCTTACCTCTTTTTATCCAAATTCATTTAAATCCTTCCATACAAAAAGCAAGATACATATGTATCCTGCTTACTCTTCGTAATGTTGAAAAGGTAATCCCGTTCGTAAAATCCCTCTCGTTTCAATTCCACCTAGTCCCTTTTCACCAGTAATTGTATTACGTACGACATCCCATACATTGACTCTCTCCATAAATGAAGTAAAACTAATTTTACCAACTACATATACAGGATCTAGTGCATGAATATTAATTCTAGATGGTGAACTAGCGAAATTGGCCCCTGCACGAATTAGTGCCTCAAAATGTGATTGACATGCCCCAGCAAAAATAACAAGTTGATCCAATGATGGATATTTTTTTCGCACTTCACGAACAGCCTGTACAAAATGCCTTGAATGCCTATATGCCGCTAAATCTCCCTTCACTCCTTTTGATTTTGTATATGCATCATGTCCTGTAATAACGAGAATGTCTGGGCGAAAGTGATCTATTAAGTCTACTACTTTTTCATGCATCTCCGTTTCTTTACAATGAATACCTTGAACAGGAACGCCAATTTTATTATATAAATCTAAGCACTTGCGCAAATATAAAGGGTCTCCATCTATATGCAATACACGTCCCGGCATTTGAAAATAATTTACCTCACTTGTGTATCCACCAGCTGAAGTATGTTCATGCCTTTGTTTCATCAGTACATAATCTTGTTGAAACAAACGATACGTGCGCTCCATTGTTTCTTTCTCACGCTTCACCCTTTTTTTATGTTCTCTTTGATCTATACTAATTAAATCTTCAAGTGGCGCATCCGCCACCAGTCTAATTTCTTCTCCAAACAATATAGCTATCTCGCCTTTTATTTCTATAATACGAAAAAGAATATCCCTCTTATGAGAATATCGTTCCACTAATTCTCCAACATGTAAAACCATTCTCCTACCTCCAAACTCATTAGGCCATCTTACCTGTTTTTAAAGTATGAATTTAGAGAGAGAAAGGTGACAAAAGGGACAGTTCAACTTGAACTGTCCCTTTCATATTCTTATGATAATTTATGAAGAACTAATGCATTACTTAATGTTGCAAACTCTTCAATAGATAGCGTTTCGCCTCTTCGCTTTGGATCAATTCCTACTTCTGTTAAAATTCGATCCAATAACTCCTTATCTTTCGGGAAACCATTTAAATTATTTGATAAATTATTCATTAAAGTTTTACGGCGCTGTGCGAAACTTGCTCGTACTACTTCAAAGAAGAACGTTTCATCTGTCACCTCTACAACCGGTTTAGGACGCTTTAGAAGGCGGATAATTGCAGAATCAACGTTTGGCTGTGGTACAAACACTGTACGCGGTACAGTCATAACTGTTTCAACCTCTGTATAGTACTGAATGGCAATCGATAAAGAACCATACTCTTTCGTTCCAGGTTTAGCAGCTAAACGATCTCCAACTTCTTTTTGCATCATAACAACAAATCCACGAACTGGTAACTTTTCTTCAAGCAATTTAAATAAAATTGGCGTTGTAATATAGTACGGTAAGTTAGCTACTACCATTACATCTTGCCCTTCTTCAAATTGCTCATTAAATACTTCATGTACATCTGCTTTTAGTACGTCTTTATTAATAACTGTAACATTACCATATGGCGCTAACGTCTCATCTAATATTGGTAATAGTCTTTGATCAATTTCAAAAGCCACTACTTTTTTAGCACGCTTCGCTAATTGCTCTGTTAATGCACCAATACCTGGTCCAATTTCAATTGCACCACTTTCTGAACCAATTTCTGCATGATCGACAATACGATTTAATACATTTGTATCAATTAAAAAGTTTTGTCCTAAACTTTTTTTGAATGAAAATCCATACTTTTCAACAATGTCTTTTGTACGATTTGGCGTTGCGATATCCTTCATTTTTTTTCCTCCTGTATTACTTGCTTATAAGCTTCTGCAAATGATTCCTTTGAAACTTGAAACATCTGTAATCGTTTATGTAACTGTTTTGCATTTGTATAACCAATCTTTAATAGCTTACCCATTCTTTCTCTGCGGCTCTTTGCCATTTCTCCGCCCACTAAGCCTGCATCGACTAAATCACTCCAACTAATTTCACTTGTGTAAGCTTCCATTTCTTCATGTATATTCTCTAGAGCACGGCGAATTGACTCATTAGAAGCATGTTCAATCCCAACACCCTTTTTCCTTTTAGCAAGCGCTTCTTCCTTCGGTAAAAAAGCATGCTTACAGCCAGGAACCTTGTCAGAAATAATTTTTCGAATACGCTCTCCAGGATAATCCGGATCTGTGAAAATAATAACGCCCCTTTTTTGCTGCGCTAATTTAACTTGCTCAATAACATGATCACCGATTGCTGAACCGTTCGTTTCAATTGTATCCGCATCAACAGCACGCTTAATCGCAACTGTATCATCTTTACCTTCTACAACGATAATCTCTTTTATTTTCATGCTTGCCTCCACACTCATTTCGTCTCTACTTAGTAAAACAAAAAAATGACGACTTTTCCATTATTATTTTCCCCATTCTTATATTTTAAAAAATAGAATAGAAAAATCTTTGTTCCCTGTCCTTATTGTAACACTTCATCATTCACATTTATTTTCTTCATTACTTCTACTAGTTTTTCTCAAAATAAAAAAGAACAGGTTTCCCCCGTTCTTTTTATTCAACACCAAATAAAACTTTTGCATTTTTAGTTGTCATTTCTGCTACTTCCTCATAAGAAATTCCTTTTAAATTCGCAATTTCTTCTGCTACGAGTTTTACATAACTCGGTTCATTTCGTTTCCCGCGAAATGGATGCGGCGTTAAATAGGGACAATCCGTCTCTATTAACAATTTCTCTAATGGAATCTCCGTAGCAACTTCTTTCGGTTTCTTAGCGTTTTTAAATGTAACTGGTCCACCTAACGAAATTAAAAAGTTCATATCAACACATCGCTCTGCTACTTCTACGCTACCGCTAAAGCAATGCATAATGCCTCCTACTTCAGCTGCATTCTCTTCTTCTAGAATATCGACAATATCTTGAGTTGCATCGCGGTTATGTATAATAATCGGCAAATTTACTTTTTTCGCTAATGCAATTTGTTTACGAAATACTTCTTTCTGTATTTCTTTTGGAGACTTATCCCAGTGATAATCTAAGCCCATTTCTCCAAGTGCAACGACTTTAGGATGAGAAGCAAGTTCTTCTAACCAAGCTAAATGTTCTTCTGTCATGTCGATTGCATCAACTGGATGCCAGCCAACCGCAGCGTAAATAAAATCATAGGCTTCAGCTAATTCCATCGCCTTTTTTATCGTTACTTCATCAAAACCAACAACAACTGTATAAGTAACTCCCGCTTCTTTCATTCGGGCAATAACCTCTTGCAAATCTTCTTCGAATTGCTCTGCATTCAAATGTGAATGTGTATCAAACAACATAATACATAACTCCTTTTATATTGAAATCAAGTTTATTCTACAAAAATAAGTTCTTTAATAACTTAACGATAACAATACTACAATCTTAATGCAAAAATAGAGAGTGTAAAAAGAAAAAAGACGCTTCACACATGTTACACGTGAAACATCTCTTTTCTTGTCTTAATTACTTGATTTTTGTACCATTTGGTAGATTTTGGTCAATTGATGCTAATGACAATACGCCATTCTCTTCACCCGCTAAAATCATACCTTGCGATAATTCACCGCGTAATTTTACAGGTTTTAAGTTTGTTACACAAATAACCTTTTTACCTTTTAAGTCTTCCGGCGAATAGAATTTTGCAATTCCAGAAACAACTTGACGCTTTTCTGTGCCTAAGTCTAGTTGAATTTTTAACAACTTGTCTGCTTTTTTCACAGGTTCAGCAGATAGTACTTCAGCTACGCGTAATTCTACTTTAAAGAAATCATCAATTGTAATTTCTTCTGCCTTCGGTTCTTCTTCTTTTTTCTCTTCTACTTTAGGAGCAGAGCTTTTCATTTGTTCTTTAATGTACTCTACTTCCACTTCCATTTCTAAACGAGGGAAAATTGGGTTTCCTTTTTCTACTTTTGTTCCAGCTGGAATGCAGCCAATTGTAGATAGACTTTCCCAAGATTTATGAGCTTCATCAGTAAGGCCAAGCTGAGCAAACATCTTGCTTGGTGCTACTGTTAAGAATGGCATAAGCATAATACCTGTTTGACGAAGTACTTCTGCTAAATGAGCCATTACAGAAGCTAACTTTTCACGATCATTCTCATCTTTTGCTAATACCCATGGTTGTGTTTCATCAATATATTTATTCGTACGACTAACTAGTTGCCAAATAGATCCTAACGCTACAGAGAACTCCATATTCTCCATTGCTTCTTCTACTTTTTTCAAAGTATCTTGTGCAAACGCTACTAACGTTTCATCAAATTCCGTCACATTTTCTTTAAATGCAGGGATTTCTCCGTTAAAATACTTATCAATCATAGCTACTGTACGATTTAATAAATTACCTAAGTCATTTGCTAAGTCGAAATTAATACGCTCCACAAATCCTTCTGGTGTGAATACACCATCAGATCCAAATGGAACTTCACGAAGTAGGTAATAACGTAATGCATCTAATCCGTAACGATCGATTAATGTAACTGGATCTACTACGTTTCCTTTTGACTTACTCATCTTTCCATCCTTCATTAAAATCCAGCCATGAGCAAAGACTTTCTTCGGAAGAGGTAAATCTAATGCCATTAAAATTATCGGCCAATAAATTGTATGGAAACGAACAATTTCTTTCCCAACTAAATGCACATCTGCAGGCCAGAATTTTTTATATTTCTCTTCATTTGCTGTTCCATAACCTAACGCCGTAATATAATTAGATAATGCGTCAACCCATACGTAAATAACATGTTTTGGGTTACCAGGAACACGAACTCCCCAGTCAAATGAAGTACGAGAAACCGCTAAATCTTCTAATCCTGGTTTAATAAAATTATTAATCATTTCATTTTTACGAGACTCCGGCTGAATGAAATGTGGATTATCTTCATAGAACTTTAATAGTCTGTCGACATATTTACCCATTCTAAAGAAATAAGATTCTTCACGAACAAGTTCTACATCATGACCACTATCTGGGCTTTTTCCTCCAACTACTTTGTCGCCTTCCATAATTGGATCTACTAATTGATGCTCTGTATAGAACGTCTCATCTTGTACAGAATACCAACCTTCATATTCATCAAGATAAATGTCACCTTGATCTACTAATTGCTTAAAGATTTTTTCGACAACATCTTTATGACGATCTTCAGTTGTACGAATAAAATCATCATAAGAAATATCCATCTTCTCCCAAAGCTCTTTAATTCCTGCAACAATGTTATCAACATATGCCTGTGGCGTAATATTTAACTCTTCTGCTTTCTTTTGGATCTTCTGTCCATGCTCATCAGTTCCTGTTAAATAATGCACATTATAACCTTGCATACGCTTATATCGTGCCATCGCATCTCCTGCTACTGTCGTATAAGCATGTCCAATGTGTAATTTTCCACTTGGATAATAAATTGGGGTAGTAATATAAAAGGACTTATTTTCCTCTGTCATTGTTTTGAACCTCCCGAATAACCTCATATGTATTTATAAACAGTATATCAAAAACTCATATATAAAGTGAAACTTTAATCAGTAGGGTTTTTGTTCCTCCCCACTAATTATTAGCCCACATTAATTGGGCTTTTACGAGCAGCCCAAATCTAACTTATCTTCTTTACGCCAACCTAATTTTAAATTTAGGTCTTAATGCTCGATATCTTTATCATCTATTGCTCATATTTCACAAAAATATACAATCTCCACTTTTAATTTATTATTTTTTCAGAAAATAATGTAAATAATTGTGGAATTTCCTCTCAATCTATTATATATAAGAAATAAGAAATCTATAAATCTTTTTAAAAAATATAGAATTTAAGAATTGACGGAAATGTAAATGATTGGTATCATATGTCCATAGGGTATTTTGTCGAAAAATGACGAATCTAAAAATAGACTCGAAACTTATAAACTATTTATTTAGGAGGAAAAAAATTATGAAATCTACTGGTATTGTTCGTAAAGTTGATGAATTAGGTCGTGTAGTAATTCCAATCGAATTACGCCGTACTTTAGGTATTGCAGAAAAGGACGCTCTTGAAATCTATGTTGATGACGAAAAAATCATCTTAAAGAAATATAAACCAAACATGACTTGCCAAGTAACTGGTGAAGTATCTGACGGTAACCTTTCTTTAGCTGAAGGTAAAATCATCTTAAGCAAAGAAGGCGCTGAGCAAATCTTAAACGAACTTCAAGATTATATCGAAACAGCAAAATAAGCTTCTCAATTATGAGAAGCTTATTTTTTATCGACATGATAGATTTGATATACATCTCTTTTCGACAAATCTCGATCTTTAGCGACTGTTTTAATCGCTTCTTTTGAATTCATACTTTTTTCATTTATATAATATTCAATATGATCATATACCGAAAGAGATTCCCACCATTGTTCTTCTGGAGCAGGTTCTTCTGTTGAACCAGCTACTAAAATACAAAACTCACCACGTACTTCATTTTGCTTCGTCCACTCAATTGCTTCTTCGATTGTCCCTCGAATAAATTCCTCAAATTTTTTCGTTAACTCTCGACATAATACAATCTCTCTATTTCCCAACACTTCCTGCATCGAAATTAAAGTATCGTCTAAACGATGAGGCGCTTCATAAAACATCATTGTAGTTTGTACATAACGAAGCTTTTCTAACTCCATCTTTCGTTCCTTTTTGTTTCTCTGCAAGAAACCATAGAAATAAAACTGCTTTGTTTCAAGACCGGATGCAATTAATGCTGTAAGGGCTGCATTTGCTCCAGGAAGCGGAATTACATGATATTGCTCAGCTACTGCCTCAACGACAATATCGTAACCTGGATCAGAAATACACGGCATACCAGCGTCGCTAACAAGTGCTACATTCTTTCCATCCTCTAATTTCTCTAATAGTTTCTTCCCACTTACTTCTTTATTGTGCTCATGATAACTCGTAACAGGTGTTTCAATTTCAAAATAATTACAAAGTTTTTTCGTTTGTCTCGTATCTTCAGCAGCAATTAAATCAACTTCTTTTAAAATTCGGATTGCACGAAATGTCATATCTTCTAGATTTCCAATAGGAGTTGGTACTAAATATAAAACTCCCTTTTCATTTTGTTGAAAGCTTTTTTGTTGCCACATAGCGTTCTCCTTTTTGCATATATGCCTCTTTTTGTTTTCTCGTTAATTGCTTAAAGTAATACTCCGCTTGCATAGCTGTACGCTTATCATCGTGGGTCTCTACATATTTTAAAACAACAGGAAGCCTGACGCGTGTATACTTAGCCCCTTTGCCGCTATTATGAGTCTGAATTCTCTTTTCTATATGGTTTGTATATCCAGCATAATAACTTCCATCAGAGCACTCTACCACATAAAAAAAGTGCTTATTCTTCTCCATATAAAATCGAACGTAGCTCCTTTGTATATTCGTTATTGTTCTCATATACAACGAGAGGCGGTAAAATTTTCAAATCTGCATTTCCATCCTTAATTCCTTCAATTAACAATGTATTTGCTTCTTTTCCAACCTTAGGATAAACAAATTGCACACGCTTTGGTTCAATTTTATATTTACGCATTAATGTGACAATGTCTAGTAATCGCCCTGGACGATGTACAAACGCTACTTTCCCACCTTGTTTTACTAACTGACTACTTACAGATACAACATCTTCTAATGTACACATAATTTCATGACGAGCTATCGCTAAATGTTCATTCATATTTTTCTCTGAAGTTTGAGGTGTTTGAAAATATGGTGGATTACATGTAACAACATCATATTGATGACGCCCAAGTTTCTCTGGCATATCTTTCAAATCTCCATGTATGAGGTGAATTCTTTCCTCCAACCCATTGTATTGAACACTTCTTACTCCCATATCATATAAGCGTTCTTGAATTTCCACACCAGTAATATTTCCTTTTGTTCTTGTACTTAATAGAAGGGGAACAACCGTGTTACCTGTACACAAATCAAGTAAATTCCCCTTTTGAATTGGTACCCATGCAAAATCTGCAAGTAAAACGGCATCTAAAGAAAAATTAAATACTGATGGGCTTTGTATAATCTTCATGTCTTGTGCTAATAAGTAATCTAAACGTTCATCTTCATATAAATTCATATACTGCTCCTTTTCTTACCCTTAACCTACCCTATTTCATGTATAAAAAATTACCTTTCCAATTATAATTGGAAAGGTAATTTCACTTTTTATTTAAGAATGACAGACAGAATAAACAATCTCCCTCTTTACGTACACTTCCATAATGTAGATTGCAAATATGAAAACCTTCTTGATACAGTCTCGCTAAATTGTCATAGCCTTCACCAATATCTGTTTTCGGCTTCACTTCTTTACGTTTTTGAGTTTTTTGTTTTTCTTTATTCTGCACTTCTTCAAAACGGTGTCGCAAATTGTTATTTTCCATTTTTATATGCTGGTTTTCTTCCAACAACTCTGCAAGATGCTGTTTTAACTCTCCCAACTGTTTATATAAATGTCCAATTTGCTCTTCCATACTAGAAACCGATTCAAAAATATCTTTTTTCTCCACAAGCACCCACCTCATTAATCTGTGGTTTGACTCGAAACGACCCCTTTATTCACTAACTCATCTAACGTATATTCTACTATCCGTTCCTTGTCTACTAGTTCCACTTGAATTAATCTTTCTAAAATATTTAATCCGATAACACGGCCAGTACCATGCGGGGTTTGTATACGTTGATCTAAATCAGGAAGTTGTTCCTTTGCTGCCTCATATTCATCATTCTCATATTTTAAGCAACACATTAAGCGACCACATAAACCAGAGATTTTTGCAGGATTTAATGATAAATTTTGATCCTTTGCCATTTTAATGGATACAGGTTCAAAATCCCCTAAAAAAGTAGAACAACAAAGCATACGACCACATGGACCAATACCACCTAGCATCTTCGCTTCATCACGAACACCAATTTGTCTTAGTTCAATTCTTGTTCTAAAAATTGCGGCTAAGTCCTTCACTAGTTCGCGGAAATCGATCCGACCATCCGCAGTAAAATAGAAAATAATCTTATTACGATCGAATGTATACTCTACATCTACAAGTTTCATATCAAGATTATGCTCTACTACCTTTTGTTGACAGACTTGATATGCTTCTTTGGCAGCATGTTTGTTCTCTTCAACAATGGTACGATCATTTTCATTTGCAATACGAATAACCTTTTTTAGCGGTAATACAACGTCGTTTTCATCAACTTGTTTTTTGGTAATAACTACTTTTCCGTATTCAATACCTCTTACCGTTTCTACAATGACAAACTCATTTTCAGAGATATCGAACTGATTTGGATCAAAGTAATATACCTTTCCGGCCTTCTTAAAGCGAACACCTACTACATCATACAAAACGGTCATCCCTCCTGCAACCGCAACACTAACTGTTCGAACACAAGCTGCGCATTTACATTAGCGTTGATTCTATTTTTTGCCTCTAATATATTAAAGAGAGCTGATACAATGCGCTTCTGAGCATAGGAAAACGATTCAAACATCTCTTTCTGATCATGAAAAACAAGACGATCTTCTTCTCCAAGTTGAACATATAATAAATCCTTATAAATAAGGAGTAACATATCTAAACCTTGCTGTAATTGTTCTTTCTCTCCAAAGTGTTTTCCCCATTTTTCTTGTACAAAAAAAATAGAGGTTTTATCTTTTTCGAGCGCTTCACATAATTTTATCACTAAAGCTCGTGCTTGTGCAAACCATTCATCACTACATAAAGCTAAAGCTTCATCAAAACTATTTGTAAGTTGAGCAGCAAGTGTCGATAAAGATGCTGTAATCCCTTCATCCTGTAATCTTCTAATTAAAGATTCCGTAGGTAACGGTCTAAACGTAACAACTTGGCAACGAGATAAAATCGTATTTAAAATTTGATGACTTTGTTCAGTAAGTAAAATAGCAGTTGTATCACTACTTGGTTCTTCTAAAAATTTCAAAAGTGTATTTGCCGCATTTGCTGTCATACGATCTGCGTGCTCAATAATATATAATTTTTTATTTGCCTCTAATCCTGTTTTTGAAAACTCTTCTTGTAAATCATGAATTTGCTGCTTTTTAATAGATAATCCGTCTGGTTTTACAATATGTAAGTTAGGGTGGTTACCTGAATCAATTCGCTTACAGTTTGTACATACATGGCAGGGCTCTACCCCATTTCGCTCAGAACAGAGGAAACTCTTTGCCATTTGAATTGCTGTCGCAAACTTTCCTGTCCCTTTCCCTCCCTCTAACAAGTAAGCGTGGGATATACGCTCTTTTGCAATGCTATTCATCAACATTTTTACACCGATGGGTTGTATAGCAGAAAGCTGCTCCCACGTCTTCGTCATAATGCATACCTCACTTATTTCATTCTTTCCTTCTATTATAACAATTTATCTTCTATAATCTGAACAACTTCTTCTATAAGTTTTTCCATCGGCTGATCAGCATTTACCAATACAATACGATCCGAGAAACGTTCTACAACTTGTAAATACCCTTCGCGCACACGTTTATGGAAAGAGATATCTTCCATATCTAGTCGATTTACTTCACGTCCTGCATCTTTTTCAATCCGAGCCAAACCAACCTCAGGCTCAATGTCTAGATAAATTGTTAAACTAGGCATACAGTCCTCTGTTGCGAAACGATTTATTTCAAATACCTTATCCATACCCAATCCTCTTGCATAGCCTTGGTATGCTAAAGAGCTATCTATAAAACGATCACATAACACGAGGTAGTTCTCATTAAGTGCTGGCATAACTTTTTCTACTAAATGTTGTCTGCGCCCAGCAGCATAAAGAAGCGCTTCTGTACGTGCTTCCATCATCGTATATTCTTGTTTATGTAAAATCGTCCTAATGTCCTCAGAAATTGCAATACCGCCTGGTTCTCTTGTCGCCATTACCTTTTGTGCTTTTTTTTCAAAATATGGCAATAAGCTTTTAATTAACGTTGTTTTACCTGAACCTTCTGGGCCCTCAATTGTTACAAATAATCCCTTCATCCTAAAACCTACTTTCTATATCATACACTTTCATATATTTCGTATTACATTGAAAACGAGCCCCTGCTCTCTCTAAATACATAATTTGCTCTTTATGCTCTGAAGTAATTCTCTCTCCATACATAATCAATGGAATTCCAGGTGGATACGGAATCACCATTTCCGCCGCTATCATTCCAACAGCATCTTCTATAGATACTATCTTTGTTTCATATCCATCTAGTTGTTTATACGTATACGGTAAAAGAGAGAACTCACCTTTATAAGTATAACGAATAGATTCCCTCTTGTCTTTCACCTCATAATGTTGCAATGCTACTCGGATCATCTCTATAACCTTCATATATCCCCCATTTACTTGTAAGGGTAAAATAAATAGGACATTGTACGGATCAGCCATCTCTGTATATATACCGACCTTTTCAAATACAGACTGTAATTCGTACCCTGATAACTGACAACGAGTTTGTACGGTGACCTTTAACTCATCTTGCAACGGATATTCTAAAATGGCGATTTGAGGAATAGAACGTAATTGTTCCTTAAATTTTCGTAAGAACTCAACAATTTCACTGTGACCTTCTTCTTTTATACGCGCCATTGTAAAGCGTGCTATATCCAAGGAAGCCATAATTGGATACGATGGACTACTAGATTGTAGCATACTTAAATAAGTAGTAACCTTCTCTTCGTCTACTAAGTGACTATTTATATGTAAATAGGAACCCATTGTCATTGCGGGTAATGTTTTATGTGCAGAATGAACTACAATATCTGCACCATATGTTAATGCTGACTTCGGGAATGGTTCTCCCAAGCACAGATGTGCCCCATGTGCCTCATCTACCAAAACAGGTATTTTATGTGCATGTGCAAAAGCGATGCTTGCCTCTAGATCCATCCCCATACCATAATAATTAGGATGCGTTAAAATGAGCGCTTTCGCATTTGGATACTTTTCAATTGCTTTCTTAATAATTTCGTTACGAACTCCCACCGGTACGTTATAAGCTTCATCAATCCATGGATCTAAAAAAATGGGATTTGCTCCGGCAAGTTTTAAAGCATTAATAATTGATTTATGGCAATTTCTTTGTACAAGAACAATATCATGTTCCCCGCAACAAGACAAAATCATTGCTAAGTTCCCGACTGTTGAACCATTAATTAAAAAATAGCTCCTCTTTGTATTATAAACTTCAGCCAATAATTGTTGTGCCTCATCTATACATTCAAACGGACTATGCAAATCATCTAGTCCTGCTAACTCAGTTACATCAATAGATAGAATATCTTTAAACTCTCTTATTGCCTCCTGAGGGAAGTTTAAACCATTCTTATGACCTGGAACATGAAAAGATAACGGCCCTCTTTCTTTAAACTCTATTAACGCCTCATATAAAGGCATACGATTTTGATTCATCTACATCTCTTCCTTATTATTCATTCTCTATCTATTATACAGAACAAAAAAAATAATAGGCATATGCCTATTTAAAAATATGATACTTCTAATTTTCGAAGCTGCTTTAAATAATGTATATATTTCGGATCATCTGTCTCTGTATTCACCATATCCTTTTCACATTCATAGCATATTAAATTATTATAAACATATATACCTTCTTTTCTTTTCGTCTCACAAACAATACAAACTTCACTTTGTAATTTCATAACCTTCCCTCCCTATTTAAGTGAACCTATTTTATACTTCTAATCCTTAACAATTTACAGAAAAATATACACCCATCTTTTATATAATATGATTAACTCTTGGGCAACGTGTTTGTATTACCATTACTTCTTTCCCATTCTTTTTAACAATACAAAAAAACACAAGTCAAATGACTTGTGTTTTTAGTTGCTTGGCGACGTCCTACTCTCACAGGGACAAGGTCCCAACTACCATCGGCGCTAGAGAGCTTAACTTCCGTGTTCGGTATGGGAACGGGTGTGACCTCTCTGCCATCATCACCAAACTATGAAGGCATATTCCTTCAAAACTAGATAACATTGCTACATATTATATGGTTAAGTCCTCGATCTATTAGTATTCGTCAGCTCCACATGTCACCATGCTTCCACCTCGAACCTATCAACCTGATCATCTTTCAGGGATCTTACTAGCTTACGCTATGGGAAATCTCATCTTGAGGGGGC
>NZ_JH414718.1:0-59223 GCF_000238655.1 Bacillus sp. 7_6_55CFAA_CT2 | reverse complement strand
AAGCCTTCATCACTCACGCGGCGTTGCTCCGTCAGACTTTCGTCCATTGCGGAAGATTCCCTACTGCTGCCTCCCGTAGGAGTCTGGGCCGTGTCTCAGTCCCAGTGTGGCCGATCACCCTCTCAGGTCGGCTACGCATCGTTGCCTTGGTGAGCCGTTACCTCACCAACTAGCTAATGCGACGCGGGTCCATCCATAAGTGACAGCCGAAGCCGCCTTTCAATTTCGAACCATGCGGTTCAAAATGTTATCCGGTATTAGCCCCGGTTTCCCGGAGTTATCCCAGTCTTATGGGCAGGTTACCCACGTGTTACTCACCCGTCCGCCGCTAACTTCATAAGAGCAAGCTCTTAATTCATTCGCTCGACTTGCATGTATTAGGCACGCCGCCAGCGTTCATCCTGAGCCAGGATCAAACTCTCCAATAAAGTTAGTTTGTCTAGCATTTAAAATAAAAATTGACGTTTCACGTTGTTTGTTTCGTTCAGTTTTCAAAGAACTACTTGGTCGCTCATTTGCGACTTCCTTATGTTAACATTTTCGTTTTTCGATGTCAACTAAGTTTTTCAATTTCTTTTTGTCGTTTTCTGCGTTTCCGCATCAGCGACGGTTATTAATTTAACATATACAAACTATTAACGTCAACACTTTTTAATAAAAAATTCTTTTTCTTACATAACGAATACATTCTTCTGTGTTAGCTACTCTCCGGAATAAACAGAAAATGATTTTATATCTTTCTTCCATGGCTTTTTTTACAACTTCATGAATACGCTCATCTTCAAAATCAAATAAAAGTTCCTCTAATTCTCTCTTCAATATGTATTCCATTTCTTTTCTCTCTTCTTTTGTCAACATCAGCCCAAGCAAACAATCACCTCAATAATTCCTTACGCAACAATAAACGTTCCGCTCATTTTCAATTATCACAATCCTATCATCCATTATATCCACTACTTACGATATTAATCCTTTGTTCTCTTTTTTATATTTACAGCATATATGTAACTGAAAAGGATTGGACAAAGGGGCGTAATATTATGTTTTTCTTTTTTATTACGAGTAAGAGAAATTTTAAACACATTAGCTTAATAGTGATACTGTCCTTATTTACAGCATGGCTACTCTTTTTAAAAACATATTCACATGAATCTGCTTTTTCAACTGCTACAGGCCCTAAAGTAATTTACAAAGGAGACACCGCTAAAAAGCAAGTTGCATTTACGTTTGATATTAGTTGGGGAGACAAAAAAGCAATTCCAATCCTAGATACTCTTAAAGAAAGAGAAATTAAGAATGCAACATTCTTCCTTTCTGCTGCATGGGCCGAAAGACACCCCGATATTGTAGAGCGAATCATGAAAGACGGACACGAAATCGGTAGTATGGGGTACAATTACACATCCTACACTTCTCTAGAGACAAATGAAATAAGACGAGACCTTTTACGAGCACAAGATGTTTTTACGAAACTTGGTGTAAAACAAGTCAAGCTGTTACGTCCACCTAGTGGCGAATTTAACAAAGCAACCCTTAAAATCGCAGAATCACTTGGATACACCGTCGTGCATTGGAGTAATAATTCAAACGATTGGAAAAACCCAGGTGTAAATAACATCGTTTCCACTGTCTCTAATAATTTGAAAGGTGGAGATATCGTCTTATTACACGCATCCGATTCTGCCCTTCAAACAAATAGAGCTTTACCGCTGCTCCTGCAAAAAATAAAAAGTGATGGATATGAGCAAATATCCGTATCACAACTTATTTCCAACACAAGTACGAAAAGTGAAGATGTGAAGTAGCTTCTTCCCTACCACTCTTCACGCATAAAAAGCTCTACTACCTTTCAAGAAGGTGGTAGAGCTTTTTTAATCATACCATTTCCAGCATTATAACTGCTGGTGTATAAAATCTCTCTATTAAGCTGATTTACTTGTTTTTCCGATTAAACGATGTAATACAAGTAATTGATATGCGTTACATAACAATAGCGGTATAACCATTAAATATAACCAATCTGTATCATTAATCCGAAGCGCCGGTACCCATTCAAGGATTGTTACAACAACCATAAAGAACAGAGCTGGCACAAATGCTTTTTTATTTGTTTCTTTGCTTTTTACATAAGCAACAATTGCTCCAAACACAAATAATATTCCAGCAACAAGTATGTTATTCCCTAACGAGACTTCCCCATTTGCAATAAGTACAGATCTTAAATACACAAAATCAAATAATACGAATGCAATAAAGAAGAGCTGGACTGCATTCCATAAAGAAGATGAGCGGAACATCCCTAGTCCAAAACGGTGGATTGTTAAATATGCAAAGAATCCCATTTGACTTATAACACTAAAAATAAATCCTACACCCATCAGCCAGAAAGATACTGCTAAAATCTCCTTGCCGTCGAAATTTTGAAAAAATTTATTGTACTTGTCCCACTCCAAAACAAAACCAATAATAACTGTGCTAATTCCACCAAGAAACAACGTCGTTAAAAATAGTCGTACCCACTTGCGGCTATTCACAACACATCCCCCATTATCCTTATATTTCTAATTAAATTGTATCAATGACAATTTCAAAAAGCTAGCCATGTTCATGTATAAATTCCTTAAAGATATTTATATTAAAAAGAGAGAACTGTGCTGAAAGGAGTTCCAACTTATGAAACGGATGCTATTCATTTTCGTTTCTTCTTTTCTACTTATCGCACTTGCAGCATGCGCACAAGGAAAAGAAACGAAATCCGAACTAGATTACGATCAAACAAAGAAAATGATTGTTGATATTTTAAAAACAGATCAAGGTAAGAAAGCTATTCAAGATGTATTAACTGATGAAAAAATGAAACAAGCACTCATACTAGATGAAACAGTAGTAAAGAAAACGATTGAAGATGCCATGGTATCCGATAAAGGGCAACAATTCTGGGAAAAGCTCTTTAAAGATCCTGAGTTCTCATCAAAGTTTGCTAAAAGTATGGGGAAAGAACAAACTCAATTAATGAAAACCTTACTAAAAGACCCTGAATACCAAGCAGGCGTTATAGAAATTATGAAAAATCCTGAAGTAGAAAAAATGATGTTACAAACAATGAAGAGTAAAGAATACCGTCAATATCTACAACAAGTACTAACAGAAACTGCTGAAAGTCCACTCTTCCAAGCCAAGATGATTGATATCATTAGTAAAGGTGTGCAAAAAGCTGAAAAAGGCGGATCCGGTAAGAAAGAAGCAGGCGGTGACGGTGGTTCTCAAGACGAGAAGAAGGAAGAACAGTAAAAAATAATAACTATAATAACGAGTGAACAATGTATACATTGTTCACTCGTTATTACTTTATCTTGCTATTAATAGACAAAATGGACCCCTCTAGTTAAGCGAAAGGTTTACAGCCTTATTGTTGTCAGTAACAGGTAAACCCCACTGATTAAAGTTTCACTTTATTTTTGTGTAACAGCTGTTTTATCAATTACTGTTTCAGCTATTTTACTATAAATAATGCCCGTTGTATGTGTATCTTCATATACTGAAGGAGCAAAGTCTTCTTTATTCCAATCGGGTTGTTGTAGTGGAATACGCCCAAGAACATTTGTTTGTAATTCGGCAGCTAACTTATCTCCCCCGCCTTTTCCAAATACATATTCTTTCTCACCAGTTACCTTACTTTCAAAATATGCCATATTCTCAACAACACCAAGAATACTATGTTCAGTGCGCAATGCCATCGCTCCAGCACGCGCTGCTACAAACGCAGCTGTTGGATGAGGCGTCGTTACAATAATCTCTTTGCAAGATGGCAACATTGAGTGCACATCTAACGCAACATCACCTGTGCCTGGTGGCAAATCTAGTACTAAATAATCTAAATCGCCCCATTCTACTTCTGTGAAGAAGTGGTTTAACATTTTCCCAAGCATAGGTCCTCTCCAAATAACTGGTGCATTATCCTCTACAAAGAAGCCCATTGAGATTACCTTTACACCTAAACGTTCCACCGGAATTATCTTGTCACCTCTTACGATAGGACGTTTTTCTATCCCCATCATGTCTGGCACACTAAAACCGTAAATGTCCGCATCGATAATACCAACTTTTTTTCCTAAACGAGCTAAAGCAACTGCAAGGTTAACGGAAACAGTTGATTTTCCCACGCCACCTTTTCCACTCGCTACCGCTAAGAATGTTGTTTTTGAATTAGGTGACAATAAAGATTCACTTTGCTCTTCTTCTTGTTCCGGTGCAAACTGAGCTAATTCCTCTTCTGTAAATTCTGCAAAACGAAGTCCAACTGTTGCTGCCCCAAGTTCTTTTACTAACTTTACAATTCCAGACTGCAACTGCATTTGTTCCGCTGTACCGGTTTTTACGATTGCAATTTTGACACTCACATGTTCCTTCTCTGGCTTGACTGTTACCTCTTTAATTGCACTTGTTTCTTTTAAAGTTTTATGTAAAAACGGATCTACAATCCCTTCTAACGCTTCAACCACTTGCTCTTTCGTTACCATAATTAGCCCAGCCCCCTGTATGAAAAATAACGTAATGTTAATTGAATTTATCTCTGCTTATTCTTGAAATAAATGCGTTTACATTTCCAGTATAACATATTTTCCGAAAACTTCGTTAACAAGAGAAGCTCAAAAAAATCCTCCTTATTCTGGAGGATTTCCTTTTTCCGTGAAATAACGTAATATACCACGGTATATTGCAGCTGCTACCTTTTGCTGATATTTCTCCGAATTTAACATATACCTTTCGTTCACATTCGATAAAAAGCCAGCTTCAATTAAAGCACCTGGTGTTTTAGAATACTTTAATAAATACACATGCGAAATAGTCTTAGCAGAACGATTCGTGTTCTCTAAACTTGTTCTCAATTCAGCCTGTATAAATTTTGCAGCACGTTCATTTTCAATTGAAGAGCGGTAATAGAACGTTTGTGCGCCTTTCGATCCACTACTAGTTAAAGCATTTAAATGAATACTTGCAAAAAAGTCTACATCAGGTTTATTGATGATTTCTACACGTTTTTTTAAATCCTCTGCTTTACGTCTGCTATATGACTTTGTATCTTTGTTAGCTAAATCATAATCTCCCTCACGCGTTAAAATGACTAGTGCACCTTGTTCTTGTAAATAGTCTTGTACCTTTTTTGTAATTTCAAGCGTAATATCCTTTTCTATAATATCCTTTCCACCAACAGCCCCTCCATCTGGTCCACCATGCCCAGCATCTAATACGATTACTTTCCCTGATAAGGGTAAATTCCAAGCACGCCACGATTTTGTAATTTGAAATTCTTGTTTGACTAAAAAAAACAATACAACCGCAGCGAGTGCAAAAGAGATAATTCGAATTCTCTTCATACCTTTCCTCCTCCAGCTAGTCCCTCTAATTACTTATATGGGACAAGAGGAAAGTTTATGCTTGTCTTAATGAAGCTTTAATCGATATCTTCTTTCACCTTTTTCATACCCTTCTTGCCACCACAATCCTATAAACTGCTGACAAGATTCAAAAAGTAATTCCTCATCTTTCAACTTTATTTCTCGCATAGTCATACTCGTTAAAAATTGAAATAGCGTTTCAGTTAATTGTTGTTCTTCTTCTAAAGCTCTATATTTCACATCAAAAAACGATTCACCATAATAACCAAATTTACTGTATCTCGCTCCTAATAAATAAGATTCTATCCCTAATTCAATACAGTAATCTTCATACTGACGATGAAGCTCTTGCATTTGAAAGGCATCACGAATATTTGAACGCAATGTTTTTAATGATAATTCCCGCAACATCTTCCGCTCGTATTTTAACTGCTTTTCTTTTTGTTTTTCTTGTAAGCTGACAATGACATTCATAGTACTTATAAACCTCCCTAATACGTATTAGTCTAAACTTCTAAAGAAGAAGCATACGCGTGGCGGTAGCACTAAAATATTCCAAGCTATAAAAATTGCAAAAGAGGAATGAAACATAAAAAAACCCCAACCAAAATGGTTGGGGTTTGTAGTTCGCAAAAATTAACGTTTTGAGAACTGAGGTGCACGACGTGCGCCTTTAAGACCGTATTTTTTACGCTCTTTCATACGTGCGTCACGAGTTAATAGACCTGCACGTTTTAGTGTTAGACGGTATTCTGGATCAGCTTTTAATAAAGCGCGAGAAATACCGTGACGAATAGCACCAGCTTGACCAGTGTATCCACCACCATTTACGTTTACAAGTACATCGTAGTTACCTAAAGTTTCTGTTGCAACTAGAGGTTGTTTCACTACTTCACGTAATGCAGCAAATGGGATATAGTTTTCAAAATCACGACCGTTAATGATAACGCGTCCTTCGCCTGGAACTAGGCGTACGCGCGCTACTGAACTCTTACGACGTCCAGTGCCATAGTATTGAACCTGTGCCAAAGTAAGCCCTCCTTTAATTAATTATCCGCGAAGTTCGTAAACTTCTGGTTTTTGTGCTTGGTGTGGATGCTCTGCTCCAGCATACACGTTAAGTTTCTTAGAAACTTGACGGCCTAAGCGTCCTTTTGGAAGCATGCCTTTAATTGCAAGCTCTAACATTTGTACAGGGTAGTTTGTACGCATTTCAAGAGCTGTTCTTTGCTTAAGTCCACCTGGGTGGTTAGTGTGACGGTAGTAAATTTTATCGTTTAATTTATTACCTGTTAAATGAATTTTCTCAGCGTTAATAATAATTACATGATCACCCGTGTCAACGTGTGGTGTAAATGTAGGTTTGTTTTTACCACGTAAAATGGATGCTACTTCACTAGCAAGGCGACCTAAAGTTTGACCTTCAGCATCAACCACATACCATTTACGCTCAACTTCGTTAGCTTTTGCCATAAAAGTCGTACGCATGTGTTTCCCTCCTCGTTATCTTTTCCATAGAAAAAATCTATTGTTTATCTTAAACACGATTTCCTTCCGGGGCTAATCGTGGTTTTAGAAACAATACCATATGTTATGATATACTTTTGAGTTTCTAATGTCAAGCAAATGTTACACCAGGATTAGTTGTTATAGTTTACCTCCCATAAGTAAAGCCCATGACCTGGAGCCATCTTTCCAGCAAACTGACGATTTTGTTTCGCTAAAATCTCTGGAATGCTATCAGGATCAAGCTTTCCTTGCCCTACGCTAAGTAACGTACCAACAATAATTCTGACCATATTATATAAAAATCCATTACCTACAAAACGAAAAATTATTTCATCATTTTGTTCAATTAACTCGATTTCATAAATTGTTCGCACTTTATCTTTTTTGTCAGTTTTTGCCGAACAAAAAGAAGTGAAATCATGTGTTCCAATAAAATAAGGAATTGCTTTTCTTATAGAGTTGATTTCGAGCGGGTATGGATATTGATATACGTAATTTCTACGGAATACATCCGCAGTCTTTGATAATAATACACGATAACGATATTCTTTTTTCTCAACACCGTAACGTGCATGAAATTCTTCTGTTTTTTTCTCTACTTGCCTAATAACAATATCATCTGGCAACATTGTGTTTAAAGCATTAATCCATTGCCACTCTTCAAGAGACAAAGGAGTATCAAAGTGTATTACTTGTCCTTTTGCATGAACTGTAGAATCTGTTCTACCAGATGCCTGAACACGAACAAGTTCTCCCTTATGCAATTTCTGCAATGCTTTTTCTATCTCCTGTTGAACAGTACGATGGTTCGGCTGAATTTGATAACCACAAAAATGCATGCCATCATATGCAACCGTACATTTTATTCTATCCATTTCTCTATTCTCCATTACGATCGCACCCATGCCAAAATACAAGCTAAACAAAATAAGCTGACAATCGTTACTGTATCGCTTGTTTTCCAGCGTAGTTGCCTAAATTTAGTACGTCCTTCACCACTTTGATATCCACGAGCTTCCATCGCAATGGCTAAGTCCTCTGCACGCTTAAAAGCACTGATAAACAGAGGAACGAGCAGTGAAATAATAGCTTTCATTCTATCTTTTATCGGTCCCCCGGCAAAATCAATACCACGTGACGCTTGTGCTTTCATTATTTTACTCGTTTCATCCATTAATGTCGGGATAAAACGAAGAGAAATTGACATCATTAATGCGATTTCATGAACAGGAACCTTTATACGCTTCAACGGCTTTAATAACGTCTCCAAACCATCTGTAATTTCAATAGGTGTCGTCGTTAACGTTAATAATGTCGTCATTAAAATAATAACGAAGAATCGTACAGAAATGTATATCCCTTGCTCTAATCCTTTTTCATATATCGAAAACCAACCAAGCTGGAATAGTACATCCCCCTCCTTATTTGTAAAAATATGCAGGAAAAATGTAAAAAGAAAAATCCATAAAATTGGTTTTAAGCCCGAAAGTACATAACGAATCGGCACTTTTGCAAAAAATAAAGCAATGAGTGCATATAAAAATAAAAATCCATATGAAATCGCATTATTTGCTAAGAAAACAACAAATACATATAAAAAGACAATCAGCAGCTTCGTACGTGGATCAAGTTGATGAATAAGTGAATTCCCCGGGATATATCTCCCAATAATCAACTGCTGCATGATTCATGACCACCTTTTCGTAACACCTGCACAACTTCATGAGTAAGATCCTCTAAAGATAAGGTAGCCTTTGGAATTGAAATACCAAACTTCTCTTCAATTGCACGTTTATACTTTAATGACATAGGAAGATCCACACCAATTTTCTCTAGTTCATCGGCATGTGAAAATACTTCCTCTGCACTTCCTTGCAAAAAGACCGTTCCTTTATGCATAACTACAATCTGCTCCGCATACTGAGCAGCATCCTCCATATTATGCGTTACAAGGATAACTGTAAGACCTTTCTCCTTGTGCAGCTTATAAAACATCTCCATAAGTTCGTTCTGCCCTTTTGGATCCAGTCCTGCTGTAGGTTCATCTAATACAAGCACTTCAGGTTCCATCGCCAGTACACCCGCTATAGCAACACGTCTCATTTGTCCACCACTTAATTCGAACGGAGAACGTGTTAACAGTTCCGGTTCTAGCCCTACAAGTTCAATTGCCTTTCTAGCCTTTTGCCTTGCTTCGTCTACAGATACTCCAAAATTAGTAGGGCCGAAACAAATATCTTTCTCCACAGTCTCTTCAAACAACTGATGTTCTGGGAATTGAAAGACAACCCCTACTTTTTTACGTAGTGGCTTTAACTTTTTTTCTTTCTTTCCTGCCGAAATCAAATGTTCACCAATTTGAACTGTACCATTTGTCGGCTGCAATAAACCATTTAAATGTTGAATCATCGTTGACTTACCTGAACCAGTATGACCAATAATGGCATAATAGCCCCCACTTGGAAACGACACATCTACATCATAAAGTGCGCGTCTTTCAAATGGAGTTTTATATTGATAACGATGCTCTACTTTTTGGAATGTAATCTCCAAAGTTCGTTCACCAAGCTTTCCATTGTAAGATGCGTATTTTGCAAGAGAATTTCATTTCTTTTTAATAATTCTGCTATTTTCACTGAAAACGGTACATCTAAGCCAATTTCTTGGAGCATATGAGAGGATTTGAAAATTTTTTCTGGAGTCCCTTCCTCTAATATTTCTCCCTTATTTAAAATAATGACACGATCTGACTGTGCCGCTTCTTCTAAATCGTGCGTAATCGATAACACGGTAATACCTTTTTGAGTAACAAGTTGTCTAACCGTTTCTACTACTTCACGTCTCCCTTGAGGGTCTAACATTGACGTTGCTTCATCTAATATTAAAATAGATGGTTGAAGTGCTAAAACGCCTGCTATTGCCACTCGCTGCTTTTGCCCACCAGATAAGGAATGAGGCTCATCATTAAGAAAATCTTCCATACGGACAAGTCGCAAGGCCTGTTCTAATCTTTCAATCATTTGTTCTCTTGGCATTCCGATATTCTCTAAGCCAAATACAACATCATCTTGCACTGTTGTTCCAACAAATTGATTATCTGGATTTTGAAATACCATTCCAATTTGTTTTCGAACATCCCATACCGTTTCCTCTGATAAAACCATTGTATCATTTACTGTAATAGTCCCTGCTTCTGGCAAAAACAAACCATTCAATAATTTTGCAAGTGTAGACTTTCCTGAACCGTTTTGTCCAATAATAGATACCCACTCTCCCTCATATAAGGAAAATGAAACATCTTTTAATGCATAAGTGGCTGCCCCAGGATATTGAAATGATATATTTTCTATCCGAAGTTTCTCTTTTTTCAATAGAAGGCACCCTTTCCTTCCCACAGTTAGCCTATTTTTATATTTAAAAAAAAGGGCCATGACCAGTTTCTTGAAAAGAACTGTCCTGCCCTTTTAATTATCATTATACTAACTCGATAATTACCATTGGTGCTGCGTCTCCGCGACGTGGACCAATTTTTGCAATACGAGTGTATCCGCCTTGGCGCTCAGCATAGCGTGGAGCTACATCAGCGAATAGTTTTTGAAGTGCATCTTGACCAGTCTCAGCGTTAGCTACTTCATTGCGAATGAAAGCTGCTGCTTGACGACGAGCATGAAGATCTCCGCGTTTACCTAAAGTGATCATTTTTTCCACTACAGAACGAAGTTCTTTTGCACGAGTTTCTGTCGTTTGGATGCGCTCGTTGATAATTAAATCAGTAGCTAAATCACGTAACATAGCTTTACGTTGCGCACTTGTACGGCCTAATTTTCTGTATGCCATTCGTAGTTCCCTCCTTTGTTGATGGGTTTAAATCCTCAGTCGTCTTTACGTAAACCTAAACCTAATTCCTCAAGTTTATGTTTAACTTCTTCTAAGGATTTACGTCCTAAGTTACGAACTTTCATCATATCTTCTTCTGTTTTGTTCGCAAGCTCTTGTACAGTATTAATTCCTGCACGTTTTAGGCAATTATAAGAACGAACAGAAAGGTCTAGTTCTTCGATAGTCATCTCAAGAACTTTCTCTTTTTGATCTTCTTCCTTCTCGACCATAATCTCAGCATTTTGTGCTTCATCAGTTAAACCAACAAAGATATTTAAATGCTCAGTTAAGATTTTGGCACCTAAAGAGATAGCTTCTTTTGGCCCGATGCTTCCATCCGTCCATACATCAAGCGTAAGCTTATCATAATTAGCCACTTGTCCGACACGTGTCTTTTCCACTTGGTAAGTCACACGTGATACTGGAGTATAAATAGAATCAATAGGAATTACTCCTATTGGTTGATCTTCGCTTTTATTTGCATCAGCTGGCGTATACCCACGGCCACGCTTTGCAGTTAAACGCACGCGGAAATGCGCATCTTTTGCTAACGTTGCAATGTGTAAATCTGGATTTAAGATTTCTACATCACTATCGTGAGTAATATCAGCAGCTGTGACAATACCTTCGCCCTGTACATCAATTTCCAACGTCTTCTCTTCTTCAGAGTAGATTTTAAGAGCTAACTTTTTCAAGTTTAAGATGATCGTCGTAACGTCTTCTACTACGCCCTCAACTGTTGAAAATTCATGTAATACGCCATCGATTTGGATAGCAGTAACAGCGGCACCAGGGAGTGAGGATAAAAGAATACGACGTAAGGAGTTACCCAAAGTAGTACCATATCCACGCTCAAGCGGTTCAATTACGAATTTACCATATTTAGCATCTTCGTTAAGTTCAACCGTTTCGATTTTCGGCTTTTCGATTTCAATCATTAACTAAACCCTCCTTCAAAACGTCGAAACCCCGGTTAAACAAAGGTATAACCCCTGTCTAACCGAAAGTCCCCCTTAGGCAGTTCCCGATTGTGCACAACAAGCGATGTTTCTGTACGAAATTTCTCGATAATGCATCATATCCATTATAGACAAAAGGGAAAATTCTATACAGAAAAATTACACACGACGACGTTTTGGTGGACGACATCCATTATGAGGAACTGGAGTAACATCTCTAATTGCTGTTACTTCTAGACCTGCAGCTTGAAGAGCACGAATTGCAGCTTCACGACCAGCACCAGGACCTTTAACAGTAACCTCTAAAGTTTTTAAACCGTGTTCCATTGCAGCTTTAGCAGCAGTTTCAGCAGCCATTTGCGCAGCGAATGGAGTAGATTTACGAGATCCACGGAAACCAAGTGCACCAGCACTAGACCAAGAAAGTGCGTTACCGTGAGTATCTGTAAGTGTTACGATTGTGTTGTTGAAAGTAGAACGAATATGAGCTATACCAGCTTCAATATTCTTTTTCACACGTTTTTTACGAGTGTTTGTTTTACGTGCCATTGTTAGTTCAACCTCCTTTACTTATTATTTCTTTTTATTTGCTACTGTACGACGTGGACCTTTACGTGTACGAGCATTGTTTTTAGAGTTTTGACCACGAACTGGTAAACCACGACGGTGACGAAGACCACGGTAAGAACCGATCTCCATTAGACGTTTGATGTTAAGAGATACTTCACGACGAAGGTCTCCCTCAACTTTAATACGATCGATGATATCACGGATACGTCCTAATTCGTCTTCCGTTAAATCACGAACTCGTGTTTCTTCAGAAATACCTGCTTCAGCAAGAATTTTTTCAGCAGTTGTGCGACCAATGCCGAATACGTAAGTTAAAGAAATAACAACGCGTTTGTCTCGAGGAATATCTACACCTGCGATACGTGCCATTACGAATGCACCTCCTTCTGATTAACCTTGTTTTTGTTTATGTTTAGGGTTTTCACAAATAACCATTACTTTTCCACGTCTACGAATAACTTTACATTTTTCGCAGATTGGTTTAACTGACGGTCTTACTTTCATGTCTCGAACCTCCTTAAAGATTACGGAGTGCTATATTATTTAAAACGGTACGTAATACGACCACGATTTAAATCGTACGGAGATAATTCTACCGTAACTTTGTCTCCTGGTAAAATACGAATGAAGTTCATACGGATTTTACCAGAAACGTGAGCCAATACGACATGCCCATTCTCTAATTCTACTTTGAACATAGCATTTGGCAACGTTTCAAGAACGGTACCTTCGACTTCAATTACATCATCTTTAGCCATTCAATAGTTCTCCCTTCTTCAAATCAGTAACATTTTACACTGCTCTGAAATCCCGGAGAGCCAGCTACTTATAAAGTGGTAAGGATTTCGTATCCTGCTTCTGTAAGAGCAATCGTGTGCTCAAAATGGGCACACCATTTACCATCTACCGTTACCACTGTCCAGTCATCAGATAGTGTTTTTACATATCGTCTTCCTTGATTCACCATCGGCTCAACACAGATGACCATTCCCGGCTTTAATCTAGGGCCTCTATTTGGTGGACCATAGTGCGGGATTTGAGGGTCCTCATGTAAGTCTTGCCCGATTCCGTGACCAACATACTCCCTAACGATCGAGAATCCATTCTCTTCAGCATGGGTTTGAACCGCATGTGAGATATTTGATAATCTCTCGCCTGGTTTTACTTGTTCTAGACCAAGATACAACGATTTTTCTGTGACATCAAGTAGCTTTTGAACAGATTCAGAAATGTTTCCAACTGGATACGTCCATGCAGAATCTCCATGGTACCCATTGTATTTCGCACCAATATCGATACTGATGATATCGCCCTCTTTGAGCTTGCGCTTCCCTGGAATTCCGTGTACAAGCTCTTCATTTACAGAAGCACATATGCTCCCCGGAAATCCGTTGTATCCTTTAAAAGATGGCGTAGCACCATATTTTTGAATCGTCTTTTCCGCTATTTGATCGAGCTCTTTCGTTGTAATTCCTGGAGTAATGTGCTGTTTCAACTCTTGATGAGTCAAAGCAACGATCCTGCCAGCTTCTCGCATGATTTCTATCTCGCGAGGAGTTTTGCAGATTATCATTACGCTAAGCCTCCGATGAGAACATCGATATCAGCAAATACTTTATTGATATCTTGCTCACCATTAATGCTTTGTAAGTAACCAAGCTCTTCGTAGAAATCAAGCAAAGGTTTTGTTTGCTTAATATTTACATCTAAACGATTTGCTACAGTTTCTTCATTGTCATCAGAGCGTTGATATAATTCGCCACCACATTTATCGCACACATCAGCTTTTGCTGGTGGATTGAATTCTAAGTGGTAAGTCGCACCGCACTCTTTACAAATGCGACGGCCTGTAAGGCGTTTTAATAACAACCCTGAATCCACATTAATGTTTAAAACATAGTCGATTTTTTTGCCAAGATCTTTCATAATTTCTTCAAGAGCTGATGCTTGTGCAACAGTTCGTGGGAAACCGTCTAGTAAGAAACCTCTTACGCAGTCGTCTTGACTTAAACGTTCACGAACGATTCCGATTGTAACTTCATCTGGAACAAGTGCACCTTTATCAATAAAAGATTTTGCTTGTAGACCCATTTCAGTTTCAGCCTTCATAGCTGCACGGAACATGTCTCCTGTTGAAATGTGAGGGATGTTATACTTGGCAACAATCTGTTCGGCTTGTGTACCTTTACCAGCACCAGGAAGCCCCATTAAAATTAAGTTCATCCTTGTTCCCCCTCAGAGTACATGAGCATGTAGGGAAGACAATTCTTCCCACTTACTCACTGCTTGATAAACCCTTTGTAATGGCGTTTTACCAGTTGGCTTTCTAGCTGCTTCATTGTTTCTAAAGCAACGCCGACAACGATTAACATACTCGTTCCACCGATCTGTGCAGATGGAGGAAGATTTCCCAATTTCGTAAAGATAACTGGTAAGATTGCAATCGCTGCTAGGAAAATTGATCCTACAAAGGTCAAACGATACAAGATTTTTGTTAGATATTGTTCCGTATTCTTACCCGGACGAATACCTGGAACATATCCACCTTGCTTGTTTAGATTCTCTGACATTTGCTCTGGATTAACCTGAACAAATGCATAGAAATATGTGAAGGCTACAATGAGCGCAACATATATGATCATTCCCACTGGGTGAGAATAGTTAAAGTTTGCAATAATCCACTGCGATACATCATGTTTCGGGAAGAACTGTGCAATAGTCGGAGGCGTAATTAAGAATGAAACAGCAAAAATTACTGGAATAACACCAGCACTATTTACCTTAAGCGGTAAATGTGTGTTTTGTGCTCCAGCATAACCACCATTTCCTCCTGTTACACGCTTCGCATATTGAATTGGGATCTTTCTAACAGCCTGTTGAATGAAAATAACACCCACAATAACTGCTAGCACAGCTAGTAAAATCAATGCAACTTTAACGATACTCATGAACAATTGATCTCCGATATTTTGAAACTGTTGCTGATACACTTGAGATATAACACTTGGGATCGCTGCGGCAATACCGCCAAAGATAAGGATGGAAATACCATTACCTACACCTTTAGCTGTAATCTGTTCACCTAACCACATTAAAAATGCAGTACCAGCAGTCAGTACCGTAGCAATGTATAAATAAGTGCTCCAACCTGGATTCAAAATTAATTGTCCACCTACCATACCGTTAAAACCGATTGACATACCAAACCCCTGAATAAACGCAAGAACAATTGTAAAGTAACGCGTGAATTGCGTTAATTTACGACGGCCCATTTCACCTTGCTTCGACCATTCCGAAAATTTAGGAACAACATCCATCTGCAATAATTGCACGATGATGGATGCTGTAATATACGGCATGATTCCCATCGCAAAGATGGAGAAGTTTTTCAAGGCTCCACCGCCAAATGTATTTAGAATACCTAAAGCATTTAATTGATCTTGTGCCTTCAGTACGTCTCCATTTGTAAATGGCACGGGGATAAACGTGCCAATCCTGAATACGATTAACATCGCTAAAGTGAATAATATTTTACGTCTTATCTCAGCAACGCGCATAAAGTTGGAGATTGTACGAAACATTAGATCACCTCAACTGATCCGCCAGCTGCTTCAATTGCTTCTTTAGCACTTGAAGAGAACTTGTGCGCTTTAACAGTTAGTTTTTTCTCTACTGCTCCGCTTGCAAGAACTTTAACACCGTCGTTTAACTTGCTGATAACGCCAGTTTCCAGCAATAATTCAGGTGTTACTTCTGTACCATCTTCAAAACGATTTAACGTTGATAAGTTTACAATAGCAAACTCTTTACGGTTAATGTTTGTGAAGCCGCGTTTTGGTAAACGACGGAATAATGGAGTTTGACCACCTTCGAAGCCAAGACGAACACCGCCGCCAGAACGTGCGTTTTGTCCTTTATGACCTTTACCAGCAGTTTTACCGTTACCAGAACCGATACCACGACCGACACGGTTACGTACTTTACGAGAACCTTCTGCAGGTTTTAATTCATGAAGTTTCATTCCCAGGCACCTCCTTATATTAATGAGTTATCCTTAAGCTTCTTTTACAGTTACAAGGTGAGAAACTTTGTTGATCATACCAAGAATAGCAGGAGTTTCTTCCTTAACTACAGTTGAATTCAACTTTTTAAGACCTAAAGCTTCTACCGTCGCACGTTGATCTTGTGGACGACCAATTACACTACGAGTGAGGGTAATTTCTAACTTTTTCGCCATTTGTTTTCCCTCCTTAACCTAGTAGCTCTTCTACAGATTTACCGCGTAATTTTGCAACATCTTCAGCGCGCTTAAGTTCGCTTAATCCGTTCACAGTAGCGCGAATCATGTTGATTGGTGTGTTAGAACCAAGAGATTTCGAAAGAATATCTTGTACACCAGCTAATTCAAGGACCGCACGAACAGGTCCACCAGCAATAACACCAGTACCCTCAGCAGCAGGTTTTAAGAATACTTCACCAGCGCCAAAATGACCGTTGATTGTGTGTGGAATTGTTGTACCAACTAATGGTACAGCGATTAAGTTTTTCTTAGCGTCTTCGATAGCTTTACGGATTGCGTCTGGTACCTCTTGTGCTTTACCAGTACCGAATCCAACATGACCGTTTTTATCGCCAACTACAACTAGTGCAGCAAAGCGGAAACGACGACCACCCTTAACAACTTTCGCGACACGATTTATCGTAACTACACGTTCTTCAAGTTCTAATTTACTTGGGTCAATGCGATGCATCAATTTTCCCTCCTTTGACCATTAAAATTGTAATCCAGCCTCACGAGCAGCTTCAGCTAGAGCTTTAACACGGCCATGGTATAAGTAACCACCGCGATCAAATACTACTTCTTTAACGCCTTTCTCTACAGCACGCTTAGCAACTGATTCTCCAACTTTCGTAGCAGCTTCAATATTGCTAGTACCGTTAAGAGCAAGGTCTTTATCAAGAGTAGATGCACTTACTAACGTTACACCATTCACATCATCAATAACTTGAGCGTAAATATGTTGGTTAGAACGGAACACGTTTAAACGTGGACGCTCTGCAGTACCAGTAAGTTTAGCACGTACACGTGCATGTCTTTTCTTACGAGTCGCATTTTTATCAGCTTTAGTGATCATTCTTGTCACTCCTTTCTCTCACCTAACGGGTTTACTTAGCAGTTTTACCTTCTTTACGACGAACAACTTCGCCTTCGTAACGAATACCTTTACCTTTGTAAGGCTCAGGAGCACGTACAGCACGGATGTTAGCAGCGAATTCGCCAACACGTTGCTTGTCGATACCTTTAATTACGATCTTAGTTGGTGCAGGTACTTCAACTTCAAGACCTGCTTCCGGAGTCATTTCTACTGGATGAGAATAACCTACGCTTAATACAAGTTTATCACCTTGTTTTTGAGCACGGTAACCAACACCGACTAATTCAAGTCCGCGTGCGAAACCTTCAGTTACACCTTCAACCATGTTTCCGATTAAAGCACGAGTTGTACCGTGTAATGCACGGTGTTCCTTCTGTTCAGATGGACGCTCAACTGTTAATGTATTCTCTTCAATTTTGATAAGCATATCAGCATTGAAAGTACGAGTTAATTCACCTTTAGGGCCTTTTACTGTTACAGTATTGTCTTCTGCAACTGTAATAGTAACACCTGCAGGGATTTCAAGAATCTTTTTACCAATACGAGACATGTGGTCACACCTCCGTTCGTTTTAAATATATATTACCAAACGTATGCTACTACTTCTCCACCAGTTTGTAATTGACGAGCGTCTTTGTCTGTCATTACTCCCTTAGATGTAGAAACAAGAGCGATACCTAATCCGTTAAGTACACGTGGTACTTCGTCAGCTTTAGCGTAAACGCGTAAGCCAGGTTTACTGATACGTTTTAATCCAGTGATTACACGTTCATTGTTTGCACCATATTTCAGGAAAATACGAAGGATACCTTGTTTGTTATCCTCGATGTATTCTACATCACGAATGAAACCTTCACGTTTTAAAAGTTCAGCGATCTCTTTTTTGATTTTAGAAGCAGGAACCTCTAATTTCTCATGACGTACCATGTTCGCATTACGGATGCGAGTAAGCATGTCTGCAATTGGATCTGTCATCACCATGTGTTTTACCTCCTTCCCATTTGTGGGTTTTACCAACTAGCTTTTTTAACACCAGGAATTTGACCTTTATATGCAAGTTCACGGAAACAAATACGGCAAAGTTTAAATTTGCGGTATACAGAATGCGGACGACCGCAGCGTTCGCAACGTGTATACTCTTGTACTTTAAACTTAGGAGTACGCTTTTGTTTCGCTATCATAGATTTTTTAGCCACGTTTTCGCCTCCTCTACTTAGCGTTGGCTTCCATTATTTTTGGAATGGCATACCGAATTGTGTTAAAAGTTCACGAGCTTCTTCATCAGTTTTCGCTGTAGTAACGATTACGATGTCCATACCGCGGACTTTGCTTACTTTATCATAATCAATCTCAGGGAAAATAAGTTGCTCTTTAACACCTAATGTATAGTTTCCACGACCATCGAATGATTTCTTAGAAACACCACGGAAATCACGTACACGTGGTAAAGAAACTGATACTAATTTGTCGAAGAACTCATACATTTGCTCGCCGCGTAAAGTTACTTTCGCACCGATTGGCATACCTTCACGAAGACGGAAACCAGCGATTGATTTTTTAGCACGAGTTACAACAGGTTTTTGACCTGTGATTTGTGTTAATTCTTCTACTGCGTTGTCTAACGCTTTTGAGTTAGATACCGCGTCACCAACACCAGTGTTGATTACGATCTTTTCGATTTTTGGTACCTGCATTACAGATTTATAGTTAAACTTGCTCACTAGAGCAGGAGTAATTTCCTTTTGGAACTTCTCTTTAAGGCGATTCAATGAAGTGACCTCCTTTCTTAAGAAAATTATTTATCTAATAATTCACCAGATTTTTTTGCAATACGAACTTTTTTACCATCTTCTACTTTGAAGCCTACACGAGTAGGTTCACCTGTTTTCGGATCTAAAATCATAACGTTAGAAACGTGAATAGGTGCTTCTTTAGTAATAATTCCACCTTGTGGATTTAATTGAGATGGCTTAGAGTGCTTCTTAACGATATTGACACCCTCAACGATAACACGGTTTTGCTTTGGGAAAGCCACAAGGATAACGCCTTGTTTTCCTTTGTCTTTACCAGTGATTACCTGTACTTTATCACCTTTTTTTACATGCATCTTAATTCTGCACCTCCTTAGCAAGGCAATACCTTAAATTATAGAACTTCTGGAGCTAAAGAAACGATCTTCATGAAGTTGCTATCACGTAATTCACGAGCTACTGGTCCGAAGATACGAGTACCACGTGGGCTCTTATCGTCTTTAATGATAACCGCTGCGTTTTCATCAAATTTGATGTAAGAACCGTCCGGACGACGAGCTCCGCTCTTCGTACGTACCACTACTGCTTTAACAACGTCACCTTTTTTAACAACGCCACCTGGTGTTGCTTGTTTTACCGTAGCAACGATAATGTCACCAATGTTAGCATATTTACGACCAGAGCCGCCTAATACTTTAATTGTTAAAAGTTCACGTGCACCAGAGTTGTCAGCAACTTTCAAACGAGATTCTTGTTGGATCATGTTATGAAACCTCCCTTCGGACTAAAAATTCCGATTCGTCTATTTAGATAATAACCGCTTCTTCAACGATTTCAACTAAACGGAAACGCTTAGTAGCAGAAAGCGGGCGAGTTTCCATGATTTTAACGATATCGCCAAGTTTCGCTTGGTTTTGCTCATCATGGGCTTTGTACTTCTTAGAATACTTAACACGTTTTCCGTACAAGGAATGAGTTTTGTAAGTTTCAACTAAAACTGTAATCGTTTTGTCCATTTTGTCAGACACTACACGACCAGTATAAACTTTGCGTTGGTTACGTTCGCTCACTATGCAAACCTCCCCTCAATTTATCGATTAATTCCGATCTCTCTTTCACGAACTACAGTTTTCATACGAGCAATTGCTTTACGCACTTCACGAATGCGAGTTGGATTCTCTAATTGTCCTGTAGCAAGTTGGAAGCGAAGATTAAACAACTCTTCCTTTAAAGCTTTAACTTTTGTTTCGATTTCGGCAGTGGTTAATTCACGAATATCATTAGTTTTCATTAGATTCACCACCATTTTCTTCACGTTTTACGAATTTACATTTCACAGGTAACTTGTGAGCTGCAAGACGTAATGCTTCGCGTGCTACCTCTTCAGATACACCCGCGATTTCGAACATAATTTTCCCAGGTTTTACTACTGCTACCCAGCCTTCTGGTGCCCCTTTACCGGAACCCATACGTACTTCTAGAGGTTTTGCAGTGTAAGGTTTAGAAGGGAAAATTTTAATCCATACTTTACCGCCACGTTTCATGTAACGAGTCATTGCACGACGAGCAGCTTCGATTTGACGGTTTGTAATCCATGAAGCAGCTTGTGCTTGTAAACCGAATTCACCGAAAGCAATTTCAGTTCCACCTTTAGCACGACCACGCATTTTACCACGATGCTCTCTACGATATTTTACGCGTTTTGGCATTAACATATTATTTTCCTCCTTCCTCAGAAGCTTTCTTTTTTGTAGGAAGGACTTCTCCACGGTAGATCCATACTTTTACGCCTAATTTACCGTATGTTGTATCAGCTTCAACTGCTGCATAGTCAATATCAGCGCGAAGTGTATGAAGTGGAACAGTTCCTTCACTGTAAGATTCTGCACGAGCGATATCAGCTCCGCCAAGACGACCAGAAACCTGTGTTTTAATACCTTTAGCACCTGCACGCATAGCACGTTGAATAACTTGCTTTTGTGCACGACGGAATGATACACGGTTTTCTAATTGACGAGCGATGTTTTCGCCTACTAATTTAGCGTTAAGATCAGCTCTCTTAACTTCTAAAATGTTGATGTGTACACGCTTGCCTGTTAATTGGTTAAGAGCTTTACGAAGTGCTTCAACTTCAGTACCACCTTTACCAATTACCATACCAGGTTTTGCAGTGTGAATTGTAACATTTACACGATTTGCTGCACGTTCGATTTCTACTTTAGCAACAGCAGAATCTTTTAAGCGTACATTAATGTACTCACGGATTTTGATGTCTTCATGTAATAATGTAGCGTAATCTTTCTCAGCGAACCAACGAGATTCCCAGTCACGGATAACGCCGACACGAAGACCAATTGGATTAACCTTTTGACCCATCGATTATCCCTCCTTCTTTTCTGATACCACAACTGTGATGTGGCTTGTGCGTTTGTTAATTTGGCTTGCACGACCCATTGCACGTGGACGGAAACGTTTTAACGTTGGACCTTCGTCAACGAAAACTTTTTCAACAACTAGGTTGTTAATGTCCATCTCATAATTGTGCTCTGCATTTGCGATTGCAGATTTTAAAACTTTTTCTACAACTGGAGAAGCAGTTTTTGGTGTGTGGTTAAGGATAGCAATCGCTTCACCCACTTGCTTACCTCGGATTAAGTCTACTACTAAACGAACTTTACGAGGAGCAATACGAACTGTTCTCGCTACTGCTTTAGCTTGCATTGAAGTGCCTCCTCTCATTATCTTCTAGTTTTCTTATCGTCAGCAAGGTGACCTTTGTACGTACGAGTTGGTGCGAATTCACCTAACTTATGGCCAACCATATCCTCAGTGATGTACACAGGTACGTGTTTACGACCATCATATACAGCGATTGTGTGTCCGATGAACTGAGGGAAGATTGTTGAACGGCGAGACCAAGTTTTAACAACTTGTTTTTGCTCAGATGCAACTAATTTTTCCATTTTGCTCATTAAGTGATCATCGACAAATGGTCCTTTTTTTAAGCTACGAGCCATTTTGGTGCCTCCCTTCGTGATTGGCGTACGGTTCTAGAAATGAACCGTACTACAATCCCATTATTTTTTACGACGACGAACGATGAATTTGTCAGACGCTTTGTTTTTCTTACGAGTCTTGAATCCAAGAGTTGGTTTACCCCATGGAGACATTGGAGACTTACGTCCGATTGGAGAACGTCCTTCACCACCACCGTGTGGGTGATCAACCGGGTTCATTACAGAACCACGAACTGTTGGGCGTTTACCTAACCAGCGAGAGCGACCTGCTTTACCGATTTTGATAAGTTCGTGTTGTTCGTTACCTACTTGACCGATTGAAGCGCGACAAGCAGATAATACAAGACGTACTTCACCAGAAGTTAAACGTACAAGTACGTATTTACCTTCTTTACCAAGTACTTGAGCAGATGTACCAGCAGAACGAACTAATTGTCCGCCACGACCAGGCTTAAGCTCGATGTTATGAACAACAGTACCTACTGGAATGTTGATTAATGGTAATGCGTTACCGATTTTAATGTCAGCTTCTGGGCCAGACATAACTTCCATACCTACTTCTAAAGATTTAGGAGCAAGAATGTAACGTTTTTCACCGTCAACGTAGTTAATTAATGCGATATTCGCAGAGCGGTTTGGATCGTATTCGATCGTAGCAACGCGTCCTGGAATTCCATCTTTGTTACGCTTAAAGTCGATGATACGGTATTGACGCTTATGTCCGCCACCTTGATGACGTACAGTGATTTTACCTTGGTTATTACGACCAGCCTTCTTGCTTAAAGGAGCAAGTAATGACTTTTCGGGTCTATCAGTCGTGATTTCAGCGAAATCATTCGTAGTCATATTACGACGACCGTTAGTAGTTGGATTATACTTTTTGATTCCCATCTCAATTTCCCTCCTTCTTTAGTAAGAATTAAACGCCTTGGAAGATTTCGATTTCTTTGCTGTCAGCAGTTAGCTTAACGATTGCTTTACGACGACGGCTAGTAAAACCAGCGTGACGACCAACGCGTTTTGCTTTCGGCTTGTAGTTCATGATGTTCACTTTTTCTACTTTAACACCAAAGATCGCTTCAAGAGCATCTTTAACTTCTGTTTTATTAGATTTAACGTCCACATCGAACGTGTATTTTTTTTCAGCCATCATTTCCATAGAACGTTCAGTGATAACTGGGCGCTTAATGATATCACGAGGATCTCTCATTATGCAAGCACCTCCTCTACTTTTTCCACTGCCGCTTTTGTCATGATTAGCTTATCATGATGAAGCACGTCTAAAACGTTTACGCCATCAGCAGTGATTACTGTTACTCCAGGGATATTGCGAGCAGATAACTCTACAGATTCGTTTGCATCAGCAGTTACGATAAGAGCTTTCTTCTCAACAGTTAATCCTTTAAGTACTGCTAGCATATCTTTTGTTTTTGGTGCATTTAACACTAGGTCTTCAAGAACTACAATGTTGTTCTCAACTACTTTAGTAGCTAATGCAGATTTGATTGCTAAACGACGAACTTTCTTAGGAAGTTTGTACGCATAGCTTCTTGGTGTAGGTCCGAATACCGTACCACCACCACGCCATTGAGGAGAGCGGATAGACCCTTGACGAGCACGTCCAGTTCCTTTTTGACGCCATGGTTTACGACCACCACCGCGAACTTCAGAGCGAGTTTTTACTTTGTGTGTACCTTGACGTAAAGATGCACGTTGCATCATTACAGCTTCGAAAAGTACAGCTTCATTTGGTTCGATACCGAAAATAGCTTCAGCTAATTCGATTTCACCAACCTGTGAACCAGTTTGGTTATATACAGTAACTTTTGGCATTGGAATTCCTCCTTCCTATTGTGAATTATTTGCTAACCTTCACAGCGCCTTGAACAACTACAAGAGATTTCTTAGCACCTGGAACGTTACCTTTTACTAGTAATAAGTTGCGCTCAGTGTCAACTTGAACGATTTCTAAGTTTTGGATAGTAACTTGGTCTCCACCCATACGTCCAGCAAGTTTTTTGCCTTTGAATACACGGTTCGGAGCAACTGGGCCCATTGAACCTGGACGACGGTGATAGCGAGAACCATGAGACATAGGTCCGCGAGATTGTCCGTGGCGTTTGATAACACCTTGGAAACCTTTACCTTTAGAAATTCCTGTTACATCAACGATTTCACCTGTAGCGAATACGTCAACTTTTACCTCTTGACCAACCTCTAATCCGTCCACGTCTGCATCGCGGATTTCGCGAATGAAGCGCTTAGGAGTTGTAGATGCTTTAGCAGTGTGGCCTTGTTCAGGTTTGTTAGTTAACTTTTCACGTTTATCTTCAAATCCTAACTGGATTGCATTGTAGCCATCAGTTTCAGTTGTTTTCTTTTGAAGAACAACGTTTGGATTAGCAGCGATAACTGTTACTGGGATTAACTCACCGTTCTCAGCAAATACTTGAGTCATACCGATCTTTCTTCCTAAGATTCCTTTGGTCATGAGTTACACCTCCTACATTTTTAAGTTATATAAATTATAGTTTGATTTCGATATCTACACCAGATGGTAAGTCTAAACGCATTAATGAATCTACTGTTTGTGGAGTAGGACTCACGATGTCGATTAGACGTTTGTGCGTGCGCATTTCGAATTGCTCACGAGAATCTTTGTACTTATGAACAGCACGAAGAATTGTGTAAACAGTTTTTTCAGTTGGTAATGGGATCGGACCAGAAACTGTTGCCCCAGAACGCTTAGCTGTTTCTACAATTTTCTCAGCTGACTGATCAAGAATACGGTGATCGTAAGCTTTTAAACGGATACGAATTTTTTCTTTTGCCATTATTTTCCCTCCTTCGTTCGCCTATTTCTAAAATAGACCTTCTCCATGGAAATTTCCCCACACCATGCCATGGCAAAGCGGCCGGGTGTGTCAGCAACCTTCCACTTCATCGCAGTCAAAGACCAACATTGTCTATTATACAATGTTATTCGTCTAGATGCAAGCATCTTTTTGTTTGCATCTGCTTTTCTCTACTTTTGCTATTATACATGGCACTTTAAAGAATTTCAAGTTTTCATCTAACAGAATTCATTTTACAGTTTCTGGATTATCTTTTGTTGTTTTTATATTACTATAGAAGAAACTCGTCAAAACAAAAAAACACTCTCTTCTCCCTTATATAAACGCAAACAAAAAACCTAAGGGAAAATCCCTTAGGTTTTTTTATATCAGTTAAGATTACTCAACGATAGTAGCAACTACACCGTAACCTACTGTACGTCCACCTTCACGAATAGAGAATTTAGTTCCCTCTTCGATAGCGATTGGAGCGATAAGTTCGATAGTCATTTCGATGTTGTCACCAGGCATTACCATTTCAGTACCTTCTGGTAATTGGATGATACCAGTTACGTCAGTTGTACGGAAGTAGAACTGAGGACGGTAGTTAGCGAAGAATGGAGTGTGACGTCCACCTTCTTCTTTAGATAATACGAAAACTTCAGCTTTGAATTTAGCGTGAGCTTTTACAGAACCGCTTTTTGCAAGTACTTGTCCACGTTGGATGTCTTCACGAGCAACCCCACGAAGTAAAGCACCGATGTTGTCTCCAGCTTGAGCTTGGTCAAGAAGTTTACGGAACATCTCTACACCAGTTACAGTTGTAGAAGCATTTTCTTCAGCAAGACCGATGATTTCTACTACGTCACCAACTTTAACGATACCGCGCTCAACACGACCAGTAGCAACTGTACCACGACCTGTGATAGAGAATACGTCCTCTACAGGCATTAAGAATGGTTTGTCAGTTTCACGTTCTGGAGTTGGGATGTAAGCATCAACTTCAGCCATTAATTCAATGATTTTTGCTTCCCAATCAGCTTCTCCTTGAAGAGCTTTAAGAGCAGAACCTTTGATTACAGGAATGTCGTCGCCTGGGAATCCGTATTCAGATAATAGGTCGCGAACTTCCATTTCTACTAATTCTAATAATTCTTCGTCATCTACCATGTCGCATTTGTTTAAGAATACAACGATGTAAGGAACACCTACTTGACGAGAAAGAAGGATGTGCTCACGTGTTTGAGGCATTGGGCCATCAGCAGCAGATACTACTAAGATACCGCCGTCCATTTGAGCAGCACCAGTGATCATGTTTTTAACATAGTCAGCGTGACCTGGGCAGTCAACGTGTGCATAGTGACGAGTTTCAGTTTCGTACTCAACGTGTGCAGTTGAGATTGTGATACCGCGCTCTCTTTCTTCTGGAGCAGCATCGATTTGATCGTATCCGCGTGCTTCAGCACCACCAGCTTTTGCAAGAACTGTAGTGATCGCAGCAGTTAATGTAGTTTTACCATGGTCAACGTGGCCGATTGTACCGATGTTAACATGGGGTTTAGAACGTTCGAATTTAGCTTTAGCCATTCTAAATTCCTCCTTAGTTTATATAGGTTATTTTATATTCAGACTAGAAAGTGAAACTTACGTCCCACTTTCTAAGCTTACATAAGTAGTTATACTTGAACAATCGATAAAAATCAATTATTCACCTTTATTTTTTTTGATAATTTCTTCAGAAACAGACTTTGGTACTTCTTCATAGTGGTCAAACACCATAGAGAATGTTCCGCGTCCTTGAGTGTTAGAACGTAATGACGTTGCATAACCGAACATTTCAGAAAGTGGAACCATAGCGCGAACAACTTGTGCGTTACCGCGAGCTTCCATACCTTCTACACGTCCACGACGAGATGTTACGTCACCCATAATGTCACCCATGTACTCTTCAGGAATTACAACTTCAACTTTCATCATTGGCTCAAGAATTACTGGGCTACATTTAGAAACCGCAGCTTTAAGTGCCATAGATGCAGCGATTTTGAACGCCATCTCAGATGAATCGACATCATGGTAAGATCCGTCAACTAATGCAGCTTTAATGTCAACTAGTGGATAACCAGCTAGTACACCATTTTTAAGTGCATCTTCAAGACCTGCTCCAACAGCTGGGATGTATTCACGAGGAACTACACCACCGACGATCTTGTTTTCGAATTCGAATCCTTTACCTTCTTCGTTAGGTTCAAACTCAATCCAAACGTGACCGAATTGTCCACGACCACCAGATTGACGAGCGAACTTACCTTCAACTTTCGCAGCAGCGCGGAAAGTCTCACGGTATGCTACCTGAGGAGCACCAACGTTTGCTTCCACTTTGAATTCACGACGCATACGGTCAACGATGATATCAAGGTGAAGTTCACCCATACCAGCGATGATAGTTTGGCCAGTTTCTTGGTCAGTGTGAGCACGGAATGTTGGATCTTCTTCAGAAAGCTTAGATAATGCTGTACCCATTTTATCTTGGTCAGCTTTAGATTTTGGTTCGATAGCTACAGAGATAACTGGCTCTGGGAATTCCATAGACTCAAGGATAACAAGGCTCTTCTCGTCACAAAGAGTATCACCAGTAGTAGTATCTTTTAAACCTACAGCAGCAGCGATATCACCAGCGTAAACTGTTGAAATCTCTTCACGGCTGTTAGCGTGCATTTGTAGGATACGACCTACACGCTCACGCTTACCTTTAGTTGAGTTTTTCACGTATGATCCAGAGTTTAACACACCAGAGTACACACGGAAGAACGTTAACTTACCAACATAAGGGTCAGTCATGATTTTGAATGCTAAAGCTGCGAATGGTTCTTCATCGCTAGACTTACGTTCTACTTCTTCATCTGTATCCGGTAGAGTACCTTTAATAGCAGGTACATCTAGTGGAGATGGAAGGTAGTCGATAACTGCGTCTAACAGAATTTGAACACCTTTGTTTTTGAATGCAGAACCACAGATTACTGGGAAGAATTCTACAGAAGTTGTAGCCTTACGGATACCAGCTTTAAGCTCTTCTACAGTGATTTCTTCACCTTCTAGGTACTTCATCATCATTTCTTCATCAAGCTCAGCTACCGCTTCAATAAGTTTTCCACGGTATTCTTCAGCTAATTCTTTGTGCTCTTCAGGAATTTCAACACGTTGAATGTCTGTTCCTAAATCGTTACCGTACATGTAAGCACACTCTTCAACAAGGTCAATGATACCATTGAACTCATCTTCAGCACCGATTGGTAACTGAATTGGATGTGCGTTTGCTTGTAAACGATCGTGGATTGTTCCTACAGAGTATAAGAAATCTGCACCGATCTTATCCATTTTGTTAACGAATACGATACGAGGTACGCCGTAAGTAGTAGCCTGACGCCAAACAGTTTCTGTTTGTGGTTCTACACCAGATTGCGCATCAAGTACTGCTACAGCGCCATCAAGTACGCGTAAAGAACGTTCTACTTCTACTGTGAAATCTACGTGTCCTGGAGTATCAATGATGTTTACACGATGACCTTTCCATTGTGCTGTAGTTGCAGCAGAAGTAATTGTGATACCACGCTCTTGCTCTTGCTCCATCCAGTCCATCTGAGATGCACCTTCGTGAGTTTCACCGATTTTATGAATACGTCCTGTGTAGTACAGAATACGCTCAGTTGCTGTTGTTTTACCAGCATCGATGTGAGCCATGATACCAATATTACGAGTGTTTTCTAAAGAGAACTCTCTTGCCATTTGGTGTCTTGCTCCTTCCATATATGGATTGGTATTTTTTTATTTTAAGTAGCAAAAAAGCCACTTTATATTGTTACACATGTCAGTATGTCCAGTACTCTCATTATGTAAAACGAGCGCCCGATGAAAGGGAGAGGCATTCTCCCTCTCCACACTTCCATAAGCGACAAATAAAGCGGTTTATGCTTACATTTATTTTACGTTGAATCCTACCAACGGTAATGAGCAAATGCTTTGTTAGCTTCTGCCATTTTATGAGTGTCTTCACGTTTCTTAACAGATGCACCAGCGTTGTTAGCTGCATCTAAGATTTCGTTAGCAAGACGCTCTTCCATAGTTTTTTCACCACGAAGACGAGCGTAGTTTACTAACCAACGAAGACCTAAAGTTGTACGGCGTTCTGGACGAACCTCAACTGGAACTTGGTAGTTAGCACCACCAACACGACGAGCGCGTACTTCAAGAACAGGCATGATGTTCTTAAGAGCTTGCTCGAATACTTCCATTGGCTCTTTACCAGTACGTTCGTTTACGATATCGAACGCATTATAAAGAATTGTTTGAGATTTACCTTTTTTACCGTCAACCATCATTTTGTTGATAAGGCGTGTTACTAGCTTCGAATTGTACATTGGATCTGGTAACACGTCACGTTTCGCAACAGGTCCTTTACGAGGCATATTGAGTTCCTCCTTTCATTTTAAAGTTATTATTTTTTAGCAGGTTTTGGTCTCTTAGTACCATATTTAGAACGTCCTTGCATACGTTTGTCAACACCAGCTGTGTCAAGCGCACCACGAACGATGTGGTAACGTACCCCCGGTAAATCCTTTACACGACCACCGCGAATTAATACTACGCTATGCTCTTGTAGGTTATGACCGATACCTGGGATGTAAGCTGTAACCTCGATACCGTTTGTTAAACGTACACGAGCGTATTTACGTAACGCTGAGTTAGGTTTCTTTGGAGTCATTGTACCAACACGAGTACATACACCACGTTTTTGAGGTGCAGAGATATCAGTTGATTTTTTCTTTAAAGAGTTAAAACCTTTGTTTAACGCAGGTGATTTAGATTTCCATACTTTATCAGTACGACCATTTCTCACTAATTGGTTAATAGTAGGCATTTGATTATCCTCCCTTCGCATGTTTGTATGACCACATATCCAGGTGGTTCATTATTAGTTGAAAACAAAGTTTTTGCAAGGAAGAGCAAATGCTCTCTCCTCACAAAAACAGTTTTAACTTATTATTCCTATTGCTGAAGCTCCCACTTGAATCCCCGAAGCTTTACCAAGCTTACGAACTGATTCAACTTTTGTTATGGGCACGTTATATTGCATTGCAACACGAATGATAGCATGGGTTAACCGCATGTCAGCATCCTCTGCGATGACAACTTCTTTAACTGTACCATTTTTGATTGCCTCCAATGTGCGTTTATGACCAACGACTACATTTTCAGCAGTTGATACTTTTTGATAAGACATATAAATATCCTCCAAAGCATCGTTCAGGAGCAACCTTGATTATAGTAACATTTTGACTCATACAATGTCAACTAAGATTAATTGTTTTTATACAAAATTTATGCCGGAAAATTTTACTGTTCCACATAAACCTCATCGTTTTCTACATTCATGTCATCTTGTGTTGTTTTTACAAGATCCACTTTGCGATAACGATTCATACCTGTTCCAGCAGGAACAAGTTTACCGATAATAACATTTTCTTTTAATCCTAGAAGTTCATCGCGTTTACCCTTAATTGCTGCATCAGTTAAGACACGAGTTGTTTCTTGGAACGATGCTGCAGATAAGAATGAATCTGTTTCAAGTGAAGCTTTTGTAATACCAAGTAGAACAGGTCTAGCTGTTGCTGGTTGCTTACCTTGCAGTAAGACCTTAGCATTCGCATCAGTGAACTGATGGATATCTAGTAATGTTCCTGGTAATACATCCGTTTCACCTGCATCACTTACACGAACTTTACGTAACATTTGACGTACCATTACTTCTACGTGTTTGTCACCAATTTCTACCCCTTGCATACGGTATACTTTTTGAACTTCACGTAATAAGTATTCTTGAACCGCCGTAATGTCCGTTACTTTTAGTAATTCTTTCGGATCAATAGAACCTTCTGTTAACTCTTTACCGTGGCTAATTGGCTGTCCTGGAGTTACTTTCAGACGAGCACCGTAAGGAATAGCATACGTACGAGCTTCAACTTCACCCTGTACAACTACTTCTTGACGATCTTTAACGTCGTTGATCGCTGCGATAACACCGTCGATTTCACTGATCACTGCCTGACCTTTCGGATTACGAGCTTCGAAGATCTCTTGGATACGAGGTAAACCTTGAGTGATATCATCTCCGGCAACCCCACCTGTATGGAATGTACGCATCGTTAACTGTGTACCTGGCTCACCGATAGATTGAGCTGCGATAATACCTACCGCTTCTCCTACTTCTACGTCTGTTCCAGTTGCTAAGTTACGACCGTAACACTTCTTACATACACCGTGGCGAGTGTTACACGTAAACGCTGAACGAATGTTTACAGTTTCAACACCCGAATTTTCAACGATATGAGCGATATCTTCAGTAATTAATTGATTTTCAGCAACTAATACTTCACCTGTTTCAGGATGTTTTACAGTTTTTCTTGCAAAACGTCCAACAAGACGATCATATAATGACTCGATAACTTCATTACCCTCTTTAATCGCACCAATTAATAAACCGCGATCTGTTCCACAATCATCTTCACGAACGATTACATCTTGTGCAACGTCAACAAGACGACGTGTTAAGTAACCAGAATCGGCAGTTTTAAGTGCTGTATCGGCAAGACCTTTACGCGCACCATGCGTAGAGATGAAGTACTCAAGTACTGTTAAACCTTCACGGAAACTCGATTTGATTGGAAGTTCGATGATACGACCAGATGGATTGGCCATAAGACCACGCATACCAGCAAGCTGAGTAAAGTTAGATGCGTTACCACGGGCACCTGAGTCACTCATCATGAAGATTGGGTTGCGTTTATTCAAGGATTTCATCAGTTTTCCTTGGATAACATCTTTTGCATTACTCCAAATAGAGATAACGCGATCGTAACGTTCTTCTTCCGTGATTAAACCGCGACGGAATTGTTTAATTACATTATCTACTTTTGCTTGTGCTTCGTGGAGAATTTCATCTTTTTCGCCTAATACAAGAATGTCAGATACCCCAACTGTAATACCAGCTTTTGTAGAGTACTTGAATCCTAAGTTTTTCATACGGTCAAGCATGCGAGACGTTTCTGTAATTTGGAAACGTTTGAACACTTCCGCAATGATGTTACCAAGGATCTTCTTGCTAAATGGCGCCACTTCTTCGCGACTAGCAATAATTTCTTTAATGTTCGCACCTTTTTCAACGAAATATTTCGCTGGTGTTTCTTTTTCAAGGTTTGAATTTGTTGGTTCATTAATATAAGGGAACGACTCTGGTAAGATTTCGTTAAATATTAATTTACCAACTGTTGTTAATAGAAGCATACTCTTTTGCTCTTCAGTAAATGTTGCGTTGTTTACTGCACTTGCAGCTACTGCAACACGTGTATGAAGATGAACATATCCATTTTGATATGCAAGCAATGCTTCGTTTGCATCTTTGAAGACCATACCTTCACCGATTGCACCTTCACGCTCAAGTGTTAAGTAATAGTTACCTAATACCATATCCTGAGATGGAGTAACAACTGGTTTACCGTCTTTCGGGTTCAAGATGTTTTGTGCCGCTAACATAAGAAGACGAGCTTCAGCTTGAGCTTCTGATGATAAAGGTACGTGAACGGCCATTTGGTCACCGTCAAAGTCCGCGTTGTATGCAGTACATACAAGTGGGTGAAGACGGATTGCGCGACCTTCTACTAATGTAGGTTCAAACGCCTGGATACCAAGACGGTGAAGTGTTGGTGCGCGGTTTAGAAGTACTGGATGTTCTTTAATCACAGACTCTAAAACGTCCCAAACTTCAGGTTGTACACGCTCGATTTTACGTTTCGCACTCTTAATGTTATGTGCTAATCCTTTTTCAACTAACTCTTTCATTACGAAAGGTTTGAACAGTTCAAGCGCCATTTCTTTTGGTAATCCACATTGATACATCTTTAAGTTCGGTCCTACAACGATTACAGAACGACCAGAGTAGTCAACACGTTTACCTAATAAGTTTTGACGGAAACGTCCTTGTTTACCTTTAAGCATGTGAGATAGTGATTTTAATGGACGGTTACCTGGTCCAGTAACTGGACGGCCACGACGACCATTATCGATTAATGCGTCTACAGCTTCTTGTAACATACGTTTTTCGTTTTGAACGATGATGCTTGGTGCACCTAAGTCCAATAGACGTTTTAAACGATTGTTACGGTTAATTACACGACGGTATAAGTCGTTTAAGTCAGAAGTAGCAAAACGTCCACCGTCTAACTGTACCATTGGGCGTAGTTCTGGTGGAATTACTGGTAGAACATCTAAGATCATCCAAGACGGTTCATTTCCAGAGTTACGGAATGCTTCTAATACTTCTAGACGTTTAATAGCACGAGTACGGCGTTGTCCTTGTGCTGTTTTTAATTCTTCTTTTAAGAAGTCTACTTCTTTATCTAAATCGATGTCTTGTAGTAGCTTTTTAATTGCTTCTGCACCCATAGCAGCTTGGAATGTGCTACCATATCGATCACGATATGCACGGTATTCTTTTTCAGAAAGTAATTGCTTCTTATCAAGTGGTGTATCTCCACTTTCTGTTACAACATAAGAAGCGAAATAAATTACTTCTTCAAGCGCGCGAGGGGACATGTCTAAGACAAGTCCCATGCGGCTCGGGATACCTTTGAAATACCAAATATGAGATACAGGAGCAGCTAATTCAATATGACCCATACGTTCACGACGTACTTTTGCACGCGTTACTTCAACGCCACATCGATCACAAACTACACCTTTATAACGTACACGTTTGTATTTTCCGCAATGACATTCCCAGTCCTTTTGTGGTCCGAAAATACGCTCACAGAACAAGCCATCTTTTTCAGGCTTTAACGTACGATAGTTAATAGTTTCTGGTTTCTTAACTTCACCGTATGACCAAGAACGAATCTTGTCAGGTGAAGCAAGTCCAATCTTCATATATTCAAAGTTATTTACATCTATCAAGGGGCCTACCTCCCTTTTAGTCTACAGGTTATCCCAATTATTCCTTAGTTGTCTCAACTTCGACATTCAATTTATCTGCTGATTGATGATCATCGTCATCTTCTGTATCACGCATTTCAATTTCTGTATCGTCGCTAGACATCATTTTAACGTCCATACCTAAACTTTGCAGCTCTTTAATCAATACTTTGAATGATTCAGGAACGCCTGGTTCTGGAACATTTTCGCCTTTAACAATTGCTTCATAAGTCTTAACACGTCCAACAACATCATCAGACTTCACTGTTAAGATTTCTTGAAGAGTATAAGCAGCACCGTAAGCTTCAAGTGCCCAAACCTCCATCTCACCGAAACGCTGTCCACCGAACTGAGCTTTACCTCCAAGAGGTTGCTGCGTTACAAGTGAGTATGGTCCAGTAGAACGAGCATGAAGTTTATCGTCAACCATGTGCGCAAGTTTGATCATATACATGACACCAACAGATACGCGGTTATCGAATGGTTCACCAGTACGTCCGTCATACAGGATTGTTTTCGCGTCATTTGCCATACCAGCTTCTTCAATTGTGCCCCAAACATCTTCCTCACGAGCACCATCGAATACTGGTGTTGCAATGTGAATGCCAAGGTATCTTGCTGCCATACCAAGATGAAGCTCTAATACCTGACCGATATTCATACGAGATGGTACCCCTAATGGGTTTAACATGATATCGATTGGCGTACCGTCTGGTAAGTAAGGCATATCTTCTTCTGGTAAAATACGAGAAATAACACCTTTGTTACCGTGACGTCCGGCCATCTTGTCACCTTCAGAAATTTTACGTTTTTGAACGATATATGCACGTACAAGTTGATTCACGCCTGGTGGCAATTCATCGCCATCTTCACGGTTGAATACTTTTACGTCTAAGATAATACCGCCACCACCGTGTGGTACACGTAGTGATGTATCACGTACTTCACGCGCTTTTTCTCCAAAGATAGCATGTAATAGACGTTCTTCAGCTGTTAATTCTGTTACACCTTTAGGTGTTACTTTACCAACAAGTAAATCTCCATCTTTTACTTCAGCACCAACGCGAATGATACCGCGCTCGTCAAGGTTACGTAATGCGTCTTCCCCAACGTTTGGAATGTCACGTGTAATTTCTTCTGGTCCAAGCTTCGTATCACGAGCTTCTGATTCATATTCTTCAATATGAATAGAAGTGTACACATCATCTTTTACAAGGCGCTCACTCATGATGATCGCATCCTCGTAGTTATAACCGTCCCAAGTCATGAAGCCAACAAGCACGTTACGTCCAAGTGCTAGTTCACCTAATTCCATAGAAGGACCATCCGCAAGGATTTCACCTTTTACAACTTCATTTCCAACACTTACGATTGGACGTTGGTTGTAACAAGTTCCTTGGTTAGAACGAATGAATTTTTGCATTTTGTAGCGATCTAAGTCGCCTTTTACTGTTTGACCGTCAACTTCTACATAGCGACGTACCCAAACTTCACGTGCTTCTACGCGCTCAACAACACCAGGATGTTTACAGATTACTGCAGCACCTGAGTCTTTTGCTGATACGTACTCCATACCTGTACCTACAATCGGAGATTCCGGATTCATTAACGGAACCGCCTGACGTTGCATGTTCGCTCCCATAAGTGCGCGGTTAGAGTCATCGTTTTCTAAGAACGGAATACAAGCTGTCGCTGCCGACACTACTTGTTTTGGAGATACATCCATGTAGTCGATGCGTTCTCTATTTGTGACAATGTTTTCACCACGGAAACGAGCTACGATATCTTCACTTAGGAATTCACCTTCGTCAGATAATTTCATATTCGCTTGGGCTACAACATAATTATCTTCTTCATCTGCTGTTAAGTAATCAACATGCCCTGTTACAAGACCAGTTTCTGGGTCAACACGACGGTATGGTGTTTCAATGAAACCAAACTCATTTACTTTCGCGAACGAAGATAATGAGTTAATCAAACCGATGTTTGGTCCCTCTGGTGTTTCAATCGGACACATACGACCGTAGTGAGAGTAATGAACGTCACGCACTTCAAAGCCTGCGCGCTCACGCGTTAAACCACCAGGTCCTAATGCAGATAGTCTTCGTTTGTGAGTTAACTCTGCTAATGGGTTTGTTTGGTCCATAAACTGAGATAACTGAGAACTTCCGAAGAACTCTTTAATAGATGCAATAACAGGACGAATATTAATTAGTGCCTGTGGTGTAATCGCATTTGTATCTTGGATCGACATTCTCTCACGAACAACACGTTCCATACGAGAAAGACCGATACGGAATTGATTTTGTAATAGTTCTCCAACAGAACGCAGACGACGGTTTCCTAAATGGTCAATATCATCTGTATCCCCTACTTTGTATAGTAGGTTGAAGAAGTAACTGATAGAAGCAAGGATATCACCTGGTGTGATGTGTTTCACATCACGAGTAATGTTTGCATTACCAATTACATTAATTACGCGTTCGCCTTCCGACTCAGGAGCATAAATCTTAATAGATTGCAGCTCAACATCGCCTTCTACCACTCCACCCATTGGTTTCGCTGTTTTGAATCCAATGTTTTTCTCTAAGTAAGGTAAAATGCGATCAAGTGTACGACGATCTAAGATTGTTCCTTCTGCCGCTAAAATTTCACCAGTTTCTGGATCCACTAATGTTTCAGCTAAACGTTGATTAAACAATCTGTTTTTAATGTGTAACTTCTTGTTGATCTTATAGCGACCTACATTTGCTAAATCGTAGCGCTTTGGATCGAAGAAACGAGACACAAGTAAGCTCTTAGCATTTTCTACTGTTGGTGGTTCACCAGGACGTAGACGCTCATAAATTTCAAGCAATGCTTTTTCTGTGCTATCTGTGTTGTCTTTTTCTAATGTGTTGCTTAAGTATTCGTTATCACCTAAAAGCTCGGTGATTTCTTGATCAGAGCCAAACCCTAATGCGCGTAACAAAACAGTTACAGGAAGTTTACGCGTACGGTCAATACGCACATATACAACATCCTTAGCATCTGTCTCATACTCTAACCAAGCTCCGCGGTTTGGAATTACAGTAGCAGTAAAACCACGTTTTCCGTTTTTATCCACTTTGCCACTATAGTATACGCTTGGAGAGCGAACTAACTGGGAAACGATAACACGTTCTGCACCGTTAATTACGAATGTTCCAGTCTCTGTCATGAGTGGGAAATCTCCCATGAACACATCTTGTTCTTTTACTTCACCAGTTTCCTTGTTGATTAGACGCACTTTTACACGAAGTGGTGCTGCATACGTCACATCACGCTCTTTGCATTCGTCTACAGAGTATTTAGGTTCACCTAAGCTGTAGTCGATAAATTCAAGCGATAGATTTCCCGTAAAGTCTTCAATCGGAGAAATGTCTTGGAACATTTCTCGCAAACCCTCATCAAGAAACCACTGATAAGAAGAGGTTTGAATTTCGATAAGATTTGGTAACTCTAATACTTCACTAATACGGGCATAACTTCTTCGTTGGCGGTGGCGTCCGTATTGAACTAGTTGACCTGTCAACTGCTTCACCCCTCAAATCATGAGTATTATAAATGCACAAAAAAATTTGTGCAAAATCACAAATAAATACAACTACTGCTATTAGCGTAGTCTCTTTCTCTTAAAGATAAATACGTTGAGTCTTTCTACCTGCTCAAAAAAGAAAAATGGCTTCTATAAGAAAACCATCATTCTGTTTCATAATCTGCTGATTTTACTATCTTTTCCAAGAGAAACAAAAATATACATCTTTCTCAACGCAGAAAATCATATATTGGCATTGTATAATGTTAACATAGCCAAAAATAACCGTCAACGTTTTTTTGATTTTATGATATAATATCCTTTTTTCTTTTCTACAACCTCAACTTCAGAAAATACTTCTTCTAGTTTTTTTAGCGCAGACGGTGCACCTTGTTTTTTTTGAATAACAATCCAAAGCTCTCCATCTGGAACTAAATACTCCACAGCTTTTTCTAAAATCTCATGTACGATATCTTTACCCGCACGAATTGGAGGGTTAGATAGAATAGCAGCATACTTACCATCTACATTTTCATAGACGCTACTTTGAAAAATACGTATATTCTCGATTTTGTTATTAGCGGCGTTTTCTTTCGCAAGCCCAAGTGCCCTCTCGTTCACATCCACCATGTGAACTTCACGACCTTGAAACTCTTTCGCTAACGACAAACCAATAGGACCGTATCCGCAACCTACGTCTAATATATCACCTTTAATATCTGGCATTTGAAACGCTTCAATTAAAAGACGGGAACCAAAGTCCACTTCGTTTTTCGAGAACACCCCATGGTCAGATAAGAAAGTGAATCGAGATCCACGAAGGGCAAACTCCCATCGCTTACGATCACTTTTACTAGAAGGGTCGTTAGAAAAATAATGGTCTGCCATATGGCCACCTCTTTTCTTTACAGTTAAAAAAAAAGCTCGCATGAGAGCGAGCTTTTTTTAAAGCATCAAAAGTTAATTACTTAACTTCTACAGCAGCGCCAACTTCTTCAAGTTTAGCTTTGATTTCTTCAGCTTCTTCTTTAGCAGCAGCTTCTTTGATTACTTTTGGAGTGTTGTCAACTAATTCTTTAGCTTCTTTTAAGCCAAGACCAGTGATTTCACGAACAACTTTGATAACTTTGATTTTTTGTGCACCAGCGCTAGTTAGTTCCACATCAAATTCAGTTTTCTCAGCAGCAGCTTCTCCAGCGCCACCAGCAACAGCTACAGGAGCAGCAGCAGTTACGCCGAATTCTTCCTCGATAGCTTTTACTAAGTCGTTAAGTTCTAATACAGTCATAGATTTAACTGCTTCAATGATTTGTTCTTTAGTCATTGTAAATATCCTCCCTTAAATAGGTTTGTATTGTTTTATCGATAATACGTAATTATCTTTTAAAAAATTAAGCGCCTTGCTCTTCCTTTTGGTCTGCAACTGCTTTAGTAGCAAGTGCAAGGTTACGGATTGGAGCTTGAAGAACGCTAAGAAGCATAGAAAGTAAGCCTTCACGTGATGGAAGAGTAGCGATTGCTTTAACCTCATCAAGTGTTACAAGTTTACCTTCGATTACGCCCGCTTTAATTTCTAAAGCTTCATGATCTTTAGCGAAGTCGTTTAATACTTTCGCAGGAGCAACTACATCCTCGTTACTGAACGCGATTGCGTTTGGTCCTGTTAAGAATTCATTTAACTCAGCCATTTCAGCAGATTCTGCAGCACGACGAGTTAGAGAGTTTTTGTAAACTTTGAACTCAACGCCAGCTTCACGTAATTGCTTACGTAATTCTGTTGCTTCAGAAACTGTTAAACCACGGTAGTCAACAACGATTGTAGATTTACTAGCGCGAAGTTTGTCCGCGATTTCAGTTACAACTTGTTGTTTAGTTTCGATTACTTTGCTCATGTTATTACACCTCCTGTAGATTATATAGAAGATGTACCGAAAGTGCACTAAAAACCTCCATGCCCAACTTGTAGACATGGAGGCATATAGTCACAGAAAAAAGATTCCGCTTCGTATATTAACACCTAGGTAGGAAATTAAGTCTATTGACACCTACTGTCTACGGTACACTAATTAAATTCACAACATAAATGATTATATTAAAACTTCTTTATGAAGTCAACTTCCAAAATTTACGCTAATGTAGAAACGTCTACACGTACGCCAGGTCCCATTGTAGAAGCAACTGTTACGTTCTTCATGTAAGTACCTTTTGCAGCAGCTGGCTTAACTTTTTGTAAAGTGTCAGCAATTGTTTTGAAGTTTTCTACTAATTTAGCATCTTCGAAAGATACTTTACCGATTGGAACGTGGATGTTACCAGCTTTATCAACGCGGTATTCAACTTTACCAGCTTTGATTTCGTTAACAGCTTTAGTTACATCGAAAGTAACTGTTCCAGTTTTAGGGTTTGGCATTAAACCTTTAGGTCCTAATACGCGACCAAGTTTACCAACTTCACCCATCATGTCAGGAGTTGCTACTACTACATCGAAATCGAACCAACCTTGTTGGATTTTACCGATGTAATCAGTATCGCCTACGAAGTCAGCTCCAGCAGCTTCAGCTTCTTTAGCTTTTTCACCTTTAGCAAATACTAATACACGTTGTACTTTACCAGTACCGTGTGGAAGAACAACTGCACCACGGATTTGTTGGTCAGCTTTCTTAGGGTCAACACCTAAACGGAATGCAGCTTCTACAGTTGCATCAAATTTAGCTGTGTTTGTTTTCTTTACTAATTCTACTGCTTCTGTTGCAGAGTAAGCAGCTGCACGATCAACAAGCTTTGCAGCTTCTACGTACTTTTTACCTCTTTTAGCCATTTTTATTTCCTCCTCGAATGTGGTTTTAGCGGAATAACCTCCCACGTTTACGCCTGTTTTCAGGTATAACCTGAGGATGAGCGCCATCCATTTATTTAAAAACGATAATCATTTACGATAATAAAGGTTGCGAATTGGAATTCCAGACCCGCAACCTTTTTTAAAAACAAATCGAATTAGTCTTCGATAACGATGCCCATACTGCGTGCAGTACCTTCAACCATACGCATTGCAGCTTCTACGCTAGCAGCGTTTAGGTCAGGCATTTTAGTTTCAGCGATTTCGCGTACTTTATCACGCTTAACAGTTGCCACTTTATTACGGTTTGGTTCACCAGAACCAGACTCAATACCAGCTACTTTCTTAAGAAGAACAGCAGCAGGAGGAGTTTTAGTAATGAAAGTGAATGAACGGTCCTCAAATACCGTAATTTCAACAGGGATGATAAGACCAGCTTGATCTGCTGTACGAGCGTTAAACTCTTTACAGAAGCCCATGATGTTAACACCTGCTTGTCCTAATGCTGGACCAACTGGTGGAGCTGGGTTAGCTTTACCTGCAGGAATTTGAAGCTTTACCATTTTAATTACCTTTTTAGCCACGAGACACACCTCCTTAAGTCCGTGATGTGGTCAATTGGACAGTGATTTGCCCTCCCACGTCATATTTTATCTGTAAGGATAAAATCTTTCAAAAAACGTCTCCGATAACGAAGACGTACTGACTTAAAAGATATTATCACTTTTTACAATTCATTTCAAGTTTCATTTTATAATTTTTCAATTTGATGGAAGTCAAGTTCAACTGGAGTCTCGCGACCAAACATATCCACAAGCACGCTAACCTTTTTCTTCTCCACATCAATTTCTTCAATAGCACCTGTATAATCTGCGAATGGCCCCTCATTTACACGTACTGTCTCATGAAGTTCAAAGTCGAAATCAACCACTTCGTTGTCCATTCCCATATGTTTCATAATGGTAACAACTTCCTCTTCTAATAGAGGTGATGGTTTAGATCCAGAACCAGAAGAACCAACGAACCCAGTTACACCTGGCGTGTTACGTACAACATACCAAGAGTCATCAGTCATGATTAATTCTACTAATACATAACCTGGGAACACTTTTCTTTTCATTAATTTTTCTTTTCCGTTTTTCATTTCTACTTCTACTTCTTCCGGGACAACAACACGGAAAATTTTATCTTGCATACCCATTGATTCTACACGTTTCTCTAGGTTTGCTTTTACTTTATTTTCATATCCAGAATAAGTATGGACAACATACCAACTTTTTTCCATTCATTTAGGACGAGCGTCCTTCCCTCCCTGACGTACATTTTTTTGCGCAAATGAAAAAACCCGTTCACCGGGCTTTTACACAGTTCTTATAAATAACATTATATCATGGATAAGTGCTTCTTATTCAAGAATTAACCAAGAATTAACCGAATTAAAGAAGAAATGCCCATATCAACTACTGCGAAGAAAATCGCAAAGAACACAACTGTAGCAACAACAGTCGCTGTTGAGCGGAGTAATTCATCTTTTTTAGGCCAACTTACTTTTTTCATTTCGCGACCTACATCGCCGAAAAAGTTCGTTAAACGCATCTGCGGGACCTCCAGTGTATTATTTCAATTATTTATTTTGTTTCCTTGTGAACTGTATGCTGATTGCATGTTTTACAAAACTTTTTTATTTCAAGTCGCTCTATTGAGCTCGTATCTTTCATAGTAGAGTAGTTTCGATTTTTACACTCTTCACATGAGAGTACAACTTTTTTCCTCATTAGTTACACCAACCTTGTAACATTATGTCCCTAAAAATGTATCATACAATAAAAGACAATGTCAATGACATGCATTTTGTACTCTCTACAAAAGAAAACAGGTGATTTATTTTACACCTGCAGCACTTGTTACTTCTTATGAATTTAAAGTTGTACTTTCTCTCATTTCCATATATCGTTCCAATTTCCTCTTTACTCTTTGTAAAGCGTTATCAATAGATTTCACATGCCTGTTTAACTGTTCTGAAATCTCTTGATAAGAACGACCATCTAAATATAAAGAAAGCACTTTTCTTTCTAAATCGCTTAATAATTCAGATATTTTTGATTCTATGTCTGTATATTCTTCCTGGCTAATGATCATCTCTTCAGGATCAGTCACCTTCGCTTCAGAAATAACATCCAATAACGTTCGATCAGATTCCTCATCGTAAATCGGCTTATCTAAAGACACATACGAATTTAAAGGAATATGTTTTTGTCTTGTTGCCGTTTTAATAGCGGTAATAATTTGTCGAGTGATACATAGTTCAGCAAATGCTTTGAATGAAGACAGCTTGTCCTCTTTATAATCACGAATTGCTTTAAACAACCCTATCATACCTTCTTGAACAATGTCTTCTCGATCGGCACCCACTAAAAAGTAAGATCTTGATTTCGCACGAACAAAGTTCTTATACTTGTGAATTAAATATTCTAGAGCGTCAGTATTACCTTTTCGAACTAACTCAACGATTGCCTCATCCTCTAAATCACGAAATGTAACGTCGCCTATACTTACGAAGCCTGCTTCCACCTTGATCCCTCCGACCGCTATTTATTTAGCAATATTATACAGTAAAAAGATAAAGAGCGTCAATGCTTCAACGCTCTCCTCTTCTTAATTTTTCTAATTTTTCTGTAATATCCTTACTAAATATCTTTCGCATGGCGGGCTGCTGTTCTTTCGTGTCTTTTGTACGCCTTCTTACTTGTTGTTCCATCGCTTGTACTTCCAACTCTAATTCACGCGCAGATTTTCGAAGGGCACCTTGCCCAAATATAACCCATTGTTCTGTATAATCAGAAGTCGCAACATATATTTGTGTATTTATATTTCTAAGCTCTATCGCAAGTTGCTCTATCTTTTCGTCTGCAGTTTGATTCTTTCGTGTGAATATTACTTCTACACGAGATTGTTTCATCTTTTTTTCAATACCATGGACTGTATAGGCATCAAAGACTATCATCACTTTTGTACCTGTATAACCTTGATAATCCGCCATCTTATCAATAAGCGCATCTCTTGATGATTGTAAATCTATATCCCGCAGTTTCTTCAAATCTCCCCAAGCTCCGATAATGTTGTAGCCGTCAACGATTAAAATATCGTTCATTTTTTATTTACCAATTTCGTGACGTTTACGATATACCTCATACATTAACAAACTTGCGGCTACTGAAGCATTTAAGGATGTAACTTTACCAACCATCGGTAGAGTGATTAAGAAATCACACTTTTCACCAATAATACGACTCATACCTTTTCCTTCACTACCAATTACTAATCCAATCGGCATTGTACCATCTAAATTACGGTAATCCGTTTTCCCTTTGGCATCTGTACCAGCAATCCAAAGTCCACGCTCTTTTAATTCATCAATTGTACGAGATAAGTTTGTTACGCGCGCAACAGGAATGTATTCAATCGCTCCTGTTGATGCTTTCGCAACTGATGCGGTAAGTCCCACAGCTCTTCTCTTCGGAATAATAATTCCATGAGCTCCTGTTGCATCAGCAGTACGCATAATAGAACCTAGGTTATGCGGATCTTCAATCTCATCTAAAATCAAGAAGAACGGATCTTCATTACGTTTTTCTGCCACTTTGAATAAATCTTCTAACTCTGCATACTGATATGCAGCTACTTGAGCAATTACACCTTGATGATTACCCTCAACTAATTGATCTAACTTTTTCTTTGGTGCATGTTGTAAAATAATCTTATTTTCTTTCGCTAACGCTAGTACAATTTGTACTTGTCCTTTGGCAGCACCTTCTGCGATCCAAATTTTATTAATATCTCTCCCTGATCTTAACGCTTCAATTACAGGGTTACGTCCGATAATATATTCACTAGTCATGATGATGTGCCCCCTTCCTTTTCTTCTAAAACTGCAATTGCCTTATATACAATTTCGTCTAATCTTTCACGATTATTTAATAAATGATGATAACCAATTAGCGCTTCAAAGGCTGTACTATGTCGATATGTTTGTACATCCGTATTTTTCGGAACTGTACCTGAATTTGCATTACGCCCTCTTCTTAATACCGCCTCTTCTTCCTCTGTCAAAAATGCCGTCTCTAATAAATGATAAACAACTTTCGCCTGTGCTTTTGCTGAAACAAAGCTCGTCCCTAAGCGATGTAATTGATTAGGGCGAACTTTTCCTTTTTGAAGGAGGTGATAGCGGATATATTGTTCATATACCGCATCACCCATATACGCTAACGCCAAGCTGTTTAATTGCTTTGCATCAATCATCCTTATCCTCTTTTCCATCTTGTACCTTGAGCGGTATCTTCTAAAATAATATTACGTTCTTTTAAATCGTCACGAATTTGATCAGACAATGCGAAATCGCGATTTTTACGAGCTTCAATGCGCTTTTGGATAAGCTCTTCAATTTCTTCATCCAGTAATTCTTCTTTTGATAATTCTAATCCTAAAATATCAAATAACGTTTCCAGTTGTTTTACGTATGCTTCAATCACAACTTTAGATGTATGCTCTTCAAGTAAATATTGATTTGCATGATTTGCTACGTTGTATAATTCGGTGATTGCATTTGCAGTGTTAAAGTCATCATTCATTGCCTCTTCAAATGCAGTCTGGAATTTCTCTATTTCAGCTAACCATTTCTCATTATGGTCCGTTAAATCCGTACTACTCTCCATACGATGCTTTAAGTTTCCATAAGCTGTTTTAATTCTTTCCAGTCCATTATTCGTACTTTGTAATAACTCTTCACTAAAGTTAATCGGGTGACGATAGTGTACTGATAACATAAAGAATCTAATTAACTGCGGGTCGTATTGCTTAATAATATCGTGAACTAAAATAAAGTTACCAAGCGATTTAGACATCTTCTCATTGTTAATATTAATATATCCATTATGCATCCAGTAACGTGCAAACGTTTTTCCAGTCAATGCCTCTGACTGCGCAATTTCATTTTCATGATGCGGGAACGCCAAGTCTTGCCCACCAGCATGAATGTCAATCGTATCCCCTAAGTACTTACGCGCCATTGCTGAGCATTCAATATGCCATCCTGGACGCCCTTGCCCCCAAGGGCTTTCCCAGAAGATTTCTCCTTCTTTCGCAGCTTTCCATAAAGCAAAATCAAGAGGGTCTTGTTTCTTTTCCCCTACCTCAATACGAGCACCGTGACGTAAATCTGCGATTGGTTGATGTGATAATTTACCGTAACCTTCGAATTCCTTCGTCTTAAAGTACACATCACCCTCTGATTCATATGCATACCCTTTATTCACAAGTTCTTGAATAAATTCAATAATGATATCCATATTTTCTGTTACACGAGGATGAACTGTTGCGTGTTTGCAACCTAGTGCTGTTACATCTTCAAAGTACGCTTCAACAAAACGATCAGCAATTGTTGGTACATCTTCACCTAATTCATTTGCCGCTTTAATTAATTTATCATCTACGTCCGTAAAGTTAGATACATATTGCACATCGTATCCTTTGTATTCTAAATAACGACGCACTGTATCGAATACCATGGGAGGCCTTGCATTCCCAATATGAATGTAGTTATAAACTGTAGGTCCGCATACATACATCTTTACCTTATTTTCTTCTAATGGAACAAACTCTTCTTTTTGACGTGTTAACGTATTATAAATGTGAATAGTCATTTTTATCCTTCCTTTCTACCTTTAATTCCAATTGTTTCTTCAATTTATCAAGTTCTACTTCCATAGCCTTTAATTTATCAAAAATCGGATCTGGAAGGTCAGAGTGATTTAATTCTTGACCAATCTTTACTCCATTTTGAATAACGACACGGCCAGGTATACCTACAACTGTAGAATGTGCAGGAACTTCTTTTAATACGACAGACCCTGCTCCGATTTTAGAATTCTCTCCCACAGTAATAGACCCAAGAACTTTAGCACCCGTCGCAATTAATACATTATCCTGAATTGTTGGGTGCCTCTTCCCTTTTTCTTTTCCTGTACCACCTAATGTAACCCCTTGATAAATCGTTACATTATCACCAATTTCACAAGTTTCTCCAATTACAACTCCCATTCCATGATCTATGAAAAAGCGTCGACCAATAGTTGCTCCTGGATGGATCTCAATGCCAGTAAAAAAGCGGCTCACTTGTGAAACAAAACGTGCAAGAAAGAAAAAGTTTCTTTTATAAAAAGCATGTGCAATTCGATGGGCCCAAACTGCATGTAATCCAGAGTAAGTTAAAATGACTTCGAAATAACCTCTTGCCGCTGGATCCTGTTCAAAAACGACTTCAATATCTTCCCGAAGCCTCTTAAACATCGGTGTTCCCTCCCCTTTATGGGCTGCTTTTTTGTCGAACGAACTAACTCCCCTAACTCATCACTTCTCCCCTAATTCTTTATATAAGGAGATAAATTCTATATTCATACCTATTTACACGGTATAAAAAAAAGGCGTCTCTGTCATATTGACAGAGACGCCTTTTAAGCGCGGTTCCACTCTGTTTAGGCTTAAAAAAACCTCAAACTCATCCATGATAACGGTGTACACCGCTTCTGCTTACTTTGCGGCCTAAGACATCCCACGAAGCAATTCGCTGTTCAGCAGAAGACTCGAAGGGGCATTTCAAAAATCTGCTTATAAACCACTCCCAGCCTAAAGGTGGTTCTCTCTGTAAAAAGCCTGATTTTCTACTTCTCCTTCTCGTCGCTTTTCCTTATTAGGTTTTAGGTATACTTATTATATTTCTAAACCTAGAAAATGTTAACCAATTACTTTTTGAAGACGATTTAAAACTTTTTCTTTTCCAAGAAGTGCAATAGCATTCGGAAGCTCTGGACCATGCGTTTGTCCTGTAGTTGCAACACGGATTGGCATAAATAGGTTTTTACCTTTATGACCTGTTTCCTTTTGAACTGCTTTAATCGCTGCCTTAATTGCTGCTGGCTCCATTGCTTCTAGAGCTTCTATTTGACCAGCAAATGCACGAAGTACTTCAGGTACTTGTTCACCATTTAATACTTCTTGTCCTTCTTCTTCATAATCAACATGATCTTTAAAGAACATTTCAGAAAGCTCTACAATTTCAGCTCCAAAACTCATTTGTTCATGGTATAAAGCAATTACATCACGAATCCAAGCTTGGTCTTGTTCGCTTAAAGTTTCTCCCACACGTCCAGCTTTCACTAAATGCGGTAAACTTAACTCTACAACCGTATCTAAATCTTGCTTTTTCATATACTGGTTGTTCATCCATTTTAGTTTTTGAGAATCAAATAATGCAGGTGATTTTGATAAACGAGCTGCATCGAACATTTTGATAAACTCATCTTTAGAGAAGATTTCTTCTTCTCCTACCGGAGACCAACCTAGTAGTGCAATAAAGTTAAAGATTGCTTCTGGAAGATACCCAAGCTCTTTATATTGCTCAATAAATTGAATAATAGATTCATCACGCTTACTTAACTTTTTACGACTTTCATTAACAATTAGAGTCATATGACCGAATTGTGGAATATCCCAGCCGAAAGCTTCATAAATCATCATTTGTTTCGGTGTATTTGAAATATGATCATCACCACGAAGTACATGTGTAATTTCCATTAGATGATCATCTACTGCTACTGCAAAGTTATAAGTTGGAATTCCATCTTTTTTCACAATAACAAAATCACCGAAATCATTTGAATGGAACGCAACTTCATCTTTTACAATATCTTTGAATGTGTAGTCACGATTAGCTGGTACACGGAAACGAATACTTGGAATACGTCCCTCAGCTTCAAATTCTTTCACTTGTTCTTCAGTTAATTCACGGTGGTTACCTGCGTAACGAGGTGTTTCACCGCGAGCGATTTGTCCTTCACGCTCTGCTTCTAGCTCTTCTTCTGTCATATAACATTTATAAGCTAGACCACGCTCTAATAAATCTTCATATAATTTTTTATAAATATCTAAACGCTCTGTTTGGCGATATGGTCCAAATTCACCACCAACATCAACACCTTCATCCCAGTCCATACCGAGCCATTTCAAGTATTTTAATTGGCTTTCTTCTCCACCAGCCACGTTACGTTTTACATCAGTATCTTCAATACGAATAATAAATTTGCCATCTAAATGACGAGCAAATAAATAATTAAATAATGCCGTACGCGCATTTCCGATATGTAAGTGTCCTGTTGGACTTGGCGCGTAGCGCACTCTCACTTGCTTTTCCATAATTGGTACACCTTCCATTCTTAATGTCAACACATTCTATAATTGTACACCAAAAAAATGTGATTATCCATCTTACGAATTAAAAACCATTATTTTTTCTGTAATAAAACAACCGCTTGAGAAGCAATCCCTTCTTCTCTACCTGTAAATCCTAATTTTTCTGTTGTTGTTGCCTTTACATTAATGTTATTGATAGACGTTTCTAGCAGTTCACTAATGCGCTTACGCATGCTCTCAATATGTGGTGCCATTTTTGGTTTTTGAGCAATAATTGTACAATCTAAATTTCCTAACTCGTAACCTTGTTCACGCACAAATTCCCAAACTTTTTGTAACAATACAGCTGAATCTGCATCTTTAAAAGCTGGGTCTGTATCAGGAAAATGCTTTCCGATATCTCCTGCTGCAATCGCACCTAAACATGCATCAGCAATCGTATGTAACAATACATCTGCATCTGAATGACCAATTAATCCTTTCTCGTGTGGAATTGTAATTCCACCAATAATCAACGGGCGCCCTTCCGCAAATTCATGTACATCAAAACCTTGTCCAATTCGAAACATCCTTACTTCCTCCTTAAGCTAAACTACTGAGCTTTATGACTCTATATTATATCGCTATCCTTATAAAGAAAAGCCCGGCTGTTGCCGAGCTTTTCTTTATTAACACATCATCAACATTATTTCTTCTGAACACGTAGGAAACTTTCAGCAATTAATAGATCTTCCGGAGTCGTCACTTTAATATTATAGTAACTCCCCTCTACTACACCTACTTGCTTCCCAACACGTTCTACGAGACTTGCATCATCTGTGCCAAGAAAACAACTTTGCTTTGCGCTTCTATGAGCTTCTAGCAAAAGAGAAACAGAGAATCCTTGTGGTGTTTGTACAGCGTTAAGTTGAGATCGCTCTACCGTTTCTACAACAACACCCTGCTCTACTTTCTTAACAGTATCTTTTACTGGCACTGCACAAATGGAAGCTCCATATTTTTCTGCTGCAGTTAATACATCGCGAATCACTTTATTCCTTACGAACGGGCGCGCCCCGTCATGCACAAGAACATATTCGACACCACTCGCATACTGAAGTGCGTTATATACGCTATCTTGTCTTTCGGCTCCACCCTGAATAAATTGTACGTGCTTTTCAATCTGGTACTTCTGCATTAACTCTTCAAAATATGGGCGTTCTTCTTCGTTAATTGCCATAATAATACTTTTGCACGCTTTATCTTTTTCAAAAGCACGCAATGTGTGCACAATAATTGGTACTTCATCTATAAGTAAAAATAACTTATTTTTACCAGCACCCATTCGTTTTCCTTGGCCCGCTGCCGGAATAATTAATGTATACATATTAATAATCCTCTACTTATAATGCTTTTTCTAGCAATTTACGTTTTGCAAAAATCATACGACCAGCCGATGTTTGTAATACGCTAGTAACAAGTACATCAAGTTGTGAACCCACATACTCTCTACCATCTTCTACTACAATCATCGTACCATCATCTAAGTATGCAACACCTTGATTCTGTTCTTTACCATCTTTCACAACATAAACACTTAATTCTTCACCAGGGAGTACGACTGGTTTAATCGCATTAGCTAAATCATTAATGTTTAACACCGTAACCCCTTGTAATTCAGAAACTTTGTTTAAATTGAAATCGTTTGTTACTACAGTTCCACCAGTGATTTTTGCCAACTTTACAAGCTTGCTATCTACTTCTTGGATATCATCGAAATCGCCTTCATAAATTTCTACCGGAATTGGCATCTCCTTTTGAATACGATTTAAAATGTCTAGCCCTCTGCGGCCACGATTACGCTTTAAAGCATCTGAAGAATCGGCAATATGCTGAAGCTCTTCTAATACGAATTGCGGAATGACAATTGTTCCTTCTAAAAACTTTGTTTGGCAAATATCTGCAATACGTCCGTCAATAATTACACTCGTATCGAGAATTTTCCAATGAGTCGTAGATTTTTCTGCTTCAACCTCTACCTCTTCATTCTCACTATTGTTTTTCTTCTTACCTCCGCGTTGGGGTAATGTAAATAATCCTAGCAATTCATTCCTCTTTTTAAATCCTACTTGGAATCCTAAATATCCAAGTAAAAGGGTGAAGAATACTTGCAACACCGTACTAATAACTGGAATTGTAAATTCACGAATTGGTATCAAAATTAAATATGCAACAATAAGACCAGAGATTAATCCTAATGTACCAAATAAAACATCTGCTACAGGCGCCTTTACAAGAGCCTCTTCAATATGCTTAATAAGTTGAACAATATAATCTACAAGCCAAAATGTTGTTAAAAATAAAATAATTGCACCAATAATTGCACGAACATACGATCCTTCCAACAAAGGAACCGCACCGATATCTAATACATTAATAATTTTTGGGATTAAGTAAATCCCTAACGCTCCCCCGATCACTAAAAAGAAGAGCTGTACAATCCGTTTTAACATCCAACCACCTCCTACTCATTATTAACCATTGTTTCGCTAATCAAAACGCCGAATGCAAAAGCGGACGTGTTTTTTTGTAAATAGTTTTATTTACCAATATATCATATCATATACCAAAAATGTTCTAGTGTCGTTATATTATAGAATCAATGTAATATTCTTAATTGTGTCTACTCATATAGAGATGCTCTTGAATTCTTTTTAGACCTTCTCGTATTTTCTTCGCTCTCACTTCCCCAATTCCTTCCACATCATCCAATTCATTAATAGTTGCTCGGCAAACACCTTGCAATGTTTTAAATCGATTAATTAAATTCTCGATAATAAGTGGCGGAACACGAGAAATCTTGCTTGTGATTCGGTACCCTCTAGGTGTCACACTTTCTTCTAAGCTTGTTTGTCCTGGATAGCCAAGTAATTTAACTAAATCACTATCCTCTAAAAGTTGTGTATTTGCAAGATCTTGTAACTTTTTCAAGATTTGATGATGGTCTTGTGTTTTCTCCTGGTGATAATCTTTAATTAACAATGCTGCCTCTGCCTCTAAATCAGCTAGTAATTCTGTAAGCTGTAAACGAATTAACCTACCTTCTGTTCCTAACTCATGAATATAGCTCAATATTTCATTTTTTATACGCAGCACCATTTCAACACTATGTAAAACGTGAACCACCTCGGACATTGTAACGACCTCTTCAAATTCTAGAATACCCAAATTCGTAATGCCGTCATTCCATACAGCCTTATATTTTTCTAGCGTTTGAATTGCTTGATTTGCTTTTGTTAAAATGACACCTATATCTTTTAATGTATAACGTAAGTTCCCTTGATATAGCGTAATTACATTACGTCTTTGTGAAATGGCCACAACAAGGCTGCCCGTCTGCTTTGCTACACGCTCTGCTGTTCGGTGACGCATACCTGTTTCAATAGAATCAATAGATGAATCCGGAACTAACTGTGCGTTTGCAATTAAAATTTTACTTCCAGTTTCATTTAAAATAAGTGCTCCATCCATTTTTGCTAATTCATATAAACTAGCAGGAGAGAATGCGCAATTAATATGAAAACCACCATCAACAATGCTTTTAATCTGCTCATTATACCCAAGAACAATTAGTCCCCCTGTTTGTGCGCGAAGTACATTATCTATCCCTTCGCGCAGTGGTGTTCCCGGGGCCACGAGCTGTAAAATATTAATTATACTTTTGACACGTTGCTTATTTTCTTCCATAGCCTAGCCTCCTAATGTCAAACGAAGCGCTTCTCCTAAATTAGAAACACCTACAACCTCAATCCCCTCTGGAATTGTCCACCCCCCTAAATTTTTTCTAGGAATGATAGCACGTTGAAATCCTAATTTAGCTGCTTCTTGTACACGTTGTTCGATTCTTGATACTCTTCTTATTTCTCCAGTTAATCCAACTTCTCCTATTACCGCATCAGTTGGTGCCGTAGATTTATCTCTAAAACTTGAAGCTATACTTAAGGCAACAGCTAAATCAATTGCCGGTTCATCTAATTTCAAACCACCAGCTACTTTTAAATACGCATCTTGATTTTGTAATAGTAAACCTGTTCTTTTCTCTAGTACAGCCATAATAAGCGAGACACGATTATGATCAATTCCTGTCGCCATTCTTCGAGGATTTCCAAAACTAGTAGGGGAAATTAATGCCTGTATTTCTACTAAAACTGGTCTTGTTCCTTCCATTGAGGCAACTACTGTTGAACCTGCAACTCCAACTGGTCTTTCCTCAAGGAAAATTTCAGAAGGATTTAAGACTTCTGCAAGGCCAAGTTCTTTCATTTCAAAGATACCCATTTCATTCGTAGAACCAAAACGATTCTTTACAGCTCGTAAAATACGATATGTATGGTGTCGATCTCCTTCAAAGTAAAGAACTGCATCGACCATATGTTCTAGCATACGCGGCCCCGCAATTGCACCTTCTTTTGTCACATGTCCTACGATGAAAATTGGGATTCCCTTTGTTTTTGCAAGTTTCATTAATTCTGCTGTACATTCACGTACTTGCGCCACGCTACCAGGAGCTGATGTCACCTCAGGTAAATGTATCGTTTGAATAGAATCAATAACAACAAAAGCAGGATTCATCTCTTCAATATGTGCTGCAATACGCTGTAAATCTGTCTCTGATACAACAAATAGATTACTACCATTTACATGTAAACGATCTGCACGAAGTTTAATCTGCTTTGCTGACTCCTCACCTGATATATACAATACATCATATGAAGCATCTGCTAATTGCGAGGAAATCTGTAATAATAACGTTGATTTTCCAATCCCAGGGTCCCCACCAATAAGTACTAAAGATCCATCTACAATTCCGCCACCTAGTACACGGTTAAACTCCTGAAATTTTGTTTCAATACGTGCCTCAGACTTTGTTTCTACTTCTGTAAGACGTCTTGGTTTTGTTACTTCTGTTTGAATTGCATTTGCATAATTTAGGCGTCTGGATGATACAACGGGTTCCATCTCTTCAACAAGCGAATTCCATTGACCACACCCTGGACATTTACCCATATATTTTGGTGATTGATAACCACACTCTTGACATGTGAATTTTGTTTTCTTTTTAGCCATATCTTTTTATATTTCACTTCGCTTTCATCTATAAACATTTGACCTTCTCGTACAAGAAAGAGGGCTATCTCGTAGCCCTCTTAGTTTGTCTATACTTATTTTACCTTTTCAGCACTATGAATGACAAATGTTTCCCCTTCTACATCAAAGATAACTTTTTGCCCTTTCTCAATAGCACCTTTTAAAAGTTCTTCCGATAGTCTATCTTCTACATGCTTCTGAATTGCTCTACGTAGTGGACGAGCACCATATTCACGATCAAACCCTTTATCAGCAATAGCTGCAATCGCCCCTTCTGTTAATTGCAATTCAATTTCTTGTTCTTTTAAGCGATTCACTAACTGATTTACCATAAGAGTCACAATTTCTTGAATATGTTTTTTCTCAAGCATATGGAATACGATAATTTCATCAATACGGTTTAAGAATTCTGGACGAAATGCCTTTTTCAGCTCATCCATTACTTTACCTTTCATATCCGAATAATCACGGCTTTCATCTTGTACGTTAAATCCAAGATGTTTGTTACGTTTTAACGCCTCAGCACCAACGTTAGACGTCATAATAACAATCGTATTACGGAAGTCAACTGTACGTCCTTTAGAATCAGTTAAACGACCATCTTCCAATACCTGTAGTAAAATATTAAATACATCGGGATGCGCCTTCTCTACTTCATCTAATAGGACAACTGAATACGGCTTACGACGAACCTTCTCTGTTAATTGTCCGCCTTCTTCATACCCAACATATCCTGGAGGAGAACCAACTAAGCGAGAAGTTGAATGTTTCTCCATATACTCAGACATATCAATGCGAATCATTGCATCCTCATCACCGAACATAGATTCTGCCAATGCTCTTGCTAATTCTGTTTTACCTACACCTGTTGGTCCTAAGAAAATAAATGAACCAATTGGACGTTTCGGATCTTTTAGTCCTGCTCTTGCACGACGAACAGCTTTCGCTACGGCCACTACCGCTTCATCCTGGCCGATGACACGATCATGAAGAATGGATTCTAAGTTTAATAATTTATCAGTCTCTGTTTGTGCAAGTTTAGAAACAGGGATACGTGTCCATGTAGAAACGACATTTGCAATATCTTCTACCGTAACCTCTGAATTTTCTTTTCCTTGTTGCTCTTTCCACTGACGCTTTGTATCTTCCAATTTCTCACGTAAGCGTTGTTCCATATCACGTAAGGAAGCAGCCTTTTCAAACTCTTGACTTTGTACAGCCGCATCTTTTTCTTTTCGAATTTCCTCAAGCTTCACTTCAAGCTCTTTTAAGTTTGGTGGTGTTGTATAAGAACGTAAGCGAACCTTTGAAGCAGCTTCATCAATTAAATCAATTGCTTTATCTGGTAAGAAACGATCTGTAATATAACGATCTGAAAGTTTCACAGCTGCATCAATTGCATCATCTGTAATAGACACACGGTGATGGGCCTCATAACGATCGCGTAAACCTTTCAAGATTTGAGTTGATTCTTCTAGACTCGGCTCATCAACATGAATTGGCTGGAAACGTCTCTCTAAAGCTGCATCCTTTTCAATATATTTACGATACTCATCTAAAGTTGTCGCACCAATACATTGTAATTCTCCGCGTGCTAAAGATGGTTTTAAAATATTTGATGCATCGATTGCACCTTCTGCTCCACCTGCACCGATTAATGTATGAAGTTCATCAATAAATAGAATAATATTCCCTGCTTGACGTATTTCATCCATTACTTTCTTTAAACGATCTTCAAACTCACCACGATATTTCGTCCCAGCTACCACTGTTCCCATATCTAGTGTCATAACACGCTTATCTCTTAACGTTTCAGGAACTTCATTATTTACGATTTGCTGTGCTAACCCTTCAGCAATTGCTGTTTTACCTACACCAGGCTCTCCAATTAACACTGGATTGTTTTTTGTTCTACGGCTTAACACTTCAATTACACGTTGAATTTCTTTACTACGTCCAATAACAGGATCCAAACGATTCTCACGTGCAACAACTGTTAAGTCGCGCGCTAAACTGTCTAGTGTCGGTGTATTTGCATTTGTCGATGAACCACCTTGGTGACCTGAACTTGCTTCGTTACTTCCAAGAAGTTGTAACACTTGTTGTCTTGCTTTGTTGAGGCTTACGCCTAAATTATTTAAAACACGTGCCGCTACACCTTCACCTTCACGGATTAAGCCAAGTAAAATATGTTCTGTTCCAACGTAAGAATGTCCTAGCTTACGCGCTTCATCCATAGACAATTCAATAACTTTTTTAGCACGAGGTGTATAATGTACAGTTTGAGAAGCTTCTGTTCCACGTCCAATTAACGCTTCTACCTCTTTTTGCACTTTCTCCGGGCTCAATCCAAGAGCAATTAACGCTTTTGCTGCAATTCCTTCACCTTCGCGTACAAGCCCAAGTAAAATATGTTCTGTTCCAATGTTATTATGCCCAATGCGAATTGCTTCCTCTTGAGATAAAGCTAATACTTTCTGTGCTCTTTCTGTAAATCTTCCAAACATCATAGAAATCGCCTCCTACTTGCGCTTAGTTTTTTTCAATACGTAATCGCTCACGGATTAAGGTTGCTCTTCGATAATCTCTTTCTTCTGGTCCTAAAGGTCCTCCTGCGTATTGTTGTAAAATACCAGGTTGCGTAAGAACCATTAGCTCAGTCAAAATATTTCTCGATATACCTTTTATATATCCTAGATCAATACCAAGTCGTACATCCGATAAGCAAGTTGCCGCTTCTGCAGATTGAATTAAACGACTATTTGCTAGTATACCGTAAGAACGATAAACCTTATCTTCAAGCTCAATACTCGAATTTTGTACAATTAATTCTCTGGCCAATTTTTCTTGTTGTATAATTTGCTGCATGACACTCTTTAAATCTGCAATAATATCTTCTTCGGATTTCCCTAGCGTCATTTGATTTGATACTTGAAATATATTACCTAACGCTTCGCTACCTTCACCGTATATTCCTCTTACTACTAAACCTAATTTTTGAATTACTTGTATAATACGGCTAATTCTTTTTGTTAAAACCAGCCCTGGTAAATGAATCATTACAGAAGCTCTTAATCCTGTACCAACGTTAGTAGGACAACTCGTAATATATCCAAGTGATTCATCAAAAGCATATTCAACCTCTTTCTCAATCCAATTATCTATTTGATTGGCGCTTTGAAGCGCCTTTGATAACTGTAGTCCTGGAAATAGGCACTGAATCCTAATGTGGTCTTCCTCATTAAGCATCACACTAATGTGTTCGCTTTCTGATAACAGACATGCTCCATATTCAGTCCCTGCTAGATTTGGACTAATTAAATGCTTTTCGACTAAAACTCTCCTTTGAAGAGGCGTTAATTCATTCATTTTTAATAGTCCAAACTTCCCAAAGGGCTCTACCGCTTTATTTATAAATTTCTTTTTAAATAATTCTTGAACCTTTTGAGCTTCCTCTTCGTTTTGCATAGTAGAAAATTGATATTGCTTAAAATTACGAGCCAAACGAATTCGACTACTTAAAACAATATCAGAATCAGGGCCATCCCCCTTCATCCATGGACTAATCGCTTCATTCATAATTTTGTCCAGTGACATAGAACTACTCCCCCTCTCTATGCTCACTAAGCTGAGTTTCAAGCCCTCGAATTTCATCTCTTACCTCAGCAGCTTTCTCAAACTCCTCATTCTGTACATATTGTTTCAGAATAAGTTTTAGTTCATCTAATTCTTTCTTTAAGTGGATATTTCCTTCCATTCGTTCCGGAATTTTTCCACAATGTTCTGTATGTCCACCATGAAGTCGTTTTAACAATGGGTTTAAGTGTCCTTTAAATGTATCGTAACAAGAAGCACAACCAAGGCGTCCCACCTTTGTAAAATGTTCGTATGTCATCTTACAACCTGGACATCTTATTGTATTTGTATTTGAAAACCCGTTTTTTCCTTCTCCAAACATTGTTGATTCACCGTGTAATAAACCAGCAAATACATCATGAAATGAAAAGTTAGACTGTGATGATTGAAAGAAAGACGTATAGCCACTTTGCTCTGCACATTGCTCACAAAGATGAACTTCCGCCTTCTTCTCGTTGATTACTTTTGTATAATGTAAAGTTGCTGGTCTTATATTACAGTTTTGACAAGTCATCAATATCCCCACCTTTACAACAGGAACGATCTACCTCATGATACTTTTCATACATTACTAGATTGTCCTCTTTCCTTAATCCATTTAGATAAAAGTACATGCTCTTTTTCAAAACTTCTACAATATTTAACTGCCCTATCTTAATTATCATTCTTTTACAAAAGCTGTATTTATTTATATTTCAGTGTTCTTAACATTGCGCATAATATTCGAGCCCTAAGTTCATCTCGAGAAGGAATATCTATTGATAATACAGAACGATCTAGTACACTTAACATTAGTTTTGCTTCACGGCCTGTTATGATTCCCTCTTCTAATAAACGTATAATCATACTCTCTGCATTCCCTTGTGCAACGCTATGATCAATCATATGAAGCATTTGATCAATAATGTCTATATCATCATGCAGTTTGACTTTTATAATGCGAATGTAACCTCCTCCACCACGTTTACTTTCTACTATAAATCCTCTTTCTAATGTAAAACGGGTATTGATTACATAATTGATTTGAGATGGTACGCACTCGAATCGATCCGCAATCTCATTTCTTTTGATTTCAATCACATTATTATTACTTAAGTCAATAACTTGCTTTAGATATTGCTCAATGATATCAGATATATTTCTCATTTATCCGCCACCTTTATTGACTTTGACTATCTTTGACTTTAATTATATACGTATTAATAAAATTTGCAACTCTTTTGCTTATTCACTATCCTAGCCACATTCCCCTGCATTTAATCAAAATAGTAATTATTTAAGCACATTTTTTTAATTACTATGGATTATAAAAGAAAACACGAAAAAACACGAGTCATTTGACTCGTGTTTAGTTGCTTGGCGACGTCCTACTCTCACAGGGACAAGGTCCCAACTACCATCGGCGCTAGAGAGCTTAACTTCCGTGTTCGGTATGGGAACGGGTGTGACCTCTCTGCCATCATCACCAAACTATGAAGGCATATTCCTTCAAAACTAGATAACATTGCTACATATTATATGGTTAAGTCCTCGATCTATTAGTATTCGTCAGCTCCACATGTCACCATGCTTCCACCTCGAACCTATCAACCTGATCATCTTTCAGGGATCTTACTAGCTTACGCTATGGGAAATCTCATCTTGAGGGGGGCTTCGATGCTTAGATGCTTTCAGCACTTATCCCTTCCGCACATAGCTACCCAGCTATGCCCTTGGCAGAACAACT
>NZ_JH414717.1:48629-73569 GCF_000238655.1 Bacillus sp. 7_6_55CFAA_CT2 | reverse complement strand
AATATCTCTTACTGTCTTTTTGTTTTTCACCTTTCACTTCGCCTTGTGACCCTTCAGCTCTTCCTGTCTCTCTTAATTTGCTTTCCATTTCAATATCTCTTGCTGCTTTTTGTTTTTCACCCTTCACTTCGCCTTGTGATCCTTCAGCTCTTCCTGTCTCTCTTAATTTACTTTCCATTTCAATATCTCTTGCTGCTTTTTGTTTTTCACCTTTCACTTCGCCTTGTGATCCTTCGGCTCTTCCTGTCTCTCTTAATTTGCTTTCCATTTCAATATCTTGTACTGCTTTTTGTTTCTGTCCCTTCATCCCCTCACTAGCATTATGACTTGCAGCAGAAGTTGAATTTGAATTATTAGCTAATTTCGGACTTACAGGTTGTTCAACACCTGAATTCGCATTGTTTTGGATGTCTTTTCCTACTTTATTTAGCGTTTGACGATCTGCATTTGCCTGGGCTTTTTGCTGTCCTTCAGCCTGGCCGCTCTTAAATTCATCTATTGTACCTTTTACTCCATCCGATACACCTTTAGCAACACCTGAAACCTTGTCTTTTCCTTTATTAACAGCACCGCCTACAGTATCAGCCACTTTATTCCCAGCATCATTCATCATGCCACCAACTCCACGATTTGCAGCATAACTTATAGCAGCACCGGTATTTCTAGCAAGTTTCTTCGCTTGTATACCTTTTTTAGCGTTATTTTTTTGCTCCCCATTTGGATTTCCATCCTTATCTTCCGAGTCCATTTCAGAGCGTTTAGGTGTATCTTCACGTGTTTGTCCACTACCACTCAACATATTTTTTGCACCCTTAACCATATTTCCTACACCTTTTCTTAATCCATTAGCAGTAGCCAATGTCCCTATAGCACTCATTAAATTATTCTTTCCTTCTTTCAACCCAACATCTACACCAAAGTATTTCAGAATCGATTCAGATCCTTTAATTAATGCAGTAGTTAAACAAATCATAGCTACAATATATAGGAACGTGTTAACATCTTGATCTGCTAAGAAATTAACCACAATAATATAGAAACGTAAACTTATTCCAGTAAACGCAAATAACAGGAATCCTCTTAAGATATCCTGTATAACCATTTTTGTTTTTTCACCTGTCTCTATATCCGTTACAAATACTAGTGGAGCAACAATTTTTTTCATTGCAATCTCAAATATGGTCATAATAAATACAAAAAGCGTAAACAAATACGCTACTACTAAAGCTGATAATCCCCAAAACAAAACTCCAAATTTCATCGGATAACGATTATATCCTGATGGAAATGTGTCGCTAAAAGGATTGAAAAAACTCTCCTCAATTGATTCAAGATCTTCTTCAGCTCCGTTATTTGTAACCTTGTAAGCTAAGAATTGTGTTTCTCTCGCTACATTATCATTATCCTTTAATTTTTTTACAACTTCATAACTTATTAAATCGCCTAAATCTGCTTTTAAGTACATCTCTTCTGTCAGGTTATTCTTACCCAATTGTCCATCAGAAACAGCTTTTGTGTCCTTAGTTTTTATAGCATCAAAACCTACCGTACTTAGATAAACTAAATCAGCTGTATTATGCTTTACTAAGTTCCACGCTAATCCACCATCATCTTTATTTGATTCAGTTACCTCTTCATAAAAATCAGTGGACATTTTTTGTAAATCTGCCATGAATTCATTTAATCCGCCTAACAACCCAATCATTACAATAATGTTAACCCCCACTGATTTAAATCGTGGTGGCTTATGTTGAATGATAGTTCTAAATCCTAACCAAGCTATCATCAATACAAATAAAGCGTAGAATAATCCTTTCATTAGGGATGATGCAAAATCATTCAAACCTGCATCCTTTAATACATCAAAGAATGAGAATGTTTGAGGAATTAATCCTTCTAAAGAAGATGCTATCCTAAACAGTGTTCTGATTATCCCTCCTTCACACGCTTGAAGAAAAGAACCAAATATATTTGAATACTCTATCCAATCATTTTTCAGGAATGCTATTACTTCTGCTTTATCAATATCTTTTACTGTAAAAACAATATCAGTCCACCATCCAGCAAAGGCGGATGGAGCAAATATAAGACTAAATAGCAACGTAGTAACTGTAAGTACCCCAGTAACTACTGCTCTCTTACAATGTAAAATCCATTCTTTAATTTTCGTAGCAGCCATAACTGTTCTACCTTTCTTATTTATTTTGACTCTATTATTCTGTCAATATCTTCAATAATTCTTCTAGATAACTTGTAATTGCATGATTTGAAGAATGCTCTATTAAAAATGCAACCTCTTCCGTTTTAGGTGCAATGTTATCTTTCGCATAATTTAATAGCATTTGTACCAACCTCTTACGAATATCTTCTGTATCATTTGCATTTCTTTTTTCTTTTACAAGCCCAATTAATGATTTAATTACATCATCAATAGTAAGTTGATTTTTAACTACAGGATTAGCTTGTTGCTTTTTCTTGTATTCTTTTTTCGCAGTTTTGTTTAATATGAAGTCTAAGAAATCCAAATACAGTTCTGTTAGATCTAATCCAGTATGTAGAGAAGGTATATCTATTTCATTCAAGTCCCTAGAGGTATCAAAATCATCCCCTAAGAACTGCCAACGATAAGGCATACTAGTTTCTTTTGTATTAAAAATCGGATATGCTCTTACCTTCTTCCTATTAATATCTTGTCTATGAAGTGCCCGAAGTACCAATGTTTCCCCTTCTATAAATTGTGATAAACGCTCCGGAGTAATAATTCGCTGCTGATCAGCATTTTTAGTTAATTTATTATCTGCATCCATATGACTTTCATTAGAAGATTTACCAATAGGCGTTGTATGTCCAGCACGAATTGAAATTTCTTCAATCGTATCTTTGTTGGTAGACATAATATAAATATGGTTTTGACAGTTATCTTTAATTTCTGTTGCTTCCTTGTCATAAAGCTTCTCAATTTGTGAGTAAGACTGAAGTACTAAATTAAACAACATATTACGCCCTGCACAAACCGTTAAGACTCCCCCCATATCATCAATAGGTGGCATATTTCCAAACTCATCTAACAAGAAATGAACACGTCTATAGCATTTTTTCCCTTTCGTGTCATTACAATTCATAGATAACTCTGTATATAGTTGCTTAACAAAAATACTTGCTAAAGTGTGGTTTGACTTATCATAATCAGGAATAATCATAAAAACAGCTGTTGGTTTATCTGAATACGTAAGTTTTGTTTTAGGTTTAAGAGGGAATGTATTAGCCTTCATATTTAGTACTACTTGTCGCTTATATTCAGGCTTATCCTCACACCCTTCCTTTTTCTGATAAACCACTCTTCCCTTTTCATCCAATAGCTTTTCAAAATTCAAGCTATACAATAATCTATATTTTTTATTTGGATCTTCATCATCCTGATAACGAATCAGTAACAAATCTCCATCTTCTAACGTTTCATCAAAATTCATGTTGCACATCCCTAAAGCTTTAACCTTAATTTTGTAGCTGCCTATTTCCGTCTTTTTCTCATCATTTTTATGAAATGACACTGTTACACGTTTATTTAGAAAGCGTTCATCTAGTTGGAAGAATAAATTTTTAGGGAAGCCTACTTGTTTTAGATCCAAGCTAGATTTTGATGTCATTTTTGCAAACATTTTATCAGCAAATGTTTGTAACCCCTGGTTTGCAGTAGCCAAAATTGAACCTTTAGCCTTTTCCCCTGCAAAACTAGTTGATCCATATTGCATCTTTGCTACATTCCCTTGTGGCAAGCTCTTAAAGTACTCATCTAAAGCATTCTTTTCAATAAAATCATCGGGATTTTCTTTGTAATAAAATGTTCCTAATTCATTAAGCATTTGGGATACATTGTGCATCGTAACTTTTTCAATGCAATTATTCTTTACACAGTAGTCAACAATCGCTAAGATAATACCGTTAATAGCATTTTGGGCAGAAGTATTAAAGAATGTATTGTCACCAGCGTTAGGATCGTTATATAACGAGAATGTTAATGTATTTGCACGTTTTGCAGCTTCCTGATCATCTCCATTCATCCAAGCGTCAATAACAAGCTGTAACGGGTTATACGACATACCTTGTAAGGGATCTAAAATATTTAAAACCTGGACATCATAGCCACGTTTTTCTAATGTTTCTTTAGATGCACTGTATAACTCGCCCTTAGGATCATTTATTACCATACTCGATTGATTTTTTGCTCTACTCAAAATATCAATCATAACGACTACTATCATTTCACCCTTACCTGAACGTGAAACCCCTAGAATAGCGGTATTTACAGTATCTGTATCGATATAATATTTGTCTCTATAATGTGAAACAGGTACACCACCATATCCCTCAAACACTTCAGTTTTCTCAGGAATCTCTCGATATTGCTCTATTATTTCTTCTATTGTAGTGAAGCGGCTGTCTCCTTTTTGACCATAGGCTACATTTTCGTCACTTCGATAATTAACTTTTGAATACACCAAAAAACCTACCAGCGTTGAAGCCAATAAGCTAAACAAGTATATATTTGTAGGTAACACAGGCAGGAATGCAGTTTTAATAGATACACTTTTCTCCCAATCTGCACCAAACACATCAAAAATAGTTGGTTTTTCAACTGTCTTCGATAAATCATTTATAATTGATTGATACGTACCTGCTACAAAATTTAAACCACCAAAAGGAAAAAGCACCGCAGCTGAAGAAATTGCGAGTGCTTTTTTATTAATTTTATTCTTTTCTTGCGGTAGATCTTCACCATCGATTTTATAATCATGATGAAGATATTTTTTTCGTTTCAATGAGATTTTTCCGATTGCCACTCGCATTTCCTCCTCATCTAGTACTATTTCTCATTTTTATACCAAAATTCAAGCAGGCTTCTACGTTTCTTTGGATTACTTTCTGTTTGCGATGGCATTACAGGTTGTTGCGCTGCTTGTGGCTGAATTGGTTGTTGCTGCATTACAGGTTGTTGATACATATATACTGGCTGTTGCTGTACTACAGGTTGTACAGGTGGTGCATACATATACATTTGCTGTTGTGGTTGTTGTCCTGTATTACCATGAGCCTTTATTAACTGATCTTTTAAATCTTCAACCAATTTCAGTAACTCACTTTCTCTTTCACTACGCTTCACTTCTAGAGCTTGCTGCTTTCTCTGTTCTAAAGCCAATGTGTCTTGTTCCAACTTAGTCTTGTCTTCTTTTATTCTTAGTTGACGTTCTTCCATTTTCTTATCGTGTTCTGCCTGTATTTCTTCCTTCCATACAGGAGTTAATTCCTTAATCTCATTCTCTATACTAGTAAATTGTTCTTCTTGCTGTTCATATGCTGCATTCATAATATCTTCTACCGCATCCGTATACTCAGATACGTACATGCTCTTTTTATCGATTAACTCGTTTTTACCTTCTACCTTTAACTCATAACATTTTTCTACAATCATCTTCTTCTGTACAATATCATTCTCTGTCTTTAACTCTTCTTCACGAGCATTTATTAACATGGTTTTACGTTCTTCTAATTCGGAACTGTATGCTGTTAATTCTGCTTCTTGCTTCAATTTAAATGACTCTAATTCTAATTGTTGTTTTTCTTGATACGTTTTAATTTTTTGCTGCATTTCTTGATATTCTTTATTCGTAAATTCGTCTAACTCTGCTACCATCCGTTGAAAATTCTCTTCAAAAAATCCTTGCAGCCTATCCTCTGCTTCTTTTTGATAATCACGCATCATGACTTCTTTATGAATATTTTCAAGGGCTAAACGAATTTCATCTCGCAGATTATTAATGTCTTGATAATATCTATCCTGGATTAGTAAAAATCCTTTTCCACTTAAAACATTTTTTGCATAATGCAATTTTTTCTTCTCTAACTCGGTTTCTGCAGTTTCCTCATTCATACCTAACAGGCCTAATAGATGTTTTACAGTGAATCGAGAATCATAACGCTTTTGTTTTTCTTCAACCTCCCTTAAATCCACAAATTGACTATATTCAGGGAACTCTACATCTTTGGTTTGAACTTCAACACTGGATGCTTTGTTTTGCTCTTCCTTTACTGAATCTTTACATAGCAACTCTTTTTCTAAATCCTGAACTGGATCATTTTCACTTACTACAAACGCTAAATCTTCACTTTCCTTTTCTAGATTTACCCCTGTAGGCAGTTGGTCATTTAATTCATCCTCAACAGCAAAAGGATCTACCTCGTTCACTTCAGATAAAGCAGCAGCTTGTTCTTGTAACCCCTGAATATCTTCAGCACCAAAAATATCTGCCCCCTCACCTTTCATTTCATGCATAGGCATTTCTTCAAAAAGATTTTCCTCTTCAGATGCAAACTCTTTTTGCATGTCAGCATCATATACCTTTTTAGTAGAAGTAGTATCCTGATTTATTTTCTCATCCTTTTTCCCAAAGATTTTTGATAAAAATCCACCCTTTTTCTTTTTGGGTTCTTCTACTTCTTCCTCTAAGCTATCCTGATGTTGTTCTTCTTCTGCTTTGTAATTTACATATACCTTTTGTTTAATCTCCATTGCCTGATCAAAATCTGTACTTTCCTCAAGATCTTGGGAAATTGCAGTAATAAGTGAAAACTGTTCACCTGCTCTTATAGGTAATTCAAATTCGTAAGCTTTTTCATTCTCAATATCTTGTAATAGGAAAGATACTCGATCATTTTGTTGATTTTCTGCAATGTATTTTTGAATTAAGTTTTCCGTTACTTGTAACCCTAATTGTTTACCATTCCCAGCCTTATTTTTCCTTAAAAACTTTTTAAAAGTTTTAGATTGATCTTTTTGTAAAAATTCTACATACATTCTCTTAACCTCATTCCATGTATATAATTATTTTTCTATTAAATAATTAAAGAAGGAACTCTTTATAATAGAGTCCCTTCCTTTAATCATTATTAATCTTAGAAACCGCCAGTTACACCTTGGATAGTTTGTCCAACTACACCTGCGCCAAATACGAAAATCGCACCAATAACAATACGCATAAGCCATTTTTTTGCATTTCGACTCATTTCCTCGCCCATCCAGAACATAAAACCAGCAATACAAACACAGAAAACAATTGTTACTAAGCCAATGGCTTGTAGTCGTCCAGTCCAGCTGTTCATAGCATTACTAACAGAGTCGAAAAAGTCATTGTAAGTTAATAATTTGATATAAAACGCAGTAAATAAATCCATTTTAAATTCCCTCTTTCTTATTTATGTGATTAATTATTTTGAGTTAAGTGATTATGTTTCACTTGTGTATCTGATTGAGATCGAGCTTGTGTTTTATTCTTATTTTCCTCTTCAACAACAGAAGCTGCGATGAGATCCATCGCAGCTCCTTCTAACATCCTATTTCTCCACTCAGGATTCCCCCCTTGAAGTAGAGACAGGCAATTGTCACTTACAATTTTTTGTGACCATTCCTCATATGTTTTCCCTTGTTTCTTTAAAAGCACTGCTGCTGCATTCTGCAATGGTGTTTTTTCGGTTTTCACATTCTTTCTAGCCATATATTGTGACTCCTTTACTTAATACTTTGTAATTCTTTGAGAGAAGAAATTTTGAAACGTCTCTTGAATGACAGGATATTCTCCTTTTAACAACAAGAAAACCCCTGCACATACAATAACACCGCCTATTAATATCAGTAGGCGATAAACATTTTGATCAAGCATTTCTTCATCACCTTCCCTCTAACGGACATGCGAAGATGCAGATCCATCAAATTTCATGTGTACATCGGGTAAATTAAAAAGTTCAATCTTAAAAGTAGCTTTTACTTGGTAATCTACTGTTTCGCCAAATTGTACTTTCTTGTTTAATTGTTTACTCTCTACATCGAAAGCACCTTTATAATGCTTATTGCTGTAATCTTTTAAATTTCGAACCGCTACTTCAGTAAGTCCACCATGCCTTTCAATTTGGTAGTTTACTTGTTGTTTATAAGAATTTATATTTGACACTTTAATACACAGTACCGTTACCGCTACTATTAAGATAATTAAGAACAAACTAATGTACCACTTTGTTATTTCCATAATTGAAGTTTCTGGCATTATTTACACCTACTTATTTAAATTTCAACTCATTTCCACCTTTCATAGAAATTTATCCTAAACTTATTGTTGATAAGTTATAAGCCAAGATTGCTGCTGCATAACCAATTACTATTAGGAAAGAACTCATTACAATTTTTGTAGGGAAAAAGGAAAAACGTTTTAACTTAAACGCTACAATTTCATTAATTGCTCTTTGCAATTCAGCACTCGCTATTTTCCCTAATTCGTCAATAACGTTCGTATCATAAGAATTCTGTTGGAAATCATAAATCGTTTGCATAAATAGGACTGACATATCAGTACCACTAGAACGTTCAGCAAAATCAGTAAATGGTTGAATGTCATTCGGTTTATCCGTCAATTCCGACATAAATTTAGCTATTGAATTTACATCAACTGGATTCCCTGTTCGCTTTAAGATTTTTCGCAGTATTTGATACAAGCTAGTCCCACCCTCCGATTCCTTTAGATAAGGAATTAGCAATCTCATAAACTTAATAAAGCTTAAATGACGTTCAAATTTAAATGCATAATACATATTCACCACATGGTTGTATTTTGAGCGATAAAAGAAGATTGGCAAGATAATCGCTAATGGATAACACCATTTCGAAAGAAATAATCCCATAAAAAAACCGATAACCACCATTAAAAGCGTTTGTTTAATTCGCTTCTTTTGGAAATTATCGATCATTGTTTTTGTATTACCCATTTCCTCTAGCATGTCATATAGCTTCTCTTCTGCTAACAATCGATTATATCGTATTTTTTTCGTATTAGTCGCTGCTACTATCCTCATGTTTTTACCTCCAATATCGAGTCATCAAAGTAATAGGTAGCAAAAGACTTAGAGAAGAAAACCATTAATAACATGTAGATCGCAGAAGTACCCCAGCCAATCGGATGTCTTGCAAACGCCTGAAGAAAAGTATCAAAACTAAATGATATTGCAATGACGATAATGAAAAACACCACTAAGCCACATAGCATTTTCATATCCTTTAAATGACCGTCTTTCTTCCTCTGATAATCTTCTTTTTTCTCCTTCATTTCATTGTGGTATGATTTTATGTCTTTCAACGTATCTACATTTGTTCTACCTTCTAACGCAGCCGTTTCTATCTGCTCTAAATACTGAACAAATATAATATCATCACGATATTTATTAGAAAGCTCTTTGAAAGCATGAAGCACTTGCTCATGATCTGCCCCCATTAACTTCGCTTGTAATACTTTCAGGTCTTTCTTTAGCTCTCCCCCTGCCCGATTACTTGCTCGTCCTAGAGCAATTAGCAAGGTGTTACTATCATTTGTAAGAATCTGAGTCATATTGTTAACGAACTTGTTTCTCTCGTTAAATGACAATCGTTCGTAAACCCGTTGAATATTTTTTGGCATTAATACCTTTAGTCCATATAAAACACCTATAAACCCTATGATCAAAGATACCCACCAATAATACAGCAAAATAAATGAAAAACCGCCTGCAATCAAACCTGGAATTAATCCATATCTCAGATAATCCTTTCTTTCTAACGGTTTTCCATAAGCTACTTTTATAGCATTTATTTCATCCGCATTAACAAACTTTTTCTTTCTTGTTTTTGCATTAAAAGTTGATACTTTCAAGCTTCATACCTCCTTTCTTTAACATTCTCCTTTCTTATCTTCTTACTAACAAACCATCTTTACCTGCAAATACATCTGTATGTTGTGGAAGTTCATAATTCAAATCAGCTTCAGCTAAACGCTCATAAAATTCTTCTGATAAACTTCCAGTTGAGTAAGTAAACTTACCATTTTTATATTTTTGTTCAAATACCATTCTGCATCCTTCATGTGAATATTCGACTACCTTTGCTAAATAGCGAATAACTCGATTAATTTTCACACCATTTTCGCCAGTTGTTTTTATCACTACCCTCTTAATGTGACAACCAAAACCAAAATAACGCAGAATATCTTCTTCTAGAGATTTTTCATCGACTTGATAACCAATTTTAGACATATTAACAAGTCTCTTAGGCGATGTCTCAGCATCCACTGAATGTAGAGAAGTTACTACATGATGTCCCGACAATACCGCTTGAATTGCTTCATAAGTCTCTTTACCACGAAGCTCAGAAATCATAATCCAGCGTGGATTATTTCTTAGTGCAGCTTTGATTAAATCAGTAACTGTTACACCATGTCCAGTTAACCAACTTAATACATCCTTATCAGGAAATAATTGTTTAACATGCGTTTCGGGTACATCTTCAATCATAACTGCCTTATGATCAAACAGAATATAGGAGAATAGCAGCTTCAAAAACTCTGTTTTCCCTGTCCCTGTTTCTCCTGAGATTAAAATATTATTTCTACTAATCATAAGTACTTTAAAGAATTCAAGCATAAATTCAGGTGCAAATGTAGCAAAATTCTCCTCGTTCAATGCTAATCGAGGGCGTACTATCCTTAATGACATTGTTGAATTACCAACTGTATTTTGGGAATGCACTGCATTAATACGAATTGAACCGTAAACCCCATCAAAAATTGGCTTCTTAGGAACAAATTCTGTCCCTACAGCATTTGCAAATTTTTGAATTACACGAGAAATATATTCCTCTGAAATAATATGATCAGAATTCTCATATTTCCCTTTGTAATCACTTGACTCCACTATTAAATGACTTCCATTATAGGATATATCAGTAATATCAGGGCGTTCTTTAATGAGTCTCTCAATCACGCCTGTCCCAATAATCTCAGACACAACATATTCCGCTATATCTTTGTCATCGTCATAATCCACAAACATAACTGCATAATCGTTTTGAATAATATGTTTAATTTTTTTACGTGATTCTTCATTAAGTAACGCATCAATTACTAACTCTGCATGCTTGGTATTCAAATCTTCTTTAATCCTCTGAAGATTTTTAGGATTAAATTCAAATCCTTGTTTTTTCTTTTTTGTTACCGGCTTTTTTATTCCTAACATTTTCTTCTCCTTTCTTCTAAGATGCAGCTATATTCACTTTACATGTAGCTTGATACGTTTTATTCCCATCTTGAATAATGACCCTAATGGCTTTTGTTGAACCATTTTTATTATCACGATACTTAAACTCGTATTTAGCATCTTTTTTGATTTTCACAAGATTATTCGAGTTAATACGTTTTTTGAAATCCTCTTCAAATCCTGGCTTTGAAATAAATAATTCTCCGCTTTGAACACGTGAACTATTATCTGCGTTAGCAATTGCACTTGATCTTACGGTTTCAGTCATTCCTTGAATAACTGAATCTGTTGAGAAATTTTGCTGATAGTAATAACCACCTATTACAGTCATAAAGAGACCAAAGATTAATAACATCATTACGAAAGGATAGTCTTTCAACTTTTTTCTCCTTTCTTACAAGCAAAAGGAGGAACTATTCCTCCTTTTTTTATGCTTGTTAGATATTCACTTAGCATATACATACTAGTTAATTATTTGACACTTGTAAGCGTGCTTTTGAAGTACGTAATAACACTTTGAAACACCTCAGGATAAGCGGTTTTTGCTGCCAAAATTAAAATCGCTCCTACTACTACTGCACCAATCATCCACCAAGTTCTATCCGTATTTTGATCTAACATTTTTACAACATCCTCTCAACTTTTGTTTTTTTATATAAAAAAGAGACGTAATTCTAAAATTACGTCTCTTTCCTTACCCAATTATTTTTTTAGTACAACCTAATTCCTAATTTGATAGCTCTCTCTACGGTTAAGTATTTATTCAACATAAGCACGTTAACCGCACCCAACGTAGTAGGCATCAAATCATTTATAAAACTATGAAACTTGTCTTTAATAGCGACAATCCACATATTAAAGCTATATCCATCAAATTGACTTGTATCAAAGTTAAAGTCAAAATGGAATAAATCACCCAATGATAAGTTACCTGAAAGTAAGTTTCCGATTCCTGCTTGTGTAAAAGTGGAAAGGCTGCCTTCCAACGAATATCCAATTAAACGAATTACGATTCCTGTAATTACGAAGTATAGTGCCATAAAGATAATTTGTTTCTTGGCCGAATTATAAGTGAGGACATTCATGTATTCTCACTCCTTTCCTATCGCTTTAACCAAGCAATATCTTCATCTGACCAATCAGAAGGTTTACCGTTTGGGAAAGGATTTTTAGGATCTACAGGCTCTAGAAGTAATTCATCATCTTTGATTGTTTCTGATCCAATCGTTCCATACATATATGCATATAGTTTTAAAGAGTTAGCAATTCCAAAATCAATTTGATTTACTCCAATTGGTTCACTAGATGTCAAATAAACACTATAATCACCTAATTCAGCCCATATTGGAGCATATAACTTACGCTTTCCATCTTTCAAACCATGCTTAATACGTGAATCATGATTCTTTACTTGTTGATCCGTAAATAAAGCACCTGATTTCTCCTCCACATTAACGTGTGGCAATTCAAATATAAAATCACTATTCTTCTTGTCTAAGCTAATCCTTTTACTAGTTTGATCTAGTGGTATAATCGCTTTACCTTGTTTTTTCTCGTAATCTAAATACGAGTCAATTAACCTATTATCCACTAGGGCTTTCATTTTAATTTCATAAGGAATTGCTAGATCATTTTTATAGTTGGCACTCGTTTTCAAATCAAATCCATAGCCTGTTTTTAGTTTTTCTAATTTTTGTAGTGGAATTGTTAACGATTCATAATGATGCTCCATTTCCTTACGGGCTTCACGTTCAGTCATTACAACACCTTTATAAACTAAATTCTTATCCTTTTGAACATCCGCATCGATACTTTTCTCTGAAGAAGTGTAACCATCTGTATCAATTTCAGGAATACTAGATGTAATTTCAACCTTATCTATACCCGAAATCTTTACAATGTAATTGTTATGCTTATCTTTTTCCAATCCATCTTTTGGTACAATCCAGTCACCAATATGATCGGGTATGTCTTTCAATATAAATTCTTTTGAAATCAATGCCTGATTAGAGCCTTTTTTAAACAATTCAATCTTCACTTTCTTAGAAGAAACCTCAGGGATATTAACGCCATAGGGAAAAGTTTTTGTTATATCAAACTTTACTGGCAATCCTTTTTTAGCATTTGCAGTGTAGATCTGAATGTGTTTCATATTTACATCTAAAAAAGGAAGATGATAGTAAAATTTCAATTCCACATTTTCACCAGCGACCGTTCCTTTTTTTATTTCCACCGGAGCGGGTGTATAGCTCAATTTCTCCTTTTTAAAGGTATCTTTTGTAGAATAAGAATAATCTTCTCCATCGAACTTCTTATCTGTTGTATGCTCTAATACTTCATTGTTAATCTTATCTAAATGCCATACATCAACGTTCCTTTTGTATAACTTAGTTGAAACAGTATTAGATGTATTAACAACTTTATTTACAGTAACAGATAATTTATTAACCCATTCAACAACATCATTCTTGACCAACTTATTTAAAGTTTCGATCTTAGAAGGTACAACATCAATTTTTACCTTGTATGTTCTTCCATAAAATGAACTACTCTTTAAAGCATTTGACTTAGCTTTAAATAGCACTGTATTTCCATTACTGTTATTATTGAAAAATTCACTAACATCATTTCCTTCTTCATCATGAATACTAATGGATTCAATGTTCAATCCCTCAGGGATACTGTCCTTTATCTCGTAATTCTCATAATAATGTTCCTTGTATTCATCATGAACTTGATGTATTAAATGATACGAAAACTTCTGTTTATAAGAATTCAATACATTCTCCGTAAGTAATTTTTCATCTGAAGAAACACTAATATACTTTTCAGGTTTCAGAATTTCAGTTCTTGCTAGTTTTTTCCCTGTAGTGAAGAAAACCTGAACGTCATTTAGTTGGTTAAAGTCAGGGTTTATAGTAGGACTATCCCACTTTCCAATAAAGGCCCTTGTCCAATCAAATGTAATCTTCGAAGTATTACTAAAAGTAATTGTCAGATTAGTAAACTTGTCATGATTATATGGAAATTGAGAATATAATGGATTGTTAGTTGGTAAACCATCGGGAAAAACATTATTATTCGTAGAATCAAAAATTGAATGCAAACCATTATTATATTCATGCTTTAGCCATCTATCATTGGTTGCATATAATCCATCTAAAGCACTAATTTGACTGTCACTAAGACGTATTCCTTGTCTTACATCAATATCAGCAAATGTAAGGTAACCATCTAACGACACGACATTTCCACTTTCATTGTCCATAAACTGCCATGTTTGTGTAACAGATCTATAGTTTTGTGTCGCATGCCTAATGCCTTTAGGTGAATAGGAAATATTCCCCTTCTGATTTGAGTAACTGTCCCAATTATCAACTGTTATCTTTAAATCTATCCATTTCCCATTAAACTTACCAACTTTTCGATAAATAACACCTACTTGTCCTTTTTGGTTATCGTTTGTAGGTATAAATGATAGAAAATCTTGCCCCTCTGAAGGACTCCATTTTAATTCCCAATTTGCATTCCCGAAAGTTTCAACTGTAGTAACGTCTTTTATAAATTCCGCATAGAATTTATATTTAGCGTTAATTCTCGTATCTTCACCAACAACTGTTGCAATGTTAGAATCGATTAATGCCCCTGGATTTATTATGTCATTAGGATATGCTGCCTTTACTCCTGTCCCTTTACTAAAGAAAGTAATGAAGCATAGTAGCAATACGGCTAAAGCAAATCCTTTTTTAAACTTCATTGGCGCTCAATTCCTTTCTAATATTGATTTCCCAATATCAGAATGTTGGACTTCTAGCTTTTTCTTTCATAACAACCTTCCTTTCAATTGAATAATAACGACATAGCGCCATGTTTTTAAATAAAACTAAAAAGCCTACCATATAATAATTGATAGACTTTTGATTTTTATTTAATTTGCTTGTAATTTAATTCTTGCTCTCAACCCAGGTATTTTTATTGGATCAAGCTTCATTAATTCATCTATAAACACATATTCTTGTTCCAGTAGTACTTCTGCTGCATCGATTGGATATTCTTGATTTCCATCATCTAAAACAATTCTTTTATTTTTAGAATAAAAAAGGAATCCATAAGTATAATCCTCATGAATTCCTTCATTACAAACTGACATTAACAATTCTCCTTTACAACTTAGTTGCTTTCTTGCTTAGAAATCTTCTTACATCCCTTTGGCTTTCCGTATTGATCTAATCTTATCGTCATTCCCCCTTGCCCTCTAGTTTCATATAAATACTCACATTTCGTTTCTTCATCAACGAATACATGCATTTCATTTTGTTCCCCTAGGTATTCTTTTGCTTTTTCATCCCTCTCCGTTGCCCCTACATTCGAATCCTGGCAAGCTCCCAATAATACAACACTTAGTAATACCCCGCCTATTATCTTTTTCATATTCTATCGCCATCCACTTAATGTTGTTGATATTTTATCTCCATATTCTTTATCAAAAATGTACCTTTTTACAGAAGAATCTGAAGGGTTGTACTCAAAAGCTTCTTTATTAAACATTTTAAAATCATATACTATTTTACATTCAATACTTGTCCATTTATAAATACCCTGCTGAAAATATAGCGCTATGGCATTACATACTTGTAAGGGAATAGCACGATAAAAATTTGCTATGTCACTAACAAGCGCTGAATCATGCCCCTGAATAATAATTTTCTTCCATTTCACTTCTTCATCTTTTACCAACTTTATACCATAAGATATACCAACAAAACATTCATCATCCCTATCCTTTTCTCTATCAGTAAAAACTTGAAGTGAGTATTTTCCTTCTTCATTACAACGGGGAAATAAGTCATGAAACTCTTTAAGCCATACATCTAATCCAATAAACTGAGGGAACGGTTCTATAATCGCTTTATTTTCTCTTATTTGCCTTAATAGATTTATTACCTTACTTCTAGATAGAACTTTAACTTCACAAGGTATCTTTGTAATCTCTGTTACATATTTCGCCTTATCATAAGCTTCCAAAACATCATCAAAGCTGTACATAAGTACTCCATCTGCATATACACCAAACCTTTTGTTATCAGCTGACATGTTATTTCTGCTCCTTTATAATCTTGTTAATTTTTATTGGCTCATACATTTCTAGTTCTTCATTTTTAGCATCTACTTTTTGATTTTCAAAAATAACGCTATAATTCTCGCCATTTACTTGCACCTTACAAGTTAAATCCTTTTCTATCCAAGAAGCTTCCGTATTAGCGTTTAGCTCTACTTCTACTTCCCCAAGTAAAAATGGTTGTATACCAACCATTTTGAAATATTTACTACTAATATTTAATTCTTTTTCAATCATCTTTTCTGCTATCTTTATATTTTTTTGAGTCTGTTCTTCTTTTATAGCAATCATCTTATTGGTTTTATCCAAATATTCATTAACACCAAGCCCTATATAAACTAAAAATCCACCAACTAGTATGCTTATGCTTATAATTTTAATTAATCCTTTTATTGATTTCGTATTTTTCTTTGTTTGCGAATCCATGCTACTTACCTTCCCGTTTTTCTTTAATAGCTTGCTCTCTTTTCCGCTGCCATTCTTGTTTTTTATAAAACATTTTTATTGATTCTTCCCAATACGTATATTTGCAATCTGTTTCTTTTATTTTCATACTTACTCTCCCCTTAATTGTTATTTACTCCTTTTTCCCACACTCTAACTTGTTCATTGTTGCTGAACCCGATCCTGTACTGCTGGAACTATAGGTGTATAGATAATTACACCCTTCACCCTTATCATGTAAAATGATTACTTCTTGTAAGGCTGTATTACGAGGATCTAGTCCTTGTTTACCATCATCCACAATATGAGCTTCTACAACTTCTATTCTTGATTCCTTATTTCGTTCTTTATTTGTAATCTTAATTTCACCTAATTCATAATTCTCTTCAGTGTTTGTAACTTCTTTATTTTCACTTGTAGCAGCCTTTTCTTTCTCTGCCGCCATAGTACCTGTATTGGCAGCATTCGAACATCCTACTAAGCTATATAGCGCCATAGCATACGCTAAACTTATTAATGCTTTTTTCTTATTCATATCTTCATCCCTACTTCCCTAATTTCTTAAATTGCCTTTCCTTTTTTAAGATTAATTACAAACAAAATATACTGAAAACATTCAATATACTTTGTTTATAGCTAATCTGTCCCAATAGAAAAAGAGCAGCCATTGAAGGAGCTGCTCTCGTTAGTACAAGTTTTATACTTTGTTAATTTCATAGAAAATTAATCACAACTTGAACCACCATCATTACTGGAACTACTTGATGAATAATCTGAACTGGAACTACTATAACTTGAACTACATGATGAATAATCTGAACCGGAACTATGATAGTTTGAACTACTTGATGAAGAGCAGTCGTTATCATTCCCTGTTGAATAAATTGAACTTTCTAATGCATCACCTAAAGCTATGTTATTACTTTCTATACTATTAGCAGAACGAGTAGATCCATTGTATGAACGTATTGGACTTCCTTTACTTCTCGTTTTATTAGTGAAAACTTTGTTGTTTTGGTTAAATACTCGTTTCATCGTATCTCTATCCCCTTTTTCATATTGATTTATATCACCTTTTTGTATATTAATTTTTGAAGTAGTATCTTTTTCTTTTTTATATCTCCTAATTTCACTTTTTTTCTTAAAAATAGCTATAAGTCCTATAATGTACCCTATCCAAAACATACCAACCATGGCGTAATCAAAAAACATTTTTTGAACATAGGCTAATGGTTTATTTTCAACCCCTCCTAAATTTGCCAATTCTTTCAGCATTGGTTCTAAACACAACCATCCTAAAAGATAAAAAACACTTCCTATTGCTAGAGATATCCATATATTATTGATTTCACTTTTTAGTTTGCTTATCTTATTCTCTCTTTCTACCGCATTCAAAACATTCACCCTCCTACTAGCTTTTTATTAAAGCATTTGCTACTTGATAGCAAAAGAAGTTTTCACTAAGTATTTGAAACAAAGGATCTGACATCCATTCAGCATCCTCGTCTAACACACCTTTTACATTTAAAGCATCATTTAACTTCTGCATAACACCTTTCTCTTCATATAAGTTCTCCCCGACTTGAACGAGCATTTCCCAACCTTTTTCATTAATTTTAATTGTTACTTCCTTGCTCATGATTACTCTCCTTACTTATTGCAGATATAATTTGCCTAAATTCCTTAAAACCTATAATCCTATCATCAGAATCATATGCATATGCTACTTTATAAATCCCTTCATTTGTTGTTACTTTGTAGTATTCTGTCTTTGGAATTTGCTCTATTAAGATGTCTGTAATTGGTAATTTAAACTTCTCTGTTAACAATTCATTTTGTTTCTTTTCGTTGTATTTTACCTGTTCTTTTACCATTTCAATTTTTTGATTATTTTCTTTGATATTTTCACTTATATCGTTAGAAAATAAACGCAATGTAACCACAAGACCGATTAAACCGAATATCATTAATACAAAACCAATTATTTGCCTAACATCAGATTTATTAGGATTAGGGGAAAAACCATAAATTATCCCAAATATAAATAATCCCCCAAAGAGTGCAAATAAAATGTTATACACCATATTCTACTTCACACCTTTCCCAAAACAATTAGTACAGGTTTCAATACCATATTCATGCTGTTCATACCCAAAAGAACCTTCTTTTATTATGTAATTTTTACCGAACATAAAACCTTTGCCCTGGCACTTCTTACATTTTCTATTTTTCTTTATTTTCTTTATCTCCGTTTGTTGGATCAACATAAAGTGGATGTATGCTATAACCTTGCTCTCGTTGCTTTTCTAAATCTTTCAAAATTCTTTGTTCACTAGCAGCACTTGACTTTCCATTAGTTGATTGCCCCAAAATTAAATTTTCATTATTTTCTTCATTGTCCGTCTCTATCCATTTCCCCCATGTTAAAAGTAAGATAAAGATTTCCCCATCAACTTTCACACTCATTCTTAATCCTGATTTCTCTAGATCATCAATTATTTTCAGGAAAACTTCACTCTTATAAATCACTTCTTCTACAATTTCTTCCATACTAAGTTGAATAATTTCATTTTCCCTAAAAAGACCTACAATACTTTGTACCTCTTTGCGATACTTCCAAAACTTCCGTTTAATAACTACACGATTAAAGAAAAACCACCAAAATAAATTCGAAAATGTTTCTCCAATCATATACTTGAAATTGAAACTAGTACGATTCCGCATAATGTCGCAATTCAGTAGGCTTATCGCTAAATAATCATATCCTCTATTCATTTGCTCTCTAATTTTTTTTGTAAGGAATTTATTAGTAAACTTTTTTTCTAAAAAATTTTCAAAGGCAATTCTATAGATTTCTAGCACCACTTGTTTTTCTTTCTCGGAATTATGCTTTAAACTAACTAATTCGGATTCTGTTATTAATGGTTCTTTTACCAATAAAAACAACTCCTCTACTTTTATATACAAATGTTAAAAAAAAGAGCAGTCCCTTTAGGATTTGCTCTTTTACAACACCACTTTAACCTGCAAAATAGTTTTCTTTTGTTAAGTTCCCAATATCACCGTAAAATTTAACATAAACATTTGAAGAATCACTTATTTTTTGACTAAACTTAACTTCAAACTGTTTTTCATTGATCCATTTAAAATTAACAGGTGTACTTGCAATAAAATTATCATATAAAAACACATCATATTCACCAAAACGTACTATCCATTCCTTTTTATTTAGCGCATCGATTTTTATTTCAGCTGTATTTATGTTTATTTTTCTTCCTAAAATACCAATATCTATTTTAACTGCGACAAATTCTTGATGCTGTTTGATTTTTTCTAAAGCATACAAGCAAATTTCAATAGGTAACTTATCAAAATCCTTCTTACCATATACTAAAAATTCAATAGGATCTATCTTCTTCTTTTTAAACATGTTCTGCACCTCTCCTTGTTTAAAATGTTTTAGATGTACATAAGAGTAGAGATAGCACGAAATATAAGGAGAAGGGGAACATATAAGCACTATCTCCACTCTTATATACAACTACTAAAAAAGAGCAGCTCCTGGGAATCTGCTCTTTTAAAACTTTTATACTTTATCATATAAAGGTCTACCTAAAATTTCTTCAGTATTATAAGTTTCTACAATTTTCACCCAGGGATGATTTTTATAAGAAAAATCCCCACATCTTTTATGTAATAGTCCCGTTTCAAGAGGTAAATTCATTAGAATATCAGCCGTTAACGGTAAAAATAATAAATCTGTGCCAAGTATTTTCGATTGGAAATCTACTTGATAATTCTTCAACTTATGTGCAATCCATTCGGCTGTCTCTGCATCCTTTAGCCTTTTATAAAGGACGTAATGGCAATTATCTAAAATACCATTATCTAAACCTTTCACATGCTTCACACTTAATGTAGTACTAATTTTATATCCAGGTAACAACCCTAAAATAATATTAAAATTGGAAGATGCATAACCTTCATATTCCATAAGGAATAGATGTAACGAGTTTCCCTTTCCCCACTCTTCACCTTGTCTTCTTCTCACAATTTGTAAAAACTCTAAAACGAGACGACTGTTTCTTTCCGCCCCATCCCAAAACGTCTTAGGAAAGCTTACATGAATCAGGATTTTTTCTTTTATTGGATTCAAAAAATCCATTTCTACTTGCTGTAAGGCATCTTCTTTTTCTAAAGTATATTTTAAAATACGGTAGCCTTGTTTTTCTTTAAAAGGATATAAATTTGTTATCGTTAGTTCATCTAATGGATCTATTACTATTAAATTTTTCCTATCTTCTAACAGGATGTTAGGCAATATAAAGGAAAAATCTTTTCCAGTACCTGTAGAACCAACGATAGCAGTATTTACATTCTCCTGTTCATGTATTTCTTCAACTACAATTTCAACAGCCTTTTCAACCTTACCAAGCCTTGTCATATTAACACCCCATTTTTTATTTAGAATGTAATTAATCGATTAATTACAAACAAAACATACTGAAAATACTCAATATACTTTGTTTATCGCTAATCTTGGTAAATAAAAAAAGAGCAGTTCCCAGGAATCTACTCTTCTAATACGACTCAAATCTCAAAAAATCATTAAGTTGAGGGGATGCATAACCTTCATATTCCATAAGAAACAATTCTAACGAATCTCTCTTTTCCCACTCTACACCTTTATTTCGTTTTACTATACTTAAAAATTCTAAAACAAGATGGCTATTATTTTCCTTGTTATTAGAAAATGCCTTAGGAAAACTTACATGGATTAGAACTTTCTCTTTTATTGAATTCAACAAATCCATTTCTACTTGCTGCAAGACATCTTCTTTTTCTAAAACATACCTTAAAATACGATAGCCTTGTTTTTCTTTATTAGGATATAAATGTTTCAATTTATCTAATGGATCTATTACTACTAAATTTTTCTTTTCTCTTATTAGAATTTTAAAAAGAACAGAAAAATCTTTTCCTTTTCCAGAACTTGTACTACCAATGACCAGCTTACTCATATCAAGTTCCCTCAAACTAACACCCCGTTTCTATTTAGCTTGTGGTCATGCAAAAAGAGTTTGCAAACAAAAAATAAATTTAATCTAATATCATGGTAATCACTATTTTTTCAATTCCTATCCAGGTTAAAGTTGTTAAAACCAAAACCAGCAACCACAAACAGGCATCTTTTATAAATGCTCTAACGTTCTCCATTACTACATTGTCTTTCCTGTAAGAATCATGATGAATGAAAGTGATGCATCAAATAACAAAATCATTAAAACCATAAAAGTTATCATAGCTGGTAATATCATTTGATCTCGGCCAATCATATCCCCTTACCTCCCATTCCCCTACTTTTGACAATAAAAAAGAGCAGAATCATTAAAATGATTCCACTCTCACTATTACATTTAATTTAATTTGTTTTTTCGTACTTACGAGTTTTACCTTCAGCTATTTTTTTAGGAAAGCTTCTTTATCATCAGCTGCTTTAAATTCTTTTTGGAAATTCTCCCAATAGTTATCTGATGATAAATCAACTCTTTTAGTAGAAATTCCATTCTCAGTAGGTGAAACTAAATGTTTTTCTCCACCATTAGCAAGTCGTAAAGGATCACTTTTACCAAACTTCTCTTTTAATGAAATTGATACAACAGCGTATTTCCCTGCCTTAAATTCTGTTTCCTCTACTTTGTACAAAGCATATTCGTTAGGTCGATCTTTACTACGATGCATCTTCCATTCGTTTTCTTCAACTATTTCTATGAATGTTGATCCATCATTTTCTTTATACTTTTCACCTTTTTTAAATGCTAGTGAATTATCACTACAACCCGAAAGTATTGTGATTATAAAGACACATAAAACCGATAATAATTTCATGTTTTTTAACATGGTCTCTTCTCCCCATTCTATTGATAGTAACTATATTATTATATCATCATATCAACATGTGAGACCCTTTTATTTTCATGGCGCTATAACACAATGGATCTCACTTTAAATGTACAACCCAATGTGTTTTTCGAACCAATGTTATATTAATCACTGTAAACGTATAAATTGCATTCATACTATTACAAAAAACGTTAATTTTTTCACCTAAACTATAACGTTCATCTAAGTCAAATAGACCAACGCTAATACTTTTACTCTTCAGGATTTTCCTTGCCTTTGCGTTAACATTCAGCTCACTCACCTCCAAGCTCTACTACTATTTCGAGCTAAAGTTTCATTGTATAGTGAACAAATGACCTGTTGTGTATTATAGCGATAAAATTCCGATAAGACTTTAGCTGCTGAATCGAAAGTAATCATGTATTCAGTTAAACCAACTATATGAACCAATGGTATATTTGCGCTAATCAATAGATTAATACCAATATCCTTACAGCCAATTAATTGTTTTACGGCATCCATATACTTTTTAGTAAGACGATCAAATGCTGTAATAACTAAAATCTGCATCTTTTCTGATTCTCTACTTTCACCTAAATGCTTCTTGGCTCTTTTCAAGGCTATAATACAATCAGCTTCACTATCATATTTATTAAAATCTAAATGGCAGCTCACTACGTCGTTATGATCTAACGTATCTACCATTTCTTTCTGAAATTCTAAACCTAAATCATATTCTCCTACAACAAAATATCCCGTAGGATATTTCCTTTTTGCTGTTATAACACCTGCAATTTTTTTACATACCTTTCACGGTGTTCCTTTCTCATTTTCTTACTCCCTTTAAATGCAGCTCGTATAATTTTTTCACAAGCTACCTCTTATACAATTTAATATTTGATCAGCTTAATTCTACATAAAACTCTTTTCAATCCTAAAATGATTAAAAATTAAAGGTCTATATTTATACATTTGCAAATGCAAGAAGGAGATTCTTCATTTAACAAAAGTGACGATTAGTCTCGTTTCGCCCACTCGCTAAAGGTATGATTGTACAGTCAATCGCTCAGGAATAATCCGTCATGGCGCTATGATCTAACTATGATCTAATGTACAGCAAACCTTTAAGTAATTTGTAGAGCTTAATGTCCTACAAGATAGACCACCACTAGTTGCTTTCTTACAAGCGGTACTTATGACCCTCAGGGTTTATTCGTGTATTTCTTCTCCCTATTCACGAAATGGAGTGGCAAATAGTGGTCGTGGCACTCCCCCAGCATCTATATACAATTTTCAAAGGACAATCGGGATCATCTTAAACTAAAAGAAAGTAATTATTTGATAGGATTAAATCCTCATAACAACATTCCTTATCGACTCCAAAACTTCAAATGATCCCTGGTGCATTTATATTTCATGCACAATTAAATGATCAAATATTGTATTATTAGCTAACTTGCTTTGATTTTTTGATAAATTTAACTTCCATCAATTTCGCACTAGTATTTGATTTCTTTGCGATTATAACGCCATAACTGTTTCTTACACATTTGATGTACCTAAATACTCTTGCTAACGGAATTTCACGTTTTTGCATTGGATTATACAGATTGCCATTATCTAAAACGATATATTCTTGTCCTTGAAAAGTACTAATTGAATGTGCTTTTCTTACTAAAGCACCAGTATCCATTTCTTGTACAACTTTTAAACTATGTGTTTTTTTGCTAAACTCTTTTGCACGCATGAACATCGTCTCCAATCTTTAATTTTTATATTTAACAGCCGATTTTCTCAGGATCTGCTGTTCATCTAACAACAAGTTTTTCAACTCAACCAAGAATCACATAACTCTTAAAACAAATTTCAAGGCGAGCATTATAAAATTTTCAATGCAGTCTACGGATAAAGAAACAAAAAAGGCGTAAACTAATGTGCTTTAGTTTACGCCTTTTTCCTCATATCCGAAGAACCACTTCTTGAAGAATAACCGAACAAAATCAATAATATTTGCCAGTAAAATCGCGCAAGTATACCCTTGTATAAACACACGAAACAGTATAATATTATTGATGTTGCATCTAGTTATGCTTCATCAAAGTGGGCGGCCTTTCTAAAACACCTGATTTGTTTTAAGAAGGTCGAAAGTAATAGGAGCGCCAACTCTTATTGCTTTCTGCCCATGTACTATGTAATTGTTAGTAGTTCGCTTGTTAGATGTTCTTACAAACAATCTATCACAAACAAGATTACAACTATTGAACAATATCGTCAATCCATATTTTCTTAAAAATTGTAACATCTAACCAAATTACATATCATAAATCTTCGGAAAATCCTATGTTATCAGTACATCAGATAACTTGG
>NZ_JH414717.1:17141-48473 GCF_000238655.1 Bacillus sp. 7_6_55CFAA_CT2 | reverse complement strand
GTTAAATTTTAAAATAACTAAAAAATTAAACGTAATTTTTAGAACACTTGTTCTCATTTTAACACTGATTTCACATTTTGACGATAGCAAATTGCTTTATCCAAATATAGTTTATTAATTAAGATTCAGGTGATAATCATAGTTTGTGAATAATTCACAATGATTTCACGTATTTCAAATTCGATATTTAGGAAATATCCCTAAAAACAACGAATGCGATTGCCTCTATTGAGACAATCGCATTCAAATTATTTAAAGGTTACCCGATTCCGCCACCAGGATCTCCCATTCTAGCTACTAATTGTTCTGAATCTTTTTTAACTATATTGTTTGGTTGCTCTTTGCTACCAGCAGCAGTATAAATAATTCCTGCCGCAAGAACTATACTTGTTAATACAAATAATAATTTCTTCATATAGCACCACCCTCATATATTATACCATTTTTATTAAATTCTACCACCATTTTTTTAGGGAACTTGCAATAGAACCTATTACCAGCGCACTCAAATAGCGCAATCGACTTTTCGATTAAAGTAATATCATTCTTCGCTATTCCCAAATAACAATATTGCATTGGAGTTAAAAATCCATTTTTCTTTTCTAAATCATTAAGAATAGTAACTGCACTTTTGTGATTTCCCTTAATGATCTCTAATAAAGACTCCTCAGCAGGATGAAAGATTTTGATTTTATCCAAATCTTTTTTATTAACTAGCTTAATAAATGCAAACGTATTAAGAATTTCTTGTCGTCTTTGTTTCTCTCTTTCAAAGTAATATGGCTCTAATTGTTCCAGGGACTCTTTTATATACTTAGATGCACTTTCGTAGCAATCAAAAGTAAACGATTCCGCTAGATACACAAGAGCTGAAGCTCTTAAAAGATTAAAACAACACTCAGGATCTTCTAGTTCCAAAATCTCATGGCATGTATTTCTAAGATTTTCGAGTTTATCCTGGACTAAATATGCAAAAGACAAGCATTCTTTTATTCTGCCTAAATAAGCTGTTTTAATAAAACTATCGGAAATATCATCAACTTTTGGTAGTAAGACGTCAGCATATTCGAATAATGAGGTGTATGTTTCTAAATCACACATAGTATAGCAAGTTAATATGCCATATAAGATCTTCATTTCCTTTGTTTTAATGACTTTGCTACCTTTACGATCTTCAAGTCTATCCAACAATTCTTGTTTTGCAATGACACCGCTGCTGCGCTGCCATACTAATTCATATACATATGCCCATTCTCGATTCATCGCAAGGGATGAGTTCTTTTCCTGGTCTACAATAAATTTCAATAACAGTAGATCACCTTTAGCATTTGCATACTCCATAGCAATTCTTAGATTCTTTTTACTTGTTGTAACTGAACAAAAGGCACATAACATCTTACGCTTTTTGTTAATGTCATTCTCGTATAATATGTCCAGTAACTTAATTAACTTCCAAAATCCAAATTGATTTTTTCCTGATAAATTCTTCGAAAATGTTCCTGGAGTAATGCCAATCTCTTTAGCAACGTCTTCCTGGTTTCTCTTTTGAAAATCTATATCGTTAATAAGTTCAGCTAAAAATCTCGCAAATTTTTTTTTTGATTCTTCATCTTCCATTTTTACCTTATGATCCATAACTATTGCGCCCCTTCTGGAACAGAGACTTTTCGTTCCTATCATCGATTAATACGACATGTAACGTGAAAATTTCCCCAAAAAACCAATAGCGTAAATTCTATATGTTTATATATCGCTATGTAACTATTAGATTACCAAAAAATATATAAAATACATCACCATATTATACTATTTTTCCCATTGTTTTATTATGCAATTATGCATATATATGTTAATTGATAGATGTGTGACCCCCAAACATAGAGGTCACAGCATACACTATCCACCTAATTTACTAATTTTACATTACATTAAAAGTTAGAGGATATTCTTATACTCATAAAGTGTTACATTTCAAGAAAAAAGGAATTAAAATCCTACTTCTTCAATTCCTTTTTTAACCGCTTATTAGCCTGGTATAAAAACGGTTTATTCTCATAGATTTGATGCTTGAAATAAGAATAACTGCCTTTTAAAACGGTAATTTGAAGCTTCTCAGACTGTAATAATACCCAATACTTACTTTCATCAAGCACTACACCGGTCACACTCTTACCATTAGCAAAAAATACTGTAATTTCATCCCCTACAGAAAAAACATATTCAGTTGGCTTACTATAACCGGCTGCTTTCATTTCCTCAGTATAAAAATCATTAGTCTCTAATAAAGCAGTGTGTTTATCATGTAAAATATAAGATAAAGCACTCTTCATAATCGTACAGAAATTACCCTTCTCTGTTTTGATATACAGATAATAAGCTCCCTCAGACAATACAAATCCTTTCATACCTTTACCATCTTTAAACGCAAACGCTATCTTTTCCCCTATATCAAAAGCGAATGATGTTTTCTTATCTTCAGGTGTATAATTAGGCGATCTTTCTTCAACTGACACAAACTCTTCATGCTTTATATATTTTACTTCTGCAAAATTAACAGTTACCTGATAAGGTTCACCATCCCCATCCACATCTAAAACACAATAATATTCCTCAATTGTTGTAACTTTCCCTTTTAAAAAACCTTCATGACCAAATAACTTAACCTCTACATCAGTCCCCCTCATGAATACATAAGAGTGTCTATAACGTCCCTTTTTATCACGATCTACAGAATAATTTTTACCCATACAACACACCACCAATAGAATAGATTTCTAATATAGTCTAAATAATTTCACATACCATAAAGAGTACATAACCCTAAATAACTAAAAATAATCCCCTAGCAATAAGTAAAGCCCTAAGTATTAAACGTATAACGCTATAGCTATCTGTCCGAAACATGTATCGTAGATATAATTATGTATTGGCACAGTGGACAATTAAAAATTAACCAGCTGGTAGCCCTTCGATTAGGCTATATGACACCGTTTCTTCTGCCATAGCGCTATCGTTCTTTGCTTGTAGTAAGATATTACCCATTTGGGGAAACAGCTCGTTTAAATAGCTTAAATAACTCTCTCTCTTTTGCCCTTTTTCACGTAATGCAAATGAAATTAACATTCCAATCGTTGAAAAACCTGTTTTTGCAGTTTTTCCTTTCCCTTCAACAGTCTTATATATTTTATTACTCTTTTTCAGGACAGTGTTTAGGGTACTTCTAGGAATATTAATCGCTTCACATAGTTCTTTTTGTGTAAAGTATAGCACAGGTTTGTTTTTAGAATTCATTGACAGGAAAGCAATAATATCGGCTTCCCACTCATGCCAATGAGAACGCACTCGATCTTCACGTTGCTTTTTATGTTTTCTCCAAAATGCAGCTGGTGATCTAAACGAATTAACTTGTCCAGGTGTCGCATATGTTTGAAGTAGACGGTCAATGTAATCTTTGTGTGCAGCCTGGTATTTTCCTGAATATGCAGACATGACAATTCCTCTAACCTCAACATGATCTAAAGGTTGTTCCAGGTTACTATTAAACTGATCCATCATATCTAGTGTTTCTTTAATTGATACTTCACTTTGGAAACATGCTAATGAAAGAGTGAAAATAGCATTATTACGCCCTGCTTTTGTTTGTTGTGGCGCTATATTCGTACAATTTATAACTTGCTTAAACCACACTTCTTCTACCTGTTTAGGCTGTTCCACAGGTTTGTTTTTAGAAAATGGAGTTTCAATTACGTTATTTTCACCTGGAATTGCGAAAAATTCTTTGCCTTTGTTATCATCTTGTCTCTTACTCCAATCCTGCAGCTCCTTGAAAGAATATACATTTTCCTCAAAGAACATAATGATATTCTCTTCCGAAGGCATTCTGAAGAAGCCAAAGTGATTACATGTTAAATCTACTTGTGGTAGGCTTTCAGCAAACATTTCTCTCAAGTTTTGAGAGATTCTTTTTGCTGATTTAATAGCGATATAGTTCTTTTTATTTGTTACATATACTGCTTTATCTAGCACATAATATACTTGGTAACCCTTTGTAGTTTGAAGGATCATAGTTGGCACACCAAAACCAGCGTTTAACGCAACATCATTGATTGCTGTCATTGGGAATGACTTTGAATCAATATCAATTACGAAACAATTAATTTGCTGTAAGTTCTTTTCCGTATGCCCAACGATTGTACGAAGACCATTTTCACTATATGTACCAAAATTATATACATTAGGAGTCCAGTGAGAAGCTTGTCCAACATGATCCAGTGTAGCTTCCTCAGATGTTAATACTACTCCTCTTGTGCCAAAAGGTGCGCTTAAATCAGCTTTTTTACGAGTGATAAAAATAGATCCTTTTTTATTCTTCTTACCATTCAGCATTTTGTATTCAAATTTCTCTTGGTTTGTAATTGATACTAGAGCAGCTTTTGAATTTTTAGATTTATATTTTCGTAAACCTTTATGAAGTATAAGATTAATAGCTTTTTGTACTGTATTCATGTTGGAACTCCTTTCTACTAAATTTAAGACAACAAAAAAAGGTGAGCAGTTATATCACTGCTCACCTAAATAAATAGACTTCCCGAATTGTATAAAAAGGTAGAAAAAACCATAATTAAATACGCTTATAAATGCACTTAAATAAGGGTTTCTATCTTTACAAATCTACACTAATTAACTATACTAATAGGAGATATTTCATATCTCAATAGCATAGTTAATTAGAACGGTTTGGGAAGTTTACTCACTGAGTCAGCAGTGACGTAAATGGAATACAAGATGTTTCCAGCAAATTGTATTCACCAAGAAGTAGAAATGTTTCCAGCAGATCTACTTCCTCTGTCCTTGAGATTTCCAGTCTCATAGACAGCCGTTCTTTTTTTATTTGTTTTTGTGTTTATGTGTCTTATATATATCCTACAAATTCTTCCGAATTTTTTATGTATATTATCAAACTAAATCGAATTGCGTTGAGAAAACTTGTTGTCTATAACGTTACAACAAGTTTTTTTGTTTGTAAACAAAGAATTTCATCAAAACCTCTTTCATTTACACAAGTTCACATGTGCAAATGTGTAAATGTGTAAATTTCTGTTATCCGCTTTCTTTCTATTAATTGAAAAACTAACACTGAATTAATTTTTACACTTGTGTAAATGTCCACAAGTGTAAATGTGTAAAAATATAATTATATAAACCTATCAAAACCTTATTATATCAACGTTTCTCTTTTGTTTGTGAACTTGTGTAAATGTGGACATGTGTAAATGTGTAAATTTATGTTGATATTATTTAAGCTTGGTAGTATAATTGCATTAACAAGTTTTTACACATGTGAACTCGTGTAAATGTGGACATGTGTAAAAAGGAGAAAAGTTTTTTTGGAGGGATACATATGAAATTGAAAAGACCGTTAACTATTACTGTAGCAAACAGTAAAGGTGGTGTTGGTAAATCTACTATTGTAAGACACTTATCTTACCATTTAGCATTAAAAGGATATAAAGTTCTAACAGTTGATATGGACCCGCAGGCCAACACAACAAAAACAATGATCTTAACAAGAAAAAGAATTAATGATGAATACTTCGCTTTCGACAAAACATTAATGAGAGCTGTACAAGATGGTAGTTTAGAAGACATGCAATTGAATATAATGGATAATTTAGATTTACTCCCTTCCCATAGTGACTTCGAAAACTTCGAAACGTTACTAACATCAAGATTCGGTCATGCTGATCCTTCTGATCCTAACTATCATCAGGTAGAAGCTAATAAGATCAATTACTTTAGAAGACTATTAGAACCTTTAAAACAAAATTATGATTTTGTTATCATTGACAGTCCACCTACAGCATCTTATTATACAAAAAGCTCTGCAATGGCAAGTGACTATGTACTTGTAGCATTCCAAACTCAAAGTGATAGTTTAGATGGTGCTAATGATTATATCAGTCGATTCCTAAGAAAATTAGTAGAAGAATTTAATGCTCCACTTGATGTAATTGGCATTTTACCAAATCAATTACATAGTGCCGGTAAAATCGATGCTACAGTACTTCAAGATGCAAAAGACATTTTTGGAGAAAATAATTTATTTAGAAACTTAATACCTTACGCTAAAAGAATTCAAAGCATTCCACGTATTGGCTTAAATAAAGATCAATATTGGGACAAGAAGTTATTTAATGAAGTTTTTGAACCATTTGCAGATGAATTTTTAGAACGAATTGAGAAAATGGAGGAATTGAGCAATGAGTAATAATATGGGTTTTTTCAACAAAAAGGAGGGTGGGGAGAACCCTGGTGATAAAAATAAAGGAGGGAAAATTGATGTTGGTTATAAAGCCGATGTCATTCCCTCTACTCCTTATGACCCAAGTTTACCTGCAAAAGCAACTTTGGTGAATGGAGATAAACGTGGTACTATTCGAATGCCTTTAGAGACTAAACACGAATTCGATGCTTTACTTGAAATTTCAGAGTACCAATATGCTTATGAACTACTAGGTGAAATGCATAACTTATATATGGAAAAATTGTCACCTGAACAACTAAGATTATTCCATGCACAACTTGAAAACATTAAACGTAAAGCTGCTCTTAAAGAAGCTAAGAAACAACAAAAGAAATAAAAATAACATGTGTAAATGTGTACATGTGGTCTTTTACACATTTACACATGTTATACCTACATAAAACATATAGAGCCATATAACCCCTCTATATCGGTGTTGTAGTGATGAACCCTATATTTTTTTCACTTAATTTTGTGTACATGTGTACATGTGTACAAGTACACATGTACACAAAAGAAAGGAGCGATAACCATGCGAACCCTCGGTATTATAGGCTTAGTTGTCATAGTTTTAGTATTTTTAAATGTAATTTCTCTACATACAATCGGAACATTATCTCTCATAATAGGACTTTTAATAGCGTTCTTAATAGGTGCTTACTTCCTATATTATATAGTCCTTAGTTTCCTGGCACTATTTACTACTATCGTTGGAATTATCTTGGTTATCTGCTTAATATCTTATGCTTTTCTAATCTAATGTATCTAACCCCTGGGAGGATCTACATGAATCTTAATTCAGAATTAAAGACCATTCTTAGATGTAAAAAGTTACTATCTGAAGCTTATTCAGTTGGAGGAGGTGAGGAAATTGAGTTTATTCGTAACGGTCATAAATATATGTACTTCGCAATCACTTCACCATACAACGAGACCCGTTATTATCGAATAGACGATTGGTTGGATACTTATCAGCTTGAAGGAAAGAAATGGCTATATTCCATGACTATATAGCGCTATAGCTCTTGAGAAAGGAGAACATGTATGACAATACCTAAGAGAAAACAAATCCTAGAAGCTACTATTAATGCCCAGGTATCTCAAAACTATCAAGATTGCCAAGAGTGGATCAATGAGACCCTAAGAATAATGGCTAAAGGTACAAAACACGAAAAAGATGTAAATTGGGCTTTAGAAGTATGCAATACCTATAAAAGTTTATGGATAAATCAAAGTACACATACAAAAGGAGAAATGCAAAATGAACTACACTAAAACTACTATAACTGACGAGAATATTGAAATGTTAAAAACGTTGTCCCATCCAATTCGTGTTGAAATTATAACAATTCTTATGCAACATAACACATTGAATGTTTCAGAACTCGTTAATAAACTACAAATACCACAATCAACAGTTTCACAGCATCTTTCTAAAATGAAAGGAAAGATAGTAGGATGCGATAGAAGAGGTTTAGAGGTGTATTACTACATAAGTAACCCTAAAGTCCCACAAATCATTGAGATTTTACTGCTTAACAATAAGTAAATTAACTATGATAGGAGAATTAAAGTATGAACGTTTTAATAGAAAATCAAAAATCAAATTATTTCTTTGATTCATTTTTCAAAAATCATCCTATAGAAAATGATGTATTTGTTATCGAAGCAAACGAAAAATATTTCTTTTTTGAACACGATACCGTTATTGATATGATTAAAAATTTCACACAAAAAGACCAGGACTATATTAGAAGACAGTTGCAACTTTACAATTACTTAAATCAAGATCTTAGAATCTGCTTAATGCAAATTGCATCTGACTACATCAGAAGGCTTATAGGAAAACATAAAAAAACAGACTGTAAGATCCTACCCCTACAATCTGTCATTCATTGCAATTAAAGAATATGGAGATCTCTAACGCAATATACCCAAATCAATTATACTATAATCCTATATAACTTGTAACTAAAAGGAGTCTTTACGGACTCCTTTTTACTATCCTTCAATAAATAATTTCTACAGATAAAAAATTCGAATTCCAGCTAAAGTTCCATAAATTCTAAAGGGTTAATTCTTATTAATTCACCTTGTTCGTCAAATTTAAATGTTGAACTTGGAATTTTCCCTTCAATTACTCTATTTCTTTCTAAAAATTGGTCATAATTAAGTCTACCGTCGATATAAGCGTCCAAGACTTTATTTTTCAAATCCTTTTGTCTATTACGCTCCTCTTCTAAACGTTTATTAAATTTATCTATTTTTTCCTGCGTAATACAGTTTTCAGCTTTATTTCCAATATCAACAAAATATTGCTTAGTATCTGCATTACAATCTATTGACAATGACATAGATGCTGGCAGTGTTCTCTTAAATCTTCCTGTATATGAGATTTTTTGTTCATAAGTAATTTGCTGATCTATTTCTATAGACATATAAGAAGCATTAATGGATACACTCCAACCCCAACCATCAAGAATACCCATGAAATTCATGTCTTCAATTTTAGGTGTTGGTTCAAATTTAAAATAATCTTCTGATGTATCTAATCCCTTAAGAATGTCTTTACCCATCTCAAGAATTTGTCGACCATATTTTTCTGTAGCTAAAGTCCCTTCAACAAACTCTGTTTCAATTACCTTGCTACTAATTATATCAACCATCGTCCTTTGAAATTCAACTCCACTAACTTTAAACCAACCAACATGTCCTCTCCCTGAGAATTTTTCTTTAACATATTTCCAAACCTTTTTAAGTTCAGCTTTTACATTCACTGTCCATGGATCACCTACAAACTCAGCTTCACCTTCAATACCTACTGCAAAAGAAGGATCAGCTGTAAGTTTTGATTTAGATAATGAACCAACATAGAATGCTAATTGAGAATTTTGAGGTGATTCAATTACATAGTTAAATGCTGTGTCAAATTGTATATTTTTAGGGAAATCTTGTGGTTGATCCTTCATATACAAGGCATTTTCAGCAAAATATGGTGTGACTTTAACATTATCTACTGCCAATGGCACTAATGAGGGCGATTCAATACTAAAAACTGATTTTATCTGTTCAGTAATTGCATTTCTTTGATTAGAAGTAATCCCTATTTTAGCTTTCCCAGCAATTGTTGCACCTACAGCATCAAAAACATGGCTACCATCCTGAATTATATACATATCGCCAATACCCCAATACTTAACTCTGAATTCAAGAAGAGTGTCATTCAAAATCGTTTCAGCAACCTGTGGAATGTAATGAAACACATTACTATTTTGGTCATCTTGATACGCAACTACTCCATTTACTGAGGTAGCTGCACTAATTTTTGGTGCCATTATTTATTACCTGCTTTCAATTAATATTTTTAACGTTCTTGACTAGTTATCCCTTTCATCTTTATATTTAAACTTTCCAAAATGTCCCATATTACTTATAAACAGCAATAAAAAAGTGATAAATCAGTTTCTGACTTATCACTTTACACATCTACTTACTTTTTAACCTCTGCCCACTTATAATTAAACTCTCCACCAAAATCATTTGTCACAATGCCTTTTACTGAAGAACGTTGTAAATATGATCTGCCTTGTTGATAAAAAGGTGCTACCGCTCCATCTTCTAATAAGATTTTCTCTGCTTGTTTCATCGCTTTCCAACGTGCCTTTTCATCACCAGCCAAATCTATTTTTACTTTATGAATGAGTTCATCATATTGTTTGTTTGAATACTTATCAAAGTTATATGTACTATCTGTCGTAAATAAATCTAAAAACGTAATAGGATCAGGAATATCTGGCCCCCATACGTCTACACCTATGTCATAATCGCTACTTAACAACAATTCAATTTGTTGTTTACGTGGTTGCGGTTTAACATTCACAGTTAATCCATTTAAATTCTTTTCAAGCTCACCTTTTAAATACTCTGCATTTCTCTTTGCTAATGCATTATCACTAGTTAGCAATTCTAGTGTTACTTCTTCTTTCCTTAGCTCTTGCTTGGCTTTTTCCCACTCTTTCTTTGCTGCATCTACATCATATTTCGCTAAGTTTCCATTCTCTTTTCGGAAGTCTTTTCCGTCCGATCCTTTTGCAAAATTAAACGGTACAATCCCTTCCGCTGGAAGCGACCCATTGTTTAGAACTATTTCTGTAAAAGCCTTCTTATCAAACGCTTTACTTATTGCCAATCTTGCATATTTGTTTTTTAACACTTCATTTTTTTGATTCAAACGTAAAAACTGCATAGTTACTTCAGGGCGCTCCTTGAAGTCAGGGCTATTTCTATATTTGTCTACAAAATCTCCTGTTAATCCTACACGATCTATTTGACCCGATTCATATAAATTCACTTCAGTTGACTTATCTTTTATAATATCAAAATTAATTTCATCTAATTTAACTGTTTGAGCATCCCAATAGGATTTATTCTTCTTAAATTGAAAACCTTGTTCATGCTTCCAACTATCCAGCATAAATGCCCCATTATAAATTAACTGATCTGCTTCTAGACCATATTGATTCCCTTTTGATTTAAAATACTTCTCGTTTATTGGTAAAAACGTTGGAAACGTTGTCAAATTTATAAAGTAAGGGACGGGTTGTTCTAATTGTACTTCTAATGTTTTATTATCTACTGCTTTTACTCCTAGCTGATCTACAGGTAGCTCTTTACTATTTATTTTCTTTGCATTCTTTATGTCAAAGAATAAAAACGAGTATTCTGCTGCTGTATCAGGACTCACAGCTCTTTTCCAAGCAAAAACAAAGTCTTCAGCTGTAACTGGCGTTCCGTTTGACCATTTCGATTCTCTCAAGTGGAATGTGTACGTTTTTTTATCTTCACTTACATCATAAGATTTCGCCACACCAGGAATTAATTTATTGTCTTTCCCTAATATATACAGACCTTCAAACACATTACGCATTACATTCATTGATTCACTATCAGTTGCTTTTGTTACATCCATTGTTGGGATCTCCGCTATATACGGTAAATTAATGGATTGTTTTGTTTCTTTTTTGTCAGTTGCCTTTGCTGTATTTTTAGTCTCTTTCTCTCCACTACTACAAGCTGTTAGTAGAAAACTAGCACATAAAACAGAAGCAACAACCGATGTAACCTTTTTAAACATCTTACTTTCTTCCTCTCTACATGTACGGTTCATCTTATTAAATTATCTATATATCGGATTTTACAGAATATTAGAAGGAAGTTTTTCATTCTCTAAACGTATTCCAGCACCTTTTCTCCTATATGTAGCATTTAAATAATAAACCTCTTATTACTTTAACACTAAAAACGTAGCACTCTAGAGATTATTGTGTCAATCACTAAAATTTATTTTTAATAAGGTATGTGAAATTATATTTTTATATAAATTAAGAAGAGCGTGAACAATACGCTCTTCTTAATTGTTATCTTGAAATTTTCTAACTGACTTTTATGTTACTGCTACTTAATAGCAGTATCTCCAGTATATATTTTAGTATTTTTCATTTCGTCTTCAAATTTCGAACGATCGCTAGATAGTAATGCAGCAATATCAAATTCATATTGGTAAAACTCATGTATTCTATTTGCTGCGACTGGAACAGGAATTATAGTTGCACCTTTATATAAGTAATTTGAAGGATAGACAAAATCATTATATCTATACTCCAAAGTAATAAGTCTATTACAATTATATTCATTAAACGTATTATCCCACACCGCATCTTCAAGCTGTTTATCACTTTGTCTTTCTAATATTGAGCCTAAGGTAACTGAAACTGATAAATCATCTTTATAAACAATCTTATTACTCTGTACAACCCAACTATCCTCAGTTGAATTTTTAATGATTTCTATTAGTTCATTATATGACATGCTAAACCCTCATTTCTACTAAGTTAATTTCTTTATCTTATACCTATTTATAACCCATACAACCAAAACAGAATTGTAATATCCTATTACCTAAATTATACCATACCGAAATAATCTCTTCATCATATGGCGCTATACTAGTAATACGTAAAAAAATTTTTGATGTGTGTTTTAAAGTAACAGCCATGTAAACTGACTTTTATGTTATCAAACAGAAAGGTGCACAGAACTGTCTATTAACTACACAGACTTAGCCCTTTTTCCAGGGTATTGCTATTCAAAATCGAATAAAATAAACTATAAATATCCGCGCGGAGCAATAAAAATTCTAAAGAAGAGAGGTAATTCAGATGAATTACATTTACATTTTATATTTCTCATTTAGTATTCCATTATTATTGTTGCCATTTATAGTACGGCAGAAATTAGATTTACAATTTTTAAAATTATACTTAACTATTAATTTCAATAGAGATAACACGTTTAACCCATTACTATGCGGTATAACAAGTTTCTTGATTGGGTATATGCTTTTAACGTCCATTGATTTTATATCGGTTACGATCGCTACTGTCTTTACAATCAAATTTTTTCATAAACTATTAACAACAGTACCAAAAACTATTTCGAACATTTAACATAAAATCAAAGAGCCTGACTTATACAAGCCAGGCTTTTTGTTTCATCAATATACTATAAGACTATCACTCTAATTTTCTAGCAATCGCATAAATAACCGGCACACTAACAGAATTCCCTGCTTGTCGATACAATTGTGTATCTGAGTTTACTTCCTTTGCACAATCAAACGCCCATCCTGGAAACCCCTGAAGCGCCCAACACTCTTTAGGTGTAAGCCGCCTAACTCTAAGATCCTTTGTTAGTACTGCCTGATTACAAGCTGTATCTAACGTTTGAGCAACACCTTTCCCTACCCTTCCTCTTCTAGTCTTGCTTCCTGGAACAGAATAATTAATACTATCCCCTACTTCAGCTTCTGCATAGCCTACTTTTGTAGCTTCTTTAATACGGATTTTATAACTTTTCATTATTTACACTCTCCATTTTACTTTTTCTATTTAAGCTGCCTTTTGGTTAGGAAGTACAATTTTAGGTGCATCTTTGCAAGTGATTGTAGGCGATAGTCCCATAGGATCACACAGCTCTCCCCCTCTTCTCCAACCACTAGAATTGGTATTCCCTATTACTTTAATACGATTTTGTGTAGCTTCTCTTCTGATAGGAAATACTTTTCTTGTACGTTTTGTTCGAGAATGTCCAATAATGAATACTCGTTCTCGATTTTGTGGCACTGGTCTTTCTGCTGTAGAGAAGTCTCTAGTGTTGAGCAAAAACCATTCTGCATCATACCCTGCTTCATCCAAACTAATGAGAATTCGGGCAAAATCCCATCCTCCATTAACTGAAAAGAGGTTTTTAACGTTTTCAATGAACAAGTATTTAGGTCTATCTTCTTCTTTTTGGCTTTTGAGAAGGTCAATCGTTTTGTAAAATAGTCCAGATCTTGCTCCTGCAAGTCCTGTAGCCCTTCCTGATGCGATTGAAATATCGGTACACGGAAATCCGAAAGTCCACACGTCTGCTTTTGGTATTGCTCCTGGTTTAATGTTGTTAATGTCATGTTCTGTCCATTCCCCTCTAGTATTATGTATAGCTTCATATGATTTTCTAGCAAACTTATCCCACTCAACATAACCAATACATTTATGTGATGCTTCCTCCATTCCTAATCTAAAACCGCCTATACCAGCGAAAAAATCTATAAATGTTAATGACAAACAAATCCACTCCTTTATTTAATCTATTAGTTATGAAATATATAAAACAAAAAAGACTGCAAACTAGTATCTTTTACTAGCTTGCAGCCTTCGATTTTTTCGTTTCGGCTAACCTTAATGTTTTTGTTTCTCTCAGCATAATAGGAACTGAATTACAATATTGTATTTGAATTTCTCCATATCCCGAATCAGGTGGAGAAAAATACGTTGAATCCCCTTTAGAATCAATAATATATATTCCTTCTTTATTCATATTACCCCTCCATAAAACCTCTCCCAAATCACCAATACTATATTTAGTGATTTCTTAATTAAATGTTACTACATGTGGTAATCTATTACAAATATTTTCTATAAATTAATATGACAATTTAATAATTTAAATAAAAAACAGAAAGCATATTTTTCCATTTCACACAAAAATGAGTACACCCATTAATGAATGTACTCACTTCCAAAATTTCCACCAGGATTTCTTTTTTGCTGCTGCTATTTCTTCCTGGGCTGATACGATAGTACGTTTTGCTTCTTGAATCTCTCGAACCATCTTCATAAGATTATCATCTCTTAGTTCTAACCTCTTTTCTATCCTTTCTTCACGTTCTTTCCGATCTTTCATATCATCTATTATTAATTTATTTCTTTCTTTAATATCCTCTTCGATTAATTTATTTTTTTGATCTATACGATCACTTAGTCTCTTTTCCATCTCTAATAAGTTTGCTTGCTGCACCTTATTAATTTCTTCAATCATAGCGCTATATTGCTGTTGGAATTGATATTGCATTTGGTAAGGGACTGGATCCGTACCCTGGGATTCCTCTTTCTTATTAGCGATTCCAAACTGCTTCGCAATCATTTTCGCAGCTTTTTCTAACGTCATACCATCTTGCTTACTCAATTCTACTAACTGTTCAATAAGTACAACATCAAACTCGGTATATTCCCTTCTCCCTCGACTATCCTTTCTTACATCATACCCTTCACGTTCAAGGACATCCGAATACTTTCTAAGTGTGCTACCTTTTACCCCTAAACGACTATAGACCTCATTGCTGGTATATACAATCTCCGCATCTGACATAGCGCTACGCCACCTCCTATAAGGAAAATTCCATATCAAAGCTCTAATACCTCTTAATATTCATCGACGAAGCTCGCACAGTCTTTGCTATGTTTTGTCGGAATAAAGGAATTTGAAAATAAATAAAATTTCTTTAGATTTTTACTTAAAATATAAGGTCAGGATGAGTATAATCCGAAACATGCAGTAAAAAAGGAGGGTATATTATGAAAAAGAAAAAGAAAAAAGCACATAAAAGAAAGAACAAATCTAGCTTAAAGATTCGTTTTTGGGGTTTTGAACTCTTCTTCAAATATATATCTTAATTAAACATTTATATTTTTAAAACCTCTTTATAAAAGAACGCAAGTTCGTATATAATAAGAACAGACGTTCTTTTTATTTTAAGGAGGAATCACAGTGTATGACTATTCAATCCTACCGAATAGAATCATCTTATGTGTGGATCTACGGAGTTTTTACGCTTCAGTTAGTTGCATCAAAATGGGATTAGATCCTATGCATACAAAATTGGCTGTAGTAGGTGATGTGAATAGAAATGGTTCAATCGTTCTAGCTGCAACCCCACCATTAAAAGCATTAGGTGTAAAGAAGATGGCAAGATTATACGAAATTCCTCGCAGAAAAGATATTCTTGTTGTAAATCCAATTATGAGCACTTACATTAAATGCTCCAATTACATAACAAAATTAGCTTTGCAATACATTCCTATTGAGGATTTTCACCAATATTCCATCGATGAATTCTTCATGGATATTACGGACAGTATTCATTTATTTGCCCAAGATCCTTATGAATTCGCAATGAAATTTAAGCGTGAAATATACGATCATACACGAATTGAATGCACCATAGGAATTGCTCCTAACCCACTCATGAGTAAGGTTGCCCTAGACATTGAAGCTAAGAAAAACAAAGATGGAATTGCTTTTTGGCAGTACGAGGATATACCTACAAAACTATGGAGCATACGCCCTCTTAACAAGTTTTGGGGCATATCATATAAAACAGAAGAAAAGTTAAATAGAAAGGGAATATACTCTATTGGAGATTTAGCCAATTATCCCCTTAAATACTTAAAACAGAGCTTTGGCAAGATTGGAGAAGAATTACACTTACATAGCCACGGAATCGACTTTAGTCGCATTTCAGAAAAATATGTTCCTGCCACAACTTCTGTTGGAAAAAGCCAAATTTTAATGCGTGACTACACAATAGAAGAATTTCCGATTATTCTATTGGAACATATAGAAGAAGTTTGTTATCGGCTTAGAAGACAAAATAAGCTTGCTCAAACCATTCATTTTTCTGTCGGTTATAGCAAGAGTTATAACGGTGGCATTAGAAAAACACATACTTTAAACCGCCCGACAAATTTAACAATGGATATTTATCATATCTGTACATACTTTTTACATCAACAATATACTGGCGAACCCATTCGCAGCATAAACATATCTTTAACAAACCTAATTCAAGAAGGGGAAGAACAGATTTCTCTTTTTGATAATGTCACGAAACGAGAACAAGAAGTAAAGTTAACAAAAGTAATGGATGAAATACGAACAAAGTTTGGGAAGAACAGTATTTTACGAGGGATTTCCTACACGCATAGCGCTACAGCTAGACATAGAAACACACTAATAGGAGGACACAGATCATGAATAACGCTAATATGCCCAAAGGAAGAGGTATGGTCAAATGGTCTCCATTCGCAGCAATGCCTGAACAGTTTGCTGGTATTCGTGAAATCATTAAGGAGAAAAACAAAGTAACTCGGCCGATCTTAACAGATGACGAAAAAGAATTGATTGAGAACATGTTGTTATGTTCCTTATTATCTGAAGAAGAAATACTAATTACATACTACGAAGACGGATATTTACTCTCTAGCTATATGACTGTTGTTGATATTGATCAGCAAAATAATGCTGTAATATGTACGGATGCTTTTTATAATAAAATGAAATTACAATTTTCTAATATAATAGACGTAAAATAGAGAGAGGAAGTCCTCTCCCTATTTTATATGAATCCCAACTAAGCGATATACCCAAACCTATAATAAAATATAATGCGTAATATTACCCCGAATGCATATACCACATCAGGGGAGCGAAATTCAAAATCAGACATCAAACCATGCGACACTCTATTACGCAAATTACAGCCACCTTTATGAACAAATAAATATTTCAGATCTTTAACTGTATCAAAGCCGAAAATTTCTTCTAGCTTTTTATATAGTAATAATTGATTTAAATTTTTCTCTTCTTGCACAGTATCATCGCCTAAATTAGTAACGATTTCTCCATTTTGTTCTAGTAAAAAGCGGATTGAATTTTCAAATTGAGGAATTAAAATAGATAAACTTGTAGCATAATCTCCATTCAATCCTGCACGTAATCCTTTCGCAACTATTAATTCTCTCCCCTCGGGAATAAAGGGATTGTCACTCGTTATCAAAAGTAGTTCTTGTATCCTTAAAAAATGACAATTGTGAAGCAATTCTATAACATGACGAATATGTAAAGCTGCACGTTCATATTGAATTCTATACCTTTGTATCAGATACTCTGGAAATTCTAAATCATTTTGAGAAATGTGTACTGTTTTACACTCTCCATTAAGAATTTGCTTTGGCATAATTTCAAACATACTTAAAAACTTTGGTGCATCCTCATTTAAAATTTTTTCATATGGCAGAGACTTAGCCAAATACCCAATATAACCGAGAATTTCCATTGGATTTTTTTCCAACAAGATGTGCTTCTATCTCTTCTATTTCTAGAGTTATGTCAATCCCTGGTAACTCGATATACGAAAATTGTCCTGGTAGCTTTTTTTGTAGCTCTGCTTTTTCAAGAGTCCATCGTTTAACTGTTTCTTCATTCCCATTTACCTTACGCAAATTTAAGATTGCTGAATTATACTTTTCAACAACATTAAAATATTGTATTTCTTCATCCTCAAGTTCCTTCAAAGCTAATTTATAGAAACATAAAGCTTTATTCTCCACACATTTATTTGCTTGATCGTTCTGTCTTAATTTACGATTCCATTTTGCACAAAGCTCCCACCAGGAAATCGCTGTTTCAAACTCTTTATTTTCCTCTAATACTCTAGCTATACCAAAAGCAATCCTTGGATATCCTTCGTCTTTTATAAATCTATATTTACAAGTTAAGTCTAATATTTTGTATATGAAAATCTCAATGGATTTTTCTAGCGGTCTTTCAATATTATAATTTTCAATTATTGTATTAATCTTTTCAATTATACTTTTTGTTCTTGGATCATCATTTCCTTTTTTCCCTGACCTTCCAAACAATTGAAAACTCCGGTCTAAAATATCCTTAGTTAAAGCGAACATATTCTTGGAAAAGGAATCATCAATCAATTTCATTAAACTTGAAAATAACGAGTCTTGAACTGAATAATCTTTACTAAGGGTAAAATATACATCTAGTACTCTACATTGCATAAAAGAGGATTCAAAAGTTTTCTCAGTGACTATAGCTTTTAATACCTCTACCATTTCTTCGGTGAAATCATCTAAATCTATAGAAATATTTTTACCGTTATTTAACATAAGACGATTTTTATACGGTTTTTGGGGATTATCCAAATCTAAAGCAAGTGCAAATACACTTCTTAATACTTGTATTTCTTTATATCCTGCATTTTTTTCATCGCTAGTTTCTAAAATCCCTTCCAATCCCCTACAAATAGCTGAATCTAGCTCTCCATAGGTAACATCTAGGTCTATAGCATTAATTTCATCCCATAAATTTCTCGCCATAGCATTACACCCCTTATATGATAATTCTCTTCTATTTTATTTTATACAAATCCGAATGAATAACTTTTACATTTATGTTGAACTTTTTAAGCACTACTTTTACTACATCTACAAACCAAGGTTCTGCATCGGGAGATACATATACACGCTCAATTAAATCAGTGATACTTACTTGAATATACTTTCCTTTCTCAACTGGATTTTCAACATATTCTTCATGATGAGGTGTTAATGCATATACCAATCTCACCTCTTGTTCATGTTTAAAAGAAATTCTCTTTGTGAAAAATGGCTCAAGATAACTTTCAACTAAATTCTTTTGTTTAGTGTGATCTATGTAATTTACTTCCCCAATAAAAATATCTTCCTTGCACACATTTAGACTTTGTTTAAGTCTATCAAAAGTAGTTTGAATCGCTATTCCTTCATTACTTTTCAAATACAAATCCCACATAGCCGCTGATTCATACTCATTTGAATGCCAACAATTTACAAATACATTTTTTCTGTTTTTTTTCGTCCCGTTCCATCACACTATTTGCTACTTTTTCTGCGTTTTCTAATTGAGCGTGAATAAATCTTTCACTGCATCCAGCTTCCGAAAACATCGCTTCTATATCTTCACGTGCATTTTGCACTCCATAATTGAATAGCACACCTTCAAATACATCTTTAAATTTATCGGATCTACGAAGATAAATTGATTCAGTAGATATTAAACTTACTAGCTGACTAAAATCCATATAGCGCCATAGCTTAGCATCACCCTTTATATCCGAATTAACTCCAACGATTTCCTTAAACAAAAATATACACCCTTTCTTATCACTCTTACTTTATCTTGTTTCTTCTATTATATAAAACATCAATCTTCTATTATATTTTTGGGGAATAGTACATTCATTGCTTCAACCGTTAAAATCCAATCTCCCCTTTGTTTCCCTTCTGGTTTATAGTATTTCATTTTCCCCTCTTCAATTAATCTATCTACCATTCCCTCCTTTTTAGCTCTTCCCAATTTCATTCGCAGCGCATCTTGTGTTATTCCCCAACGATCACACGCTTCTCTTGGTGTCATAATTTCTTCTAGCATAAATAACATCCACATCACCTCTAGTTACCTATAAATAACGCACTCTTCTACTATACGTTACTTGTAAGTAACGAGCAATTAAAAATAAAGAACCTTTTTAAAAAGGTTCTTTATTTTCGATGTACCACTATATTAATCTTTGAATATCCACATTAAAATTCTCACCGCTATGTCAGTAATTCGTATCCCCCTATCAAACTTGCGATCTCTTTTTTCTTCCAAACTAGTTTTCTCTTTTTGTTCTTTCGCTTTTCCTTCGATGTGGCTTTTTTTACGCTTTTCTTTCTTCATAAATCACACACCCTCTTTCTATATATTTAAATTCCCTACTTTCCTATATATTTAATTCCCCATTGCGAATAATATCAGGTGTCAAAAAAATTATCAGACACTGTGTCGTTTATCAGACAAGATGTCGTTTATAATGATTGTGTGTATTATGATTCTTAGTTTTTAGAAAATATAAAATCATTTTTAAAAGCAGAATTTTTCACACGATAGATTACATCAAAAATTAACTACAACTATCCTGAAAGGTACACTTTAAAGTCCAGTATTAATACATACAAAATCAACGTTCATAAAAGCCTTCAATCCATAATAGTGAACGTCCTTTTTTATAACAGGAATTAACGAACGTAAAATGGTATAATTAATGAAAAAGAGAGTAATAGGAGTAAGAATATAATGAGTATTAAGAAATTTGGTTATGTTCGTGTAAGTACCAAAGACCAAAATGAGGGAAGACAAATTGAAGATATTAAAAAACATGTAGAAAGTGAACGTGATATTTTTATAGATAAAAAAAGTGGCAAAGATTATAACAGAGATCAGTATCAATTAGTAAAAAGGATGTTGAGAGAAGGCGATATTTTATATATCCATTCTTTAGATCGGTTTGGAAGAAATAAAGAAGCAATTTTAAAAGAATGGAAAGAAATCACACAGGATATTAAGGCGCATATTATTGTATTGGATATGCCATTGCTAGATACAACGAAATATAAAGATAGTCTCGGTAATTTAATTACTGATTTAGTACTACAAATATTGTCCTGGCTTGCAGAAGAAGAGCGAACAAAAAACAAAGTACGCCAAAGACAAGGAATTGAATTGGCAAAAAAAGAAGGTAGACCGTTAGGGAGAAAACCAAAAGATATTCCAGAAGAATTTTATGAAGCATACCGTTTGTGGAAAGCTTGTAATATTACAGCGGTACAAGCTATGCAGATGTGTAACATGAAAAAAACTCATTTTTACAAAGTTGTTAAGGAATACGAGGGGCAATTTAAAAAATAATAGAGGGGATAATATTCATGCAAAGAAACCAGGATATAATACAAGGCTTCTCTTCTTATTTATTAAGTAAGGGAAGGAAGCCCTCAACAATTAAGCGATATATATATGATGTAGAAAGTTTCATTCAATGGCTGCATCGATCAAAAAAATTCAGTGAAAGTAATACTTTTGAATGTCTTCATAAAAAAGATTTTGAAGCCTTTTTCAAATACTTAAAAGAAGATCGGCAGTACTCTGACAAAACTGTACACCGTATATATATTGTATTAAATAGGTTGTACGAATACTTAGATTTACCAAGCCCCATTGAAGGAGTTATTCAAATAGATCCACCTGATCGGGCATTACGTAAAGAAGATTTTGTTTCATTCCATGAGGAAAGGCGCTTAAAAGAAGTCATTTCTTCTCTAGAAGGCCTTACAGAAAAACAACTATCAACACGCCCAATGATATTAGAAAGAAACGTTTCTATCGTTACATTACTCCTGGACTATGGACTATCCTTAAAAGAACTTGTTTCTTTGCAAATGGTACATGTTCATTTTGAAAATAACACTTTATCGATTCCTGAAGACTCAAAAGTAAATAGAACCATTCATTTGAAGGAAGAAGATAAATTACACTTATACAGTTACTATAAAACTATCCCTGAACCTGTACGTCCTAAATATCACAGCAATGACCCACTATTTATTGCTTTTGATTTTACACGTGGGACTTATCATTGGAGTTATGATAATGATGCACCAAAGTTTCTAACTGAAATATCAATACAAAAAATGATTCGTTTAGAAGTGAAACGTGCTAATCTCCGAAAGGGAATTTCTTCTCAACATTTTCGAAACACTTATATTTTAAGAAGAATTCAAGAGAACAGCACACCTGAACAAATCATGCAGCTAATAGGATTCAAATCTAATTTATCCTTAAAAAGATATTACGATTACTATAAACGAAGCGAGTCAATTACAGACTCACACTCTCCCCTTAATATATAAATTTTACACATCTACAAAAAATCATTAAATTTAATGAAAACAGAGGTTTATTAATGAAGAAAAATGAGGAATCATATTATATCCATCAATACACTTTATTAGATGGAACGAATAAATCTATCAAGATTGAATCCTGGCGCTCATTAAAAGATGAAATGCTAGTCCTGGGCATAACAGACCGTGACATTTTTCAAATTCAAATGATAAAAATAGAACCAAATAAATAGTAATATAGCGCTATACCAAACTAGATACTTTAAAGGAGAACATCAATAATGAACCCATTAAAAGATAAAAGACTAACATATTGGCTAGTGAAATTAGGAGAAATGTATTACGCTGGTGGCTTATTAAGGAAGAAAGAAGATGAATCCACTTTCAGTTATGAATTTGTTAACGATAAAACACATGCATTTCCTTTCTTAGAGAAACATGGCGCTATGAGGATAGCTGAAAAATGTGGTGGAATTGTTGAAGATCATACTGCTACCGGTGAAGAATTAACATTATTAGAAGACAAAAACGAAAAATATATAAATAGCGAACCCAAAGCACGATTAGAGCAAGAATTAAACGCCAGGGAAGAAATGAAAAAAGCTGAAGATATAAAGACATTGGAATATGAACTCGAACAATTAAGTCATTCTAATAATTAACTTATATACTAAATAAACAGGTAAAAACATAGCGCTATGTTTTTACCTGTTTATTTAAAACTATTATATATTTCCATCTAAATAGCCATTTTTTAACTCTGCTCTACCATTTTCTTAATTTTGACTATCTCATATGTATCTAGTCCATTTACCAATTTCGAATCAAATATAACTTTGTAACGTTTCCCATTTGTAAAAACAAAGCACTCAACATTTTCACCTGTCCATTTATTCAGCAAATCCTTTGATCTATCGTTCCTTAACTCCATATCATAACTTTGTTTACCTACATTTAATTCGTTTTCTACTAACTTTTCAGCAATTTCTATATTTCTATTTTTTTGCTTGTTCTCTATTTCGATTGCAGGTGCGCAAAATCCATACCAAATAATCAACACTGCCATCACCACAAAAATTAACATGTAGAATGTGGCTTCATTCCCATACTTTTGAGAGCTATTTCTCGATAATCTACTCAATCTTCATTTCTCCTTTCACTAAATATTTACCAGGAACTGTTGCCATAACTTGAACTACTCTTATAACCATAAATTAATATAGAATAAAATTTAAATATGTAATTTCAAATTACTAACCTTATCTTTAAAATACCTAGATAAATAATAACACTCTTATAATAAAATTCAGTTAAACAATACTATCAAAAGATCAGTAAATTTATTAAACAAGTACTGCAAAGTAAACAATAGCACCATAAATAAACTAGGAAGAAAAACAACATACCAACTATCAATAAGTCTACCTTTATCTTCATTCATAATTTTAACCACCTATATTCAAAATGTTTTACAATAACTATTTTGTACTTGTTTTATCCTCAATTTTTTATGTCCACACATCAATAAACAAAGCAAAAAACATAACCGCAAAAACCAAAGCTATAACTACATACGCAAAAAGAATCCTCATATCATCTCTATCCATATCGCCAATTGACCACCCTTGTATACATTTTATTGAAACAATTGCATTTGCACGTGATTCTCGTTTATTTCTAAGAATATATTTGCTCTTTCCAACCCCTCATCCAACTCTTTTTTTAAACTAGGTTCTTCAAATAATACCTTTCTAGGACTTATCCAAGCTTTATAAGAGTTTTCTCCTATCGCTTTAAGATATAACCACCTCTCTACATGTGATTCTCTAGCATAGTTACTCAAGACCTCATACGTGATCCCATTAAGCTCAAATTGTCTTCCTATGTAAAAAAATTCTTGAATCATATATTGGTTATACTTTTTATACCAATCATTCTCCACTGCATTTTTAAGTGCTTCTCTAGATGTAAGAATCATATTATCAAAATGATATTGTGTACTCATTTCCCCACTCCTTTGATTTAAATACTATAGCCCATTTTCACCTAATACGAGCTATAGTATCGACTCGACATTTATATATATTGTTTAATCTAAAAGACCGTGTTCTATCGCACAGTTATCACAAACTTCATTGTTATATGCACCTTCCATAAACCCTACTCCACAATACTCACATGCATATAGTTCTTCATATTCAGCTTCATATTCTTCCACGTTAATTCCTCCTTGATGTGCATTTGTGTAAATGTGGACATTTACACAAATGCACATGTTCACAAATCCGTATTCCTTAGTGCTATTATACAATGCTTAAACTGTCATTTCAATGATTAATTTACACATGTGGACATTTACACAATTACACATGTTCACAAAATATGGGTTAAATAAAAAAGACTTCATTAAAATAAAGTCTTTTATTTTAGTAGTAACCATATATTTCTGTATCGCTAAAATTAACTAGCTGTCACTGTCGAGGTAATATCATAAGTATCAATTACTATCCCTTTTTCTTGAGAATATTCCATAATCATATTGCTGATTTCTTCACTAGGAAGACCGTTGTATTTTCCTTTTGCTTGTACCAATTTTAACTTCTTACCATTATCCACTTCCAAACAGTGTGTTACAGTATTCGTTTCCTTATCTTCCATCAATACAATAAACAATTCTTTTTTAATAGCATATGAAGAATATGAACCTACACATATCCCTAACTTAGATCCTACATCTACTAATTCATGATTACTCTTTGCTAGTTTAAAATGATGTGTTGGCGTATCAAACTGTAGTTTTTCTTTTTCGGTTTCTGTATATTCTATACTAATACATTTATTTTGGATCTTCTTATAGTCCTTTGCTAAAGTATCGTGGAAAGATTTTAATGTTTGGAATGGTGGTAACTGATAGCCTGGAATCTCTTTACAAAGTTCCTTTTCCATCTTCTCAATATCCCTAATGTAAGAAAAAATATCAATCATTCCATACGGATCATTCCTATCCACTTTTATTAACTGAAGTAAATCCTTAGCATATTTCTTCTCATTTGCAAAATGCTTTTTGACACTTAAAAAGGCTGATACATATCTCTTTTTAAATAAATCGTCTATAATAGCTTCACTAAAATATTCCGCATCTCCTGAATCACTTAAATACTTCCTTTTTAGTAAATCAGCTAAAAAATAATGTCTAACATCTACATTTTCAAATAAAACCGCTGCCATTCTATACATAAAAATCAAATTAGGGTTTTCTAATAAAATTTTTCGTTCTATCTTTGTAATTCTCTTATCGGTAAGCCATTCCAAAACTGCTATTTGCTTAGTAGGAATCGTTAACAGCTCTTCTCGTTTCCCTCTAGCTTTCTTTAATTCTTGTCGGAATTTTATATTTAGAGTTAATTCCAAAGGTAACATGCCTAATTGTGGATACCTTAAATAGAATGGAAACTGACGAATCCCTGAAACTTTATCCAAATCAAACCAAGAGGGAAGTAAACTTTCCCTAAACTCCTTCCAAACTGAATCTTGTTCTATATACTCTAAATGCGACCATATCAAACTCCATTTTCTAGGAATACATCCATATGTTATATTTGCTATTTTATTATTTTTGGGATTACTTGCTTTTCTTACTAAATAAGTTTGTTTCGTAATTTTATTATGAGTTACATTATATCTGTACAGTACGGACATTTTACGCATCTTACGTTTATTAAAATTAAATTTTAAAATATGATGATGAAAGGCGCAGCTAAAAACCACTTTCTCTTCGTAGTCAAAAACCTTACTATACACTTTTGTAATATATGTATCTGATTTATGTAATTTTATAATTCTTTTTTTACATAGTGGACAGGAATATCTATGTCTGCCTGATTGTACTTCAACTGCTTCTGATATTTCATTACAGTTGGAACAGAAGACCATCATTTTCAATTCGCAGTTTTCAATATCAGCAGTTTTCCAACGAAAACTACTTTTAAAAGGGTTTGCATGAATAATATTACTACACATTTTTTTGTACCTCCTATATACAAAAAAGGACTCCATAAGTAGTTATGAAGTCCTTTTTTAAATAATTGCTATAGCGCTATGTTAATTAACCAAAAAGCTTGTTGCTAAAAAATACAAATACATTATATGAAATATGAGCTAACATAGGGACTTTCAAATCCTTTGTCTTTTCGTAACTCCATGCATATAAACAACCATTTACAAAGTAAGGGAAGAAAAACCAGTCAAAATGAACTGCTGCAAAGATACCGTTAGCAATAATAATTGCTGTTGTTCGATTGATCCGTTCTATCAATCTTTCTAATCCAAGTGGCAAAATCTTTCTAAATAAGAATTCCTCTATCACAGGAGCAACCAATACAGGTATCAATACATATAAGAGATTAATTTCTATCTTTTGATTTACATTCGCCACATTTCCAGTTCCGATTGATAGACTCGCCTTTATGTATGAAAAAAGCAAACTGGACAAAATCGCTAGTCCAGTTGCTATTAACACCCATTTACCTTTTTGTAGCATTGCTTGTATATTCAATTCTTTTCTCCCCTTACTGTCAATGGTACTTATTTTATTGACTGAAATAATTTAATTCAGTAAAATTATCTATGTTCAGTAGAACAATACGAAAAAATGCGCCAACTTTTATAATTGGTGGTGATCGTATTGCTTAAATTTTCCTTTAAGAAAAGTGAAGATAATATAGAATTAGCTTTTTCTTGTGATTTTGAGAAAGTTATTTCCTTAATTATCGGAACATCTACTTTAGTAGATACTATCCTTCGTTCACTTTAAACGTAAAAAACCTGCAACTGCTGTTGCTAGGTTTTTTATTAGTACTAACCTACTTATTTCTTATTGTCTTTATATTAAATTGAATTGTAAATAACTTCATATAATCGCATTGCTTCTCGTATTGATTTTGCTTGAAACAAACTATATTGTTCCACGTCATGGTTTTTAAAATAATTTGGAGTCACCTGATTATTTGCATCAATTAACATATCTACATAGTGACTCTCAGAGTCTTTAAAACAATAAACCCTTTTGCTTTCAATAGCTGCTATTTCAATTAAGTACCATTTCGAAAGATTGAAGCTCTCTTCTTTAAAACATTCTATGACATGTTTTAAATCATGGTTTGCGCTCTCTATATTTACTCTTATATCACCGTTTTCAATGCTTTTTAAGTTAAAATTTACAAACATGCTAACCCTCATTTCCATCATTGTATTTTTGAATGAGTAAAGAACTTTTTTATTTCTTGTTATTTGCTGCAAATTCAAGATCCAGTCTCCCCGATGCTGTAAGTTTCAGATGACCATCGAACTCTTTCCCTGATTTGCCTTTCATCTTCTTAATTAATCCTGTTTTCTTTCCTTCTAATAATTTCTTTGCATTTGCTTCTGAAATTTTCTTAGTTAAATATTCTCCTGGAATTGAGAATTTACACCCATCTTTATAACCGCTGCACCCATAGAAAGTTTTACGATTTACAACTTCCTTCCCACATTTCGGGCATTTACCAATCGTATCTTTTGATTTCATTTCTTGAATTTTATTATCTATTTCCAGACCAGCAATGGACTTTGTAGCCCCTTCAATTAGATCCTTTGCAAACTTACTAGTTTGACTAACAAACACATCCTTAGAACCTTGTTTTTTACCGATTTTTCGCAAATACCCTTCCCACTTCGCTGTCATTTCAGGTTTTGCTAATAACGTCCCCTGAACAGATTGGCAAATTATTTCTCCCTTCGGTGTAACATTTACCTTATTACGCTTCACTTCTATATAGCCTTGATTTTTTAGCGTTTCTATAATACCGGCACGAGTTGCTTCCGTACCCAATCCTTCTACTTCTTTAAGGATATCTTTGCTTTCCTCATCTTCTACTGAAGAACCACACGTTTTCATCATAGTAATCAATTGACCCTCTGTATATGGTTTAGGTGGCGTAGTCACACCTTCTTTTGATTTTACTAATCCCTGGACAAATTCCCCTTGTTTTACTACAGGTAACATGGATGCTTTTTCTTGATCGTCCTCTTCCTCAATTTTATCCGTCACATATAACTCTTTCCATCCTAAGGACTTTTCCGCCTTTCCTTTTGTGGTGAATAACAGACCGTTCAAATCACTTGTTATAACTGTCTCTTCATACATATAAGGAGAATGGAACATGCTTAATACACTTTTTAAAACTTCCATATATAAATTCCTCTGTATATCCGTCAATTTTGCGATCGTTTCTTTTGAAGGTACATTTTTAGTTAATACAATTGCATAGTGTTCCTGGACTTTTTTATTATCGACATAGCGCTTGTTTGCAGTTAATGAATGTGGTTGAAAATTTACACCTACAATGGATTGATAACCGTTCAAATTATTCTTTAGATACTCAAATTCACCCTCTGTAATGTAATTACAGTCTGTACGAGGATATGTTACTAATTTCGCTTCATATAGCTCCTGAATCCCTTTTAAAACGCCAGCTGGTGAATACTTATATTTTTTGTTGGCCAAAGCTTGTATAGAAGAAAGAGAGAATAATTTGGGTGCTTCTTGTTGTTTTGGTTTTACTTCTACAGATTTAATCATGCCTTGTTGATTGTTATTTTCAGAAAGACTATGTTGCTGCAGCAAGCTAATTAATTCTCCTTTAGTGGCAAATCTCTCTTTATAACGCCCCATGTATACACCGTTTGGAGAAGTAAATTGTGCTTCTAATTCAAAGAAAGGCGTTGGCTTAAAGTTTTTGATTTCCTGTTGTCGCTTATTTATTAAGCATAATGCTGGCGTTTGGCATCGTCCCACACTGTAGACCCCTTGAACGCCTTTTTTACGTAAAAGGAGCGTATATAACCTACTAGCATTCATCCCAACAATCCAGTCACTAAGTTGACGAGCTTGCGCTTCCTCAAACATACTTTCAAAATCTTCTCCTGGTTTTAAGTTTTGGAAACCTTTTTTATTTCATCTACTTCTAAGCTATTGATCCATAAGCGTTTTATCTTTTTATGTGTACATCCAGCTTCCTGGATTATCAACCTTGCAATTGCTTCCCCTTCCCTGTCGATATCTGTCGAAATTTGTATTATTTCTGCTTCCTTCATTAATTTCTTTATGATATTAAATTGCTTTTTCTTATCAGATGACACTTTATATTCATAACGTGAAGGTAAGATTGGTAGTTGTGATAAATCCCACTTTTCCCATTCTTTTTTGTAATCCTGAGGAGATTTCAATTCTACTAAATGCCCATAAGCCCAAGTGATATTTCCTCCGCTTGGTAATAAAGTACATGGTGGAACATAAAAATGACCTTCTTTCTTTTCAACTTTCGGGAATGCTTCAGCATATGCTTTCGCTTGATTCGGTTTCTCTGCTAGGATTAATACTGACATGTTTTTACTTCCTCTCATTAACTAAAATTTTATATAAAAAAAGGAGCAGCATTGATTATGCTACTCCTTGAAAATATCGGGAATATGTGAACATGTGTATTCGTGTATATTTACACATGTTCACATTTGGTGTAAAAATAATATAGCGCTATGCACTCCTTTTACACTAATAACTCTTAATTTACTTTTCCGTTAATAAATATATTTTTTTATCGCTTCTTCTATTGTTTCAGCAACTTTTTCTTCTGAGTAATCTAAATAGGCTGGTATTACTTCACCGATATTTAATACCATTAAATCAAACCTTTTCCCCATACTTTTGTTATAAAAACAATGAGAATAATAAATAGGGATTTCATACAACGTCCAGCCCTTTATATTAAAGCCTATCTCGTGTATATAAGTAATACAGTTGTGAAAACGAATCAGTGAGTCATCTTCACGATTTTTTTTTATTGCAATAAACTCCACTTTCAAGATCTTCAAAATGAAAAATATATTCTTCTATTTTTGTCTTTATATAGATATTCAAGCTATTTGCTAGTAATTCTTTTGCAATTTGTAACTTCTCCATTTAAATCGCCACCTTTAGATTTTGTATATAAAAAAGGAGCAGCATTGATTATGCTACTCCTTGAAAACATCGTGAACATGTGTAAATGTGTATTCGTGTACATTTACACATGTTCACATAACGATTAAAATTATAACATAGCGCTATGTTATAATTTTATCTCTCACGCCCCATTTGGCGCATATATGCTAATCTTCTTTGTCTCTCCTGATCCTTCTGCACATTCTCTACTTTGGAATCATTGCTATCTTTTTCTTTCTCGTTTTCTACTTTAAATTCTTTTTTTATCCCTAATTCTTCATGGTAATTTTGAAGAGTACTAAATTTAAATAATGCATCCCTTGATATACGACCAGACTTTTCTGCTTTTTTATATCCTTCCAGGTACTTATCAAGTTTTTTTTGTATCTCATCTATATTTTCATTAATTTTTTTCTTTTGTGACTCAGGTATTTTAATTGTTTTTTCATCCAGGATTTTTAAATAAGATTCTTCTTTAATAATTAAAGTCTTAGTTAAATCTAAACACGCTTCAGGTCTAGTACTAGAAGGGATTGGAATTGTTCCTCTTGCAGCTACCCGACCATTATTGGGTGTTTTTGAGCGGAAGGGAATACATGCATTTTGATCATCAATCTTCACAATGACCCCAACATATAATCTTCTTTCTTCTTTATTGATAAGGAATTCTTTCAAATCTTCATGATCTGTAAAATAAGTATCTCTTATTTGGACATAATCCCCTGTTTTCATCATTCTCTCCCCTTAAACGCAAAAAAGACACTTACTAATTTGTAAGTGTCTTCGCATACATCATTATCGGTTTTTTATTTAGCCGAGCGTACCCCGAAAAACTGCTCCTATCAAGTATCGGTTTTTTTATTTAGCCGAGCGTACTCCGAAAAACTAGCTCCTATCTTTCTTAATTAAATTATACATAATACATGAAAACAATTCAATATTTTAAGCTTGTTTTTTATTAAAAACCCCAACCATTATCCATTTCATCTTTCTCTACTCACTTGGTGTAAATAAGCAGCCTTTCTTCCTAGTTCTTGCTGTTTAAAAACAACGTTTACATTCATCATTCC
>NZ_JH414717.1:10428-16129 GCF_000238655.1 Bacillus sp. 7_6_55CFAA_CT2 | reverse complement strand
AAAACTGCTCCTATCAAGTATCGGTTTTTTATTTAGCCGAGCGTACTCCGAAAAACTGCTCCTATCTTTCTTAATTAAATTATACATAATACATGAAAACAATTCAATATTTTAAGCTTGTTTTTTATAAAAACCCCACCATTATCCATTTCATCTTTCTCTACTCACTTGGTGTAAATAAGCAGCCTTTCTTCCTAGTTCTTGCTGTTTAAAAACACGTTTACATTCATCATTCCAATCCCATTTTTTCTCTCCCTCAGGAGCTTTAGGATATTCAGGTTTTATTACTACAACGCCACCATCATTTTTCTCATAACGTAAATGTATTAATCTGTCCACAAAGGCTCTACCTGCATTATCATTGTCTACACATAGTGATACACTATCAGGTTCATCACCAAGTCGCTCACGAGATTTCAAATAGTAATTAAATAATACTTGTGGTTTTAACCCTTCCATACTCACTAAATGTGTATCTTTAAGGTCACGTTTATGTAGTGATGCATAACTCAACAAATCAATTGATGATTCAAAAAACTTTAAATTTCGAGGTTCACCATTTAGTACATTAAAGCCGTAGTTCGCTGTAGAGTTTTTTTGGATATTTTTCCACGCTCCACGTTTATATTTATCTGATTTAACCACGCCTTGCTCTGATCCACCCATTACCGCTCCCGTTTCACGATCTTTCCATAAAAACAAGACATTATTGTACTTATCTTGCTTAATCAAACCTTTATTATGCAATGCATCTACTACTTGAGGATCAATTTTCCTATCATTCACCAAGTATTCTTTTGCTCGGTCAAAATGAGATACCTCTTTATTAGAAAAATGTTCATAGTCATAAGGTTCACTTACGTATTTAACCTCTGAAGCCTTCTCATAATCTTTTTCTCCATCGAGTAAACGTTGCATAGCTCCTGGGAAGGATGCTCCTTCTACTTCCTGAACGAAATTTATAACATTACCGTTAACACCCCTACTGTTCCAGTAGAATTGATTTTTCTTTCTATCAATGATAAGGCTGTCATGATCTACAAGACGATAATAACGCTCGCTGTCGCTCTTTACAGGAATATCATTTTGCATACAATAATCAACAATATCAAGTGCTGCGGCTTTTTCAATATCTTCTTTTGTGTATTTTTTTGTATTTTTCGTTTTGATTTTCCATAGCGATTCCTCCAATAAAAAAAGACCTTGTATCATTCACAAGGTCTTTTCCGAATTTATTTTCTGTTATGCCTGCTCTAAAGCATTTCTTAATTCATCTACAGTAATTGCTTTCTTAGACTAAACATCACCTCCTTTTCTGTCCTACTGAATAAATTGCACCACTCAATCAAATAATGATTTAAAAGCTCCCAAGATTTCTGAAGTACCAAGCTGGAAGCTTGCTATTCCATAAGAATAAAGTTCATACATAACTACAATCGTGCTAATCATTAAAATTAACTTCTCCGCTATACCGTTATAGCTGTAATAAAAGACATTAAAACCGCTTTGGAAACTTTTATTTGATACTGGTAGCAGCCACTTAATTCCTTTTTTAGAGAAACTATCTTCCACCAAATGCAGAAAATAACCAGCCAATATGCACATACCGTTCGTAAATGATAAAGGTGTCATTCCTACTGCAAATAAAATAGGAATCAGCACAAGCACTAATCCAAATAGCGAATGTGTGATTCCCCTATGACCAAATACCGTATTCATAAGATCTGATACTCCACGAGTTCTTCGGCCGATCCATGAATGTTGTTCATCTATATCAGGCAATAAAGCCCCAAAACTAACCGCTATAACATTTCCAACCGTAAGGTTGCCTGTCGAAGCTAAAACAGGCAGAGCGACCGCTAAGCTCGTTGTAAGGTGAGTTTTATACTTCATTAGTACTTACATCCCTTTCATTAGTTAATAATCTCGACCATTCATTTGTCGCATCATATATTGTCTTCTTGCCTGTTCCTTGTCCTGGGATACATGTGCATGCTCTTCATGATGAACTGTATCTTTTCCAATATGCCGTTTCCCAGCATTAGGAGTGATTTTTGCTTCTTTTACCTGCATAGCGCCATAGCCTTTCTTCACTGATCCAACTGTCTTAGCAGATTCCATCTGACACACTTCTTCTTCAATCTCACTTTCGTAATCAGCTGTAATCTCTTCTAATGGATTAAAACGAAGGTCACCATCTTGATATGTCTTCTCCTCGATATATTGAATTGGTGCAATTCGTTTTTCTTCAACATCACCTCGCAGTGTTTCTTTATGCGCTTCACTAATAGATTGATTTATCTGATTCACCGCTTCAAATACAGAGTGATTAAAATCAAAACCAATATCACTATCTGATATATACTCAGAAATACATTCCACTTTCATATTCTGCTGCTTGTCTGTTGAAACTTTTACAATAGGTGTCTCATAAAATTACTGTTTCAATAAGATCTGCCTGATAATATGGTTCAAGGTACTTGTCAATATCATCTATATTTTTCTGTTCTTTTTCTGTCCCATATCTATTAACAACAGCATATAATTCACCAAGATTTAAACGCATATTAGGATGAATTTCTTCTATGACTCGATTATCTTCAGATAATTGAATTTCATATCCCTCCCAATGTCTTTCTAGATCTATTCCTACTTTTTCATAAATCTCCTGGTTTGTTTTCTGCTGTATATCGGTTATTACTTCAAAGTTATCCATTATTTTCTCTTCTCCTTATCAATTAGTATTTCTATAAAGAAGACACCGGTTAAGGTGTCCTTTTTATCTTTCCATCTGCTGCATGTAAAACATACGTGCCATTCTTCTAGATTCTTGCTTATTAGTAGCAGTTGTATCTTCATCTTGTTCTGTTTCTTTAGAAGAAAAATGGTCAACCTTATCCTGTTGATTCTTACCAATTACAGTAGTATCTACTGCTCTTAGTTTTTCAGGATTAGATTGACCTTTTGTTTGTTCATATTCATTTATTTCTTGCTGCAATGCTTGTTTTACTTCATCCGATAAATAACTTTTCTCATCTAATATTTGCTCATATGGAGACTTATATCCTCCATCTCCTAAATCTAATCGATCCATCGTAATTACTTCCACTCGATTAAAATCTTTATCCATTTCTTTTGGCAGAATTAAATGATAGCGAGTTTTTTCATAAGGGACATATTTACCTTGCTCTTTTGCCTTTTCAGATTCAATATCTATTTCCGCAATTCGTTTACTCATCATTGCATTCGCTTCACCAAAAGAAATTACTTTATTCGTCTCTAAATCTGCTTCAGACCACTGGATAACAACCATAGGTTTATTAATTTCTTTATGATCTAATGCAATACAATTTACTTTATTGCCTTTATTGAACCCTTCAATATACTCTTTATCATTTAAAGTATTAGCATTTTCTACATCGTTATATGATTTATCTTTACCTGCTCTTTCCCGTAATTCACGTACAGTTACAATTTCTTCTTCAGTACTTGTTAAAGCGCCATAGCGCACTAAATACACATCCTCTATTTCCCCCTTACTCTGCTCCATATTCTTTTCCATCTCCCTTTGTAATTCGGAAATTTTCTGATCAATTGTATTAATAAAGCCCCTTGCTGTCTCATGAACACGCATTATAGATTTATCTTTCTCTTCTATATCCTGTCCATTTTTTGTCCATTGAGCAATATAAGGAACAGTTACTTCACTAGTATCCATACCATAATGCTTACATACTACATAGGAAGTTAACTCCGCTTCAAATTCTTTTGTAGGTGTATGTTCCGAATGATCAACTTTTACATTATGTAACTTCGCATGAGCTAATTCATGTAGAGCCACAGCTAACTCTTTTGTTTCGGTGTTCCGAGTATTCATAACAATCTCAGAATGAGAACCATCAATAGCTTGTATATGCATACCATGAACATTACCTAATTCATCTACTAATGCATCTCGATCCCCCATCATTTTAATTTCAATATTTTCTTTTTCTGCTAAAGCCTTAATACCTAGCTTTAAAAACTCCTTGTTCTCCTCAGAGACCTCAAAGTTGAATTGACGATTAGGAAATATTTTAGGTAGATCCTCAGGTTTAGCGGTTGTTTGCGAAATATCAAAAGCTGTTCCCTTTAGATAATAAGTAGTTTTCTTTTGTACTTTCAATTCTCCCTTTTTCACCTGTTCTTTTTGTTCTTCAGTTAAATTTTTCAAAGGAATGGCTGCTTTCGTCTTCGGATCTCTTACATATTCTTTTGTATAAGGGTGGAAAACTTTCATTGCTTTCTCTCCAAATTTCGGAGAAAAACCAGCATCTTTAAAAGTTTTAAAGTTTGCACATGCATAAGCACTTTCAAATTGCGATCTAATTAACTGCATGTTTTTTGGAGTATAATTACTAAACTTCGCCATAAATTCAGCCAACTCTAACATATCTTCTGTAGATTTATAGTACTTAGTAATATCAGTAATAACCTTGTCCATAATTTCTTTTGTTTCTTCTTTTACTTGCTCTTTTGTCTTAGGTGTATATTTCTTTTTTGTGTACGTCATTAGCAAATTATCCCTCGTTCCTCATCGTATTCAACATAAGGTGAACTTCCATGTTCCACTTCTTCATTCATAAATTCTACATAGGCAGCCAATTCATCTTCAGAAACCTTAACAACAACTTTCTTATTAAATAAGTGTTTTTTCAGATGAACCTCATTCTTTACTTGATCCACATGAACAATCATATATAAATTTTGTTGAGACATTTTATACACTACCTTTCTATTATTACAGTGATAATTTAAAATATATCTTTTCGTAAGTTTGTTTTCCTCTATTCCAGGATAAATTCCAATCCTCTAATGATCCCGAATAAACTTCTTTAAATTTCACTATTGGATTCTCCATAAATCCCTCAATTGCAATTCCAAAACCTTTGCTATAAGTAGTTTCACCTTCATGTTTTTTCCACAATTCAAATTCTGTAATTTTGTATTTCTTAGCAAAATCAATAATCGTTTCCAGTAGCCAATTTTCATTTTTTTCTTCAGTTATTACTTTTTCAAAATCAACTTCAAAACAATCACAATAATCATCTTCTCTTGTCAGAAAATGAGTCTCACCTTTCTGTATGTACTCTTCTATTAACCTTCTATTTTCTTCATTCCGACTAAATCTTACGCTTGAAACAATTGAATAATAAACCTTGTTACTCATTTAATACCCTCCTTTTCTCAAATCAATAATCCACTTCTTGTTGCCTTGCAATACGTTCTTGTACACGTTCATATTCTCGTTCTGCACGCCATTTCGTTAAATCATCGTTCAATGCTGCTTCCATATTCCGAACATCTTTCTTACGTATTAACGGTGGTTTGTACTTAGAGTATTTACTATACTCCCGCCTTTTTTCTGACCGCCCCCTTTCATATTTCTTTTTTATCTGTTCATTTTTTTGCTGAAATTGATACAATGGATTCTCTTCATATGGTTTCTTATTCTTTAATTCTTTTAGTAAGGAATTACCCATACGTTTATACATATCTTTCATTTGATTCTTAGCATAATCTTTATCTTCTCGTTCTGATTCCCCATATAAACCTTTTTGGAAACTAGATTCTTTTTCTACTGCTTCTTTATATTCTTTAAATAGTGGATTGTCTTTCATTAGCAATCCTGTTAATTCATCAATTTTATTTCTAGTTTTTT
>NZ_JH414717.1:0-10408 GCF_000238655.1 Bacillus sp. 7_6_55CFAA_CT2 | reverse complement strand
ACTGCCATATGTCCAGTCTTTTTTATTACTAGGCAATCCATCGTATATCTCTTGTAATAAAACAACCTCCCTATTTTGCTTCTTCTCTTTCGACTGTTGAAACTCTTCTTTTATTTCTTGTACTAACTCATTTCTTAAATTTGAGATTCGACTTAATTCACTTGTGCGATCTACTAGAGCATTTGCAAAGGTAGTTTTCATGTGATCTAACGTACTTTGTTTCTTTTGCCTTTCGGCTCATAATACGTTTTCCCGTCCACATCTTTTGTTACTAACTTCCTTCGATTCTCTTTTTCCACAGTACCAAAATGAATATGAATATGCTCTGTATTCCGATGAATCGATGCAAACCAAAATCCATTACTTTCTTCAATTTGTTCATCTTTAAATAGCTGCTCCATCATTTTCTGACTCGCATTTCGAATACGATTTTCATCTAAAGTATCTGTTTTGGGATCATACAATTTTTGCTTAATTAAAAAATCTGTATCAAAAGAGATAACATCCTGGTAGTAGACACTTCCTTTATTTTGTGCCTTTCCAACTAGCTCTTTTATTTCTGTTAAATCATTTTGTGTAATTACATTTTTATTTTTTGAAAAAACACCTGGTAAAATTTCTTTCACTTCTTTTTCTAATCCCCGATTATTCTCGTTTCGATTAGGGGATAAATCCTCAATATGTTTATTTAGTAGATCCATTTCTTCTTTTTCTGTTTTGTTTATTTTCTTTTTACTTTCTAGTGCATACTTTCTTCCCATATAACTAACATACTTTTCAAAATCACTTGTTGTATTAAAGCTATCCGGAGAAGTTAATAGCACTTGTGCTTCTGCTTCTTTTTTAGAAACTTCTTTTCTATCCTTGCTTGAATATGTACCTCCAATTTTCATATCAAAAGAATCAATTGCATTTTCAAGGCGATTTAACTCCTGTAACTCTGTACTTGTTAAAGTGTGTCCATCCTTTAATAGCGCCTTCTTTCTCGTACAATAATCAATGTAAGTTGTGAAACTTTGTTGTTTAGGAATTGTATATTGTGACGTTAAAATAATACCTGGTGACTTCCCCATAATTTGTTACCCCTTTTTATCATTCCAATTCTTTAAGTCTATGTTCAGGTATTTGTTCCCACTCTATTTCTTCATTAATAAACTTTCCAAATCTATAAATCTTTTTGTAAGGCTTGTCGTTTATCAGTAATATTTCTTCTTTATCCGTAACCATAGGCAACTTTTTTTCAAACTCTTCTTTTACTGTAGCTCCTAACTTTCTTGATTCCATCGGATCACGTTTTGAAGTTCGTGAGAACTTTGCTTCCGCTTTTCTTGTAACGGATGATGCAATTTCATTTTTCACTTTCTGCTGCATATCTTCTATACTTAAATCACTTCCTAATCGTGAAAGCAGTTCTATATTCAATTTAATTAACACATCATTTTGTGTTTGCATTGCTTTCATTGATTGCACTATTTTTTTATTATCTTCTTTTAAAACTGATAGATCATCTACTCCTTTCCCTTTTCTCATTTTTTCATCCAGCAGCACAATCCCATGCCGTAAGGCATCCGCTTCAGTTGAATACTCAGGATACTGCTTCATAAAATCTTTAACTATATTCTTGTGGATTGTATTCCCACGAAAACGAAACGTTTCCTCAAAAGCAATCCTAGACATTTCTCAACCAACTCCTATCCATTCTGCCCTATTACCTTAATTAATTCATTTGTAGCATCTATATATTCTTGTAGCTTATCTTCTTGCCTTTCCAAAGAAACAGAGACATTGTTAACAGCTTCATCAAATTTATCTTCTTTATTTCTTTTATATTCTCCATCAAAATGTTCTCTAAAAATCTCATTAATGTACTCCCAACGATAGTAACGTCTTCCAAGTCTCTTACTTATTTGCTTACATCTTTTATCAATTTCCTTTACATAATACGGATCAGCATTCCGAACATGAATTTCCATATTTTCACCTACTTCATTTCCCTTTCCTGCCTAACAATTTGTAATTACCAATTCTGTAGATCGTTTATATCTTCTGCAAATCAGATATAAACTCTATTTAAATCAAAGAAGAAAAAAAGAGCATAAGGAAACCCCATCCCACTTTGAGGACAAAGTGGTGAAATAGGCTGTGCCTATTGGGTTTCTAAAGCTCTCTAACTGGGATGTCAAAACTGCCCTTGTGGGGCGTTTTGAGTCCTTTTAACATCTATTTGTAGGTCTCTTTGAGACCTCTGTAGTACGTTTTGTGTCCGTTTAAAATGCACTTTTTTATATTGTTTTTTTCTTTTCATTCAATAACTCAATTTTCTTTTCTTTCATTTTAATTTCTTCTTTTAGATCATCTAGTACCTTTTGATGGTTTTTCATTACTGACTCATTTGAGTTCATTGTATTTTTCGTTTTAAGTTTTTCTGCTTCAGTTTGGTACTCCATTTCTTTTGTTAATTTGTCATTTTTTATTTTTAATTGTTTTATAGCAGACACTTTATCATCAATTTTTTGTTGCATTTCTTTAATTTCTTTCCTTATAGATTTTTGTGAGAATGCAAGGTATTCTTTTTCGTAAAAGTCCTGCGATTCTTCCTTTAGATCATTATTAATTAGTTTTTCTTTCTCTAAAATATAAGTTTTTAAACTTCTATCTTTTATATCATCTGCATCAGATTGTAATTCAGGATGAATGTATTCAGGTTTAACAGTAGATGAAACCACACCGAATTCTTCAGGTATATTTTTACTAATTACAACAATATAGTTATCACTAGCACGATAAATTTTTGTTTTCACATCATTTTCTTTTTGTTTAATGTATTTATTCTCTACTTTGTATTTCATGTTACTAAGAATTTGAGAGTCATTATCTGACTTTAATTCATAATCAATCCGCAACGTTTTATTTGTAGGATTGTATTCTTTTTTTACAACTGAGATCTTCACCATCGATGATAGACTTTGATATTCTCCAGCTTTCATTTCCTCAAACTTATATGTTGCTCCGCTGAAGGCAGGCGAAATACACAGTACAAAAAACATTGCTACAAAACTTCCCAGGGTTAACATATACGCTCTTCTTTTCGCATTTGCGGGTTTTCTTCCTTCATTTTTCGCTCCAAATTTTAAACGCATACCGCTGCTCCTTTCTTTCTAAATACTTTCACTTGTACTCTTACTTCCTCATGAATATTTTCTAATTTATAGTTTGTATATTTCTTTTTCCCTCTATGATTGATGCCATATTCACGAACAATTAGCCAATCAAATTTATTACCAGGATTATAATCAAACCAATCAATTGCTATTTCTTGATAATCATTTTTCCTCTTCCATAACTTAATAACTATATATTTTCCTTCTTTCGAATAATCATGATTCGGTTTCAATTCACTCAAAAGCATGACATATACCCCTTTCTTTTAGACTATTAGATTTTACTTTAATAGAACAAAGTAAATCCCCTGTATTATGCCTACTCTCTTACAGGGGATCTTTCATTTATAATTTTGAAACTTATCTACTTAATCGGTATGGACTATAATCCACTACTTTAATTTCATTCCCTTGCTTCTCTAACGTAATTCGTATTAAGCTTTTAATCTTGGTTTGTCTGTTTTCTAGACCTTCAATTGTGTAATCCACATCAATTAAAACACTACATTTTTTTGAAATATCTCCATTTGAATCAATAAATAGAGCACTTTGATTAATGGTAGATTTAAAGTTTGGATCTCCTAAATCTTCTGTCTCAGGAGCTACCATATCTACTACTTTTTTATCTGTCATTTTTAATAAGTTGTCTCTTCTTTCGTTCTTATTTTTTACGGAGTAATTTAAATATGCATGAATAAATTGTTTAGACACCTCTTTATATTGATTTTGTAAGTCTATTAAAGGATTTGTATTTTCTTTATTTGAATCAGTAGGATTTGTATCATTTTTCAGGCTAATTTGTTCCATTTTTGTTTTCAATTCACCAATTGTTTTATCCTTTTTGGCAATATCAACCTGATATTTTTTATCCTTTTTATCGAATTCTTTCATTGTGGTATACATAAGAACACCATTAAAGACAAGGGAAACACTTAGTAACCCTGTTATAATTTTTGAAGTCATATTCATTTATTTTGCACCCATTTCGTTTTTATTTTGGAACTACTCTTCTAATTCCTGCATAGTACTTTTGCCACCCTGGTGATGTAAATTGGTGATAACCTATCCCTGCATTTTCAGAATCATACATTGTGTTTGCATCAACATATATCCCTACATGACTTACATGATCCGGCCCACCGTATGTCCCTTTAAAGAAAACTAAATCACCAGGTTGTGCATCTTTCGGATCAACTTCTACAGTTGCATAATATTGTTCTGATGCTGAACCATTCAAATTAACTCCTGCTGCCCTAAATGCCCAAGACGTTAATCCGCTACAATCAAATCCCTGCGCAGGAGTTTTACCGCCCCAAACATACGGGTTTCCGTTATATTTCAAAGCTTCATCCATTATTTTCTTAAAGGTCTCTGATCCATTTACTGGTGCAGTCCCATTATCAAAAGTTAAATATTGCTTAACCATTTCTGCATAATAAAAGTTACCGCCATTTATATAACGATAACCACCATTGTAAGCAACTGCTACAGCTTGACTATATCCAATTCTTGTTCCGTTTTTATTTCCACCTGCAGGAGCAACAACTGTTAAAGAATAATAATCAGCTGTTTCTAAGGAGTGCGTTTTATTATTTAATGCTAACCAATGTACATAATTACGTCCAAAGTTATATGTTTGTACAATGGCTAATAAATCATTAATCCCTAACATTTTTGCATCATCAAATGCTCCCTTTAAATGCATAACACCATAATAAATAGAATCCTTCGGGTTAGAAATGGTGTTCATTTTCCAACCTTGTGATTCACTTGACTGCATAATATCAGGTAGTTTTTCTGAAATACCATTACTCTCCACCATAATAATTGCTAATACATAGGGAACTAACTCAGGTACTCCTTGAGCTGCACATTCTTTCTCAACCATCTCTTTCCAGCGCATTACCTCTGGCGGTAAATTCTGCACTGATGCATTACCACTTAGACCACCACTAGAAGTACCTGTTGAGCTTGTCCCCCCTCCTAAAATCGCCATTCCTATAATAAAAATCACCATTACTGCCGCAAAAATAGCTATTCCTGTAGATCCACTAAACAAACCCAACAGCCATTTTAACCTCTTAACTTTTTTATATTTTTCCACTAACGTTTCTTGTGTAGCCGCCATATTACTGACCACCTTTAAAACGTTCTAATTGTTTCTCATCAGGATCAAACATCACATTATATGTCTCAGTTGAACTAACCTGTACAATTGCTTCCCCTCGTTTTAATTCAGGTAAAATTCGAAATTCTGATTCTGTTAAACTCTCACCTAAAACACTTTTTAAAGTTTCTAGTACAGAGTTATCCATATTTAAAAATATCTTATATTGAGTTAATTCAAAGATCGCTTTCATGTCTGAAACATCCACATTGCTTCCTGGTGGTGGTAACATTTCTTGTGGTGATTGTGTTGCAAAGAATATTCCTGCAACGAACTTACGCATTTCCCTTTCAAATTCCAAAACATAATTATTAGCAAATTTATTTCGAGAATTTATAACGTTATGGCACTCATCTAAAATCACCATAAAATATATAATGTCTTCAATTGGCAAATTCTTTTCTTCACGTAGATATTTCATTCTACGTCCATTTTTTAATGCATGACTCCAAATTAAAGTTAATGCGGTGAATAACTGACAATTAAAAATCGGTCTGTCTAGTTTTGATATACCATCTATATCAAAGAATACAATTTGTTCATCTTCAAAATTTTCAAGGGTTGTATGTCCATTAAACATATCACCATACACATGAACCATATCATATACTTGCATTTTAAGAGTTTCTAAATCTCTATATCGTTGCGGAGTTGCCCCTTTTTCTAATTCAACCTTATTCAAGTGATCAAGAAATTCTTCCATAATTGGATACCTAGTTGGTGGTAAACCTGTTACTTTAAGTGGTTCATTAGTTCCAGGCTCAGGGATCAATTTACATTTAATATAGAACTCTAAAAGATGCTTACGAAACTCTTGTATAATCGTTTCAGCTACATCAACATTTAAAAATCGGAGCATATTTGTAAGTTTTGATAAGTGCTGTAAGAATGAACCCCTTTCATCAACTGCACCTGTATTAGTAATTTTTGTCGCAAATACTTCTAAGGGATTTATCATCCCTGTTTCCACACCAGCTTCCCCTTGCGCTCCACTTAAATCAATTATTTTACCACCTTGTTGTTGAACAATTGTGTAATAATCTCGTGCTTTATCAAAACCACGAATAAAACAATCCTTTCCAAGTAAGCCCTCTAACAACTGTTTTAGTAATGTAGATTTACCTGCACCCATCTTCCCAAACACGAAACCACTAAATGATGTTCTAGTCCCTGTAGAGAAAAATGGATCTAAAATAAACGCTCCTCCTGTACTTGTTTGCCCTAAATAAATCCCTCTTGGATCTTTTAAATCTTGATGATGGAATGGTATACCATAACCAATGTTTTCTGAAGGCAGCGGATTACCACCCTTTGTTCCGAGGTATTCAATTTGTTGATCATAACTTGAAAACAATGTTTGCCATTCTTCTTTTTGCTTAAAAACATATACCTGCGCTTTATAGTTTTGTCCTGCAATCTCTTTTTTCAAATCACCAATTCGTTTTTCTAGTTGTTCTAAAACTGGATCATAGATATAGATTCTTATTTTTACAAGCTTAACAATTTCACCTTGTTGCGTTATAGACCGTGCAAATAATTTTAAATTCTCTAGCTCCCAATTCGCATCGTCACGATCGGTAGAACGACGTTCTGATGTCATACGATCTTTTAATTCACTGATAGAACGGTTAATATCCTTAACAACTTCTTCTTTATTAGCAGTTGCTACATCAAAACTTGATAACGTGTCCTTATTATTCATGAGTGTTGTTAGCCATAATGGAGGAATATCTTCCGCCAGAGAATACACATTTAAACATGCTACATAGCAATCTCCTTGAGCTATATATCTTTCATTAAATTTAATGCCCCCTTGTGGCTGCACCCTCTGAATAAATTCTAAATCATAACCCTCACTACGATATTTTTGTTGTTCTTTTTTCCCTAGTTTCACCATTAGTATCAATCCTCCTACATTTCCGAATTCATATTTTGCAGCTTGAATATTAACTTCTCGACTTCTTTTGCTTTCATATTTTGCAAATCAAATTGACGACCACCATAACGCTTCATATCTTTTACGTTCTTTACTAACTCTTTTTCATTTTTTCCATATACAACAATGAAGAAAGCTAATTCTTTTAAATTCTTTTCTACCCAAAGTACTCGATTTAAATTTTCAACTGCCAAAGAATACCGTTGATACCATACTCGTTCTACTTCTTTTGTCACCCCCTCTCTGTTCATCCTCCCTTGAAATCGTACCGCCATCCGCTTCCAATAAACTTGTTGTTCTGTTGTTTCAGTAGAATATGTCAAAGATAAAACCTTAAATGGCTCATGATAAACTCTACATAAGGTTGTTAATTGGTTCATAAAACGCTTTAAATCTCCCTCATTCATTGAAAGTAAATCGGTTGTTTTCACCTTCAAGTACACCTGCAAATTGTCTCTACGATCTACTAAAATTCCTGTTTTTCTCTCAAGTCGCTTATAAGGGGCTACATCAACTATTGATGCATCTGTATTTTTAAAAGAAGTGAAAATTGTTGAAATAAAACCCTGATTTTCATTACTTTGTTCTGAATCCTTTCGCTTCTTTCGACTTGTTTTTTGGGGTTCAGCTACTGCAACTTTCATATTCATCTTTCCTTTCATGAGATATAAAAAGGGAGTGCTCTATATAAGCACTCCCTTTCGTTTTTATTTCTTTTTCGTTTTACTACTAATTGTGTTTACTTCAATTGGATGATAATTTCTATTATCCATCTTCAACATATCTAAAATTACCATTATATTTCTGTTTGTAGGACTGTTATGAGGTTTTATACATAAGAACAGTCCAAATGTACCAAATAACACATAAAACATGATTCTTCCAAATCCACCGACTGGAAAAAGATTCGGCATATAACTTGCTAAAATCAACATTAATCCAATTATTCCTGCATCAATGATGTAGAAAAAAGCTATTTTAATTTCTTGCTTTGTATTCTTTGGATTACGCATCATATCCATTACTGTTCACTCCCTTTATTACGTTATAAATTCTAATTTTTTCCCTCCTTGCTACAAGACTTATACTCTCTTATCGTACTTTTAATAAATAGGTTCATAGTTTTAAACATTTTAATATCGTTTTCCATACATTCCTTTATAAAAAGTGGATACTTTTCAAACTTAGCATAATATTGTTTTACTGGATGTTCCTCAGGATAATATTCAATATCATATTCATAAACACACAAACCAAAATAATCACGCACACCTTTAGGATTCAAAATGTGCAAGCATAAAAGTGACTTGTAAATTATCTCCTTTGCTTCTACAGAATGAGTTAATTCATTAGCCAAATATTTTTCTGTATAACTCGGAAATTTGTCTACACAAAAATCAAATATTTCTTCTTCCTGTGTTGTAAATGCTATCCTTTGTTTTCTTTTCCAACGTATAATTGCGTAAATAGTTTCTCTTACAAAGCAATATACCCACATTGCTATTTGTAAAATCCATACCCCTACAATTAATACAAATAAAATTCCAATAATCCATTTCACTAAAGTATGATCTAAAGACCATAAAAACCATTGCTTAATAAAGGGCTTGTCATATATAAGCCAACCTAATAAGACAGGTTTTACTATAATCCGCAGTAAAGGATCACACTCAAGGAAGATATGCTCTTGAGGATCTAATTGCATATCTCTCCAAAGCCCTCCATTATAGGCAATAAAACATATCATATATACTACAAATGAAAGTGTTGTTGTAAAGATAATTTGCATTACAAATTGATTATTTAATATTTCTATTAGGAACTCTTTCAATATTATCTACCTTCCAAATGTTTAATTTCATTTGTTACTCTCCTCCTCAAAAGGTTTGCCTAGAAAATCTTTATCGATATATTCAGCACTCATTACTGTAATCAACTTCGTTTCTTTCTTCTGTTTTCGCCTTAGCACTCTAAAGATCTGTTTAAAAAAAGTTGCGATTATACTTAACACAATCGCAACTCCTAACATGCAGATAGCAAATAACCAATTGCTCATTTTATTATCCCTTTAGCTTTCCTTGTATTTACGAACAACCTTGTATTAATTATTTGAATACAGATTAAAAGAAAAATATATTAGAAGAAAAAAAGCAACAATGTAATGATATAGCTGACTTAATTCAAAACTAATTTGAAAGGCTAATATATTAGTAGCAATTACAAAACCAGCCAAAGTTATTAAGATACTACATTTCAATTCTCGTTGTTTCATTTCAAAATGTAGTTTTCTTTTACCTGCAACATCAATTACTCTCACTAATAATCCCTCCAATCTTATTTTTGATCCAATCTACTTGTACGGTTTCTAGTGCTTCCTCTCTGCCTTAATCCTGAACCCCTTCTTTCCTTCACGTTATCTTGAACATTTACATCACGTTGAACCGTTGTTGAGTTTGCCCTTACATCACTATTTACCGTCCCACTACTTTTCACATTATCTTGGACATTTACATCACGTTGGACTGTTGTTGAGTTCGCCCTTACATCACTATTTACTGTTCCATTTCCTTTTACATTGTCCTGGACTTTTACATCACGCTGGACTGTTGTTGAGTTTGCTCTTACATCACTATTTACTGTTCCATTTCCTTTTACATTGTCCTGGACTTTTACATCACGCTGGACTGTTGTCGAATTCGCTCTTACATCACTATTTACTGTTCCATTTCCTTTTACATTGTCCTGGACATTCACATCACGCTGAACTGTTGTTGAGTTCGCTCTTGCATTACTATTTACTGTTCCATTTCCTTTTACATTGTCCTGGACATTCACATCACGTTGGACTGTTGTTGAGTTCGCTCTTGCATTACTATTTACTGTTCCATTTCCTTTTACATTGTCCTGGACATTCACATCACGCTGAACTGTTGTTGAGTTCGCTCTTGTATTACTATTTACCATTCCATTTCCTTTTACATTGTCCTGGACATTCACATCACGTTGCGCTGTTGTAGGACTTGCCTTTACATCATTATTTGTTGCTCCTGATCCGCCTGAACTTCTTAATCTATCTTGAACGTTTACATCACGTTGCGCTGTTGTAGGACTTGCCTTTACATCATTATTTGTTGCTCCTGATCC
>NZ_JH414716.1:75044-76082 GCF_000238655.1 Bacillus sp. 7_6_55CFAA_CT2 | reverse complement strand
ATTTTCACAAGGACCTGCTCAATTAATACGCAAAACCATAAAGTATATTAAATCCGTTAAAAAACATGCGTACACCCTTGTTTTCTCTTCTTATTAAAGGAGGAATTATTATGGGCTTTGGTGGTAGCTGCGGTGGCGGCTGTGGCTTTGCAGGGGGATTTGTCTTTATTAGTTGTATTATTTATCTTATTAATTATTGTTGGAGCTTCTTGCTTCTGCTAAAAAACTATTAGAAAAGGCACCCTTATATGGACGCCTTTTCTTTATGTATATTATTTATTATCCAATTCATTGGTTTTATTATAAACACATTTTATTTCTCCAAAATTTCACTATTACTGATAGTCTTTTTAGGTAAATTTAGAGATATTAATTATATTATAAAAATATTAGGATAAATAAATTGTTATTATTCTCTTGTAATCTTTATCATCCACCATTTAAAGTTTCTTTAAACTATTACATAACATATGTTTTTTTGTACCATGCTTTGTTAATGCATTTAACCTTCTTAGATATTGAGGGTTTAGAATTATCCCTTGGTATAGCTATATCATTAGAACATCCTGCGATATTTAAACAAAATGTAGCCAATAAAAACAATAATATTAATTTATTCAAATAATCACTTCTAACTCTTTTTTAATTAACATTTTGATATAAAATAAACCTCTCACTAATTTTACATTAGATTAAAAGTTGAAAACTATTCTTATAATCATAAAATGTTAAATTTTTGTCCAATGAGATAGTAATACCCCTCCTAAAAACCTACTTATTTCCCTAGGTCGGTCTTCTTAAATTTTTTAGCATCATAAAATCCTAAATCGAACGAATACAACGTTTCTAATGTCTCTGAAGCTCCAATATATTTCAAAATACTCTCTATATCTTTGTATGATTGAAAATATAAAATTTTTGCTTTTGGTATTTTCCCGTCAGTTTGTAATTTTTTCTTCTTAATACCTAATTCTTCAAACATAAAATTATTTAAATGCTCCAAGATATCTTCAGACCCATGAATACGAAAGCGTGGTC
>NZ_JH414716.1:70797-74415 GCF_000238655.1 Bacillus sp. 7_6_55CFAA_CT2 | reverse complement strand
TTTAACTTTTATCGTGCCAAGTTCATGCCTCAATAAAACATATTTTTTAATGAATATTTTTTTATTAAACTCACCTTTAGGAAATAACCTAGATTTTCCTCGTATCGGTGTCCAACCAAATTCTTTTACCTTTGTAATAAATGGATGGTCACTATTCATAGACATATACCATTCCACATACCCTTTATCTTCACAATATCTTGATCTTGTTTCTTTCCCAAAGAAATCAGCAAACTTTTTTACTATCACTTGTGACTTATGAGTGAATTGAAAATAACCTCCTGATTCATAACCATTACGCCATACCATACCTAAAGCCTCTGAAAATACATCTGTTTTAATAAAATCATCTATCCAATTCTTCTCTATAAGATTATTAGTCATAAAATATTCCCCTTAAATTTTATCCTTCTAATCAATTGTAAAATAATACTTAATTTCTATAAACAAGAAATTAACCTTATAAATTTCACGTACTATATCCGATGTGTAAAACCAAATCTTGCAATAAAACCTATTCTACCATCCATCCCCTTATCCTCTAACCAAAAAAGTAGTAAATCCTATATTTATTCCTCTATCTTAGTGATTCATTCCCCCATGAGTTAAACACTCTCATATTTTTCTGCTTTTCTTCGTAATTAAGCTTGACTGAAGGTCTTGAGGGTTTTTATCATGTGGGAACGATTATGGAACACGGCTGGAAGGCAGATTTATCCCCTACTTTGAAAGATCACAAAAAAGTAATCGATCAAAATAGATGGATAAGCGTCTTGTTTTCGCCATGCGGTCACTTATAAGGTATCCGTATGTATAGACCCTGTTCACTCAGCGATTTTCACCGCATACATCCTTTTTCTATGGCTTGTCCTTGTAATATCGTCCCTACACGACAAACTGAATGTACTCCCTAGCACCGTAATGCTAACGATAACCACCCGAACCTTTTAGAGAATCGTCCCTGGGCAAGTTCTCGCCCACCCTCACCAGAAGAACAGGATTCCAATGAGGGGTGCTGTTTTTGTAGGCGCATACTCTGTACCCCCTGCACGACCAACAGCTAGCCACGCCGTAACACGTTCCCTCTATATAGAAGCACGGAATTACGGCTTATCAGTTTTTATTTACGTGGTATCAGGCAATTCCACGCGAACAAAAAACAAAAAGGCATCTCCAATTCCTAAATGGCCTGTAGATTCACAAGACTTCTAGGTTTAGAGATGCCCGCTATATATCTTTTGACTACAAAAAATACAATTCTAGCATTTACTAGTTGAATTTTAGTCAAACAATAGATAAAATGGGTATATCAAAGAAGCCTCGTGAAAAGGCATAGTTGTTTAAGGTTAGTGGTGGTACACTTCTTAAACGTTAACACTGTGGGTTAATACAGCTAATTTCTAGTCAAGTGGTGGTACACTTGCTAGAGCAAGTCATTCCCGCTAAAGGTTGGTAGCCATTAGCATACGGGAGTGGCTTTTTGTTTTGTGTTCATATTCAATTGTCTTTAATTTATCTCGTTCAATCTTCATGATCTTCATTTATGTAAAATATCAAATTATGTTTTGTTTTGTAGAATGGTGCTTGTTGTTTACTACGTTACAACAAGCATTATCCTTTGTAAACAGTGAATTTGCACACTTTCTGAATAATATCCCTTTTTCCCTATTTCCCTATTTCCACTTATAGATATAGGGATATTTCCCCTTTTCCCTATATCTATATTTCCCTATTTTTATTATTTTTGCGTCTACTATCTCCTATAAAAAAATTCAGATTTATTACTTAAATTTCTATACTTCATACAACTGAAAAATCTTTTAATATCAACGTTTCTGTTATTAATTACTAACTCTATGATTCTATTGCATAACCCAAATATCATTGTTATAATTTTCATAAAGATATAGAAATATCCCTATTTCTATAGTTAGAAATATCCCTATTTCCCTATTTCTATTTTTCCCTATTTCTATAAAGGGATATAGGGAAATTTCAAAAACTATAACTGGAGTGTTAAAAATGGCCATTACAATTACTGTAGGTAATTACAAAGGTGGAGTCGGTAAAACCACAAATGCTGTATTGAACTCTTATGAATTTGCTAAAAAAGGTAAGCGTACATTACTCGTTGATCTTGATCCACAAAGTAACGCAACAAAATCTTTAATGTTAACAAAATCAATCCTTAACCCTGATGAAATCGTTACTGTTGAAAAAACATTAATGAAAGGGATACAAGAGGGGAACTTGGATGGCTTAGAAGTAGAAATTACGGATAACTTATATTTAATTCCTTCTTACGTTGATTTCCAGGACTTCGCAAAATTCCTTTATAAAAATTGTTCTTCGGAAGCTGAAGAAGATCATTACTTCCGAGGATTGCTTGAAAAGATAAAGCATAAATACGACTACATATTTATCGATGTTCCTCCAATGTCATTAGAAGTTACAAAGAACGCCGTTGTAGCTTCTGATTATGTTCTAATCGCTCTACAAACACAAGAACGTTCTCTTACTGGCGCTGAGAATTATGTTAATGAGCTTATCAAGTTAAAAGAACAATATGATCTTGATATTGAAGTAGTCGGTATTCTTCCTGTTCTATTAAAAAATAACGGTAAGGTTGACGAATATATCATGGAAAATGCACGTGAAATTTTCGGTGAAGAAAACCTATTCAAAAACATCGTTCCTCAAATGGAGCGTATTAAACGATTTGATGTTAATGGTATCACTGAAAAAGATAGACATGATATGAATGTAATTGAACTATACGAAACAATTAGTGATGAATTATTATCTCGTATTGATATGTTTGAAAAAATGAAGGTTGGTGTTTAAAATGGCGAGAACTCCTGGTTTATTAGGTAGAAAGAAAAGTAACTTTGAACCTACTGAGCCTTATGTACCAGAGCAAGGACAAGCTACGGTGGAAAATAACGAGGTTCCAGTTACTCCTTCTCAACCTAAGTCTGAAGAAAAACAAGTAACTCGAAAAGAAAAAAGAAACGAAAAAACTGAATCAAAAAAGAAATTTAAAAAATCAGCAAGGCAGCATTAAAATTTCTAATCAATCAAAAGAAGAACTAGAAGTATTAATGAAACTTACAAACACAAAATTCGCTTATGAAATCATCGATTTACTTATAGATCGCTATGTAGAAAATGAGCTAACGCCTGAACAGAAAAGAAAATTCAAGCTATTAACAGAGATTTAAAAATATAGAAATATCCCTATTTAGAAATAGGGATATTTCTATATTTCCACTTTTCTCTCTACATAAGATACGCAAATTAGTTTTAATAGTTTGGGATAATATACTAAATAGGAGTGGTCAATTTGGATAAAAAATACTTAGTGACTGTGACACCTGTTCAAGATAATCCTGCGACAAAGAAAAAGAATTCATTGTCAGCAGCAGACAGAAAAAATATAAAAGTATCGCCTGAAACACTTAATAAAATAAAGACCATTTGCACAATGAAAGACATGAAAAATTATGAGCTTATTGATGAAATATTGGATTACTACATTGCTAATAAATTGAATGCACATGAGCAGAACATTCTAAATGACATAGTTTCTGATAAAAAAATAATACCCTACCTTTTTGT
>NZ_JH414716.1:66601-70777 GCF_000238655.1 Bacillus sp. 7_6_55CFAA_CT2 | reverse complement strand
TTTTTATGTAGTTATACTCTTACTACAATCACTATCTTATGTACATAACTTTCGTTATTGGGAGTTGATTAATATTAGCTTATTTGTCTTATAAGTTAAATCGAGAACTATTAGATTCCAAAATACTCCAGTTCTTTTTGTATGTTATTTAAGGCAAACCTCTTTCGTTTTTTAAAGAAGTTCTTTGGTTCGTTTGAAGATAATCTCCAAAGAAGTCGTATATCCTGCGAGTGTTAGAGTAAGGACTTGAACAAATTCCCAACCATCTTCAGCATGTTCTATAATAATACGCTTATAATCTTCTTTGGGTTGCCCTTTCCATCCATCCATTTCGACTTTCACAAATTTGTAATCATACATATTCTTCCACCCCTCTTTCCCTAATTGTACCATTTAGAAGAAGCGATGTATTGTGCTTTTTTGACTGTATACTCTATACATATGCAGTTAACATAACGCATCATTATCAGTAGCAATGAAAAAGGGGAATCCTTACTCTTAGAAGGAATCCACTCTTTCTATTTCTACAACTCTATTTTTATACGTTCCTCTTCTTATCCTTACAGGAACCTCCACCACTAGATCATTAACTTAATTATCTTTAGGGGAAGTTAAAAGTTTTTATTTTCTTGTTCAATTAAAGCGCCAGTTGGTTAAATATTATGAATAATTAATTTGAAAGTCTTTTTATCTAAATACACCTTTTCTTTTTGAAAGCCAATCTTCTAAGGCATCTTCGTGTAGTTTTGTAAATAATTTCGGTATTTGGTCTATTGGGAAGTATTTTAAATCTAAAGTTTCAATACCGTCTGTAGTAAGTTCCCCATCAATTGGCTTGCATTGAAAACAATGAACGATAGTCTGAGCTTTATCTCCGTTCGGAAACTCACCAGAGTATTTAGAGTAGACACCTATAAGATGTTCAACTTCAACATTTAATCCTGTCTCCTCAAGTATTTCTCGTTTAGCGGTTTCTTCAAGAGATTCTCCAAGTTCCATAGCACCACCTGGAAGACCCCACTCATTTCTATCTCCCCTCTTTTGTAAAAGGATTTCATTTCGTTCGTTATAAACAATACCTCCAGCAAAATTAAGAAATATTAAATCGTGCCCTACTTTTTCCCGAATATAACGAATGTAGTCCTTATTTGTAGTCATAAATTTCCTCCCACTTATATATAAAATACAAATTAATTATATATCCAAATAGAAGAAAATGGTATTATTCCTTATTCAACTAACCTGGTCTCCTTACCCTCACCAGAACTTCCACCACTAGTTCATTTAAATAATTATCATTAATAGAAGACATTTAGCGATGGACTACCTATAAAAGAAAAGTTAATCACCTTAAAAATGGAATCTCAGTAACAAAATTGAACAATATTACATTTCTGTTATAATATAATACGACAAAAAGCTTATTACAAAACATCTTGGAGGATCGTGCATTGAAAAGACATTATAAAATTGGCGGAATTATTCTTGCTGCATCGCTCTTCGCTAGCGGCTGTGGGAATGGAGAAAAAGCAGAAGAGAAAAAAAGGGAATCTTGGACAGAACATGAGCAAAGATTAGAAAAAGAACAAGCCGAAAAAGAAGCACAAAAAGAAGCAATTAATTTTGAAGTAGGCGAATACTCTTATAATCCAGAAACTAAAATGTTAACGGTAAATGTAAAAACAAATATGCCGGAAGGATCAAAAGCAAAAGGTGTTATCAAAGAGCCAGAAAAAGAATATATAGCAGTAATGTCAAAAGAGAGCACTGTTCATGATGGGAATTTTCATTTTGAATTTGGTGACCATGTATCCGAAACGTCAGGACGTGAAGTTGTTAAAAATGGAAACTATGATTTTAAAATGACTTTTACTGTTGATGCCGAAAACAAAGCTGCATTAGATGCATTCAAAGACTATGACAATTTCGAAAAAAACTATAAATCTAATGGGGAATTAGAAGAGATAGAAAATGGATTTAAAGTTAGAGGAATTAATGCTGGAAAAGTAAATATTGAAAATGCTCTATCAGCAGAAGAAGCCGAAAAAGTAAATATTGAAGAAAAAAAGAAACTAGCAAAAGATCTTTCTTATCCTGAATTAAAGAAAAATCCGGATGGACACAAGGACGAATTAGTGAAATATACTGGTGAAATTGTTCAGATCATAGAAAGTGGCGGTTCAACTGATATTAGATTAGCTGTTACAAAAAGGTCATATGGATATAACACCAACGACATTGTCTATGTAACCTTCGATAAACCAACAGAATTTGTTGAAAAAGATATAGTTACAGTAACAGGAAATATTGAAGGAAGTTATTCTTATACATCACAAGCAGGTTGGAATATATCCGTACCACTAATGAAGGCTATTGATATAACGAAATAAGTCATCAAAAAAAGCCCGGTTAATTTAATCGGGCTTTTCCCTTATCGATATAGGAAATAGTTTTAAGCATCAGGTAATACAAATTCCATTTGCCGACTCTGTGTTTTAAATCCAAGTTTTTCATAGAATTGTATAGCCTTCTTGTTAAATTCTAAAACATTTAATTCTACACTTGTTGCTTGTATTTCTTTAGCATACTCAAATGCTTTTTGTACTAATATTTTTCCTATTCCTGTTCCTTGACATATTTCACTTACACCAATATTGCGGATAAAGAGTACTTTTCGCTCAACTAACTTTGGATTTTCGGCTGGTTCTTTAATATCTAAGATTAAATAAGCAAGAATCTCTTTATTATTGTCCTCTACTACAAATATCTCTATGGTTTTATCATTAAGCCACTCTTCGTATGCATTGTGATCCAAAGAAGCTGAAGTATCAGAGTAAATATCTGGTCTTCCCTCTATATGTAACTGTTGAACTTGCTTGTTTATATTTGATATATTCCAAAAATCTTCTGGAGTAGCTAGTCTTACTGTGAAAGGCAAAACTTCATTAGACATAAGTCCATTCCTCCAAATGTTTTATTTAAATTGATTTTAACAAAGCGCATCATTATCCGTAGCGAAGACAAAGAGGAACCCTACTCTCACAAGGGAACCGCCTTGTTTTCACCAGAACTTCCACCACGGCTTCCTCTCTTTCGCTGCAGCAACCTCATTTCGAAATTCTTGCATCACTCTCTTCGTTTCCTGCATTTCTCGTAATGTCTTCATCAAAGTCTCATCACGCGCTTCCAATCGTTTTTCCACTCGTTCATTATGTGCTTCTACGCTTGCTTTGATTTCCTCGTTACTTTGCTTCGCCTGCTCACTTAATCGTTTCTCCATCGCTAACATACTCTGATTCATTTCTTGCGCCATAACGCTGTACTGTTCCTGTAATTGCTGTTTAATGTGGAATGGCACTAAATCCGTTTCCTCAGATTCTTCTTGAATCAGATCCGGATTAACTTTCTCTATTTGCTGCGCAATCATCTTCGCTGCCTTTTCTAACGTCATACCGTCATGCTTACTCAGTTCAATTAATTTCTCAATCACCATAATGTCATTGTCTGTGTATTGGCGTCTACCACGGTTATCTTTTTTTACAACAAATCCCTCTCGTTGCAATACTTCCATGTACTTTCTAAGGGTGCTATCACTTATTCCTAGTCGTTTGTATACTTCACTAGCAGAATAAACAATTTCATCCGTCATAACGTCACAACACCTCCTAGTGAGAGTATTCCATGATGAGTAGCAAATTCCTGCAAAGAAAAAAGCCCTGTATAAACAGGACTTTTTCTTAATTATTTAAATTGCCAATTTACCACATAGTTCCACGGACTATTTTGGCTATATGGCATTACACCAATACGTAAATAATAAGTTTTACTAGGGTTAATGCTTACAGTCTTTGGTGTTTCAGACATTGTCCATGAACCTAAAAGTCTACCATACTCGCTATCTTCATAAATAGAAATTTTAGTATCTGAGTGTCCCCATAAATCCACAGAAAGTGTATTTTTGACTTAAACTCGAAGCTTTTACTGGAATTAAACGATAAGCACTAATAGAATAAAGTGTTCCGTCAGTTTGCCCGTTACCTACATCAACCGATGCTATGGAATTGGATGAAACCTTTTTATCAACTACCTTAGGTTGTTCGGCTGCAAATGCTCCTCCGGCCCCAGATAAAGCAATTCCAGTTGCTAATGCCCCAATTGCTAGTTTCTTTAACATAA
>NZ_JH414716.1:57587-66110 GCF_000238655.1 Bacillus sp. 7_6_55CFAA_CT2 | reverse complement strand
CGAATGTTGAGTTAAGATATGTTGTCTGATAATAACGATAGATGGTTATTATCATATGAAAAAGTCCTACATTAAGTAGGACTAAATAGCCTTAGCGATCTCAACAAGCAATCTCATAAACAACGGAATCATTTGGACTACTATATATCCGATCCCTGCCCTTGATATAAGAGAGAATCCCCGTTCCTGGCTACCAACCATAATGAATAGACCGCCGCATAACGCTACAACGGATGCTATCGGATATGACACTGCTTTAATTAAGAAAATGACTGGTTCAAATGCATTCACAATACGATTGTACAGTTGGCCATCTATATAATTTTTTATCTTCCCATCATTTGACTGCACATCTTTAAATACTTCATTTACATCCGGATTATTACCATCAGCAAATACATGAGGAATATCTATAAAATTATTGAATATAATTACACTGCCAATCATAATTCCTATTCGCGCCGCCACGGGTGCGTATTTTTTTGCTTTCTTTTTGAACAAGCTCCACTTTTTCTTTGCTCCATAGTTACCATCCATGAAATCTTTGATGCTCATTGTCTCAGTTACCATATGGACCATCTCCCTGTTTTTAATGGAAATCAGTAACGGTAAATATGTTGCAATCCAATCCCTCGCAAAGCTTCTGAAGTTGTTTTCTGCGATATTCTGTCGTGGTGTACCAAATAAACTTAGGGGTCTTTTCAAATACTTTGCATTCCATCAATTTGCGATACTTCTGCATCTTGATACGATTTGCACTCATTTTCTGCTCATGATCCACTTCTACAATGTAATAACGGCCATTATCAGTGAAGAGTGCATCTGCAATTATAGAAACGATACCTTTTACGTTCATTTTCACTTCCTGCTTCCACGTTTTCGGACATTCGTAAGCAATATAGATGTCATTCCTCATAATGTAGTGTCGGAATTGATTCGAACGTTTGAGTATTTTCTTGCTCCCAATACGTTCGCGCCCTTCTTTGTTAAGGTAATAAACTTTCTCCCCATCCCTAAAGCTAGACACATATTCTTCAATTCCCTTCATGACACGCGATGCATTCCTATCTCCACCGAGATTATGAAGAACCTGTAATTGCTTCCTAGTCAAGAATCCCAATTTCCTCAAGCTGTAGAGTATGCTTTCTGTGCGTTGTTCCTTCATGGCTAGTTTTTGCATCTTCATGCTCCTTCCTCGCTCTTATGTTGATGTGTGGCTTTATGATGTTATCAATTTGCTTATTATCGATATAAATTGTCTGTAGGACCGTTTTCTCGTTCGTTTGATATATAGCCCTTCCTTTTATGTTAGGAAGACTCTCTGCGCCGCCCTCGTCTAATACGGCACGGCTCCCTGCTTCTGTCTGCAATCTAAAGCAAACACGAGCACCAATGTTTTGACGCAGTTGTGATGGCATAGCGCTATTCGTCGGATATTGGGTTGCATATATTAAACGGAATCCAGCCGCCCTGCCACGACGACCAATATCAACAATAATGTCCTGGCACTCCTGGTATGGCGCTATATCGGCTGCTTCATCTACGATTACAAAATACCGTACTGGATCCCCCGCTTCTTTTATATCTTCGTATCCTTTTTCTAGTAAGTATTCGTTTCTAGCATTCAGTTTATCTTGCAATTCCCTTAGAGTCTTAAGGGTTTCCTCTGGATTCTTCGCAATTGATTCGACTTGGTTTAAGAATCGGTAACGGTTGAAAGAGAGACCACCCTTCAAATCTATAAGGAATAGCTTTATATTTTCTGATTGGTTGCGTACCAGCGAAGTAATAATAAGCTTTAATACATTCGATTTCCCCATATCCGTCATGCCGGCAGAGATCATATGTGATAACTGGTCAAAGTCGTGTTTTACTAATCCGTCCCTTGTATAACCAATAGGTACTTCCCATCCCTTACATTGCTTCATCATCTCTTCTTCAAATTTCACGAAATCAGGTATCCCTTTCTCGTAAACTCGTATTTTAAGTAACCCATCGTAAAACAGCTCAATTTCCTTTCTAATGAGTTTTTTCTTGCTTATAACGTTTTGTATTTGTTTTAAGATATCTTTTCGCAGTCGAAGAGATTTGAAATCTTGTAGTTTAAAATCATAAACTTTGCTCTTGTGATTTAATCCATCCTCTAAATGTTGCATTTTTTGTTCGAAATCGGAGAAGCTAAGACCGAGCGGAATCCTATACGCATATTCAACTCCCCATTCATTCCTCGTCTTACGGAGTAGCTGTATGGTCCTGGTCTCTTTTCCTTCTTTTACTTTTAAACCGCAATTAGCACAAATTCTTTGAATCTTAGAGGCATCATTTGTTGCTCCTTTTTGATGCATTTTTGATAGAAAGACTACACCACCGACTGCAGCTGAACTTACTAACTCAAATATCACAAACCTGCACCACCCCTCATGTATGTTTTAGCAAAAACAGTCCCTGTTAATTAGAAGAGAGAATAATAGCTATGAATCATTGAAAATACTAATCTTTCAATGTCTGAAGCAGTATTCTGCAAACGAATTCTATTCAGAATAGGTGAAACGAAGTTTTAAGAGGCTATTAATTTGGAACTAGGAATCGTAATTTGTTTGGTATGGTAAAAGGTATTCTATACAGCTTGCTCAATATTCACCATTTTTAGGGGTTTATTTTTAGTGAAACTAGGACATTACTGAAGACAACAGATAACTAAAGGAGTGAATGTTGTGTGGGGTCTTGGAAAAAAACGCACAAAGTTTGGGAAGTATTTAGATAAACACGGAATAGAACAAGAATGGTTAATAAGGAAATCAGGTCTCGGAAGGAATACTGTGGGAGATTTGGCTAATAATCCTGACAGGTCACCTACAAGGAAAACCATGCAAAAGATATTAAAGGTTCTCCGCGAATTAGATCCAAGGATTAAAGCTGATGATTTTTGGGATATGTAAAACTGGCTAATCGTGGTCAGTTTTTTATTTTTTGAAAAAAACCTCTTCATAAAAGAACATACATTCGTATATAATAAGAACTAACGTTCTGTTATTTAGGAGGAATAACGGTGTATGACTATTCAATATTGCCAAACCGAATTGTTTTATGTGTAGATCTTCGTAGCTTCTATGCTTCAGTCAGTTGCATCAAGATGGGATTAGACCCACTTTATACTAAATTAGCTGTAGTCGGTGATGTGAATAGGAGTGGTTCAATTGTTTTGGCTGCAACTCCACCATTAAAAACGTTGGGTGTTAAGAAAATGGCAAGATTATACGAAATACCATGTCGCAAAGATATCCTTGTGGTAAACCCAATTATGAGTACTTACATAAAATGCTCTAATTTCATCACTAAGTTGGCTCTACAATACGTTCCTATTGAGGATTTTCACCAATATTCCATCGATGAGTTTTTTATGGATATTACGGATAGTATCCATCTGTTCGCTAACGATCCGTACGACTTCGCATTAAAATTCAAACGTGAAATTTATGCAAAGACACGAATCGAATGCACGATAGGAATTGGTCCTAATCCTTTAATGAGCAAAGTGGCTTTAGATGTGGAAGCAAAGAAAACGAAAGATTGCATAGCATACTGGAAATACGAAGATGTACCCATAAAATTATGGCCAATACAACCACTTAGTAAGTTTTGGGGGATTTCGGGTAAAACAGAAGCGAAGTTAAACCGAAAAGGAATTCATTCAATCGGAGACTTAGCGCAATACCCACTTAAATACTTAAAACAAAGCTTCGGGGTCATTGGCGAAGAATTGCACTTACATAGCAACGGCATAGATTTTAGCCGTATATCAGAAAAATATGTTCCAGCAACAACTTCTATTGGTAAAAGCCAAATACTCATGCGTGATTACACTATAGAAGAGTTTCCAATTATTCTACTGGAGCATATAGAAGAAGTTTGTTATCGAATGCGAAGGCAAAACAAACTAGCTCAAACTGTTCATTTTTCCATTGGTTATAGCAAAAATTACGCTGGTTGTTTCAGAAAAACTCATACTATGAATCGGCCAACCAATTTAACAATGGATATATATAAGATTTGTACATATTTTTTACACGAGTTTTACACTGGGGAACCCATTAGAACCATAAATGTTTCTTTAACTAACTTAATCAATGAAGGCGAAGAACAAATCTCACTATTCGATAATGTAATACAACGAGAAAAAGAAATGAAACTAACTAAAGTAATGGACGAAATACGCACTAAGTTTGGTAAGAACAGCATATTAAGAGGAATTTCGTATACAAATAGTGCAACTGCAAGATACAGAAACACATTGTTAGGGGGACATAAAGCATGAGTAACGCTAATATGCCAAAAGGAAGAGGAATGGTTAAATGGACTCCATTCGCAGCGATGCCCGAACAATTCGCAGGTATCCGTGAGATTATTAAAGACAAGACAAAAGTAGAACGCCCTACATTAACCCAGGATGAACAAGAACGTATTGAGAATATGCTATTATGTTCGCTGCTTTCTGAAGAAGAAATATTGATTACATATTATGAAGATGAATTTTTTCTTACTAGCTATATGACCGTCATTGATATTGATCCGTTGAATAAATCTATAATTTGTACGGATTCATTTTATAATAATATAACGTTGAAATTTATTGATATTATTGATGCTAAATAAAAAAACATTTTTACATTTTCCTCCTTAAATTGGTATGATTTACTTATTTAAAAAAAGGGGGGAGATTTTTGAGTTTAAATATGTATTTAGGGGAAGTGCATACACAAACACAAAATATGAATGCTGTATGTACCGCTACCATTCAAGGTATGGAACAAGTTATTCAGTCGATTGATGCTTTTGCAATTGATACTGTTCTACAAGGACAAACATATAGTAGTGCCAAAGCATTTTTTGTACAAGCCTTTCGTCCATTAGCACAAGGAATCATTTACTTGTGTGAAGAATTAATCCGTCAAAATAATGTCTTTCCAAACGATTTTCAATCACAAGTAGCTTCAACAGATGTTATCGAACAAGAAATAGAAGAACAAATTCGAGAGATTGACCGAATGATAATACAGATGGAAACAATGAGCGAAAACATGCCAAGTATGCAGACGATGATACCAATTTATTATGCTATGAGACAGAAGCTTCAAGAAAAGTTAGAACATCTGTATGAATTCAATTATACTTCTAGTAGTAATTATGATACAGCACTCCAACTAGCTACGAGTATCGCACAAGGTCTTGCGGAAGTTCAAAGTGACAAAGGCTTTAGTCCTGCAAGTGGGACGTTTAGTACACAAGGGTTGAATATGGATTGGACGGCTTCTATTCAAGCGATTGCAGAAGATAGGAAGCGTCAGGCTGATAATTCAATTGAAGAAGGTGCAATGTGTGGTAAACCATCTTCTGAAGAGAATGGCTTTGATGGTAAAAAATTAGCTAGAGATATTACTGGTGAAATAAGTGGTGAATACGATGTTCGTCGTGCTTGGGATGGTATTGATCCATCTACCGGCGAAAAACTTTCGGGGTGGGAACGTGCTGGGGCAGGTGTCATGGCTGTAGCCGGTCTTACGCCATTCGGAAAACTTGCTAAAGTGGGTAAAGGGGTTAAGATGGCGGAAGCTGCATTGGAAAGCAAAAACCTGTTACGAGGTGAAGACTACCTAAAATCAGCAACAAGACCAAATGGAATTGGCAAACCGCATATCGGAGAGAACGGAAACTTGATGCCTGCAAATAAGGAAGGGATGTATAAGGGACGACAAGTAACTGTAACTGAACATATCTTAGGAGGATATCGGAGAGGTGCAAAACATAACAGTCCTTACACAAGTTTTTCTATACACCCCGAAATTGCAAGTAACTATGGGAAAAATATTATTGACATTAACTTGCCCGCTTTAAGAACGGCCATTAGAGAAGGTGAAGTAACGGATGTTGCTATTTTAAGTCCTAAGCAAATAGAACGTTTGATAAAACAAGATTCCGCAACCACAGACCACTGGAAAAACCTAGCTTTAAATTGGACTAAAAGAGATACTGAATATCTTATAAGAGGTGAAATTCCCAGTAAATACTTTAACATTAAGGAATGAGAGGAGCATTTTCTATGAAACTATTCTTTAAAGATATACATTTGGGCGATATCTCAAATGCGAATGGTGATGGTTTTTGGATGTACGGGCATATTAACTTTACTGATAATATCGTTGAATTTAAAGATTTTCTAAACAAAATGGTGGATGAAAATAACCCGTCACTAGAAGACGTGGATCCACTTTTTTTAGATGACAACAACTGGATTATATTAAAAGATAATCAATTAAAAGGAATTGGCATACCTGCTGTTTACTTTGATTCAAATGAAATAGAATGGCGTTGGAGATAATTAGAAAAACAAGAAAAACCGGTCCTCAATTAAGAGAACCGGTTTTTCTATTTCACATACACATAGGCTTCATTTGCAGTAATATGGTATGTTTTTCTTTTGCTATTGTGTACTTTATATTGTGGTGATCCATTGACAAAAAAGGCCCCCCATTAAGGACAGCCTTTGTTTTTTACCAAACTATTCTTTTGTATAGTAGTATGTTTTATTTTTCAAACTTCACATATTCACCAGAAACCCATTGGTCGCCACCAACATTATACCAACCGTCTCTATCTCCCCAAGACTGATATCTTTCACTTTGGTACACATTTTTTACGACACCATAGTTAGTTCCTGGACCAGTACGAACGCGTAATACATCAGCTGTAATAGTCACTACACCAATGCCATCAAATGAAGGCTTAGAAGGTGCTGGTGCATTTTCTCCTGTATAACGAATATATGATGAATCATTATATACCCACTGATCGCTACCCAAGTTTAGCCACCCATTTGATTCACCCCATACTTGGTAGCATTCTCCTTTACCTAACTTACGAATAACTGCATATCCAATTCCAGGTCCTTTTCGTAAATTCACGTTATCGCCATTAATGTAAGCAACTTTTGTACCATCGTTTGAAGGTGGAATAGGAGTTGGCATTACTGGACTACCTCCACCGTTATATGCATTTTGGACTCTTTCAATAAAGCTATCCCAACGTCCTTCTGCTAACATGCGATGAGGACAATATTTCCCACTCCACGATTGGTGTGTACGAACCTTGCTAATCGGAATATTGTACTGTTTCATCAGTTGAGCTACAATGATAGCTGCATTATCTTCCGCTTTATAATATCGCTCTCCACCGTTTAAAGAGTAGCAAATCTCAACCCCAATAGACTTTCTATTGCCGTTTCCGCCACCATCACCACAATGCCAAGCGTTACGCTCTAAAGGAATTCCTTGTACAGCTTCTTTATCATCTACCGCAATATGAAACGAGACTTGGTTATCATTACAAATCATATAAGCCACTTCGTTTTCTGCTTTAGCATCATTATACGTATTGTGAACTGTGATAAATTCTGGATTCATTGTATAAGGACACTTTGTACCATATTTACTTGCATCAACTAATTTTTTTCTAATTTCCATTATTGAACATCTCCTTTTTTCTCTTCTTGTTTTTGCTTACCACCTAAAATTTCAACTGCATTTGTCAATGGTTGTGGAAGTGGAATACCCATTCGTCCAGCATTTTCTAAAAGTGAAAGTAACTCATTCCCCATGAAGAAGAAAATAGTCGCTTCACGAATTGCACTGTTACTTCCAAGTGCTGAATCTAGTTGCGCGGCCGCTCCGACCAAAAGAAAAAGCACCACCTTTTTGGCAATGCCTTTAAAACCAACTTTACTTTTTAGCTCTCCGTTATATCCTGCTGCGACTACTCCTGTGATATAGTCAATAGCTGCCATGATTACTAGGACTTTCAATGTTGCATCCCATCCTCCCAAGAAATACCCACAGAAGCCACCAAAAGTGGCAATAAAGGTTTTTAATAATACATCAATACGATCCATCTTTTCCTCTCCTTTTTTAGATAATAAAAAAAGACCAGCTTATGGCTGCTCTATTCGCGTTGTATTTTCAGTTGCTTGTGTCTCTTGCGGAGGGCGTTGACCAGTAAATGAGAAATAATCATCAGAACAAAGTTTCTTTTTCCCAAAAACCGTTTCTAATTCATACAAACGCGCGCCACGTTTACATATTTCGCATCTTGTTGCAATACGGAAATATATCGTTCCATCCGTTTCCCCCCACACCTCTACTTTATTCGTACCATATAAACCGGCATTGTTTAGCATATCAAAAGGAATTCGCACAAATACTCCGTTTTCGTTTCTTTCTGAATCTACTAACCTACCAGCAAACGGAGCACCTTGCCCTACTTGTAAGGGATAACCTTGTAAATCTTTGTAATCATCCATATATTTTCCTCCTAAACGTTAGGTAGCTTGTACCATTGCCCTGCCATTCCCATAAAATAAAACCCATAGCCTTGACCGCCATCAAAGAAACGAATGGACCCAGCTTGGCCCATTTTATTACGCCCTAAATTTATTCCCTGCGTTAGAATAGGTTGATTTATGAATACATCCTT
>NZ_JH414716.1:16888-57112 GCF_000238655.1 Bacillus sp. 7_6_55CFAA_CT2 | reverse complement strand
CTGTACTTATATCAAAGGTCTGCCCATGAGCAGCTGGACCTATGTTGTTATTTACGCCGCCTATAGCAATTCTATTAAACGGTTGAAGACCATCGGCCCTTTCTGCTGCCGCACGATCCCAATTATACATGCAAGCATAGTTACCACTAACCAATGTTATCCCTGAAACACAAACAGCTCTACCCGCAGAAACTTGCGCATTTGCAGCTGTAACTTTAACTACAATCATATGTTCTTGTGGATTGTAATTGTTAGGAACGGTAAATGTGAAATTATACCTTCTAATTTCACCATAAAATGTAGATGGCTCTGGAAAATCTTTATATATTTCGTGCCAAATTTTATAACTCACTTCATCCAATGGCGTAACAAAACATACCTGCAATCGTGGTTTTGCAGTTGTACGCACACCGTTAATCTGTGCGGTTCTATAATGTGCTGACAATGTATAAGAGTTTCCTGGATGAATCCCGTTTTGAACTTTTGTTTCTGGGTAATTATACGTGTCAACCCGGACTGCATTTACCATTTGTTCATAATTAAATATAAAAGTGTTATTTTCTATCACTACACCGTTTCCTTGTACTTTCCAAGGTAGACCATATCCAGCACCAAACCCCTGATAATTGGGGTTACCTATGTTCAATTTTGGAACACTAGAAAAATCATGATCGGCTATTAAATTTCGTTTTGGCATAACGGTTGTTTTCGTTCCCCATTCATCTTCAAAAAGGAAATCTAACATTTTAATAATAACGCCGTTTTTATCGATAGTAATTTTATCGCCATTAACTTTGATGATATTCGTATCAATACCCTTTGCAGTTAACCATTTCACCATTGTATCGGCATTAATGGCTACTTTTGAAACATCAATTTCTAATTTTTCCGATGAAAAGTTAATAGCTGCGATGATATTCCCTTTTTTAACTTCTGCAAGGATTCCTTCATCAAGAACCTTAAGTTTAGAACCCGTTTCTTTTACATAAGCTGCGTAAGTCTCATTAATAAATTTTTCTTGTTTCTTCGATGTTATTTCAACGCCTTCTGCATTAGCACTAATACTTCTTTCTAATTCGGTTACTTTTTTATCGTAATCTTTAGTTGCTATCTTATCGGCCAATTCTTTCATGATTTTATCTTTATCTACAATATCAACAGGGTTCTCCATAAATGAAGAAGGTTTATCACCAATTTGTAGCATGGGTTGTGCCACCCATAAACGACCATTTTTACGAACCCAAAACAGCACTTTAACTTTTTTGGTGCCTTCGATTAATAGCCCTGCCACATGTGTACGAATCCATGTTCCTTGTGAAATAGTTATTTCTTGCAAGTAATTTTTAATCATTTTATTGTTTACATCGTAACATTGGAGCTCGATAGCAGCTCCGGCATCTATACTAGCTTTGTTATCTGTATAAAAGTAAGCAGAGAAAACATAATTCCATCCAGGCCCAGCATTTATATACTCGTGCGATGCTCCTTTATACAAATTGCTCGCATTACCTGCAGTAATAACACTAAGTGAATTGCATCCCTTATAAGTGACTTGTGTATCTCTTGTTGCGCCTGATTGAAGAACCCAATATTTTGTGTCATTCTTCCAAAGAACATTCCGTAATACAGTTTGATTACCGATCCCACCAACATAATCTTCAACATCTTTTATTTCAACTTTTCCTTCCAAAGCTTTTGCAGTAGTTTCCCACCCTGCTTTAGCCTCTTGTAACTGCGTACCTTGTTTAGTTTGTATCTCTTGTAAACTAGTAACTTTTTCTTTAATACCGTCCGCGGTTTTCTCTACAGTAGTCACACGCTCGCTAAAATCGACTTGTGTTTTTTTTACCGTTTTAATACTTTCTTTAATACCATTCACACTTTTTTCAATCTCGGTTGTTTTTTTAGTGAATTCATCATTCGTTACTTGATTTTCTGGAGCTGGTGTCCAATCCTGTGGATTATTTCCTTTATATAAAGCAACCCATTCTACAACGGATTTTGTAGTGTTATTTGGATAGTTATACAGATTCAACTTTCTTTCATTTCCACTCGTTGTTACTACAGCTTTAAAAGTTACATAGGTAATTCCATTCGCATAAACACTTGTTGCATATCCAACATTATTTGAACCACCATTCTGCCAAATTCCAAATTTCTGGCCTTGCGGGACACTCCCTTTAATTACAAAAGTATATTCCTCACCTGCAAAAAAATTTTCAGTTAGAGAATATGGATTAATTAGATAATCTGTTTTTTCATATTTGACATTTGAATCTAATAACAGATTACGCCCTCCAGCTTTATCGTTATTAACTTTCTTTTCTATGATCTCCAACTTCTCACTAATCTGGCCAGCCTTTTCTGTAATTTCAGTTGCGGTTTTCTTTAGATTATTAGTTGTTTGCTGCACCTCAGAGATTGTCTTTTTCGTACCTTCAGCAGTCTCTACCACTGTATTTAATTTTTCAGTGATTTCACCGTCTTTTTTTGTTAAAGATTCAATAGATTTAGTAAAACCTTCGTTGGTTTGTTTCATTTCAGAGACAGTTTTTGTCAATTCCACCTTGAGAATTTTGTACATTTTTAATAGTTAAAGAAACTTCTTGAAGGTTTTCTGTTATTTCCTTGAATTGACCAGCAGTTTCATTTTGTGCTTCTTCCTACTTTCTTATTTAATTCATCTTTTGTAAGTTGAATATCCTTATTAACCTGCTCATGTGTATCTTTCTTAACTGACTCCACATCTGGAATAAGAAGCTCCCAATCTTTACCGTTCCACACTTTTAAAATACCTGGTTTACCGTTGCTAATGTCTCGCCATAATGTCTTACCTACTATAAGATTATCGGTCGGTGGATTTTTAGCTTCAATAATATTCACCGTATTATTTTTTAGGTTTTCCTGGACCTTTTCAGCAAGTTTCTTAGCGGATTCAGATTCTTTTTGAGCTTGTTGGGCTGTCCCTTTCGCTTCTTCTGCTAACTTTTCTAGTTGTTCTAATAGTTCTTTATTAGCTTTATTACCTAAAGAAGCACGTACTCTATTGTATAATTTTCGCATTTCTTCGTTTGGATCGGTAATTTCACGATATTCACCAAATATATATTTATCTTGTGAAGAATCCGTAAATGATTCATCACCAGCGATTGCCCGTGCTTCTAAATAAAGTTTCGGTGTGAAGCCAGTATCTTTAATTCGAATTGTGTCACCTTCATTAATTAGCTCATGAGATAATCCGAATACACGCCCTATAGCTACTGCTTCTACATCGTAAACAACAGAAGTATTAACTCGTTTTGCGAACTCTGTTTTCATAAGAGTAAGTAGACGCTTTGGTGTCATATTTTGTTCTTCTGTTTCTGGAGAATAGAAGCCAAATTTATGTTTTCCATTCTCGTTCCAGCGTTGATAGGCATCGGTATCAGTGATATAAGGTAAACCATCGTTAATGCTTTCAACTGTAATAATGGTATCCCCTTCGCCCTGGACGAATCCGACTAAGGCAGTACAAATATCCCTAGAATGCTCAATACGTCTAACACCGACTAAATCCTTTCCTAAAGTTACTTCCTTGCCAGTGTCTCTACCGCGTTTTTTCACCATATCCACGTACCAGCCAACAATCTGTGAACCGACTACTTCTACACGGTATTGAATCTCTAATTCAAATAAAGAAGCTATTTTCTTTAAAAAAGTAAGAGGATCTATAATGGTATCAATGGTCATGGTATGGAAACCAGCATACTCTGTTTTTCCGCGTTTCCACTTCGTACCTACAAGAGCCATATCCATGAATTGATTTACTGTTTTACCTTCTATACGTTGCGGCATGATATAACCGTCTTTTGCTATCTGAACCCATGCACCCGAAGTACGTACAGTAAGTGATCTATCTCTTGAATCCTTTTCAACTTCATTATTTATAACGTAAGGAACAATCCGTCCATCACGTACTTCTTTTAATACTAAATTTTGCTGCATAAGTGTCACTGCATGCTCTGTATTATCAAACACTTTAAACTCTAAAGTATCGATATTGTTCTTAATCTCCCAATGACGTATATCATCCCAATAATCTTGTGGCTGGATATTAGCAACAATTTGGTCTGTTTTAAAGTCAATGACATGAAGTGTGCCGCTAGGTGCTCTCATCGATATCTCTCCCTATACGTTACTTTGGCTATTCCCACATCGGAAGGCATAATTTCAAGCTTGTTTAATCCTTTGTTAACAACTGGATAATCACTGAATATATCTTTTAAATTTATAGCTTTTTTACCATTAATCGATACAAGGCTTCGCTCGGTATCAATAACTACCTTATCTCCAACATCAAAAATGTAAGGTGGATTATCTTGTGTATGCATATTGACCTTCCAGATTTTCAAATCATCAATGCTCATGTCTGTACAAAACATGTTATCCGAAAATTGACTGATGCTAATTTGAACTTGTGCCACTTTGTCCATATTCACATTGTTTTCGTCTTCCCACACAACAAAGCGTTCCGAGTCATCCTTTTCGGTATTCCATAAAAACTTAGAAATATACGCTTCCCACCTATTACCGGTACGTGCTAACCACAAGCGACCACGATATTGATTCCATGTAGTAGGATGGTCCCCTGGTTCATTTATAAGTACTCGCTCGCTGACTGGTTTCTTTTTGTTGCCAAGCTTAGCGAACCCTGTATTTTGTTCAGCTTGCCAATGGACATCATTCATAGAAATACGAGCTACATAGTCGCTGTTTTCATCCAATAAACCTATTTCAACGCGTCCCATTTGATCTGGATGCGAGCTTCTTATCCCAACATATGCCTGCATAATAAAGTCTTGCAGTGGCCCTTGCGGAATGTTCTTTTTGGCTATGCAACCATGCCATCCTTTTATGTTTATTTCACCTAAATAAACCGGAACTAGGCGTGAGCCTGCATCCACTTTGAAAGCTCCTCCCCCTACCATATCTTCTGCATTCGGAACATCCGTCCATCCTATAGTGGTAGACATTTCATCCCACATAACACGCTGATTTCTCTCAACAGGTACCTGATCCATTCTAAGCGGCCATCCAATACGAAAGTAATTATCTCCATTCCATACATCAAGAAAAGTTGAGGGTTTCGTTACCTCAATTTCAATAATTGGGTTAGATTCGAGACTTCCTTTGTTTTGAATATTCGCCACTAGCCCACGCTCATTAGATTGAAATTCTACGATTCTTGTAGGACCTAATTTATATGGCATTTCACAAATAAAAGTAAGTACTCCTTCTCCTAAATTCACTAATTGCTGTGGGTCAAAAGATTCATCAATAACGGCCAAATACGTACGATCTTTTTCTATCATCAAAGATTAGTTCTTGAGGTTGGTCTGTAATAAGCCAATTAGCTATTTCTTCCTTTAACTTTTCGGCCTCTTCCATAGATTCATAAAATAATGAAACTGGTACAATTATTTTCCTCATTTTTGTTTGTGTTCTTATCAAACGCCCACCTGGATAGTGGGGAACTTCAAGAAATGTACGTTCCAAAGGAGCCCATGCAGGGCGTTTTTTACCCTGCAATGGAATTACATTCGGATTCCTCTCCCCATTAAAACTAAAGAAACTAATTCCCGTCATACCATCACCTGCCTAAAATAATTTACGTCTTTCTTTTTCTTGTTCTTGAAATTCATTAACATCTGAGTAAATTTCCTTCGCTATTTCTCGTCCGTTTAGATTGATTTGCAAAACAGTTGGGCTTTGTGATGCGTATTGTTGTGCCCCAGCTTGTTGTACTAATGGTAGCGATCCCATTATTCCATTGGCAATCGCATCGAATGTTTGTTTACGAAGAGGCAAAACAGTTTCGTCATATCCTCTCGCGTCGCCGACACCAATCAATGTAGGATTACCAGGCTTGATTAAAGCGCCGTTTGCTGCCCATTTGACACTAAATGAAGGGAGCCCCTCACTTGCCCAATTTACAGGGTTTAATGATCCATTTACACTAATCTTCGGAACAGGAATGTGAACGCCACTAAACATATTCGCTACACCGTTTTTAATTTTATCAATCCAGCCCATAATTCCACTCCAAGCTTCTTTAATAGGATTAATCAGTTTGTCTTTAATTTTCATAGCAGCTTCACCTATATCAATTGCCATACGAACTACAGAAGCGATTGGTTCCTTAATAAATGTCTTGAAATATCCAACAACAGTAGACCACATGCTACTAATCGTAGAGCCAAAAGAAGATGCAAGCCCTTTCACTGCACCAAAAATTTGTTTAACAAACGAAAATTGGATAAGCCCCCAGATTAATTGGATTGCACCACTGAAAATTTGTTTTATCCCTGTCCACATTCCGGAGAAATCACCAGTTAAAACAGATGCGAAAAACTTGATAATTCCCATAATGAGATTAACAGCACCCTGGATAATATCTTTTATAGCGTCCCATGCGCTTTTTACAATCATCATTACAGCTGGCATTACAAAAGCTATAATAGATTGAATGATTGAGAAGGCATTTTTTACAGCTTGTACAATTTGATCTCCGTTTTCTTTCCAAAACGAAGTGATTTGAGATATAATCCCATTTACAAACGACATTACATCTGTCAGTAAAGGCATTAAGTAAGGAGCTATTGTATTGAATACACCTTTAATAAAGTCCCAAGTAGCGCCAATTATTCCCATAATTACTGGTGCTTGCGCTACTATCAAGGCTTGTACATTTTCTATGAAACTACTCAATTGAGCGTGCACATCCTGAACGAACATAATAATATCTGCTTTTTGTTCAGATGAAAAACCTAACTTATCTAAGAAATTACTAGCAGCTCCCCAATCACCAGATACGAGAGCTTTCATAGTTTCTACACCATATTGCACTGCGGCTGTAGTTTCTTGTATAAACTGAATTGCATTAGCCGAAAAACCTAGTTTAGTAAGGATGTCATACCCTTCAACTAGCGCATTCCTATCTCCAGTTGCAGCAATCCAGAATTGCTCGATAGCAGCGCCAACTTGTTGGATGATTCCAATTGCATCACGAAGTGGTTCGAATACTTTATTCATCGCTTCTTGACGTTGACGAGTTTGCTCAATACCCTGTTGGAGTTTCTGGTATTCAACTTCAGATTGGTCGAGGATTTTATTGGCTTCTTCTTGAGTCATGGTCCCTTCCTCGACCTTCATTTTTAACTCTTCTTTTTTCTGAGCTAACATACCATCGGCATTCATCATATCTTCAGCGTGCTTCTTAGATAAAGCAAGTTTTTCATTATACTCTTCTTGCGTTATCTTCCCTTTTTTGAGATTCATATCAAGAATGGCTTTAGATTGAGCTAACTGCTGATCAGTTTGTTGCATTAGCTTAGCTGCTTCAACAGCTCTACCAGATGGATCAAGCCAGTCAGTAAGAGATTTAACAGCACTATTTGTTCCGTTTGTCATTGCAACAAGTGCTGGTTCAACATGCGAGAAAACAACAAGCCCTAAATTTTCTAATTGTGATTTAACGCCATCAACTGCACCTGATAAGTTATTTGCCATTGTTTCAGCCATAACCTTTGCAGAGCCTTCAGCAGTTTCGAGGGTATTTACCATATCATCAAAGGCAGGTTTACCACCTTTAATAACTTGGATCCATCCTGCATACGCTTCTTCACCGAAGATTGCTTTTGCAGCAGCGATTTGTTGAGCGTCGGTTAACTTCCCAAACCCATCGTGTAATTGACCAATAATCTCATTCATTGGTTTTAAATTACCTTGTGAATCCTTTACAGTTACATTTAATGCTGATAACGATTTAGCAGCTTCTTTCGGCGGGGCAGCTAAACGAGATAATCCGGCACGTAATGCAGTACCAGCCATAGAAGCTTTGATACCGTTATTTGCAAATATCTGAGCAATTGCAGCTGTTTGTTCAATGTTTAAACCGAATGTAGCAGCTACAGGAGCTGCATATTTCATGGTCTCGCCGAGTTGTTCAACATTTAAGTTGGCAGTCGCTTGGGCTAACGCGAATACATCGGCTGCTCTTCCTGCTTCAGAAGCCTTCATTCCGAATGGGGTCATTGTATCCAATTTGTTATCGTATCAGCTCTTTATCTGATACTTCTGGGGTTTTCACCGCATTACGGGATGTCTTTTCATCCCCAGTTCAGACTATATCTTCACCCTCGACTTTACGTTAGGGTGTCGGGCGCTCTTGGATATTTCTGCATATAAAAAAGACCCCCTTTTGAGTGTCTTTTTTACTTAGCCTACTTTATCTAGTCGTTGCACCTTCCTAGTGTTTCCACACAGGCTTGGCTCATGATTGTCTTATTTACGGTAATTTAGCATCAAGTATCTTTTCAATATTTTCGAAGTGTTTATAATGTATCCGGATAAGTTTAATCTTCTTTTCCCTACAGTAAACGTTCTTCTTTTCATCTCTAACTTTCTGCAATTCGAACTGCTCGTTAGACCTAAACTTCTTATGAAAATGAAATTCTCCATCGTATTCAATCGCATGTGTTATGTTACCTTCCTCGTTAAAAATAACAAAATCAAATGGCAATGGTAGAGACAGTTTACAATCAGAGAATCTATATTGTTCATCAAATTTATATTTATGAGATTCTAGATAGTCCCTCACACGTTTTTCTCCCCTACTAAATTTACATTTTGGGCATCTCTTTCCATGAGATATAAAGTTTCCTGCGGTTACAAAATATTCATGACCACATTTGTTGTGCTTAATAGTGATAGGAGTTACATAGTTTCTATACTCTCCTATAATGGTGTAATCATTACCGACTAAGTCATATATTTCTTTCCTGACTTCCTCTGTAGTCTTGGCTCGTTTTCTAGATCGCTTGATTATGGAACATGATGGACATCTCTTTCCTTTTAGGAAGTTAGCAGGACTTACCTCATATACTTCCTCGCAATTCTTATGCTTTACCTTCAACTTTGTGTGGTAATTTACATAAACATCTAAAAAAATGTATTCATCACCCACTAATGATTTAACCTCTTCGGAGAATGTAGTCTTTCTTCGTTTGGTTCTTCTCCCTATATTTGCACATTCAGGACACCTACAACCACTTTTAAAATCATTAGGACGTACATCATAGATAAGTCCACATTTCTCATGTTTCATTTCCAGTTTAGTAGAGGAGTTAACGTAGTCACCTAATACGGTATATTCCCCATTAGTTTCCTCGTTAATAAAGTTGATGAAATTTATTGCATGCTTATTCATTTGATGCCGTCCCCTTTCATTGGTATGTATTAATTATACCGAAAAGGGAGTCATAGTATCAATTACCGATAAATTTAGATTTCCCATGAATTCACCCGATATTTTTAGAAGCTAGTTTCCTAACAACTGACCAATATTTTAGTCACGATATCAGAAGCCTTTGCAAGATCTAATGCACCAGCAGTTGCTAAATCAAGTAATGGCTTACTAGCAGCAATCATTTGGTTAGAGTCCCAACCTGCGAGGGCCATATATTCATAGGCTTCAGCTACGTTTGTAGCAGACCACCTGGTATCAGCACCAAGCTTACGAGCGTTAGCTCCAAGTTCGGCCATTTGTAATCCATTCGAACGTGAAAGAGCTTCTACCTTTGACATTTGTTTCGTGTACTCAGAACCCACATGAACTACACCAGCAATTGCAGCACCTACACCAACAGCAATGCCCACTAATCCCCCCAAAGCTATAGCAGCTCCACCAACGGATGAACCTAATCCTACTGCTGCTTGTCCAACCTGACCGAATCCGCGCCCTAAGATGCCAGTTGTTCTTTGTCCGCTTCTTTCAGCATTAGTCAATCCCCTTTGTAACTGATCATCCTTTAAGAAGATTGACCCAAACATTTTAAAGAGTTCCATCTATTCACCAGCCTTTCCGCGGATTTTCGCAACACAAGCAAACACTTCTTCTTTTGTGAGTTTCTGTTTCGGTGTTTGTTCAATTGAATTGTTATATTGATGCACCTGTTCTTGCGTAGGATTTTCACGCTTATGTTTAAATTGAGGAAATGTTTCATCGCAGTACGGTTGTAGCGCGCACCATTCCTCCCATAACATACGATTCATTTCTTTTTTCTTTGCGGTGAGATACAGATTAATAACTATCTCGGCCTCCAAGCCACGTATGTACTCCATGTTTGGATAACGAGAAGCTAACGTATCGATGAAGTCTATTTCATCAAGTTCACCGCATTGGAAAAAAGTTTAACCAATCCAACTTCTGAATCTTTGATTGCAGTAAACAGCTTAACTAACTCTTCTAGATTTAAAGTTCGTATTGTTTCCCAATCTGGAGATTGTTTTTTTACCTTTTTCACCTTCATGGACTAAAAGTCCAGCTACAAATTCAAAGAATTCCTGTTCCGCTTCTTCTAATCCGAAAATAAACTTCATGATAATGTCGTAACCAAAAGTCTCTTGTGCAGCTAATACATCAGCTTGTGTTGCCCCTTCTTTATTTCGTACGCCCATCATTAAATCTTTAAGTAAGTTAATATCAACCTTAAATTTCGATTTCTTCAAAATACGAACTACAGAAAATAAATCTCCGCCATGAATTTGTCTCACTTTGTATTCTTTTTCTTGAATTGCAATAGTCACATTTATTCCTCCTTAAAATAAAAAGAGCAGGGATTTCTCCTACTCTTTAACCTGCCGGTATTAATTTTGCTGCTTCTGTCGCTGTTAAAATACGTTTTTTCCATGGTACTTTTCGAATGTTTTCTGGATCACGATGTCCTGTGAATGTTACTTCTGGAACAACTTCACTCTCATTTTCAAATCCTAGTTCTAATGAACCGTCAGATAATGCGTTATATACGATAATCTCAACGATATCGCCACCTAAAGTTTCGCCAACCCATGCTACATTTTTAAGATAACTTTCTTTCGTAAGACGTTCTGTCGCTTCAATTACATCGTATTTGATAGTTTTTCCGTCTTTCGTAACGGTTTCTTCGGAAACTTTTAATCCAGCAATAAAGTTTTTAATTTTATCTTTATCAAGGAATTCGAGTGTTTTAAAACTGATTTGAGTTTTTGATTTCGTAATACGTTTCATCCCCATAGTGTCACCAGGAGAACCATCATATTCAATTTCCTTAAACTCTGGTTCATACTTAAAAGAACCACCACCTTGCGTAGCACCTACAGGAAGTTCATCTTTTTCTCCATAATTAAAGAAGAATGCACCCCAATCTCCGAAGAGGACATTCTCTGGTTTTGGTTGTGGAGCTGCCATATAATCCACCCTTTCTATTGTTTAAAATAAGTTCGTAAAATAAGCCGCACTTCTTTGCGTATGATATTTGGGTCTGAATCAGGTACTTTCTGACTCGAAAGATAAGAAATAGCAGCACCAAATTCAGCGCTGCTTAATCTTTTTCTATGAAGATTGCTTTCTAGTTTTGTAATCAATTCATCTATTTGAGCAAGATGAGCAGAAGTACCGTAAATATCAATTGTAAGCATGATATTTTTTCTTCCCCATGGTTCTTTATCATCATTAACCGTGTACACCAAATAAGGCATTACACCGGTTGTTTTAGCGATTTCATAATACGTTTCTTTATGAATCTGTTTTAATTCACTGTGTAATATATTTATAAAGTCATTCATGCTATCTACCTCATTAATGATGAATAGGTTCGCGTGCCAACTTGTGTAATTTGCGGTTTATTGCTCTCTGCTGCTGGTCTAAGAAAAGGCTGTGCATGTTGCCCTTGAGTTTTAACCATCTTCCCTGTTTTAGAATCACGGTACATCCAAGGAGTTTTACGCCCATCACCGTCTACAGCATAAATTCCTGTCCCCTTCTCAACATAAATACCATGATCAGCAGATGTCCCTATAACAACTTTTTCTTGTTCTGCTTTAGAACTAATACTTCTTCTTAGATTACCAGTGTCTACAGCAGCAAGTAATTTAGCTTTAGAAGATACAAATTGACCAATAGCAGTATGAGCTGCTTTCTTTGCAGCCAAATGTCTTGCCATAACAGCGGCTCTATTTGATTGGAATTTCATGCTCATATGGCAACATCTCCAATTCTATTTGAAAGAATCTACCTGCATTCATTGGATCGCCCGAGTAAGTAACGCTGTATACCTTCTTGTCGATAACTAATCTATCTTGAATTGTTACATCGAATGGTAGGCAATAAAAGAAATGCGTGCTTTTTCTCTTCTACTTTCTTGTTACGGGCATCCTTTGTTCCTTGAATAGCATCTAATACACCTTTTACATTGTTAATTTCGTTCCACTCTTCTGTTGGATATGGACCATCGTCAGAACTAGCATTACGAAGTACTGAAGCATCTTTTCCGAATTTACGAATCATTGATTGAATCATAAGACACGTAACCTCACTTTCAGTCCTTTTGTAATACTTTCTGGGTAATCTCCCACATCATCATAAGTAACAGAATAGTTACCTAACGATTCACTTTTCTTTCCTTCTCTCTCCTGCTCCATATACTGATGAACCACCATTTTAGCGATAATACCTGGATAAGCAGGAGGAAATTCAGGAATCTTTCTATTTGTGTACTCAGCAACCATAAACATTGTATCCCCAATGCTTATTAATACGTTTTCATTACTTACATTAGGCACTTGTAGCTTTACACGTTTTAAAATTTCTGCTTTCATATCTTCCATCTAATCACCTACTTACGTAAAAGAAAAAATGGAGAAGGCTTATTAAGCCCCTCCACCTGGTTTTTCCGGAGTAATTGATGTAACTGTAGCTGTAAGTACCGCTATTGACTCTTGACGAAGGATATCTCCACCATAAACCATAAGACCACGAATACCATCTGCAAAGGAATTTTGCAGACGTTGTGCCTCTGTTTCAGTTAACTGTGTCCCGTATCCAATGGCAGACTTATGAAGACCTAAAATTTTATACTTACCACCAGTACCGTGAATTTCTTCTGATACAACGATTTGTGATCCATTAATAATCTGTCCTTCAACAATACCATTTTCTAAAACAACAGGTTGCTTAGTAAAGCGATCATCTTTAGATAATAAACCTAAAACCTGAGAATTGATGATTGTGAATCGTTCAGTTTTAGGAACCTTTTTAATATTTAAAATCGTATTTAAGTCTACAATGTAATCATATGCATTTTTAGGTGATAACTCAATTGGACTAGAGTCACTCCCAATTGTATGAGTTTTATGAGCGCCTTTATAAAGCCCTAATACGAATGTATCAACGGTTTCCTGAAGTACCGCTCCTGCCTCTTGTGTATGTGGGTCGATTAAATCTCCAGCAGCCTGAACTGCATCTACATCATCAACTTTGAAAGCAAAATACTTTTGTTGATCCATATTAATTTCTACTTTAGAAGGGTTAGTATCATCCCATTCGATTGTACCATTATAATCTTTTACATTTACTGCGCCTACACGATTAAAGATAATCTTATTACCTTCGATTTTCGTTGGCGTTGTTGTAATTAAATCCGCAATAGAACGCTTGTGAAAGTTCGCCATCAAGCGCGCTTCCCAAATTGTTGGAATAAAAGTTGATACTGACATATATTAATTCCTCCTTAATGTTTTTCCATAACAAAAGAGATTACTAAACTAGCAATCTCTTTTTTTCGTTTTATATTTTTTTGACTGTACCATTCAAATCACTTAACTTTCCTAGTGCTACTTACCCCAATTGCGCATATCCTTCTGAATTTGTGGCCAGTTCGCATTAATTTCAGCTTGACTCATTGAATTTACTTGTTCTCTCGTAAATCCCCCTCCAGTTCCGCCACTAACATGGATTTCTCGGCCAGCAGCTTTAAACTTTTCAGCCACTTTTACTTCTAATGCAGTAGAGAATAAATCATTAAACTTTGACACCCTAACTTTTGTATCTTCTACATCTGAACCAATAACAAAATCTACAAATTTAAGATCCAATCCAACCGCTGATAAACCATCTGATGCAACACTCTGCATTTCTTTCTGATGAAGTACTCTTTCTCGCTCTTCTAGTTGTTCCTGAAGTTGCTTCATCTCATATTCAGCTTTCTCTTGGGCAGTCATAGACGCGGTTTTATAGTTCTCTAATTCCTTCTTTGTTGCATTCAGTTCTTTCGAATATTTAGAGCGCACTCTATCTTCCGCTGATTGTACCATCTTCTCAATAAATGTTTTTGTTGCATCATCTAATTTCGGTTCTTTTTGTTCACCAACTGGCGGTTCTTTTTGCTCTTCAACTAGTGAATCTTTTATATCATCCGCAGGTGATGTTTGTTCATTCTGTAGTGTCTCATCTGCAGGTATTACAGGATCAGAAAAGAATTGCAGATTTGATAAACGAAACGGTAACTTTGTTAGTTCTCTTTCTTTTAAAAACTGTACTTCCGCTTGCTTTTGTAATTGTTTCATTATTATTCCTCCTCTGAGTTCCTATAATTGCGCCCTATTAAGTTCGTAATCTATAAGCCCTCAAGTGTTTTTTATTATTCAAGAGAGTCTTTCCATTCTTCATAACTAACTGCGGTAATAACCTCATTCTTACCTGTAGTTGGGTTTCTGGCCCTTCTCTCAATAAATGGGCTAACATCCGCTACCTCAGTAATGAAAGTACAGCGGCATCGTACAACTTCTTTAGCAGGTAAATTACTATCATGTGGATATTCGCAACTATAACCACCGACTTTAAATAATCCTTTAAACGGTACTTTTTGATGATCTGCTGCTTGGTGAGTGGGACGCGTACGTTTATCTAATGTAGAAATCCAAATCTTCTTCATTGATACACCTTCATCAAAAGCGTGAGAAGCACTGTCATAAGTACCTAAGTTTTGCACCCTAGCACTTTCTGTCCAAGCGACCATTTGGGCTTTCTTCGCATCACCATCAAGTATCGGCTTAATCCGATTTGCCATTGTTGCATATCCTTCGCCTTTTCTAAGACCGATAAATAACTCCCTGCGTATTCGGTTAACTATCTGTACTCGATGTGTACTTAACCTTTGATTGAGTGTCATTTTATCGATTGGCATTTGTACCGCTCGTTTAATGACATTCGGGTCAATAAGACCATACGAAAGAGCCACGCCGACTTCTTTCTCGATGAGATAACTCGTATAATAAAAAGACTCTCCATACTGATTGGAGAGCGTTTCATTGAGAGTTTTCTTTTTCTCATATGTTATTTCATTAATTACTTGTTGCAGTTCACTTTGCATGCTCTTATATCGATTGAATCGGCGCATTTCCTGCATACTCAACTGCTCATTTACGGCATATTTGGCATAATAAAAAGCCAGTATTCCTCTGACTTCTTCTAAAGCATCTTTATACAGGTAGAGAATCGCCTTTTCCAGTTCGTCCTCTATCTTTTGGAGGTGTTTCTGCTTCTTGTCCCATTCCATTAGGCTCACCTACCTTGTCGAGATTCATGGAATCCGCTTCTTCTTCCTGCATCTTCTGTATTTCCGCTTTCGGATCAGAAACAACAGATAACATAGATAATCGTGTTTCTTCACTTACTAAACCTTGTAGTTTAGACTGCACATCAGCTTCATCAGCTAAGTTGGCTGGAAGGTTTCGCGTAAATTGAAACGTCATACAAAGGTAGTCTAGTTCTCTTTTATTTGAGCGTAAGTTCCAAGCATCAAACAATAACTTAAATTGTTGTCGCAATGACTTAGTAAACTTCATTTCTAATGTTCCTGATTTAGTTTCTAAAGCTAATAACTTGTAACGAATAGCAACACCAGTAAGATTACCACCAAATGATTCATCAGAAAGGTTCACATGCTTTGTGAAACGGCATATATTCTTTTCTAATCTGTCAAGATGGTGTTCTAAGATGTTGTCATTAAGGTCCTTAGTTAAGAAAGAAGCCTCACCATCTTCACCTACATCAAGAGCACCAGTTTGTCTTAGCTTCTCGATAGTATCATCATCTATATCAACGCCTTTAAAGATCATATAAGCCAGACGAAACTGTTCAATCTCACTGTTTACATCGGAAAACGAACGGTCATAACCTTCAATAAGGGAAATAGCTTTATCTACATCGCCTTGTAATTCTTCATTATTAGGAAACCCAATAAGTGGCACACCTTTAAATAAGTTAGGAATACGGTCAGTCTCTGTTAACTTATCTAAATCTTCACCAGTGTACTCAATAATGTTTGTTTCATTGTAAAACTCTACTTTGTAACCATCCTTGAAATCATCACCATCAATTACTTTGATTGGATAGCAGCGTATAGCGTATTTAGGTTCTGCAATGCTTGAATTCGTAAGAAATATAGCTTCGTAAGGTTTGATATTCATAACCTTTTCGATGCCTTCTTTATCGTGATACAGTAGTCTCGCTCCGTATCCACAAATAGAAGCGAACTTCCCTGTTTCTGCGTCAGCATCCTCAGTATGATTCGCTTTTAAAAAGTCCTGAATACGTTTCAATACTTCATCATCTTCATGATCTAAGCTGTATGAGATAGGCAACCCAAACATATAACCGATTTTTGTATCGATAATTTCAGAAAAGAAGTCATTGTTTAGCTTATTGTTAACCTTGTCTTTATTACCATCACCTTTAAACTCGCGAGTAAAGATAGGCACTCCCTTTTCACTTGCTTTGTATCGCTCGTACCTGTTAATCATACGTTGTTTTAATGGTTCAAACTCATCAATAATTTTTTTTAGTAACTTTGAGGTAGGCTCGCCATTCTGTTCATCCAGCAACGGAATATAGTGTTCAAACATCGTCTCACCTCCTTAATAAATTGATTTAACAGCTCTTGCTTTTCTATTTTCACTTTTCTCTGTATAAATAGCATATCGTACAGCATCTAATACATCGTCCCATTCCTTCACTGGTTCACCTGTTTTCTCATTCCAAACATACATGAATACTTCTTTCTTAAATCGCTCCACACGCTCAGATACAGCCTTGAAGCTTTCTGTTTTGATGTACTTTGCAACCATTTCTATACCAGATAAGACAGATTTATCAGCGTTTCTTGCTCGTAATCCCTCTCGTTTGAATCGTTTTATATGTTCAGGCCTTGCACTGTCACAATAAAAAAAGATGTTACCATAGCGTGATTTTACGTCTTTAGCGACACCTACCCAGAAATCTATTTCTTCATGTTGTTTTGCATGTTCTTCTAAAAGGTATAGATTCTCTTCATCATCTTCACCAATAACAACAATGGAGCCAAAATGCTCGTAACCCCAATCGACACCAGCGAAGTATTTCGTGAATTTAATATCTTTTAGATCAGTTTCTTCTATATAATGTACATCCTTATTAAAGTCTTTATATACAACTCCATCCGCACTGCACCATAATCCCTTTATGTTACGGTCATAAAACATTCCTTCAGGAGTAGAAGCTTTAATACGCTCTCTGTATCTTTCGTTTAAGAATGTATTATCATCTAATTCGTATTGAAATGCTTTGATTGTTACGTTGTCGTCTTTATCAATGTAATCGACTTTAAGCCAATGTTCCGGATGATCTGGGTTCGTATCGACTAATATACGAGCACCTTCACCACTACAACGTGATTTAATCTCATCGAATACATCTTTATTAGCAAGAGAACCTTCATTCACATAAGCGCCGTAAGCAGTCATACCACGAATAGTATCTAAATGGCTTATCTTAGAATGACCCGTGCAACAAACAAGAACGCCAAATAGTTTAAAACGATTGTATTTATCCATTTGAAAATCAAGTCCATACTTATTTGTAAGTTCAATGAGTACGTTCTTTGCTAATGTACCTAATGATGCACCAGCCAATATATACTGTGGTAAATCTACACCTTCATTATCAGCAATTCTTCTTACTCGTCTTAACTCAGCAAGGAACAAATCATTGTTTAAGATTGTTTTACCAGTACGTTTAGCTCCATGCTGTATTAACATGAAGTAGTCATTGTTATAAACGTAATTCAATACTTGTTGTTGCTTTTTGTTATATAGCTCGTTCATGCTCATTTCTTAAACGCACCTTCTAACTTATCCAAGTATTGACCGATTTTGTCTTCTGCTGGATTTTCGTCTTTTAATTCATTTCTAATCTTGTCTATTTGAGCATTCATCAGGCTCAATTTAGCACGTCTTTCATCATCTATATTAGCTAACTTATCAAAGTCTCGAATAAGCGAAGACAAAGTGCTCATTGCTCTGGATTGAGCGTTTAGGAATGTGGCATGTTTGTCCCAAGCGAATTGGATTTCCCATTCTTCTTCAAATCCACCCTCTGTAACTTTATTCTTGCGTAGTTCCTTCGTCGTATCTTCTTGGTATCTAACAAACATCAATCGTTGTGCTCTAATAATAGCTGTGTATTGAATCGTTATGTTTTCCCATAACATATCAATTGGATGCTTCTCCATGATTTCAGCAGCTAAATCCGCCACATCTTCTGGAAAGTGTTTGCGGAAAAATCCATGCGTCATAGCGTTATGGTTCCCTTTTGGAGCGCCATGACCCACAGCATTCTTATTACCCCATTTAGGGTTCTTGTTACCCGAATTACCCACCGCATTCTTATTGCCAAAGGGTGCACCTGTTTTCTTGGTTTGGGTGCACCCTTTTTCATCTTTTTGGTGCACCCTCTTTCGATTCCAACCATGCCTTTTTCTCCAGGACTTAATTGTATTAATACTAACCTCATATTTTTCAGCTAGTACCTTGTACTTCATACCTTGCATGTAATCTTCTTGAGCTAACTCGTGTTTTTGTTTCACTTCATATCACCCACCACCTTCTATATAATAGGAAGTAACTTGTCTAGCTACTCCTTATGTTGAACATTAAATTACTTATTGTTTGAATTTATTTATTGTTATATAATATTTTATGTCTTTACTTATATGCGATTAAGATATATCGAAATTAGAAAAAGGGATCTTTCGGGATTCCTTTTTTCTATAAGTATTGAAATTCTCTAAAACTCGATGTATTATATTTTTGTATTTTCTCAGTTCCTAAGCCGAGAAAACATCATCACTTCGAAAGGACCCGAACTCCAGCGGGTTCTTTTTATTTACTTGAACTCATTTTCGAATTATTGTATTATATTTTCGGGTCTTGCTCCATAAATCATTATCAGGAGAATCTGCAGGTTTGCAGGTTCTTTTTTTATTCCTCTTCTTGTAAATCCATTTATATAAATGTAAAATTATAAATAAGTTCTAACATTTTGAATCGAGGTGAAAATCATGAGAAGTTTTAGTGCATTATTGATCTCTACTATCTGTTCAACAATCCTTTTAATTTGGAATTCCCTTTCTTTCTATACTGGATTCACAACAGGACATACATACTACTGGATTAACGGTATCATAGCCTTGGTTTTCCTTCTATTCTTTATCTTAAACATGCGAGATATCATCAAGAAAAACTACAGAACTTCTGAATCGAATTAAGGGGCCTATGGTTCCTTTTTCTTTATAAAATAAAAAAGCAGCTGTTAGGCTTCTTCTTATCACCAAATAAAATGATATATATATTCTCCCGTTATACTTTCATCAACTCCTGCAACCCTAGCAAATCTCACCATGTCCGCCCCCTGAATGAAATACATTGTTAGCATGACTGGCACCCGCGACCACATAACACGATAAAGCTCATTCACTCTTTGCCTAGTCGTAACAATTAAATCATTTGCAGGTCCATTAATCCATGCAGTTGTCCTAACTGAAGTAAACGGAAGATTTATCCCATTAACAACTATTCTTGCCATACTTTGCGTTATATCCACATCGATCCCCTCATTCCAAGAATTAAATCTGTTTCCCATATTTACATAAGTATTCTTAGCTATAAGAAATGTTTAAAGTGAATTCTTTATAAAATAAAAAAGCAGCGGATTCGCTACTTTAACGGATTACTTATATTTCAAAATTCCTGCCGTAGCTGTTCATATTCCTCCATCATAATTCCTCCTCTTTTAATTCTTTCGCTTTAGCATAAAGAGTAGAACGCGGAACTCCCGTCATTTTTGAAATATCATTTACACTCAAACCATTCTCTTTCCTATTAAAGAATAAGTTCATAGCCTGCTTCACCTGTTTTTCATCCTGCCCCTTACGCCCCATATGTTTGCCCATTGCTTTAGCTCTTTCTCTTCCTTCAGCTGTTCTTTCGTTAATTAAATCTCTTTCAAACTCAGCAATAGCCCCTAACATAGTAAACATCAATTTACCTGCTGGTGTAGAGAAATCAATTTGTTCTTTAAGAAATACCACCGCTATTCCTCGATCAGCTAATTGATTTACAATCTTATGCAAATCAAATATCGATCTAGCTAAACGATCTATTTTACAAACAACAAATTTATCCCCTTCTCTCATATACTCTAATGCCTTTTGCAATTCTTCCCGATCACTATTAGCTCCACTGTACTTTTCAGAATATATCTTTTCACATCCATATTCTGTTAACCTTTCAATTTGTGCATCTAAGTTTTGATCTTTTGTACTCACCCTTGCATAACCAACGATAGCCATCCAAATCACCTCAAAATAGTCTAAAAGTCTTAAGAATTATATACTTTTATTTTAGACTATCTTTTAGACATTAACAACTATCTGTTTACAAAGTTTTTACCCTATACAATTCAACTGTACAAAAGGGTCAACTTTTAGACAGTTGTGTAGGATATTTATTTTCGTTCTTTGTGATCGTTTGTTTTGTAAAACAGGGCAAATCTATCAATTCTATTAAATCCATAAATTCAACTATTACGTTTTATTATTAGATTCATATATTATAGTAGATTGCTAGAAAGGAGGCGTAAGTATGGACAGCTGTGTTTTATTCGTTAATGGACAACCTTTTTTAGTGGTCTCAGTCGCTGGAATTGAAATTGCTAGATTAGAGCTTTCTCTTCAAGTAGCATTGACTTTAATAGCATTAGGGATTCCAATTTGTGCGTAAACCTTAGGTATTTATTAAAAGAGGGCTTTTGTCCTCTTTTTTATTTTTTCATTATCTTTCCTTAACAACAAACAAGACGCCACCCAGATCACGGCAGCGCCTACGATAATTGCTATAAACTTAATCAAACTTATTTATCCTCACATTATTTATTTCTTTGTTTCCATACCCCATTCTCTTTACGGTAAGTATTCTTTCCATCCATGAAGTCAGCTGTATTACCTGGAATGCTATATTTCTTATTCTTTTTCTTAGCCTTCTTCTTCAACCTCTTCTCTTCTTGAACAGCTTGTAAATCCGCCTTCCATTGTTTCAACAAATCCTTTTCACGTCGCATCGAATTTGTACCCCTTGGATTAAAATGTAAACCAATTAATTAGATTCTACCTATTTATATAGAATCCTTTAATCCAAATGTCCATTTTGTTCAATAAAAAGAGAGCACCTGCGCCAGTAGATGCTCTTAACGTGATAAGGGTTTCCAATGAGTATTGAAATAAGATAGATACAAGCGAGTGAGCCTGTCCTACACTTCAATATATGCTTGTCCTTACCAAAAGGTGCAAATGAAAGAGAGTACTTCCCCAGTAAGTGCTCTCTTCTTAAAAATATGGGTAACATGTTTGAAACCTTTCAGTTTCATTATATGATATAGCTCTCCCTAACTATACCTAAGACATCTATTAAAGTTGTTTAATGTGTAATTTCTATATAACAAAGAATAAAGCACCCATTATGGATGCTTAATTCGTTGGCAAAGGTATATATACTCTCTCAATATTATTTACGTACTCATCAATGAGTGTTGCAATTGCTGTTAAATCTGATGCGTTAATCACATCAGACACAATTGAATTCATTCTTTGCGAATCCTGTGGATTAACATCTGTATTCTGCTGAATATAAGCGTTAAACGTTAACATTGCATAACCAGTCGTCGCCTTCACTTCATTAAAGTGATGATCTGAAAAATAATCTGTATTCGCCATTTGAGCTGGGTCTCCCCATCGTTCTAACATTTCTCCGTCTTGAGCACCAAAAGCCCGACGAATAAAAGTTTCATAACGTAGTGCTACTGTCATATCCTTCTCCTCCTTTCAACTTTATATTTATATAATATAATTATTATCTATTTTACGCTAGTAAATTGCTTATAAAAAAAAGAAACCGCTACAATTAAGTAACGGCTCTTTTACGTCTTATAAAAATATTAAAGGGCTGAGAGAAGACTAAGAATCTTCTCGTTTATACTCCGTAGAGTCGGTCAGTACATCGAGTGTCGCGGCCCTTAGCTGACCAATATTGAATTATAAAGGATTTATATCCAAGACGTATATGTTTCTTCCGACGCCTTGTTTGAACCAATACACTAGAGGGACGGAAGGGGAATGTTTCCGCTGTATTGGCTCAAACAAAGAGTGGAACTCTTTGCCCTCGTTTTAGTCATTAATAAGAATCATGGGTAATTACTAATGTACGAGATACGTATACTTTTTAGCTTTTTAGAATGCAAGTGTCACTCAATCATGAGCAACCACCCCCATTCCATTTTCAAGAACCAACATATTAGAGAGAAATAGACTTATATTTATTATCAACTCAGAGGACGCATTCCGAGCTGATTGATAAATACAATAGAAACAGTATGACGAATGCGAATTATCTCACACCCGCCACACTGGAATATGTCATTGTAATACATTCATTGGTCTTTTCGTCTTAACGCGGGTTCGTACCGCCTTGCCCGCCCTACTATGCGGTATACGTTACCGTGAAATTCTCGCATAAGAACGTTTCACTTATAGGTGTACTAATCCTCTTCGATATGCGGTTGTCAAAGGGCTTGTACATTAAGAATACCGTTGATTTCATTATCAAAATTCCCCCTATTTAGTCCCCATTTTTGTCGGTATTTTGTCGAAGTTTTAAAAAACATAAACATTCCAATTTATTATATTTTTTCTTTTTTTGATAATATTTGTATCCAGTTCAGGTAATAATATCATATAATTAAGCTATTATAATTTTATAAAAAGCAAGGATGGTTAGACATGACGGTACAACAAGAAAAAGTAACAAAGCGCGTGGTTTGTAGAAAATGCAAATCAGATCAAATAGTCGGTAATAAGCGTGGTTATAATTTCAAAAGGGCGTTTTTTATTCTGTTTCTTCTGTTAGGTACACTTATAGCTATTGGAATAGTTTCTAATTTTTTATCTGTTATAGTTCCTGAAAATTCTATGGATGGAGTTGTTGGACTTTCTGCAATTGTTGGTCTTCTTATTGTACTTCTAGGACCACCGATAATTTTATTCAGTGGATTTGTTGGTAGAAAAAATATTGTTAATGGTTGCATGAATTGCGGACATACATGGATGCCTAAAAAATAAAACATAAAAAGCCAAATGGATAGTTAATTAAAAACTGTTAATTTGGCTTTTTTTGTATTATTAAATCATCCCTAAAGATGTCGCGATCAATCGAATCGCATTTTTCTTCTTATAATAGAAGTGATCTTTCTTCATCGATAATTCAGTGTAAATAAAGCTGTCTTTCGGCTTATCTGCATTTAAGTATTTCTTCTTGATGATTTCTGCCTCGTCATAGTCTAAAACGTACTCTAAAGCCTTATCGATCTGCTTGAACTTGATATTGCTAATATATCTCGTGTCTCTAATCTCCGGGAACAAACTGATTCCTTCGTGTTTTAACTCCACTTCATTCTCAAAACGCGTTTTCAATGCGCGGTATTCCTTTAGTATTTTCACTACTTCTTTCTGAACCTGTTTTTCTGTCTCTCTATCAATAGTCGGTAATAATGTTAATTGTCTCTCCATGAAGGAATCCCCCTATTTCTGAATTTGTCTTTTTAACATCACATCAGGTACGTGAAATTTTACTATCTCTTTGTTAAATAAGAGAAACATGCATAACGAGTAGCTCCCACTATACACTCTGCATGGTTCCTTTATCCACTAGGCCTTTAATAATCTATGTTTCTTGTTGGCCATCTTCTCTTTTGCTGCTTCAATGTTATTTGCTACTTTCTTATGGTCCAGATCAAATTGAATCATTCCATCAAACATAACTGGCGCTACTACTTCGTCAATGTATTGTAAGTAATCCACCGGCGCTCGTTCCGTCTGCTCTACTAAGTATCCATAAATATCAAAGTCTGCTCTTGGTATAGACTTCTTGCCTTTTGGTTGATGAGACATCCTTACATAAGATTGAACGACTGATAGTGGCACTGCGAATACTGACTTATCCTTACTGAATTCTATAAGGAAGAAACATACTGCTCCCATCTTCTCCGCTTTCTCCAGGTAATCCAATTGATGCTGTGCAATGTTCTTTAAATCAAAACGTGTATCTTTCTCTGTAGACTTCGCTTCAAATGCGATAGCTCGTCCCTTATACACGCCGTCATAGTCTACTGTGCTCTTTGCTTCATAGAATCCATTTAGTACACGACCACTTTTGCTCTTTAACACCTTCACAGGAGTCGGACGCTTGTTTATAAGCGCCACTCCCCCTCTTTGATACATTTCATTCGCTAGATTGATAAGCATTTCAAATGCCATCCCACGGTTTCCTAGCCCCATTGTTATTCCCCACTTTCTATTAAAAGGATTATTTTGTTGAATTTTTTACTACCAATCACCAGAAATATCTTATAATCGTTATATATAAACTTATTTTTAGGAGTAGATAGAATGCCAGTTACACTTGAACTTATTCTTTTCATTCTTATAGCAATTAGTGCTGTTGGCTATTTGATAAAAGAATCTCAAAAAACTAAGAAAAGAACCCTTGGAATTTCACTAGAACTTTTAATTCTTTTCTGGTCAATATGGAGAATATCGACTATCATAATCCAAATTTCAGAATATAATCTCTCGTGAATAAAATTCAATATTCCGTCAATACTGTATATGACATCAGATTTTCTCCTTGTTCCCCCTTGGAGAACCGAGCAGTTAGCTTTTGCTAGCTGCTTTTAATTTGTAAGAAGCACTCAATTAACTGGAATCACATATAATATTCTGATTTCCTTTCTCTATAAAATAGTCGTTATAAAATGAGACTCGTCACGAGAGCACTTTACTAAGTGCTCTTTTTATATTCCAACCTAATACAAAATGAAGTTTTTATATAAAGTTTTCTCAATATCTACAACCTGGAAATAAATTACCTTTTATGGTAACATATTGGTAATCCCATAAATTTCTATTGTTCCATTAAAAAGGACCCCTACCCCTTTTCCGGGTCCTTTTTCAACGTTTTCTACTAAAATAGCGTTTTTTTATTCAAATTGATGCCCTGCTTATTTGGGCACATTTACCAGTATTTTTACCAAAAAATTCATGATATTGTTAATTAGTCGAGTACGTCATTACTTGACGATTACCCTTAGGGGCTCCCCAGACAAATGGGGCTCCTTTTATTCAAATAACTATTTTGTTTAAATTTCATTAACCTTATTGATTCCTTTACATACAGTATTATCACAAGAAATTCAATAAGTGCTCCGGTCTAGTTATCTTGAATTTCTTGCAAATCTTGTGGGAAGAATCCGTTTATAACAAACGGGTTCTTTTATTTATTCATCATAAAATAACTATTTTGTTCACTTTTTTGATACATTTATGAAACATTTATGTGTTATCTTCAGTAAGTTCTTTTCTTTTCATAAAATTGTGTGAGTTATACCGACACAAGAAGCCCTAGATCCCTAAATCTAGGGCTCCTTCGTTTAAATAACTATTTTGTTCATTTCGTTGTATAGACAACTATATATTTAGATGTTAAAATATATTTGTGATTCCCACTTGGTTTCACATACGACTTTTTTTCTTCGATTATGGGGTTCTTACGTAATAGTAAGGACCATTTTTTTATTTAGTGCCCATAGCCAGTAAATCCGAAGCCCATATTTCTTTCTGATTCCAATAATCCCAACGTTTCTACTGACGCTATGACGCCTACTGGTGCCTCGTTCAATCAAATGAGTTTCTGTCCTTTAAATACGTCATAACGCTATGTCTCCTACTCTAAATTCATTATCTCTTCTAAGGTTCTATCGGAAATATACGTGGTGATAATCTGTATCTTTCCATATTTCTTTTTAGCCATTTCTATAGCTTCGCTTTCGGACTTCGCCTCAAACCAACGAAGCTTCCACTTCTCATCCTTATCGTAAAACTCTACTGAGTACGTCATAACGCTATTACGCTTCAAGAATTTGTCCACGGTACTTGTTGCGGTATAATCAAAACTTCCCACTACATCCTCCAGTGTTAGTTGTTTCATGCCCCTAACCCCATTGGACGCGATTTGATTTTATTCTTATCTGCCTGATCCATAATTAATGCGGCGATTTCTAGTTGATGCCTTCCTAACTCTTTTGCTATTTCAAGAATATCTTTATCCTCATCCCACATTTCTCTTAATCGAATCACTTCGCTTTCATCAAACACTAAATCCAACTCTTCTAAAGCGATATATAAGTTACGACGCGACTTCTTCATGTATTTCCCCTGCTGCAACGCCATTGTGTAATTCTCCTTTTCCAAATCCGTTCCAAGTCGTGGCATCCCATTTCCCCTCCAGTTGTAATTGATGAATTTCTCGTAACTCCGCCATAACAGCATGACGTTTTCTATCCACTTCTTCAGGACTGCGTTTCCCTGCTTCGCAAATACACGGTGCAAATTGATAGCAGCCATTCCCCATATCGTTGCTAATTACTCCCGTTCCTTCACATACACACATCGTTTATTCCCCCTTTTAAAATGGCAATGCCTTTCTTCTATAATCCTTTGTTTCTTTGAAAGTAATCGTTCTAAAATTATTGAGAATCCGTGATACAATTCGTTCATCGTACGCCTCGTCTAAACGCTTTCCTGTGAGGTTTGTCGTAAAGATAGTAGATTTACCTTGCCTACCATCGAAAACATCGAATAGCACCCTATTAATGAAGTTTGTTGCTTTCGTATTGGCATTTAATGCCCCTAACTCTGCTCCTAAATCATCGACAATTAACACTTCTGCTTTTACTAGACTTCGAATGATTGCATCTTCAGTTAGTGTGGAGTCTTTGCTGAACGTACTTTTAATCTTCCGTAGCAATTCGCCAACTGTGACGAAGACAACTGATAGCCCCGCACCTGCAAGTTCTTCCGCTATAGCGTAAGCAAGATGTGTTTTCCCTGCTCCGCAATTCCCGGCCATAATCGTGTTAAATACTTTACCGTTGAGGTAATCTGTAGCGGTGACCTTTGCGAGTTCCAGGTTCTTCGTTCCTTCCTTGCTAGTAGGTTTGTAATTATCAAAGTTAGCTTTCTTAATGTTGCTATCGGCGATCATGCTTTGTTGGTGAAACATGAATTTCTTCTCGTTCGCTTTATCTGCATCGTATTTCGCTTGTTCCTGTTGCTGAAGCTTCTTACTATCGTTTTCAAGAAAGCATCGAGGGCAAACAACTTGTCCACCAAACTTCATCTTATTCATGCCATGCGTATCACACACATCAGAATCCATAGTCATATTCACCTTTTTGGCTATATCGGTTGGTATTGCTGCCGCAGCTCTCTGCATTGTTATTCGCTCCTTTTTTAGAATTCATTTGAATAGTTAGTTGGTCGAACTTCTCCCGTAGCTTTTTAGGAGATAAAATGTTACCTTGCCAGAACGGATCAGCTTGGCACCAATCAATAACATCCTTAATCTCTTGTGGTTCTCTGTTGTCACGTTCTCGCATTAATCTAAATTCATTTGCCCAATTATTGAAGTTAGGTTCTTTTTGCCTAGGATTGTTCCTCTTAATTTTTTCAAATAGATACTTAGCCCCATTGGTGTCGCAAGTTTCAAACTTGTGACGGGAAGATTTTTCTCTCTTCTTTTTATCTTTTTCTTTATCTAATTCTTTATCTTCTTCTATATCTGTATCGTCACGTGACGTCACGCAAACGTCATTTTCTTCAACCTTATTTTCTAGCGCTATTTGCTGTTGTTTCTTACGTTCACGGTACTTTTTGTTTCGTTCAGCATTCAATTGTTTTACACGTTCTAACCCATCGATGTTCTGATGTTTCTCCCAATTCGAGATACATATGTACTGATCATCAGTGATGTCTATCATTCCGAATTGCTTAAACGTTTGTAGTGCGAGTCTCACAGTTGCTATCGGTCTATTAAAAAGTGTTGAGAGCATTTCTTCTGTGAAAGGAATGTTTTCACTCAAAAAAATGTAACCATTGGCATTTGTTCTGCCCGCTTGAGACAACAATTTAATCCAAATGATTAGTAGTGTATCTGCATCTGGTAAACTTTCAATTAATCGAATCTTTTCATCTTCAAACATACTAGTAGAGAGCTTTATCCATTTAACATCTGCCATTTAATTCACCTTCTTCATCCAACATTCATAGCTCACAGTGTCTTCCATGCCAGTAAACCGAACCTTTTCTCTCCCTCTAAACTTACCTTCATGATAAAAAGTTCTTTCTGCCCTATATATTCGTTTAATTGGCGTTACATAGTCATAACCTCGTTTTTCTAAATCCCGAACTGCTGTTAACATCTCTTTCATCGATCCACGCCTTACAGGTATCTTAAACATCACGCATTCGTCCTTTCGCATACCGCTATGTCGCCTTGAATTTTGATTATTTTATATCCTGGGTAGCGATCGGGGGTGATGTACTCAATCGCCTTTACTCTTGCTTCTTTTTCATTCCGTGCGCCCTTCCACACCCACTTCGGAAGGACGACTTTAGATTGATTTTTGTCTAACATAGGCTTAGCATCTCCTTAGTTTGTTTGTTCTATTTTTTCTACTTGTTCTTGCTCTTCGATTTTAGAGGTTTCTTTTTCAGCCTGTTTAACCCACTTTGTTAATTTCTTAAGTACTTCTCCAGCTTGTTTTAATGTCAATTCGCCAACTTCTTTAATACTTAAGTGTCCTTTAATCGTGTCTTCATCCACTTTTCGAAGAGTAGCTAATTTTTTTATGTTTAATTTAATTGCACCAACTTGTTGAGCAGTAATCATTTCCTCTTGGATCTCTGGTAAATCTTCACCCGCATAGATGTACAATCCTAATCCGTGAAGTGCAATTGCCTTTACTAAGCAACGTTGGATACTTGTGTTAATGTCAAAGCTGTTAGGCTCTGCAATCGGCTTGTTTTGATTGTTAAGTATCGGGTGAATTTGACTTAGTGGTATTCCTTGTACAGTTACTTCAACTTCTACAAAGTAACCACAATCTGTTTTGAGGTAAGGCACTCCATCAAATCGTTTTACTTCCCATGTGGCTGTTGGATCTACTTCACGAAGCTTTTTAACTGCCCATGCCCACGATAAGTAATTAAAACGCCCTTTCTTCTCAACATGTCCCGAACAATCTGTTTGAGCCAATTTAGAAAAGTAATTTTCAGTTATCATATGAATCTCCCCTTCTTTTAAAATGGTGCTATTTCCGTTTGTTTACTAGCTTCATACACTTCCATAAGTGCTTGTAATCCATATTTGTAAGCTACAACCATTGATGCAGCGTCAGGCTCTTTGCTTTGCTTGTATCGTTCAACTAGACTCTTCATAATTTGAATTTCAGCTTCAATTTTGTTTTGTAGGACCACCTTATTCACCCGCTACTTTCTTCATTGAATGTTCTTCAACGTACTGTTTGATGCATTCGGATTCGGTATGGATTGGATCACCACTAAAATCAAGGTACCCTTCTCCGTAGAAGATTTCTCCACCACACCCTTGGCAATAATCCATGAAGTCTCTTGCTGATGAATCGTGATGGTTTCCGTAAGTAATTGGATTTTCAATCATTTTTTTGAATTCCTCCTTATTTACTGAGAGAAAACTCATGGTATAATATAGGTAGCTAATTTTAGGGAATGGTTTCTCTACATCGCTCGTTGCCATCGAGCGTTTTTTATTTTTCAATAGCTAACTTTCTGAAAGTTTGTTAAAATTTAGTTACCGATATGTGTAACAACTGGCCTGTGCTTCTGTACGGGCTTTTTTGATGCTTTCACGCATCAAAATATCCAGGAATCCTTTTACTAGATGGGGAACACCATTAAATTCCTGAATATTACGACAAGCGAATGCGCGTCTTATCCTTGTAGGATTTCCCTCCTTTCTGTCGAATTACTTAGACTGGAAGGAGGTGTTTTTATGAAACCAACTACTATAAATATTCGTGTTGACTTAGATGATATTTGCAAACTATCTCATCATGAAATTGTTGACGGTGTTTTAAAATACCTCCATGAACAATCGCACCAGTATAATGATTTAACTCCAGAGAGCAGTCTAGAAATGGTTATAAAAGAAGCGACAAAAGCTTCTGAAGATAACTTAAGAAAACATATGCATGAACGATATAGTGCTACTATTTCTGGTCAAGTTGAAGTACAACGTTAGATTCACAAATTTGCTTATTATTTAATAGAATTTTTACTTCTACAACAGCCTCTTTTACCGCAGGGGCTTGATTCTTATTTTCTTCCACATAAATCACTCCTTTTATCAAATTTTATTGTGTTCATAAATCTGTAAAATCTTTATATAAAAATTTAATGAACTACGTGTTAAACTTATTACATTCCAAGAAGTCCTTTACTTTTAGAATCGACAATTCTTCAATACCCTTAGTCTTGCCCTGCATCCCCTTGCAGGGCTTTTATCATTCAGCTAGAGTGATATACCTCTTGTATGTTTCTTCAACCTTATCTGCGCTGTTATGTACACCCTTTGATCTTAAATCCTTTATAATCCACAAGATTTTCTTTCGTTCATATTCATCACGTTGCTGTTTATTTATCATCTTGTGACCATCCTGTCTTTTTATCCCAGACATCAATTCTGTGTACTAGGTATGTTAATAGACATATAGCCGCTGATACAATCGCCAATGATAATGTACTTTCCTCCATCATTTACATCGCCTCCCTATCCATTTCTGGAATAATTCCGCGTTTCGTTAGAATTTCGTTACACATGCTTCCAAGTCTCATTTCTTACAACCTTCCCTATAGTTGAATGTGATGTTCCGAATGTTCTAGCCATTGCTCTAGCTCCATATTTAGAGTGGCCTGGTTTGTAGTGTTTTCTTATCCATTCAATTTGTTCTTCAGTAAAAACAGCTGTATGAATCTGTTCACCTTTTGCGTTTAAATCATTTTTAATTGCATGTTTTTTATTTTCCTTATCTGTCACAAATTCCAAATTGCTTAATCTGTTATTAGTCTTATCTCCATCAATATGATTAACTTGCATCTTCTCTTCTTGGCACTTATTAAAAGATTCAATAACTAATCTGTGTATATAAAATCTCCTTTGTATTCCTTTTTCGTCAGTTAATCCTATTCTTAAATAACCTTTTTTGGTAACAACAGGTGTTAAGATTCTGCCTTTTACGCTATTCCCTCTTTTTATAACTGTTTTAACTCTACCTAGAGTGCTAATCACATATATCCCTTCATAACCTATTAAATCTACCCATATCTCATTTTGTTCTTTTGATTCCACAGTTCATTTCCTCCAAACGATTAATTATGTACACCTGTCCTTTTGGAGTGACTCGCATTGTGATTCAAGTTAATGCTCATTTTGATGTTTCAAAATAACCACAATCAATATATTTTTGTAATGGCTCATTTTTCTTCTCAAAAACTAGTTACCGTTCGAACTTTACCGAACTCTTCATTGTTGAAAACCTGTAATTGATTCATTTTCTTTCTCCTCCGGCCTTCCAGTTGTCGTTATGACAACTTTTTGAGTAAAAAAAAGTTCATCTATTGATACTCCAAGTGCATTTGCTAAAATAGGTATCTTTTCAGCATCTAATCTTCTCTTGCCATTTTCTATGAAAGAAATAGCTGAAGCGTGACTAAAACCAAGACTCTTAGCCAGTTTTGATTGTGTTATATCTTTTTGTTTGCGAATATCTCTAACTCTGTTTCCAAATGTCATATCCGCCTCACCTCCTATAGTTGTCATTTCGACAACAACTTAATTTCATTATAAGTTGTCATTTCGTAAATGTAAACCCCTGTTTTGTCACTTTGTTTTAATTTTTTTTACAAATAGTGAAAAGTTGTCAAAAAGTATATATACTGTAATTAAAGAATAATACTTCGCAATGGGATCTTATTTATAAAGGGGAATAATAAAATTATGAACTTAAACGAAAGATTGAAAGCGTGCCGCGAAAAGAAGGGGTACACACAGACTTTCATCTCAGAAAAATTAGACGTAAACAAAGCCACTTTATCTAGTTACGAATCAGGAAGACGTAAACCTGACTACGAAACATTAACTAAACTAGCAGACATATACGAAGTTTCTATTGATTACTTATTAGGAAGAGCGATGCATCAAAAGTTAACAGTTAAAGAAACAGAAGAGATAAGTAAAGAAACTAACGAATGGATGACACTGATTAATCAACTATCAGAGGACAACAAAGAGTTGTTTAAATCAACAATTCAAAGCTTTATATCTAAAAACAAAACTCCGTAAGACTAATTACTGTCTACGGAGTTTTGTTTTACTCTTTTCCTTCGTTTGATAATTCTAGTAGCATTTCACGGAGATGTTCAATATTTACCCCTTCGACCGTCTCCATTATCAATAACTCTGTAACTAAATTCTCCATGTTCATTCCCCCTGCATCCTCTATATAATTTGTGAACAATTCACATTCGTTAATTATTTATTTTTTTGAAAAATAGTTAACATTCCCTAAAACGACGAATGACATCTTCTAAAAAAAGAAGATGTCATTCATTAAATATATAATTTAAACGCCCGTCCCTGGATCAGACATTTTTAATGTAATTGTAAGTTGAGTATCCTTAGCTAACTGCTGAGGTTGCTTTTTTTGGCTATCAGAAGGAGCGAATAAAAATCCACCTGACAACGCTAAAATAGTAATAAGCGATAAAACCTTATTCATTTATGTATCACCTCACTCTCATAAATTATAACATTTTTTCTATATAATCCCTAGAGATTTCTTAGGTAATTGAGCGTAAAAAATATTCCCTAATCGCTCAAACATATCTAGTGATTTCAATAACAGTTCTTTGTCATTTTTCGCTAGGCCTAAATAGTAAATTTGAAATGCGCTCAGTTCCCCGTTCTCTTCTTTCAACTTCATTAAAATTTCAATTGCATGTTCATTATTACCCTTTTGTATTTCTAAATATGCTTGTTCAGCAGCATGTAATGGTTTAATATTTTCTAAATCAACTTTATGATGTATTTTTAGAAACTCAATAGTATTAGCTATCATTGTTCTTCTCATTTCCATTTGATTACTCGACTCTTTCTCTAAAATGCTCAATGCTTTTTTCAGATAAAATATCGATTTGTCAAAGGATTCATCACATAGCATAAACGATTCTCCCAATACACCATATACTGTTGCTTCTACAACAGGAAAACGATTATTGATAGGTATACTTTGTATCACTTCTTCGCATATTTCTCTTAGTTTTTCTAGTTCGTATGCGGTTAAATGACCATGAATTGCACATTCCTTTATCTTATAAAAAAACGATTCTTTTAGATAAGGATCTTTAATATCATTTAGTTTCTCCATTAAAAAATCGGATTTGTTAACCATTAACTTAAAGTTACCTTGATCGTAAGCTGATAGCATTTCTATTTCTTCGGATAAAATCTCTAATTCTTTACTTTTTAATTTGAGGTATTTCTTTCTCTTATTTAATTCCAAAAGTAATTTTTCGCCTTTTATGTGTCCTTTATATCTTTTATAAATCAGTTCATACAAGCTTGCCCATTCGCGATTTTCTTTATTTGCTGAAGTCATTTCTTGGTCTACTAGTCGTTTTAAAAGTTCCAACTCTCCATGAGCCATTAAATAATTCATCGCAATTTTTTTATTAAGATGTCTTTTAGTATTAGTAAAGTATTTAGCGCAAAGATCTCGACGTAACTCTACATCATTAGGATAAGCGATTTTTAAAAGTTCTCCGTACTTGTCGAATCTAATTCCATCTTTCTCCTTAAAAAAATTTAGAAACCGTCACGTTGCTTAAACTGATTTGTTTTGAAATATTTCTATCGCTTATTCCTTTAGCGTACAAATCATTTTGCAACTTCACTATTGAACTTTGCACAATCTTTGTCCTCCTTGTTGGACAAAAAAGACACGTTACCCTAGATTTCTTACATTTAAGGAAAACGCGTCACTATATCTAGGATGTGTGTTATAATTATGTACGAGACTTATGACAAGTGTTCCCCTAGGCACATTAGGGCGGACCGTGGAAGAGTGTTACCAGCACTACTTGCACAGCCATGAGTCTTTTTTACGTCCGTTTATTTTATTATTTTCATAATATCATATTTTTGCCAAAATTCAGTCGTGTGGTTATCAGAAAAATATTGAGAAAGTTTGAAAATAGCTTTATATCAATGGTTTCTCGCGCTTATGGATAAAGATATACAATAGTGCATCTTTCTGTATGAAGTACTCTTACGCATGTTTTACCGTATTAAGCATGAGAGCTACGGCTCTCTTTTTTATTTTCTTTCGACATAATATAACGATATTGTTATAATTAAATTTATTATGATTAATTTAAAGTTTTACATTTGGGAGGGACAACTGAATGGGAGCGAAAACATTTAATAATTCCATTGAAAAACTAGCAGAAGGAATTGCAAACAAAGAAGTCAAATTTAAAACAACTGTACCAATTGAACTTCGAGATACAGAAAATTCAATCGCTATTCTCTTATCGAAAGAACAATCAATCGAGTTAGCACATATGCTAATTAATGGAAATATGTTATTTGAGAAAGACCGTATTGTTCTTACTATCAAAAAAAACTCGCAATGTAGTATGTCTGTTACAAGTTATTAGAAAGTAATACCATCAAGAATACTTAAATAGGATTCCAATACATACTATTACAATTAAGATGGTTCAACTCAGAGAAAAGGCACCTTAGGGTGTCTTTTTTAATTATAAACAGTAGTTTTAAATAATAAATATATTCAATACTTAGGAGAGATAAAGAATTTTTTTAGTTTATTTAACATCTTTTTAGCTCGTTGACAATTTAAAGTTAATGAATTAACATATCAGTTACTAATATATCAGTAACTGATATGTTTTCGTGGAGGGAATGTATGGAAGCTATTCAAAATAGATTGTTAATAGGGACAAACTACATAGAGGAGATCCAAAGCAATACTAGGATTGAGTTTAATGAACTAAAACCAAGTCAACTTCCTAGCGCCCCAGGTGTGTATATTATAAAAAGTAAGATAAACGACACAGTTCTATATGTTGGAAGAACTTTAAATTTGCAAAGAAGAATTTATACGAATCATTTACAAGGAAATTTAAGCACAGCACGTTTAAAGAAATATCTGATTGAAGATCCTTCTAGAAGTGAAGTTGTTGATTTAAACAGTGCTAAAGAATTTTTAAAAAATCAGTGTTATGTTCAATTTATTATTATAGAAAATGATCATAAATTACGTGGTAAACTAGAATGTTTGTTTACATTTGCATTTGATACTTATTATGTAGAACCAGAGAGAGGAAAAAGAAACTAAGTATCCAAGACTGACCTGTGAATTACTAATCTAGAGTAGGTGTATATAATGAGTAACAAATTAATTGAAGGTAACGATTTATTAAGATTTGTGGAGAAAGCATCAATTCATATAAATGAAATATCTGCAGCTACAGAAAAAAAGGAAAAAGGACAATATTTTACATCTAGTTCAATTGCTGAATTTATGGCGGAGAGAATTAATATAACAAAAGACACGATTAAGATCCTAGATCCAGGTAGTGGCACAGGAATGCTGACTGCTGCATTTGTCGCAAGAATTATTAAAGAAGGAAGAAAAAATGTTCATTTAGAAATAGATTTATTTGAAAATGATGAAAAAGTGCTTCCTTTTTTATATGACACGATGGAACTATGTAAAAATTTAATGGAGAAACAGGGTAATAAATTAAGTTATAAGATACATGAAGAAGATTTTATATTAGTCCATAGCCGTCTGTTTGAATCCTCTCTTTTTGATGAAGAAAAACTTAATAAAAAATATGACTTAGTGATTAGTAATCCCCCTTATTACAAATTAAATAAAAATCATATCTATTCACAAATACTACAGGAATATGTACACGGACAACCAAATATTTACTTTATGTTTATGGCCATTGCTGAAAAATTATTAGTTGATGAAGGACAATTGGTTTTTATTACTCCTAGAAGTTATTGTTCTGGTGCATATTTTGAAAGGTTTAGGGAACTTTTTTTTAAGAGTATAGATCCAGATCATTTTCATTTATTTGAATCAAGAAAAGGAAATTTCAAGAGTGAAAATGTTTTACAAGAGACTATTATATTAAGTGGATTCAAAAGAAAATATAAGCTTCCACATATTAATATTAGTTCATCTTTAAGCCTAAATATTCAAGAGAGTTATAGTGAAGAAACATTTAGTAAATCACTCATTATAGATTCTACAGATCAAATTAATTTGATTAGATTACCTATAAATAAAGAACAGTCCAAAGTACTAGAAATGTTTGATAATTGGAGTAATAACTTAACATTAATGCATATGAATATTTCTACTGGCCCTGTAGTGGCTTTTAGGCATAAAGAATATATTAAAGATTATGATGACAAGGATTCCTATCCATTATTATATATGAAAAATTTAAAGCAACTGGAGGTTACATTCCCTTTAGAACAAAACAATCAGGGAATTATTTTTGAAGCTATTGAAAAAAAACTTGTTGTTCCAGCCAATAATTATGTACTACTTAAACGTTTTACCTCAAAAGAACAGAAAAAGAGGGTTGATTGCGGAACATATTTAACAAAAAAATATCCGTTTCAAATGTTAGGTTTGGAAAACCATTTGAATTATATTTATAAAATGGACGAGAGTTTATGTGAAGAAGAAGCGTTAGGAATAGCTGCATTTTTAAATTCAAATTTAGTCGATCAATATTTTAGAATTGTTAACGGAAACACACAAGTAAATGCTTCAGACATTAGGCCTTTACCTTTTCCTGAATATGAATTTATTGTAAAATTAGGAAGAGATATTCTTGAAGAAAGAATCAGCTATTTAGATGTAGATACAATACTAGAAGCAGAATTTATAAACCAAAAAGAAAAGAATCTAAAATGCCTTGTGGAGTTGGGAGAAATGAATAAAGAAGAACAAGCAAAAGATATCTTACTGCAGTTAGGATTACCTAAAAAACAGCAGAATAAGCGTTCGGGTCTAAGTTTATTAGCTTTATTAGACATTAAAGAAGATGATGAGTGGAGCAATGCTCAAAAAAGGTTACTTCGTATTGTAGATATAATGGAGTTTATGGCTAAAAATTATAATCAAGTCTATGCTCCCAATAGTAGAGAGACAATACGAAGGCAAACCGTTCATCAATTTGAACAAGCAAATTTAATTGAGAGAAACCCAGATGACCCTTCTAGACCTACTAATAGTGGCAACACCGTTTACGCTGTAACTGATGAATTTTTATCTGTAGTTAGGACCTATGGGACAAATCAATGGCTAGAGAAAGTTACAGAATTTAAACAACAATTTTCAACATTATCTCAAAAGTATGAACAAAAAAGAAACAAAACTCGTATTCCAGTAAAAATTAATGAAGAAGAGTCTTTAAGCTTATCTGCTGGAGAACATAATATTTTACAAAAACAAATCGTAGAAGACTTTGGTGCTATTTTTGCACCGGGTTCAAAGCTTTTATATTTAGGTGATACTGAAAATAAATACTTGTATATTAAAGCAGAGGAACTAGAGGCACTAAATGTTCCGCCTTTTAGTCATGATAAATTACCAGATGTGGTTCTCTATGACAAAGAAAAAAATTGGTTGTTTTTAATTGAGGCGGTTACTTCACATGGTCCCGTTTCACCTAAACGTTTATACGAATTAGAAAAGGTGTTAGAGAATTGTTCAGCAGGTCCTATATATGTAACTGCCTTTCCAAATATATCAGTTTTCAAAAAATATGCAGATGATATTGCTTGGGACACAGAAGTATGGTTTGCCGATACACCAGAACATATGATGCATTTTAATGGGGATCGTTTCTTAGGACCAAGATAAATATTTATAAGTAAGCCTTAAGGGGAGTAGAGAAATGGTATTACAATCAGAAATCGATAAGAAATCAAAAGAAATTCAAACAGATAGTTATTCAATGTCAATTGGTGAGTTAATGAATATGTATAAAGATGAAGAGATACAGATTACACCAGATTTTCAACGCTATTTTCGTTGGTCAGATTCTCAAAAAGCAAGATTTATTGAATCAATATTATTAGGTATACCCATCCCACCAATTTTTGTTGCTCAAAGTAAGGGAGGGGTTTGGGATGTCATTGATGGACTTCAAAGGCTTTCAACAATATTTGAATTTACAGGTATTTTAAAAGATAAAGAGAAAAAACCAGTCCCTCCTAGTGTTTTGCACGCAACTAAATTCTTACCCTCATTAGGCGGTAAAATGTGGAACAATACAGAAGATGATAATAATTCATTTACTGACGAACAGAGAATTGATTTTAAAAGATCTAAAATGGATATAAATATAATAAAAAGAAGCAGTGATGCAGATGCTAAGTATGAACTATTCCAAAGATTAAATACGGGAGGCACCGCACTCACAGAGCAAGAAATTAGAAATTGTCTAATGATAATGTTAGATAAGGACTTTTATAATTGGATTAATGAATTAAAAGATTTACCAGCTTTCCAAGTTTGTTTACCTTTAACTGAAAAACAGTTATCAGAACAAGAGGAAATGGAATATATTATTAGATTTTTAGTTTATAGATATACAGATACAACAAAAATTAAAGGTGACGAAGATATAAGAGATTTTATAACAGATAATATGTTGAAAATTATAGCGGATGAGAGCTATGATCGAGAAAAAGAAAATGAAATCTTTGTCCAAACCTTTAAGGTTTTACAAGAAATACTAGGAGAAGATAGTTTTAAAAAGTTTAATGCTGCAAAAGATAAATTTTATGGAGCATTATCAATTACAGCATTTGAAGTTATTATTACAGGATTAAGTGAAAATATAGATAAAATATCTAAATATTCAACAGACCAAAAAGACACACTTAAAGATATCATAAAAAATATTTATGCTATGGATGATTATTCAGAAGCTGTAAGATCGGGGACAAGACCTATAAATCGTTTCAAAAAACTTTCTAAGCTAAGTAAGGACGTTTTTGGGGATGAGTAATCAGTATTCACTCGAAGAACTTCAGGAGAATTTAGATAAACAATTAGCTTGGAGAAAAAAAGAGTTGTCTCTTATTGCTGGGAATATTAATAGTTCAAAGGAAGAGATTCTTAATACTTTAATCAGGGCTGGAATTCCTTTACTCTATGCACATTGGGAAGGATACATAAAAATTGCCGCTCGAGAATATTTGAGCTATCTTAATGCTCAAAATTGTAAAGTATCGGAACTTCAGGACAACTTTTTGGTTTTACACTTAAAAAAGACAATTATTGATGTTAAGCAATCTAATAAAGCAACAAAATTTGCAACTTTGTTAGATAAAATAAATAATCAAGATAACGAGTGTTTTAAAGTTAAGCAAATGGACTCCGATATTATATCAACTGAGAGTAACTTGAAATTCAATGTACTTAAAGAAATATTATTTAGTTTAGGGCTCGAAGTAAAAAAGTTCGAATTAAAAAGGCATTTTATTGATCGAAAGCTTTTAAAAACAAGAAATGCGATAGCTCATGGAGAATATAAAGATTTAGTTGATAAAGGTAATGATGATCAGGCAAAGCATGATTTTGAAGAATTATACCATATTATTTTAGAGCTTATGGATGAGTTCAAAGAACAAATAATTGATGCTGGATTGAAAAAAAGTTATTTGAAGATTGGCTCATAGCTCCATCTCACCATGAGTATAGCTCAACTAATCAAACCAGTATAATCAGTCATCATCTACTATTTTTTTGGATATATAAAAACATTAGGGATGAAAAGTTTAGATATGTTTCATGGAAAGTAATTCTAAAAATGATAAAAGGAAGATTACTTCAATAAGGATATCCCTTCTATTTTCTTCACAACCATTATACAGATTCGGATGGGAATCCAAATTAAAGCGGTTCAAGTCGGAGGAAGGCACCTTATGGTGTCTTTTTTCTTACCTTTC
>NZ_JH414716.1:8005-16689 GCF_000238655.1 Bacillus sp. 7_6_55CFAA_CT2 | reverse complement strand
TTATCATCTTATTATCAATATAAATTGTTATAAAAAGGAGATATACATGCTAGAATTTAAAGGGCAACTAAGTACACTAGTAGTCACACCAACTAAAATTACTATTAAATACTCTCGTTTGATCGGTAGGGGATCTAAAGAAATCCAAATCAAAAGTCTTACGGGTATACAATTCAAACCACCAGGCTTCCTTTCACATGGTTATATTCAATTCGTTTTCCCTGGAAGCTCTGAAGTAAAAACTAAATCCACCTCTGACTTGGCAAAAGATGAAAATACTGTCATGTTTAATAAACACGAATATAACAATTTCTTAAAAGTAAAAGATTTAATAGAAGGGTACATGAACGAACAAGAAAAAAATACTTTCGCTTCTAATGACCATTCTTCTACAACAAATCCTGTAAATACCTATTCTGTCGCTGACGAAATCACTAAACTAGCTGCATTGAAAGATCAAGGGATTCTAACAGAAGAAGAGTTTACAGCAAAAAAGAAACAACTATTAGGAATATAATAAGGGGGCTTCGGCTCTCTTTTTTTATTTATGATATTTCACCTTTAATATCTTTAAATTAATTTAAAGTGATATAATAATTATAATTACTTATAGGAGGTATATTATGAAAAAGAAATTTATGCTAATGATGCTTCTGTTTATATTGATGGTAGGATTACATCCTACTTCAATGACAAAAGCAGAAACTACAAGTGTACAAGGTGAACAATTTGAACAGGGGAAGTATGATTTAAAAGCTGAATCTCCATTTGGATATAACTGGAATAAAAACTCATCTCATGCGGGAACAGAAACAGGTGAGGTGAAATGGGAATACAAGCTTTATAAAAAGGATGGTGGTAATCAATTTTTCAGTGCTCCACCAGCAGTTGGAAGAGATGGGACGATTTACGTCGGAAACTCCAATGAGAAATTGTATGCATTCAATCCTAACGGTTCCATTAAATGGATTAAAGATGATGTAGCTTATATGTATTGTACACCAGTTATAGCGGAAGATGGAACTATTTATGTTGTAAACAAAAAACTAACAGCTCTAAATCCCGATGGTTCCATTAAATGGGAAGATAAAAATGCAAATGCTTTCAGCACACCTATTATAGATAGTGAAGGTACAGTTTATATACATAATTCAAAATCAATAACTGCTTATAATTCGGATGGATCAAAGAAATGGGAATCAAGTCAGATGTTCGAAGGAGCTAATAGTGGTAAGAATACTATAGTCATGTCGAAAGATGGAACTATTTACACCTTACTTTCAAGTGGCGAAAATTATTTTATCTATGCCCATAATAAGAATGGTAAAGAGTTATGGAAAAAACAGATTAGAGGAGGGTGGGGGCACCCAGGTTTTTCTTTAGGATTAGATAATGAATTATATATAAGTGCTGGCTCTGTTATCTTTGTTTTTGATAAAGATGGAAACCTAATAAAAGAGTGGAAGCCAGGGGCACAAGCTGCTGTTACAATCTCTTCCAAGGATGGAGCAATTTATACGACTGGAGGTGGCACGGTAGCTGCTTATAATCGAGACTACACACTAAGGTGGAAATTCTTACCGGATGAAGGTGGGTTGAACTCACCGATAATAGATAAAAATGGTGTAGTTTACGTTCATTCAAAAAAAACAGTATACGCAGTAAATCCAGATGGAACGCTAAAATGGAAGATGCCGTTTTCATCATTTGATCCTGGTGCTCCAAATGATGCTATAACCATTGGTAGCGATGGAACTTTATACATGCTGGGATATGTTCCAGAACTAACTTACTTTGGTCCTGACAAAACGTATTTTTCAGTAGTAGCTATTGGCGACTCTTATACAGACACTGTATGTACCAAAGATAGTACATACATGCAAGTACTTAAATCACTTGAAGCAAAGAGTAAGACTGCTAAGTTAACAGATGAAGAGAAGAAAGAAGCACGTGATATTTTGAAGAAATTATCGGCGGATCTTGATAAAACAGAGTAGTAAACTTGGGCGGATCATTACAGATATAGTAACTTTTGATGGAAGAGGGCTTCGGCTCTCTTTTTTATTTACTCTTTTTAAACTAGAACCTTTTTATACAACCTTCATAATATATATGGGACAACCTTAAACTCTTTTTTGAGAGGAATGATTAGATATGGCAGACTATTTCTGCAAAGATGGAAAGAAATATTACAAGAAAAAAGAAAAATCATGTAACTCTTCAAACTCCAATAACTGTTTCATAGAGACATTTACAATTTTCGGATCTGAAACTACCCCTACAAGTCTTGAAATTCCACCCGGTTCTACAATTACCCTATTTGAAAATTTTACAACTAATCACAATAAAACTCTAATTCGCTTTAGTTTTAGCCCTGTATTTGCTGCGTTTGTTACATTGACTATTAGAACATTTAATTCCACAACTCCACAAACAATTACATTAACACCAGGAGATAGAAAAACTTTCTTATTTGAGGATGTTCGAAGTATTACTTTCTCAAATGCCACTACAGCTAGCGCTGAACTTAGTCCATTATTTATCCAACAGACAACATGCATCTGCTGTGGTAATTCAGATTCATATTATTATGAATCTAGTGGGGATAATTATTGATAAATGATTTTAGAGAGCTACGGCTCTCTTTTTTATTTTCATTCGACAAAATATGACAATATAGTTGTAACTGTATTTGTTATGCTTGGTTTAAATCTTACAGTTTTTAAAGGGGTCATCCCCTCCTTATCCTATAAGGGGCTCGGATCCTTTTTTAATTTCTTTCGACTCCTTAATATTTTTTTATAATTATAATCAAAAACATGGAAAAAGTTATTAAAATCAAATTAAAACTTTAAAAGGAGAGTACAATGAGTAATCAACTAATATTATTAAACAAAGTTTTAGAAGAGTTCACAAGAACAGGAAATTTCAAAGATGAATCTAATGCATTTGAAAGATTTGCAACAGAACAATATTTTAAAGACAAAGATATAGGAATAGATGAAGTTGAAAATGGTTTAATTGGTAACTCAAAAGATGGTGGAGTAGATGGGCTCTATTTATTTATTAATGATGAAATAATATTCGATAAAGATCAAATTCCTAATGCAAAAAAAATTACTTTAGATGTATATATAATGCAGTACAAAAACACACATAGAATTGAAGAATTGGTTTTAGATAGATTCCTTGGATCGATCCCATATATTTTTGACTTAAGTAAAAATGAAGAAGAATTAAAAGAAGTTTTCCATCCTGAACTAGCTGAAAAAATTTCATTCTTCCATCAAGTGTGGCTTGAAATTTCAACTAAACATCCAGAAATAAACGTTCAATTCATTCATGCTTGCAAAGGAGATAAAGAAAAAACTTTAGGACCTAGATCTCAAAATATCTCCTACATGTCCAAAATAGAAAGATTAAAAGAACTAGTTTTAAACTTAGGCGAGAGAAATTTCACAGTAGATTATCAAATTTTAGATAGTAACTGGTTATTAGAATTGAATAGAAAAGAAAAAAAATAACTCTTTAAAATTAAAACTTAACGAAAATCCAATAGCAATTGATTATAGAGATGAAAGCCAAAGAGGTTACATTGCTTCAGTAAATATCTATGACTATTTTCAGTTTCTTTGTAATGAAGATGGCAGCTTAAGAAAATATCTATTTGAATCCAACATCAGAGACTATCAAAATGGAACAACAGTTAACGCGGAAATTTCCAAAACCGTACTTGAAAGTAAAAGAAATTGATTTTTGGTGGCTAAATAACGGTGTTACTATAATAGCTGAAAACGGGACTTTATCTGGAAAGATATTAAATCTCGATAATATTCAAATTGTTAATGGACTACAAACATCTCAAACCATATACAACATATTGAAAACAAATGATTTGAAAGATGATGTTAGATCCTTAATGTTAAAAATTATCATTACTAGTGATAAACAGACAAGTGATGCAATTATAAAAGCTACAAATTCTCAAAATACAGTACCTGCATTCTCACTCAGAGCAACAGATCCTATTCAGAGAGAAATTGAAGAATTTTTATTAATTAAAGGATACTATTATGATCGAAGAAAGAATTTTTATAAAAATGAGGGAAAACCCCGTAAAAACATAATATCAATTTCATATATGTCACAGTGCTTAACAGCATTATTAGAAAGAAATCCATCAAAAGCTAGATCTAACCCAACTACATTAGTAAAAAAAGAAAGTGATTATAAAAAATTGTTTAACCCTGGAAGAAAACTAGATATTTATTATAATGTTATAAATATCATGAAAACTGTAGAAGCATGTTTAAAAGATTTTGCACCTAAAGATGAAATAGAAGTTCACATAAGTAACAACTACAAATTTCATATTGGAAGAATAGTAACATCATATTTAATTAGAAAAGCAACCTATAATGATAATGACGTTCTAAGTATTGATGTAGAAAACATTGAAAGTATCCAAGAACAAACTAATAACGCGATTAATTTCCTTAATACAACTATCCAACAATATCAAAAAGAGAATGATAAAAGTGATATTGTTAATATATCTAAAACAACTAGTTTTAGTGACTATATAACAAAATGTATGCAAGAAATAATGCAACCAGTTAAATCATAAAACATTGTATAGCTTGTGACACTTTACAAAGCTACAATGTTGATTTTAATTACATTTTTAAATACTTATAATTAAGCAATATTTTATTAGATGGGAGTCCAATACATATTATTAAAATTAAAGTGGTTCAAGTCGGAAGGCACCTTTGGGTGTCTTTTTCTTACCTTTCGACAGAATATGACAAAATAGTTGTGATTATATTTGTTATGATAGTTCAGGTGAATCTTACATTTTAAACGCTGGGGGATACATACTATGAATAAAAAACTATTAACAACACTTACTTGTTTCGCTTTATTTATGGGATTAGCAGCATGTTCATCTAACGAGACAGCAAGTACTTCCAAAGAATCTAAAGCTGAGCAAGAAGCACAAAAGGAAGCTGAGAAAGCGAAGAAAGCTGAAGAAAAAGGGACTGTGAAAAAGGAGAAAGCAGAACAAGAGACGGCTGAAAAGCAACGCAAACAGCAAGAAGAGGCTACAAAAAAGGAACAACCAACAACTACTTCTGGTAACACTATTAAAGGCTTAAAAGACGAACTATCCATTGGTATGCCATTTAAAGATTATCTTGCTAAAAAGAAATCATTAAATGTAGAGAATCCCTTCAGTATTTCACTCGGAAAAGGTAATGTAGGTAGTGTTCTTCAAGCTCAAGATGGAGTATTAGTTGTATGTATTGATGGAGAAAAGATATTCGATTTAAAAACATTTAAAAATGTTGATGAAGCTAAAGAATACGAAAAGAGCTTAAAAGTAAAACAATAGATTCGATTCATATTTCTCACTCACCAATATCACTTAATATTATAAAATATTATTTGGGTGAAAGTCCAAATGCATATTATTAAAATTAAAGTGGTTCAAGTCGGAAGGCACCTTAGGGTGTCTTTTTTTATGGATATTATCGAGGGCTATAGCTCTATTTTTTATTTTCATTCGACATGATACAACAAACTAGTTGCAACTGGATTTGTTATGCTTGGATGAGAAATTCTACATTCCCTATAATCGGAGGAAACGAATTATGCAAAACTCATTTTATACAAAGTGGTGGTTTTGGTTTATCATTGCCGTTGTCGTAATTGTTGTTGTTGGCGGAAAAAACAACAAAGAAGAAGCTACAACAACTCCAACCGAACCAAAAAAAGAAATAAAACAAGAACAACCCAAACAAGATGTTCAAGTTCAACCAGAAAAGAAGGAACAGTCTAAACAAGATATTCAAACTCAACCAGAAAAGAAAGAACAACCTAAACAAGATGTTCAACAATCTGCATCGGGATTTACAAATCCTATAAAAAATATCGATAAAACAGCTGCTATGAATGCTGTCAAAGAAAAAGCAAAGAAAGACTTCCCAGATGATTACATGACACAGAATTACGTAGCAGATGAACAATCTAAAGCGTTTGATTATATAAATGGTATTGAAATCAAATCTCAGGAAGAACTAAACGTTATGAAGAAAGTGATCAACGACTTCCCAAATGACTTCATGACTACTAAGTATGTTTATGAAGAACAGATAAAAGCTATGAACAAGCAGTAATAAGATACTATGTTGTTCATTTTCACTGGATCGAAAATATGGATAAGTACGGTAAAACACCATTTGGATGGGAGTCCAATACATATTATTAAAATTAAAGTGGTTCAAGTCGGAGGAAGGCACCTTAGGGTGTCTTTTTTTCTACCCATAAATGTTTAATTGTTATATAATAATATCATTGTATTTCAGGAGGAACATAAATGAATAAAAAACTAATCATTGGAATTATCGCTGTATTAGTAGCTATCATTGCTTCCGTAGCTATTTTTAAAGATTCCAAATCAGAAGATATGAAACCTAAGTATTCACAAAAAGATATGGATAAAATTATCGATAAACACTTTAATGAACAACAAGAATTAAAAACACAAATCAAAGAGTTGAAATCTAAAGTAGACTCCTATGAAAAAGAGCAAACTAGGTCACTTCAAAAAACTACACAGCCGAGTCAAGAAACACCTAAACCACAAGAACAGCCTAAAAAAGAAGACGTAAATCCGGAGTCTCAACCGGAAAAGAAAAAAGTACCTAAATCAGAACAAACTACTGGATCATTAGCGAACCCAGTAAAGAACATCGACAAAACAGAAGCTATGAATAAGGTTAAAGAAAAAGCTAAGAAAGACTTCCCAGATGATTATTCTACTCAAAATTATGTTGCAAATAAACAATCCAAAGCATTTGACTATTTAAATAACATTGAAATTAAGTCGCAAGAAGAATTAAATATTATAAATAAGGCACTACGTGATTTTCCTACTGATTTTTCAACAGCAAAATATGTATATGAAAAACAAATGAAAGCTAAAGGTGAGCAAGAGGCCCAGTAATAATTTAATAAAATAGATAATAAATATGGTAAAATTATATTTGGATTGGCGTCCAATACATATTATTAAAATTAAAGTGGTTCAAGTCGGAGAAAGGCACCTTTGGGTGTCTTTTCTTTATGAATAAGAGGTACAGCAGAAATAATAGATCATAGTTCATAGATATAGACTGAAAATTCTTAACTATCTTTTTTATTTCCTTTCGACATAATATGACAATTAATAGATATATAATCTGTTATTATTAACGAGGCAATCTTACATTTTACATAATTGGAGGAACAAACGTGGGAAAAATATTTAAGTTTGGATGCCTGGGCATTATAGCTGTATTTGTAATCGGAATAATTGCTATGGTTGCTGGTGGCGGAGATTCAACAGAAAAAACTTCAACAGACACTAAAGCTGTATCAAAAGAAGGTGTATCTTCTGATGTAAAAATCTCTGTAGGATCTATGGAAACAGTAGATTCTGTGGGTAATGAATACTCAAAAGAACAAGCACAAGGTGTCTTTAAGATTTTAGAAGTTACACTTACTAATAATCAAAAAGACGCTATCACTGTTGATACTAACAGCTTTAAATTGGTAGATAACAAAGGTCGTGAATTCACATCTTCTGTACAAGGTCAATCATCTTTTGACTTAGCTAACGGTGGAAAAACTGACTTCTTCTTAAAACAATTAAATCCTGGTCTAACACAGACAGGGAAAATTGTATTTGATATACCAAAAGATGCTGAAGGACTTTTCTTAAAAGCTAGTGGCGGTATGACAGGTAAAGAAATTAATTTAAAAGTAGAATAGGAAAAAGGTACTCGAAAGAGTGCCTTTTTTTCTTAACAACTGACATTACTTAAGGTAGTAAAATAATGTTTGGATTGGCGTCCAATACATATTATTAAAATTAAAGTGGTTCAAGTCGGAGAAAGGCACCTTTGGGTGTCTTTTCTTTGTATTTATAACTTTTTTTAGAAATTATTTGAAATATTATACAAAACAATATATTATTATATAGTAATTAATTAAATAGAAATATTTAGGGGGACTTTTAATGAAATTAGGAAAATTAGCATTAGTTGGAGTATTAACATTTGGTGGATTTACTGCAGTAGAAATGATTAAACCTACTTCACAAGCTGCAGCAGCTTATGAAGAACCATATTCTGATCCATATAATGATAGTTGGGGATTTGTATCACCAAATAATTTTGAATATCTATCCCAATTTCCAAATGCACACATGATTAAAAAATCATATAGAACTGGAGATATCTTAAATTACTCTCTTAGCTCAATAAAAGATGGCCCAGGAGCTGTTATGAAGATTTTTAAAGTTGAAGCTGGAAAAAAACCTGTACGCTATAGAACAATCTATCCTCAATTTGATGCTAATCACCAAAACCCTACTTGGTCAACTGTGATTACAGATGTATATACTCCTGGTAGCTATATCGCTGTTATAAACCATGTTAATGATTCAATAGGTTACGGCGTAAGTGACTGGTTTACAATTAATAAATAATAACAAGTATCCTTGTAAACACCATCTTTATTACAATAATAAAGTGGTTCAAGTTGCAGGAAGGCACCTTAGGGTGTCTTTTTTTATTGGAAGTAATAAAGAAAGACACCTAAAAGAAGTGTCTTTCTTTTAAATTAAAACAATACTATTG
>NZ_JH414716.1:1887-7164 GCF_000238655.1 Bacillus sp. 7_6_55CFAA_CT2 | reverse complement strand
GATATATCATTATATGGTAATTAATTATAATTATAGAAATATTTAGGGGGATTTTTAATGAAATTAGGGAAATTAGCATTAGTCGGAGCATTAGCATTAGGTGGTTTCACAGGTTTAGCTGCATTAGACGCAAAGCCAACAGATGCTGCATCAAATGTACAAGCAGCATCAACAACTTGGAATGATCCAGCAAAAATTTATGATGTAAATCAATTTGCTTGGGATTTCCCAATTTATTTAGCTGATGATGTTAAACCTTCTTACAAAACAGGTGACTTCTTCCAAGTAAAAATGGGTTGGGACAATACAATGGACGGCAATCCAATGAAGATTTATCGCATTATGGATGATTATTCATTGGTTCGCTATCAAACTATGTATCCATTCCCAGCATATATCGACGGAGTCAACCAAGCTGTATGGTACGCTGATATCACATCAGCATACGAGCCAGGCAATTACATTGCTCTTGTTAAAGTTGGGGGCAACTTCTATAAGAGCCAATGGTTCACAATCAATAAGTAATTCTTTACCGTTCTAAACCAGACGGTATAAATCGCTCACCCTCATCTTAGATCCTACAGTGATGGTTTCATACATAAAATATAATTATCAAGTCGGAGGAAGGCACCTTTGGGTGTCTTTTTTAATCTCCCTAATTTCATTTTTATATCATTTCATTGAAAAGTACCAATTACAATAAATGCTTTCCTTTTTAAATAATTAACAAAGACCCTGCTATCCAAATAACAGGGCCTTAAATATAGTAAAATGATTACCTCTGCATTTTATATAGATACTGCTGCATAGTTTAGTATATTTTAATGGTATTACGCACGCATTTGTTAGGATTAATTAATACGTTTTACTCTAGCAATCCTAACATCATTAATCTCAAATTTATTACAATAATTTTGTTATATATCCTTAATATACCGATTTATTTTTCTACCCTACAAAAGGCAGTATTAAAAAATAAAAATTTTCCGCTACCTTTTTTAAGGCTATACTATTTACAAAACGACACAATTTAATTAAAGGTGGCTAAGATTATGAGGCATGAATACCGGTCATCCATCTTATTCTTAAGATGCTTTTATAATTTTATTATTTAATAACCCTAGCATAAAAATTACTTTCCCTTCTATACACATCATCTTCTTCACCAAGATATCCAGCAATTGAAAGGATAATCAGTACCATACTCATTGTCACTTGCCAAACATGTAATATATTCCATATTAAAAATTTGTAATTTATAAATGATATATTAAAAAATGAGACAGAGAGACTGTATAATAGACACTCATACATATAATTATTTGTAATATACTGCGAAATTACACTCTGGTTATCTAGTTTAAATACAATAAATGTTAACATATACATCATTGTAAACATTAGTACTAACTCAAACAAAGTATGTACAGCTAAAGAAATACGTGTTGGTTTCCTAATATATGAATTTTTCCACTTATGGAGATATAATTCCTCCATATCTTTTTCTGTCTTACTGTTAATAAATTTGGAGTTAAAATAAAAAATTTTAACTAATCTACTCGAACAACATCCGCATAAAATAGCTCGTCCAATTTCTAAAGAACGTGTTACTAATCTATATGCTAATAAAGCATATTGAGATATCATCAAGAACTCAGCAGCCATTAAAAAATGACCTTTGAATTGAATAATAATTAATAGTATACCCATTAAAGCCACGGTAAATAGTACATTAAACCAATTAGAAAATACTATAAAATAACTATTGGAAAATTTAACTAAGTCATAACAACAAACACATTTATGGTTCTTTCTACTTAAATATCTAAAATTTTCTTTACATGTACAATTCGATTCGGAAAATATTTGTTTCTCTATCTTTTCTTTATAGTAACTAGCTATTGTATGATCAAAATTAAAAAACCACTTAAATATAAATTTCATTAAAAATGCGAAATTCCATTTTTTATCCCCATTTCCCTGCGGATTGTCATTTTCATTCGTATAATTTGAGGCCTCTACCTTTTTCATTGCTTTTCTGAAGGCAAATTCATGTATACATTTTGAAAAAAACAATTGCAAAACCACACCTACAATACAAGCGAAAATGATTGTTCCTCTATCTATGTTAGATTGAATAACCCCAAGATTAATTGGTTCAAAAAATAAATACAAAATATATAGTCCTAGAATAAATATACCTATACTTTTCCATCTTCTTATTTTATTTTCCTCTTCCTTTACTTTATTCCAATATTCCTCACTCCTCTTATCGATCTCTGTTTTAAAATAAATCAACTGATAATCTTCTTTCATTGATCCCAATACAATTCCCTCTCTCAACATTAAAATATAGTTTAAATATACACTTAAGATTCCCTTTCCACAAATAACTATATAATCAAATTTAAAAATGAAACAATCTCAAACGGACATATCGCATTTTTGGTATATAATTGTTCTTATGGAGTGCATAATTTCGAAAAGATATAAATGTTTTTCCTTATAATTTGGAAAAATTTTACACAGAAAGAAGAGTGATGGAATGGAAATAAAAAACGCATTACGGAATATTTGTTGTCTATTTTTAGAATTCACGGCGATAATTGCTAGCAAGATTAATATTTATAATAAAGAACAAATAGGAATTCGTGAATTATTCATTATGCAATTTTACAATGGTATATATAGTACATTTTTTTCTGCTATTGGATCCCTTTCTGTGGCATTAGTAGCATCTTTATTTACCCAAAATTTATATAATAATTGGTTTGTACTTTTTATAATATTTATGATTTTGAATACCCTTATGCTTTTTGTGAATCTGTCGTCGAAAACTTTGAATGTTCCAATGATTCTCATGCGATTAATCTTTTCTTTAAAAAATAAATTTCATTCATTTAAACGTTTAATGTTTTACATAGTAAAATTGTATATAGCTGTATGGCTATCAATAAGTAGTCTGTATCTTATACTTTTGCACTTTTTTGTTCAATATAATGTTCCTGATGAATATTCCTATATATACGCTTTAATTTTATCTGTTGGACTATCAGTAGCTGGTGTTTATTCTTTTCCTGTAAAAAAAAGTGATAGAGATATCAATGAGCTGCTAGTCTCACCCGTATTCATTATGCTTAATATTTTTCTAGGATATAAGACATCTAAAACTAATATATTAAATAATGCAAGCCAAGGGAACACCAGTATGGCAGGATATCTATTGACTCTTTTTTTATTGCTGCTTTTGTACAAGTTATTACCTACTTAAAAAAACTTTTTGAAATGCTTCATCAATTACCTGAATATGAAAAAGAGATAAATAATTATTCTAATCAAGGGAAAGAAAGATTCGTATTTTTAAAAGAGTATTTTAAGGAGTCCTTGATATGGATCAATCAAATAATTATGGATTTTAAATCCACAAAAAATGCTAAACGTAAATTGTTACTATTGATAAGCTTTTTCTTAATTATGGCTATTGTAGCAATTTGTTTTAGTAAGATTATAGCGATTGGAATAAATTATTTAGGAGAAATAATAGTTTTATTTAAGTTAGAAAACTTAATTTTGAAAATCTTTGTGTATATAATATTATTGGGTTTCTTTCTGTTATTAATCTATAAATTGTATATTTGTATTTTTTTAGCATTAAAAAGAGATACTAATTTGAAAAGAATTGAACGATGGGAGTATTTCAGCTTAGCCCTCTTTATATTTGGAATATTAATTGTTCTTGGAACAACTATATTTTCAATAAGATCAAGTTCTAATAGTACCCTAGTTGCTGCTGGATTTATTGTAGCATCAACTATTATTTTTTCGGGAGTGGATTTGATTAAAAAGTTCTTAAACAAACACAAAGTAGCAAAAAAAGAAGAGAAACAAAAGAAAATAGAAGAAGACAAACAAGATGAGGAACAAAAGAAGTTAGAAGAACAGAAAAAGGCCGAAGAACAAAAGCAATTGGAAGAACAACGCAAACAAGAAGAGGCTCAAAGACAACAAGAAGAACAAAAGAAACAACAAGAAGCAGCTCGAGCAAAAGAACAGGAACAACAAAAAGCTGCAGCTAATACAGCACCTCAGCAACAAGCTGCACCTAAACAAGAGAAAGTTCACTTTGCAAACTGTACAGATGCAAATAATGCCGGTTACTATGATATAGCTCCAGATAGCCCAGCTTATGCCTCGCATTTAGATCGTGATGGCAATGGTGTAACTTGTGAACGAAATAAAGGACATAAAAAATCTAGTAAAAAACATTAGATTTATGGATAAGCACTCTTATGAGTGCTTTTTTGTTTCCGTTCGACATAATATGACAATATTAGAATTGATTGTTTGCTATGATAAGCTCGGAAATCTTACATTTTACATAATTAAAGAGATTATCATGAAACGAACAACTGAATTTGTATTAGGTCTTATTGGTGGTATTTTTGGTCTTATTTGCGCGTTTATAGCTTTAATGATCGGTGGATTAATGGGTATCTTCCGTAAAGGTAAAGCTACTGTATCTGCTTAAAATAGGCACTCAAAAGAGTGCTTTTATTTTTTTATTAAATTATCTAATACATCTAAGATTTACAGGAGGAATAGCTTTGACACTATTTAAAAGATTTTTAATTGTCGTCTTAATGTTGACGATAATGTATGCTGCAATTTTGATGGTTACATATGGTGCGCTTTATGAAACAATTGGAGAATTCCCAAGCCTCACATCTAGAACGATTTTCCATACCATGTTTATGACGTTCACTTACACTATAATTATCGGGATTTATTATTTAATTAAAGGATTTATTAAACTACTTATTAAAAAAACAAGCAAAAGATCATTTCGTTTTTTCAGGATTACTAATGTTAATGGCAATTATTATAGTAGGTATATCACCAGAAAAAGAACCTATGAACCGACTAAACTTTAATGAACAAATCGTTGAAGAAAATGAGGTACTTCACAAAAACATAAAAACATTAGAAACAGAAAATAAAGCTCTTGATGATCAAGTGAAAAAGTTAGAAGAAGAGTTAACAAAGCAAAACAGGTCTAAAACAGAGGGATCTCCTGCATCTCAAGTTATAACACACGAGAACTCTAATAAATCTGTTCCGCCATCTACAAATGAGCCAAAAACTAACACAGCCGACTACGATAAAAACGGTAATTATAAACCAGTGGACCAGATGACACCTGAAGAAATTAGAAAAGAAGCTGAAGGAATGCTAAAAGAAGCATTAGAAAGAGATGGAGTAAAATAACAAAATATAGAT
>NZ_JH414716.1:0-678 GCF_000238655.1 Bacillus sp. 7_6_55CFAA_CT2 | reverse complement strand
TTTGTAAATATTTTCAATTTTGTAGAAATATTTATTTAAATTTTGTAAATATTTGTAATTTATTTTATCAAATGGAAAATAGAGGTATTTATGGTGATATATAATAATGCATGTTCATTCAGCAAAAAAATACGTGATAAAAATCTAAGCACCTGTTCTATTTTTTCAGTTATCTTAGAAACCTTACTTCTTATTTACCACAACAAGAGAAGGCACCTTAGGGTGTCTTTATCTTGTTTGAGTAAACTCCTTTCTCACACTCCCTCTAAAAGATCACCATAAAAAAAGAAAGGCTCCTAAGGAGACCTTTCAATAGAATTTCATTACTCTGTAACACTATAAAATTAGTACCTCACTTAAGAAGTTTTAAAGGACAAGCTTGTTAAAGACGTTCCAACACTTATGTCGTCATTTAATGTAATTGAGAAACAAGCTACTAATGGCAATATAATAGTAATTGAGCCATCAGGATTAATTACTATACCTGGGCTAGATCCGCATTCCTCTCCACCACTTACAACTGATTCTGCCCCACCCCCAGGAGTAAGCGTAACTTTAAGACACACATCGATACAAATATCATTTACAGTCAATGCCATGAATTATCCCTCTCCCTAAAACAATTTATACATAAAATATGTAGTAAAAAGGGCTAATGACACAGGAAATTTCAAAAGA
>NZ_JH414715.1:75795-85991 GCF_000238655.1 Bacillus sp. 7_6_55CFAA_CT2 | reverse complement strand
CGGAAGATTCCCTACTGCTGCCTCCCGTAGGAGTCTGGGCCGTGTCTCAGTCCCAGTGTGGCCGATCACCCTCTCAGGTCGGCTACGCATCGTTGCCTTGGTGAGCCGTTACCTCACCAACTAGCTAATGCGACGCGGGTCCATCCATAAGTGACAGCCGAAGCCGCCTTTCAATTTCGAACCATGCGGTTCAAAATGTTATCCGGTATTAGCCCCGGTTTCCCGGAGTTATCCCAGTCTTATGGGCAGGTTACCCACGTGTTACTCACCCGTCCGCCGCTAACTTCATAAGAGCAAGCTCTTAATCCATTCGCTCGACTTGCATGTATTAGGCACGCCGCCAGCGTTCATCCTGAGCCAGGATCAAACTCTCCAATAAAGTTAGTTTGTCTAGCATCTAAAATAAAAATTGACGTTTCACGTTGTTTGTTTCGTTCAGTTTTCAAAGAACTAAAAGCGGGTGAAGAGAATCGAACTCTCGACCAGAGCTTGGAAGGCTCTTGTTTTACCACTAAACTACACCCGCGTGGTCGGGAAGACAGGATTTGAACCTGCGACCCCCTGGTCCCAAACCAGGTGCTCTACCAAGCTGAGCCACTTCCCGTAATTGGCGCGCCCGAGAGGAGTCGAACCCCTAACCTCTTGATCCGTAGTCAAACGCTCTATCCAATTGAGCTACGGGCGCTTATTCATGATGTTTTTTCGTCGTTGTAATTTGGCGACTCAATTATCTTATCATACTACATTTTCAAATGCAAGTACTTTTTAAGATTTTTTTGATGCGGCCGAGAGGACTTGAACCTCCACGGGGTTTCCCCCACTAGGCCCTCAACCTAGCGCGTCTGCCGTTCCGCCACGACCGCGCGAAAAAAAACAAAAGTGAGCCATGAAGGACTCGAACCTTCGACCCTCTGATTAAAAGTCAGATGCTCTACCAACTGAGCTAATGGCTCGTAAATGGCTGGGCTAGCTGGATTCGAACCAGCGCATGACGGAGTCAAAGTCCGTTGCCTTACCGCTTGGCTATAGCCCATCGAAATAATTATCTTCTTTTCAAAGACAAATGTTATTGTACCATAATGTCCAATAAAAAACAACTGCTATATAGCAGAAGTTAAAATGGCGGTCCCGACCGGGGTCGAACCGGCGATCTCCTGCGTGACAGGCAGGCATGTTAACCACTACACCACGGGACCATTTGGTTGCGGGGACAGGATTTGAACCTGCGACCTTCGGGTTATGAGCCCGACGAGCTACCGTGCTGCTCCACCCCGCGACAATACTATTCATATAAAATTATATGGTGGAGGATGACGGGATCGAACCGCCGACCCCCTGCTTGTAAGGCAGGTGCTCTCCCAGCTGAGCTAATCCTCCAAAAGTGGTGACCCGTACGGGATTCGAACCCGTGTTACCGCCGTGAAAGGGCGGTGTCTTAACCACTTGACCAACGGGCCAATATGTATGGCAGAGAAGAAGGGATTCGAACCCTCGCACCGCGTTAGCGATCTACTCCCTTAGCAGGGGAGCCCCTTGAGCCACTTGGGTACTTCTCTGTATGGCTCCGCAGGTAGGACTCGAACCTACGACCGATCGGTTAACAGCCGATAGCTCTACCACTGAGCTACTGCGGAATAATGAAGACAATTTGTATCTTATAAAAATTCTCTCTGTAAGTCAAGAAGTTTTTAACAACATCTTGTTCAAACGTGACATGTTTATAATATACTGGATTGCGTTTTTACTGTCAAGATGTTTTCGATATCGGTTTGAGTTTCCCTTTACACTTTCCACAGACATATCTTTTTGTATTTATTTGACGCCTTCTTACATATTGAAGTGAACACTCCATACATTCATACTTATAAATCTTTTTTTCCTTCTCTTCATTAATCATTTGTTTACAAAAACGTGGTGCATCAACTTTCTTTAACAACTCACGAAATTCCCTGTCCCTGTGCTTATACCCTCTTCCTGCAATATGTAAGTGATAATGACAAAGCTCATGTTTAATAATCCCGACTAACTCTTCTTCACCATACACTTCGTAATATCGATAATTCAGTTCGATATTATGACTCTTCAATAAATAACGCCCACCAGTTGTACGTAATCTATTATTAAACACTGCTTTATGTAAGAACGGTACCTCAAAGTATTGTAGTGACACTTCTTCCACTAGTCGCTGAATTTCTTGCTCATCCACTCTCATTCCTCCTAAACAAAAAAATATTTTTACACTTTTCTCCCTTCTTATACATATATTAGATAGTACATATACCCATCCTCATGTAAGAAACGTGGTTTCTAAAAACAAAACATGAATAGAAATCCACTCACCAACCTCTCATCAATAGCATTTTAGATTTTTGAGAGCAGGATTAAACAAGGAGGGATTCCTATGCCTACGTGGCTAAAAAAACAAATGCAACGTGCATATTTCGAAAAAAACCGGTATCAAATTAAATTATTAAATGAATGCTGGTTTTATTATAGCAAAATACATCAAAGCTCATAATCCATTACACTTTTTATTCCATAAAAAAAGAGCAGTTTCGTCTGCTCTCTTCTCTTACTATTCAATCGGCAACATAGATAGTGCAACGCGTCCTTTTTTTGTATCAATATCATCTACCCATACTTTTACAATTTGCCCTACTGACACAACATCTAACGGATGCTTTACAAACTGTTTGCTAAGTTTAGAAATATGTACTAAACCATCTTGCTTTACGCCAACATCAACAAAAGCACCAAAATCAACAACGTTACGAACTGTTCCTTCTAGTTCCATACCACGTTTTAAATCTTCTAATTTCAAAATCCCTTTTTTCAGAAGTGGTTTAGGCAACTCATCCCTCATATCTCTTTCTGGACTAATAAGCGCATCTATAATATCAACTAACGTCGGCTCCCCAACTCCTGTTTCTTGAGATAACTTAGAAATCTCTACTTCTTCCAATCTCTTTTGTAATTGCGGTTGTCCTACGTCATCTATCGATAACCCTAGACTCTTCAATAACAATTCAACATTTTTATATTGCTCTGGATGAATACCTGTTCGATCTAATGGATTCGCTCCTTCTAGTATACGTAAGAAACCTATACATTGTTCATACGTCTTTGCACCTAAACGCGGGATTTTCTTTAATTCCGTGCGCTTTGTGAATTTCCCATCTTCTTCTCTCTTTGCCACAATATTTTTCGCAACAGTTTTCGATAAACCTGAAACATATTGTAACAATGCAACCGAAGCCGTATTTACATTAACCCCAACTTGGTTAACAGCTGTTTCTACTACAAATGTTAATGACTCATTCAGTCTCTTTTGAGATACATCATGTTGGTATTGTCCAACCCCAACTGATTTAGGATCAATTTTCACAAGTTCAGCAAGTGGATCTTGCAGACGTCTTCCAATAGAAACGGCACTTCTCTCTTCAACTTGTAAATTTGGGAATTCCTCACGAGCTAAATCAGAAGCTGAATATACACTAGCACCCGCTTCATTTACAATAATATAAAAGACATCTCGGTTCACACTTTGTAATACATCTACTATAAACTCTTCTGTTTCTCTAGATGCTGTCCCGTTACCAATTGCAATCATTTCAACTTGATATTTATCTATAATAGAAAGAACTTTCGTTTTTGCATCATCATATTTACGAACAGGTGGATGCGGATAAATAACATCGATATGTAGTACTTTCCCCGTATCATCTACTACAGACAATTTACAACCAGTTCTATATGCCGGATCTACCGCTAGCACGACTTTCCCTTTCATCGGAGGTTGTAATAATAAGTTACGTAAGTTCTCAGAGAAAATATGTATCGCTTGTTCTTCAGCTGTTTCTGTTAATTCTTTACGAATTTCTCTTTCGATTGAAGATTGAATTAATCGTTTATAACCATCTTCAATCGCTAATTGTACATAATGTGCACTTTTCGAATCGTTATCACGAATTACTTTCTTATTTAAGAAAGTTACTATCTCATCTACTGGCGGAACAACAGCAACTCTCAATATATCTTCTTTCTCGCCACGATTCATTGCTAATACACGATGTGGTACTACTTTTTGCAATGGTTCTTCATAACTGTAATACATTTCATATATATTCTTTTCATCTTTTTCTTCATCTTTCACGGACGAAGACATAACACCTTTTCTAAAAGTAACATTTCGAATCCAACTACGATACGCAGCTTCATCTGAAACCATTTCTGCAATAATGTCTTGTGCACCTTGTAAAGCTTCTTCTGCAGATTGCACTTCTTTCTCTACATTAATAAATTCCACTGCCTTTTTAGCCGGATCTTCTTTCTTATATAACAATAACCATTCAGCTAATGGTTCTAATCCTTTTTCTTTAGCGATTGTCGCTTTCGTTCTTCTTTTCTCTTTATATGGACGATATAGATCTTCTACTTCTTGCAACTTTGTAGCTTTAACAATTTGCTGTCGCAGCTCTTCTGTCAGTTTCCCCTTCTCATCAATAAGACGAAGAACTTCTTCCTTCCTATCTTCAAGTTGCATCATATATTGCCATCTCTCTAAAATCGTACGAATTTGCACCTCATCTAAAGAGCCTGTCCATTCTTTTCGGTAACGAGCAATAAATGGAACTGTGTTACCTTCTTCTGTTAATTGAATAACATGACGAACTTGCTTTTCGGTAAAGCCTAATTCTTTCACTAACATTTTCATTAACGCTTGTCGATTATCTACCATTTCCATATACAACCGTAACCTCCTCTATAATAAAAAAAGTTGCCCTTCAAAGAGAGCAACTTAAACTGCCGATTTAAAAATCTATTAGTCCTAAACTAATTTGTAACGCTTCATCTACACGACTCATCATCACTTCATCCAAATGAGTGATTTTGTCCGTTAAGCGTTGCTTATCGATTGTTCGAATCTGCTCAAGTAAAATAACAGAATCTCTCTCAAAACCATACTTTTTCGCATCAATTTCCACATGAGTGGGTAATTTCGCTTTTTGAATCTGTGCAGTAATAGCCGCTACAATCACCGTTGGACTAAAACGATTTCCGATGTCATTTTGAATGACAAGAACCGGACGAACGCCTCCTTGCTCAGAACCAACAACTGGGGAAAGGTCTGCAAAATACACGTCGCCGCGTTTTACAATCAAAATATTACCCCCCGCTAACTAAGCGTTCTACTGTATGAGCTGCTTCATACTCTGCTAAGAAAGCTTCAGATGCAATACCAAGATTAATTTTTCCCATTTCAATGTACCCACGTCGCATTGATTCATGTTGGTAGCGTTTCTTCGTCTTATGTTGACGCAATAACAATTGTGTTGCCTGGCAAATTAGTTCATGGCGATTCTTATTCTCTTGTTTTCCAATTCCGTCCAATTCCGTTACCATTTGCTTTGGCAACCGAACCACGATTTCAGTAGTTACACTTGATTCGGACACAAAAATACACCTCCACCGTCAACTACACACCCAAATATATATATGACACCTATTGTAATAATACCATTGTATGGAGCCTGTTGCAAAGACTTCCTTATTCCTTGCTTATGTTTTCCAATTCACAAACAAAACATTCATATTCTTAAATTTTTTATCTCATAACTAACTCAAAACAATAGAACCCCTCTTCAAAACTTACGTGCAACTTATATAAAAAATGATTATAAGTAAAAAGCTTCTCATCAAAAAGAGCTTATTATCCAGCAATGAACAGTCACTCCAATGACAAGAAGCAATCATACTACCTTCTATATATTGTTCAGGTAATTAATTATCTCTACAACCTTACCATTCCGTATAAATATTCTTGGCACACGGAAACTGATCGTTGCAATAATTTCATAATTAATAGTCCCTGAGTATTCCGCAACCTCTGTAGCGCTAATATACTCATCTCCTTGCCTTCCAATAAGCGTAACTTTCGTACCAAGTGGCACTTCACAAGGAAGATGAATCATGAACTGATCCATTGTTACTCGCCCTACAATCGGTACCCTTTTACCATTTATAAGCACTTCAAATCCTTGTAACCTTCTAAGCCACCCATCTGCATAGCCAATCGCTACAGTCGCAATCCATTCTTCAGTTTTCGTTCGATAGGTGACGTTATAACTAATTCCATCACCTTTAATTACCTGTTTAATATGAGCGACTTTCGTATGAAGTGATAGCGCCGGTTCTAATTCAAATGGTAAAAAAGGACGTATTTCTACAGAAGGAGATAATCCATACATTGCAATCCCAATTCGCACTGCATTAAATGTAATCCCTTGAAAACGTAACGTCGCAGCACTATTAGCTGTATGAACAAACTTAGGATCCACTCCGAATTCTTTCAACCAACTTAACTGCTCCAAGAACGTGTTATATTGCTTATCAAAATACGAAGTCTCAACCTCATCTGCCGTTGCAAAATGCGTGTATACTCCTTCTAACTCTAAAAACGGTGCACCCTCTAAACTCTTTAAAAATTCTTTTAGCTCTTTTCTTTCACGTATTCCAATTCTCCCCATACCACTATCAAAGTTAATATGGAATTTCATTACAGATGAACCATCCCAAAGTTTAATTGCTTCTTCCACCCATTCTTTTTGAAAAACAGTTAGCGCTACATCATTTTCAGCAGCTACATTTACATCACGCGGCGGCGAGGGACCTAACACTAAAATCGGTTCAGTAATACCAGCCCTCCGAAGCACTAAAGCTTCATCTAAAAAAGCAACAGCTAACCTTGTTGCACCTGCTTCTAATGCCGTTTTAGCCACCGGTACATAATCGTGCCCATATGCGTTTGCTTTAACTACAGCAAAAATCTCTACATTACTTGGGATGAACTCTTTAATATGTGTAACGTTGTTATAAATGGCATCTAAATCCACTTCCACCCAAGTGTCACGGTAAAATGGTGCTTCTTCCATAAATACACTTCCTTATACACGATATGCGAAGCTTATTCTTTTATATGCTTCTTTTATGAAATCCACCTTCAAACTAAGAAAAGACGTGGTGCACATATATCACCACGTCTAAGAAGTTTACTTCACCTGCTTCGCTGTAACTGAACGAGCAACCATTAACAGCTCCTTCGGCTCTAAACCTTTAGACACGAGCATATATTCTACTCCGTTATGCGACCACGTTACAGAGTCTTTCGTTAATGCACCAATCGTAAACCCAAGATCAACTGGTTCTCCACTTACACTTACCGCTGATGACGCCTCTGCAACTTTTGCCTTTTCTTGTATTAAAGTAAAGGATTTCTTATTTCCAGTGTATGTGAGTATCGCACGCTTGCCACTGTCTGTCTTCAACTCTTTTTCATCTTGCAGAGTCATACCTTGTGGTGTATCAAGTGGATACAAAATAGCAAACGGTTTGTCTTCTTTCGCTGTTGTTTGAACATCTACCTGTGCTCTAGACATATTTTGTTTCGTATCAAATGCACCTTTATCAAATTTCGCATCGAATTTCACTTTAGAGAAATCTACTTTCACAAGAACATTTTGATCATTATCCATTAACTTCACTGAAACTGGAGTCAAGTCGCTCTTATTCAATGTAATCTCTTGTCTCGGCAACATATTTTGATGTTGATAGTTTGTTTTTGTTTTAAAAATATAATACTTATCTGTTTTCTCAAAAGTAAGGTTTTTCTTGTCCTGCAAAATATCTCTTACAAGTGATTCATATAAATAAGCCTGGCTACTATTTTGCGGCCAATCACTTTGAAAACGGAAGCTCTTATTAAGTGCTGGCGTTAATACAAATACACCTTCTTCATTTCTCAAAATAATTTGGCTCTGATCTTTTTTTGCATTCTTTAAATTCACACGATAAAAAGACGGTTCCTTATGCCAAATCTCTACGTTATACTCTTGAGGCTCATTGCCTGTTTTAATAGATAATTTTGCCTCAGCTTGATAACTTTTCATCCCTTTTACTTTTGATTCTAAATCTCTCACGACATCATCTTGCTTCTTTTCCACACAACCCGCCAACACAAAAACGGTCAACAAACCGACAAGAACTAAAAACAGACGCCTTTTCATCAATTCAGCCCCTTTGCCCCTATAAATGAATGGAAGATGTACCTTCCTTATCGCTACCTCAAATATATGAGACAAAGATATAAAATATGCAGACTAGCGTGACGAGCTTTCTAAAACAACTTGAGCAACAGCAAATTCCTTACTATGACTAATTGATAAATGAACAATATACTCTGTACTTGTAATCAGAATTGGCTTACCTCTTTCATCATTTTTCACTTCAATATCTAAAAAACTCACTTCTTTTCCGATACCAGTACCTACAGCTTTTGAATACGCCTCTTTCGCTGCAAACCTTCCAGCTACAAACTCTGTAAGGCGACTTCCTTTCAGCTCCATAGCAACATTACGTTCATTTTCCGTTAAAATACGTTCCATAAATTTAAGCTTTCCATCTAGCATTTTTTCAATACGATTTAATTCAATAATATCGATACCAATCCCTATAATCATTTCGAAATCCCCTTCTTCTATTTAACTTTCTTCTTTCATATTGATAAGAATAACAGAGAATCTTTCTGATGCAAAAGGGGTGAAAGTAACCGTATGCTAATAAAATCCACTCATATTTCTTTACAACCGACTATTCTTACCTTACTTCTTATTCATTTAGTCATGATGATATTAGGCGACTTTTTTCTCTTACCACTGGCAGCCTCTAATGAATATATCGCTAAAGGAGAATGGTGGCGTGTCATAACTTCTCTTCTCGTACACGTAGACTTACAACATTTTCTTTCTAATAGTATTTTTTTGTTCGCTCTTGGTTCTTCTATCGAAAAGCAACTCGGACACTTTTCTTTTTTTATTCTATTTTTTCTCTCTGGAATTTCTGGAAATATTTCTTCTTATATTATTATGCCGCTTGAATATATTCACGCAGGTGCATCAGGTGGTATTTTCGGACTATTAGGTGCACAGTTATTTTTATTGTACAATCGATACCGCTCTTCAAAACCAAAAGAAATTGCCATTTTCTCAATTATGATTCTTCTATTACTACTATTTACTTTCTTTAACCCTTCTGCCAATCCGATCAGTCATTTAACAGGTTTAATAACCGGTGGCATTTTAACCCCTTTTTTAACCAAAAAAAAGATGGTGCAAAGCTTATTTAATATAAAAGCTTGCACCATCAATAATTTCTACATCTACTTGTTCACTTAAATCTCTCATTAATTGAAATAAAGACTCATCCTTCATCTTTGCCTCAATCATACAATCAATTTGCGGAACACTTCCCTTTATCCTTCTTAAAAAAGATAAAAATGCCTCTACATTAATATAATCTGCATGAGCTCTTGGATCTTTTCCCTCTCTAGGGCTAGAGATATGCATTTTAACCGGCAACAAAGACGTTTCCCACGTATGAACGACACGTGCCCAATCTTCATACCAATCTTCTTGCTCATTATTCATCATATGGTGATGCAAGTCAAATACGACGGGAATATCTAATTTTTCTCCTAAATATAATGTTTCCTCTAACGTAAAGGTTGTATCATCATTTTCTAATATAATCATTTCTTGAATACCCCTTGGGACATTCGACCAATTCTCTATAAAGCGCTCTAATGCAAGTTCTTTATCTTTATATCCTCCTCCAACATGCAGTACACATCGTTGCTTATGTTCAATCCCCATACCTTTTAATAATTTTTTGTGCATCTGCAATGTTTTTACAGATTGTTTAAAAACACTCTCCTCAGGTGAATTTAGTACAACAAAATGATCTGGATGGAAATCAATTCTCATATTCATATGAACTGCATATTCACCTAGTTTTTTTAAATTTTCTTTTAAAGGACGAATATAGTTCCACTCTAGCAATTCCTCATGATTCGCTAAAGGAATGAGCTTTGAACTGAGCCGAAAGAAAGATATGTCATGCCCTTTATTATGCTTTAATAAACGTAAACAATTTTCTAAATTGGAATTAGCAATTCTTTCAAGTTTACGAATTGCAGCAGCACGATCATCTAATTTCTGAAACTGTGCATACGTCATCGTTTGAGATGGAGATGCATTCTTCAAATGTACACTCATCGCAACGTAACCAAGCCTTACAAGCATATAACAGCCCCTTTTCTATCATAACTATTATGTAGTATGCACAATTATAGAAATAAAAAA
>NZ_JH414715.1:63078-75101 GCF_000238655.1 Bacillus sp. 7_6_55CFAA_CT2 | reverse complement strand
CAAAGGGCATTCTCTTTTTTTATTAAGCTTGTGGACGGCTATGATGTTTTCTTTCGCCGCGTCCATTTGAAGAACCAGGGCGACCTTGGCCTTCACCTCTACGACCACGACTACCACCATCACGATTACGATCGCGGTTACCATCACGATTGCGATCACGGTTTCCGTCACGATTACGTCCATCACGGTTACGGTCACGGTTACGTCCATCGCCACCGCCGCGTGCATCACGACTACGATTACGGTTACCATCACGGTATCCGCCTCCGTTACCGCCGCGTTTTTTAGAACCGCCGCCTCTTGAAACAACAGGTGGTTCTGATGTTAAAGCGATCGGAGTTGTATCCGGCTCTTTAGTCATCATTTTTAAAGCAGCAGCTACTACTGTTACAGAGTCATTTTCTTCTAACATTTCTTCTGCAATACGCTTGTAGTATGCTAAGTTTTCATTTTCAATTGTGCTTTGAAGCTTTTCAGCGATTAAACGTTGTTGACCTTCTAATGCCTCGTCAAGTGTCGGTGCATCCATGCGGTCCATTTTACGTTTTGTTGTACGCTCGATATTTTTTAATTGTCCTGATTCACGTGGTGTTACAAATAGCATTGCAATACCTTTTTTACCTGCACGACCAGTACGACCGATACGGTGAACGTATGATTCTGGATCTTGTGGAATATCGAAGTTATATACGTGCGTTACGCCTGAAATATCAAGACCACGTGCAGCAACGTCTGTTGCAACAAGAACTTCAATAGAACCTTCTTTAAATTTACGTAATACAGACATACGTTTCGCCTGAGTTAAATCACCATGAATACCTTCTGCAGCATAACCACGTAAGTTTAATGCTTCTGATAATTCATCAACACGGCGCTTTGTACGACCGAATACGATTGCAAGCTCTGGAGATTGAATATCTAATAAGCGTGTTAACACGTCAAACTTTTTCTTTTCTTGCACTTCTAAATAGAACTGCTGAATGTTTGGCATTGTTACTTCTTTTGCTTTTACTTTAATGTGTTGAGGCTCAGTCATGAAACGCTCAGCAATACGGCGGATTGGATCCGGCATTGTCGCTGAGAATAGTAATGTTTGATGTGTTTCTGGCACATCTGTTAAAATTGCTTCAATGTCTTCAATGAAGCCCATGTTTAACATTTCATCCGCTTCGTCAAGAACAACTGTCTCTACGTTTTGCAGACGAAGTGTTTTACGGTTAATATGATCTAAAATACGACCCGGCGTACCAACAATAATGTGTGGGTGTTTTTTTAGAGCACGAATTTGGCGGTTAATATCTTGACCACCATAAATTGGTAAAATGCGAACACGTTTATGCTTACCAATTTTGTATAATTCTTCTCCAACTTGAATTGCTAATTCACGCGTTGGCGCGATAACAATACCTTGAACCGATTCTTTATGTGTATCCACTTTATCTAATAGTGGTAATCCGAATGCTGCTGTTTTCCCTGTACCTGTTTGCGCTTGCCCAATAATATCTTTACCTTGCAATGCATGTGGAATTGTTTCAGCTTGAATTGGTGTAGCCTCTTCAAAGCCCATACTTTCAACAGATTGCAGTAAAGAATCACTTAATCCTAATTCTCGAAATGTTGTCAATGTTACTTCTCCTTTTCTATCCTATACTTATCATTTAAAAAAAGGCGTTTTCCGAATTTGCGGAAAAGCCCTTTTCCTGAATGCTCACGTATATAAACGGGCGTATATTCTTCACGAAAATACTTCTAAACGTTATTACACTTTATCAATTATAAGTTTTGTATGTGTAAAAAGCAAACCCAACTGTTACCTTATTTTCATATTCAGAGTTTTTTTCTTCACTTTTATTTTTTTATATTTACTGTAAGCGCTTATTATAAGTTTCTTCTATTTTCGTAACTATCATCCCTATTTATATACACCAATTATTTCAACATCGTAATTACTTCTTCTAATTTCATACCGCGAGATGCTTTTATTAATACAACATCTTTCACATCGACTACTGCTTGTAAATCTTTTACTAACTCTTCTTTATTATCATACGCCTTTACACGTTCATTAGGGAAATTAATTTTCGCTCCTTCAGCAATTTGAGCCCCTAATCTACCGTATGTGAATACATGCGAGATTTTTGCTGGATCGATTAATTTTCCTACCTCATAATGGAACTGTACTTCTTGATCTCCAAGTTCTAACATATCACCGAGCACAACGATTTTTTTAGCAAAACCATCTAAACCATTCATTAAATGGAATGCTGCTTCCATAGCCGTCGGACTTGCATTATAAGCATCGTTGATAATTGTTAAACCACTATTTGTTTTCACAATTTCCATACGCATGCCCGTCATTTGAAGTGTTACTAAACCTTCTTTCATCTCTTCCCACGTTACACCAAAATGTTTCGCAATTGCCATTGAAGCAAGTGTATTATACACATTATGTTTTCCTAACACCGGTAAGTAGAATGAAATATTTTCATCTCTATTCATTTTGAAATGTGTCCCAGTTGCTTGTAATGTTACAGTCGTTGGATAATAATCGTTTGCTCTTGCATCACCAAACGTAACCGTTTCTGTTGCTAAATTCATTTCAGGAACACGATTCGTTAATAAAGGCTCATCTCCGTTATATACGAACACGCCACCTTCTTGTAACCCTGTAACAATTTCTAATTTCGCTTCAGCAATTGCCTCACGAGATCCTAAATCCATTAAATGTGCCTCACCAATATTCGTAATGATAGCTGCATTAGGACGAGCTAACTTAGATAAGAATTCAATTTCGCCTCGGCTTGACATACCCATCTCTAATACTGCTACTTCTGTAGTTTCTTCTAAGTTTAAAATGGTAAGAGGTAATCCGATATGGTTATTGAAGTTCCCTTCTGTTTTTTGCACTTTGAATTTAGTCGCAAGAAGACTTGTTACAATATCTTTCGTAGATGTTTTACCGTTACTACCCGTTACACCTACAACTTTAACATCCAATTGATCACGATAGTTTTTCGCTAACATTTGCAATGCGGATAGCGTGTCTTCCACAAAAATAACCGGAAGATTCTCAGGTGGATTCGCTACATCTTTCATCCATAATGTAGCCACAGCTCCATTTTCAACAGCTTTATCTACAAAAGCATGTCCATCAAAGCGCTCCCCTTGAATCGGAACATACAAGTTTCCTTTTTCAATTTTTCTTGTATCAATAGACACGCCTTGAATAGTAATTCCCTCATATTGCTCTGCTAATCCAGTACCATTTACCATCTGTTCCACTTGCTTTAACATTCGCTTTATCATATAGAAACGCTCCTTACATAGAGGAAGCACTATTCCTACGAATAGTGCTTCCTCCTTTTTTGTTAGATTGTATATTTAATTTTTTGTTTTTCTTCGTGACGTTCAATCGCTAAACGAATTAGCTCTTCGATTAATTCTGGATACGGTAACCCAGTATGTTGCCATAATAGAGGGAACATACTGAACGGTGTAAATCCTGGCATTGTGTTTACTTCGTTAATATACACTTCTCCATCTTTCGTTAAGAAGAAATCAGCTCGCGTTAAACCTGCACCGTCTAATGATTGGAATGCAATAATTGCATCACGCTTAATTACATTAGATTCTTCTTCTGTCATTTCAGCTGGAATAATTAGCGCCGTATCACCATCGATATATTTCGACTTATAATCATAGAAGTCCTTTTTCGGAACGATTTCACCTACAACTGAACATTTCGGCTCATCATTACCTAGTACCCCAACTTCTACTTCACGACCTACAATATTTTCTTCTACAATAATTTTGCGATCAAATTGGAATGCCTCTACAAATGCATCCTCAAGTTCTTCACGATTTTTACACTTATTAATACCAACACTTGAACCAAGGTTCGCTGGTTTTACGAAGCAAGGATATCCTAACTTATCTTCTACTTTAGAATAAGCTGCCTCACGATTTTTTTCCCATGCACTACGAATGAAGGATGCATATTTTGCTTGTTTTAAACCAGCCTCTGCAAAGATGTTTTTCATAACAACTTTATCCATACCAGCAGATGATGCTAGAACACCATTTCCTACATAAGGGATATTCATTAATTCTAATAGTCCTTGAACCGTTCCATCTTCACCGTTTGGTCCATGTAGTAATGGGAAAATAACGTCAATAGCATTCTCCTCAGAAGCTGCAGATGGGATAATTTCTGTACTTAATGATAACGGAGAAATCGCATTTTCTGCACCGCTCATTTTTAAAGCTTCAACATCTGTTACTTCGCCTTCAATACGCTCACCGCGTACCCATTGACCTTGTTCTGTAATATAAATTGGATGAATCTCGAATTTATCTTGATTTAACGCTTTAATAGCAGCAAGAGCCGTCTGTAGCGAAACTTGATGCTCAGCTGATTTTCCACCATATAATAAACCTAATTTAATTTTCGTCAATGAAATCACCCTAACCAATTGTTTTCATTTTTCTATTTTAGCACTTTTTATAAAAATAGGTAGTTCCTATTTGAAATAAAATGTAACTTCCATAAATAATTAAATAACATCACTTATTGGTTTTTCATTTCATTTTCTATATAGCTACACAAAATAAAATGGCAATCTAATCTAGTTATGTACCTAAAATATGTAGAAATCCCCTTTTTTGTGTATGTCACCTATTCACTAAGAAGATTGTTTGGTTAGTGTGTCTTTTTGCCTTTGCTCCACAAGGCGATCTAAAGAAACATATACAATACCTGCAACTACACATCCTACAGCTAAAATTGTAAATAGAAAGTGACCAAGTAATCGATCTAATAAAAAACCTCCCAAAAGTGGACCAAATGCGCTTCCTGTAATCCACTGCAAACTTGCAGCTCCCATATAAGTCCCTCTCAAATGCTCAGGGGCCAAATTTGCTACAAATGTCATCTGTACAGGCGACATAATCATCTCACCTAACGTATATATAGCATAAACGAACAGTAGTGTTATTAAAATAATTGTAGCATTTGTATTAAATTCTCCAAACCACTTCGGTAACCACCCTATAAAAAATAATCCAATCCCGAATAAACATGCACCATATAACATCGTCTTCCCGACTGGTTTATCCGTAGCCCATTTTGAAATTTGAAACTGGAATAAAACAACTAATAATCCGTTTAACGCCATTAAATATGGATATGGATTATTCGTTCCAAAAATACGCTTCATTTCATTATCAAAATGTAGTGGCAACATGCCTTCCGTTTGAGAAAACCCCATCGAAATAATAATACCTGCTAATAAGTAAATCATTAATGCCTTATCTCGCATTACAATTTTCCAAACTGCCCCAGATTCCTTTTCTTTATGTTCTTCCCTATCTGTCCTTTTTGGCATCGTCTCTTGAATAAGAAGTAATACAAGTAACGCATAAAATAGCATTGTAGAAGAGGCAATAATAAACACAAGGTTCTTTGACAACACAACTACTGATGCTCCCATTATCGGACCAATCGCAGCACCTATATTGTGTCCCATTCGTAATAAACCATATGCCTCTGTTCTTTTTTCTGGTGCCGTTACATCTGCGACCATAGCTGATGCAGCTGGATGAAATAAAGAATTACTCAACCCTAAAAAAATAGATAAAATTGCATATGGAATAAATCCTTCTATAAATAGAAAACCGAGCATTAATAATGCATTACTTGCCATAGAAAATATCATAATAGGCTTTCTTCCATATATGTCAGCAATTCTCCCTCCTATAAGTGATCCAAAGCTTGCAGCAATTGGAGAAAGCGCCATAATAACCCCAACTTCCAACAACGAATCTACCTTATCTTTTAAATATAATGCAAAAAAAGGCATTAACATCATCATTGCAATTCCATTTAACGTCTCTCCAATAAATCGAATCCATACGTTACGGTCCATCTCCCTTAACTCACGCCACGTATTTTTCATCATTCCACCCCTTTAGTTAGCCAACAATTATCTTATAACAAGTTCAGAAAAATGTAAATTTTCAAATAAAAAAATCCATTCTAACAGAATTAGAATGGATTTTTTCGCTTATAAATTTGCAACATCTTCTTCTTTTTTACTATTATTTAAAGCACTATGTTTTCGGCTATATAAAAAGTAAACCGCTATACCAATAACCATCCATATCCCAAAACTAATCCACGCTGTCCCTGATAATTGAAGCATTAAGTATAAACAGAAAATCACTGTTAATGCTGGTAAAAATGGTACAAGCGGAGCCTTAAATGCCCTTGGTAAGTCTGGATGAGTTCTTCTCATTACGATTACCGCAACAGCTACAAGTGCAAATGCTGACAATGTCCCCATATTTACAAGATGTGCTAAAACATTTAAATCTATTAATCCTGAAATCAGTGCCGCAATAATCCCCGTTGTCCATGTATTTAAAAATGGCGTTTTAAATTTCGGATGAACTTTAGCAAGACGCTTCGGCAGTAAACCATCTCGGCTCATCGCATAAGAAACACGAACTTGCCCATACATCATAACCAGCATTACTGTTGTAATTCCTGTAATTGCTCCTACTGAAATTACCCCCGCTAAACCATCTTGTCCAATAAATTGAAGTGCAAAAGCAACTGGATCTGATATATTTAGCTGGCCGTATGGAACAATTCCTGTCAAAATAAGCGAAACAACGATATAAAGAACTGTACAAATTAATAACGATGCAATAATACCAATTGGTAAATCACGTTGCGGACGTTTCACTTCTTCTGCCGCTGTTGAAACTGCATCAAATCCTATAAATGCGAAGAATACTGTAGCCGCTCCAGCCATTACACCATCTAAACCAAATGGCATAAAGGGCGTCCAGTTTTCGGGTTTCACATAATTAAAACCAGCAAAGATAAAAATAAGAACAACTGCTATTTTAATAAATACCATAATGTTATTTACTCGTGCACTTTCACGAACACCCCTAGATAAAAGAACTGTCATCACTAAAATAATTAGAACTGCAGGTAGATCAATTATTCCACCCTTTCCTGTACCAGGAGCCGAGGAGAGAATAGTCGGAATGTGAATTCCAAACCCCTTTAATAAAGATTGAAAATATGCAGACCAACCGTTTGCTACAGCAGATGTAGCAAGTAAATATTCAAGCATTAAGTCCCAGCCAATTAAAAATGCGAACACTTCCCCCATCGTCGCGTATGTATACGTATACACACTGCCCGAGACAGGAACTGAAGAAGCAAATTCAGCATAACAAAATGCAGCAAAGGCACAAGCTAACGCGGCAATCGCAAATGATAATATAATAGCTGGCCCAGAATGTTTCGCTGCCACAACACCCGTTAGAACAAAAATACCAGTTCCAACAATTGCTCCGATTCCAAGCATAGTTAAATCTAGCGCACCCAATGTTCTTGCTAACGTTTTTTGCTTACTTTCATGCATTAACTTTGCAATTGGCTTCTTTTGAAAAATTTGCTTCATCTTTCACTCCTCCAAGTTTTAAATTTTCTGAAAATTTTTAATTCGCTTTTTTATTTTACTCATTACGCTTTTCCTAGTCAATACTTTTGTCGAAACAAGTAGAAATTCTTCTGAATATGCACGATCCTTATTATTCTTTCTATATATCTTTCCATTATTTTTTTGGTATTATTATACATGTCGATTCCGTGAAAAAGGCATGCCCCCTTATTGAGAGCATGCCTTTTTTACTTATTTCACAGTATATGAACCTTGTTCAATCCAGCTATACATATACTTTTCATCTTCTGTTTCATGTGCTTGTTTTACAATACGAAGCGGACGGAATGTGTCTATCATAACAGCTAATTCAAGCGTCTCTTTCTTCCCTATACTTGCCTCTGTTTTCCCCGGATGCGGTCCATGGGGAATCCCGCTCGGATGAAGTGTAATAGAACCTTCTTCCACACCTTTGCGACTCATAAAGTTTCCTTCTACATAGTAAAGAACTTCATCACTATTAACATTACTATGATAATATGGTGCTGGAATTGACTCTGGATGATAATCGTATAAACGTGGTACGAAAGAGCAAATAACAAAATTATGTCCTTCAAATGTTTGATGTACTGGCGGTGGCTGATGAATGCGCCCTGTAATTGGTTCAAAATCCTCTACATTAAATACCCACGGATATAAATAGCCATCCCATCCAACAACATCTAACGGGTGGTGTCCTAAAACATGTTTATGCATATAGCCTCTTGATTTTGTCATTACGACAAACTCGCCTTTTTCATCATATGTCTCTAATTTTTCTGGACCACGAAGATCTCTTTCACAAAACGGACTATGCTCTAACAATTGTCCGTATTCATTTCGATAACGACGCGGCGTTGTAATTTGGCTATTTGCCTCTACAACAAGAAACTTAGTCTCTCCTTCATCTGGAATAACACGATAAATCGTTCCAATTGGAATCGTTACATAGTCGCCTTTTCTATAGTGAATCGTTCCAAACATCGTTTCAATTTTCCCTGTTCCATAATGAACAAATAACATTTCATCGCCATCACCATTACGATAGAAATAATCCATTTTTTCTGTTGGACTCACTACTCCAATTAACAAATCTTCATTTCCAAGTATGAAATTCCGTCCACTTATTGCATCACCACTTTTTTTACTTTCTTTCGTTCGAAAGTGGCGATGAGAAAGAGCAACATCCTCTTCATACTGCAACTGACAAGAATGCGATAATGCAGAATGACCTACTTCTGTTGGCATATAATGATGATACAAAATAGACTGCGTACCAGAAAAACCTTTTGTTCCCATTACCTGTTCACGATAAAGCGACCCATCTTTTTTACGAAATTGTACATGTCGTTTATGAGGTAGTTCTCCCATGTGACGATAAAACATGCCCATCACCCGCTTCCTTTTCTTTTTTGATCGTATTACGTAGTGTACCTAAACCAGTAATCGACAGTTCTACAACATCTCCATCTTGTAGCCACTCTTCTGTACCCAGTTCTAAAATACATCCTGTTCCTACTGTCCCAGAACCAATCACATCTCCTGGATATAACGTAACGTCCTCTGAAGCACGTTCAATCATTTCAGCAAATGTATAGTAAATATCTTGGAAGTTTCCTTTTGATAATAGTTTTCCATTTACATGAGCAGTCATTTCTAAATTATATCGATCACCATTACGATAAACGTCTAATTCCTCTTTCGTAACGAGATGTGCTCCTAATGAAGTTGCAAAGTCTTTTCCTTTCGCTGGACCGAGACCTACTTTCATTTCTGTTGCTTGTAAGTCTCTCGCACTCCAGTCGTTCATAATACAATAACCAAAAATATATTCCTCTGCTTGCTCTCGAGAAATATTTCGCCCTTCTCTTCCTATTACGCAAGCAATCTCCAACTCATAATCAAGCTTTTTAGACTTTTTCGGACCAATTACAAAATCACCGGAACCAATTACAGCACGATGATTAGTAAAATAAAAAACCGGAATATCATACCATTCAGGCACAACATCTAATCCTCTTCGTCCACGAGCTGTTTTTACATGTTGTTCAAATGCGTAAAAATCTCGAATACTACTCGGATTAGGAAGAGCAGCTGTCAATTGTACTTCTTCTAAAGCATATATACCCTTATTTGGATTCTTAATATTCCGCACTACTTCTACATACTCATCCGCTTTCTCTAAAAAACCCATCATAGAAGAAGGGATTTCCCCTTCACTAGCAAGATTCATATCTATTACTTTGTCACCTTCAAGCCATCCAGCCCGTAGTTCTTTTGAAGGAAGACGAAATGTAACAAATTTCATCCTGATTCCTCCTTATAAAAATGAAATTTCCACCAGCAAAGGGACTTTTGCTGGTGGATACAAATCTTATAAGTTTCCGCGACGCTCTTGTTCTCTTTCAATTGATTCGAATAACGCTTTAAAGTTTCCTTCACCAAATCCACGAGAACCTTTACGTTGAATGATTTCAATAAATAAAGTCGGACGATCTACAATTGGTTTCGTAAAGATTTGTAGTAAGTAACCTTCATCATCACGATCTACTAAGATCTTTAATTCTTTTAACTTATCAATTTCTTCATCGATTTTTCCAACTCGTGCAGTTAGCTCATCGTAATAAGTATCAGGTGTATCTAAAAACTCCACCCCATTTGCACGAAGCGCTTCAACTGTTTTAACAATATCACTTGTTAATAAAGCAAGATGTTGTACACCAGCTCCATTATAGAATTCTAGATACTCTTGAATTTGTGACTTTCTCTTTCCGTCTGCTGGTTCGTTAATAGGAAACTTAATACGACTTCCATTCGTCATAACTTTTGACATTAACGCCGAATACTCTGTACTAATATCGTCATCATCAAAATGAATCATTTGTTTAAAGCCCATAACATTCTCGTAATAACTAACCCACTCTTCCATTTTTTCAACATTACCAACTACATGATCAACAGCAATTAAACCAGACTCCTCAAATGGAATATTAAATTCTACCTTTTGGAATCCTGGCATAAATGCCCCTTTATAATTTTTACGCTCTACAAGCGTATGAATTGTATCACCATACGTACCAATAACTGCTTTTTTCAATGTACCGTCCTCATCTGTTAATTCCTGCGGTGGAGCAATTGCGACGGCACCACGTTTCACTGCTTCTGAGTATGCTTTATCAACATCATCAACAAGTAGTGCCACATCCTTCACGCCATCACCATGAGTCTTTACAAACTCTGCAATACGATTTTCACTACTTAAAGCTCCAGACACAACGAAACGCATATTTTTTTGCACAAGAACATAAGATACCTTTTCACGGTTTCCAGTTTCTAATCCAGAGTAAGCCACAATTTTGAATCCGAACGCTCTCGCAAGATAATAACTCGATTGCTTTGCATTCCCTACGTAAAATTCCAAATGATCTACATCACGTACTGGAAAAAAGTCCTCCATTTGTGCAGCTAGCGTATCCATAGATTTTTGTTTCATAATATCTTCATCCCCCTGTAAATAGATTAAATGGTCCATACTTAAAACCAACCGAAAACGCTTCCAACATTAATTAATAGAAATTAGTTAGCAAGCTAACAAATTCTGACCTTTAAAATTTTCTATCTTTTCTGTCAAATTCCTCTTTTTTTCTTACATATAAAATTCGACTTTTTTCTCTTTGAAATAAAGCGGGATTTTATTCAGTAGATTTTTGATTATTCGTTGAATCAAGTTTCAACCGCAGCGTTTAATTAGCCATGAATGCTGGATAATGAGGTAACTTTAATACTTGAGGGTATATAAGAAGAATATAAAAAAGACTCCAACATATTAACTACTTACTAATACGTTAGAGTCTTTATTTTTTTTGAATGATTGTATTTATATATCTCATACTAATACATTTGCAAGGAATAGAATAAATGATGTTAATATTACCGCTCCACCTAAGGATCCTAATAAATCTGTTTTTGTTACTTGAAACACTTGTTCACTGTTCATATCCCTCATTCTCCTTCCTTTTTTGTTTAATTTAAAACTTCTATTATACTAATACACTTGATAAAAATACGATTAATGCTGTTAATACTACCGCTCCACTTGCTGATCCTACGAAGTCACCTTTTGTTACTTGTAATACTTGCTCTTTCATATCTTTCATTCTCCCTTCTTTTTCTTTTGTTACAAAGCTTCTATTATACTAATACGCTTGATAGAAATACGATTAACGCTGTTAATACTACTGCCCCACTTGCTGATCCTACGAAGTCACCTTTTGTTACTTGTAATACTTGCTCTTTCATATCTTTCATTCTCCTCTCTTCTTCTTTTATTACAAAACTTCTATTATACTAATACGCTTGATAAAAATACGATTAATGCTGTTAATACTACCGCTCCACTTGCTGATCCTACGAAGTCACCTTTTGTTACTTGTAATACTTGCTCTTTCATATCTTTCATTCTCCTCCCTTTTTCTTTTATTACAAAACTTCTATTATACTAATACGCTTGATAAAAATACGATTAAT
>NZ_JH414715.1:13800-63008 GCF_000238655.1 Bacillus sp. 7_6_55CFAA_CT2 | reverse complement strand
TTCTTCTTTTATTACAAAACTTCTATTATACTAATACGCTTGATAAAAATACGATTAATGCTGTTAATACTACCGCTCCACTTGCTGATCCTACGAAGTCACCTTTTGTTACTTGTAATACTTGCTCTTTCATATCTTTCATTCTCCTCCCTTTTTCTTTTATTACAAAACTTCTATTATACTAATACGCTTGATAAAAATACGATTAATGCTGTTAATACTACCGCTCCACTTGCTGATCCTACGAAGTCACCTTTTGTTACTTGTAATACTTGCTCTTTCATGTCATTTATCCTCCCTTTTTATAAGTTATCTATATGTAATTTCTAAGAAATGTTTATTTCATAGTTTTTATGTTAACGTTACATTGAATTTAATAACGTAACGTTTGTAACATTAATGTAACATAACTATTATTACGTTGCAATATAATTACGTAAAATTTATTACACTTTTTTACGTTTTTTTATAATAACCCTCAAAAACCTTTATTTAATGCGTTTTTCACTAAGTTCACGTTTGTAACATTCGTGTAACATTACAGTCATAAAGTGAAATGTAGTCATATTCCTCTCTATTTTTGTTGCAAATTGTTTATTTAGTGCCACTAAACCTATCTAATCTTTACTTACTTTTAATATGAGATAAAATACCGTCTTTCCAAGATAAGTTTATATGTTTCCTCTATATAACTATGTATAATAAAAACAAAGAGGTGGTCATTTTGAAATTAATCGCATTAGATATGGATGGTACACTACTATCATCTAATCTTGAAATCTCCAAAGAAAACCTACAAGCAATCCAAACTGCACAAGAAGCCGGTCATATTGTAATGATCTGTTCTGGTCGTGCGAAAGAGGATGCTTTAAAGCTATTGGAAGAATATAAATTATCTCTTCCAGTCGGAGCAAGCAATGGGGCTATTGTTTATGTGGATGGAAAAGTAATTAACTCGCGTTGTATACAAAACGACAAAGTGTACAAACTTGCAAAATTACTAGAATCTGAAGGTTTCCCATATAAGCTATATACAAATAAAGGAGTTTATTCTCCATATACATGGCAAGATCAAGTGATGCAAGCATTCGAAGAAAATAAGCATGCGCTTGATGTTACATTAGAGGAACTTGAACGAATTACAGAAAAACAAAAGAAATCGAACCTAATTACTGATTTCAAAAAAATAGAAGATGTTGTAAATAACCAAGAACTAGAAATATCTAAATTCTTCATTTTAACGTTTAATGCAGCGCATCGCGCACAGCTATTAAGTATATTACAAGAAGATGCTGATATTATGGTTACAGCATCGGCTCCTACTAACTTAGAAATTATGGATAAGAATGGACATAAAGGAAACGGGATACAGCAGATGGCAGCTCATTTTAATATCCCAATTGAAGATACAGTTGCTATTGGTGATAATTTTAATGATGTACCAATGTTAGAAGTAGCAGGCTTATCTGTTGCAATGGGCAACGCTGAAGAAGATGTAAAAAAGCTATGTGATGTTGTAACACTAACAAACAATGAACATGGTGTTGCTCACGCAATCGAGCAATTTGTATTGAAACAAACTTCATCTAGTAGATAAAAAAAAGGGACTCTTTCAATCTCTGAAAGAGTCCTTTTTTATACGTGATGACAAGCAACAAAATGCTCTGCACCAACATTACGGAATTCTGGTACTGTTTTTTTACAAACATCCGTTGCAAATGGGCAACGTGTATGAAAACGACAGCCCGAAGGTGGATTTGCTGGACTTGGAATATCCCCTTCTAGTATAATTCGCTCTCGCTTCACTGTTGGATCTGGTATTGGAACAGCTGATAACAATGCTTTCGTATAAGGATGTAGCGGATTGGTAAATAACTCATCACGCGGTGCTGTCTCCACAATCGTACCTAAATACATAATTCCGATTTTCGTACATAAATGTTCTACTACACTTAAATCATGCGAAATGAATAAATAAGATAATCCCTTTTTCTCCTGTAACTCACTAAATAAATTAATAATTTGTGCTTGGATAGATACATCTAGTGCCGCCACAGGTTCATCAGCTACAATGAATTCTGGATTTAATACCATAGCTCTTGCGATTACGATACGCTGACGTTGTCCACCAGAAAACTCATGGGGATACCGGTCAATATGATAAGGAGCTAATCCACATAACTCCAATACTTCAATTACCTTTTCACGAACATTTTCTTTCGTCGCTAATCCGTGGGCCAACATTGGCTCTCCAAGCGCTTCTCCAATTCTCATTCTCGGATTTAATGAACTAAATGGATCTTGGAAAACGAGCTGCATATTAGGGCGATGTTTTCTTAATTCATCCTTGGATAAAGAATGAACATCTTTCCCTTTAAACTTCACTTCTCCCTCCGTTTTTTGAACGAGGCGTAAAATTGTTTTTCCTATTGTTGTTTTCCCGCTCCCTGATTCACCAACGAGACCAAACACTTCACCTTTATTAATAGTAAAACTTACTCCATCAACTGCTTTTACATGCCCAATTGTTCTACTAAATACGCCACCCTTAATTGGAAAATATGCTTTTAGGTTTTTCACCTCTAATAATGGTTCACTCATTGTTCCGCACGCTCCTCATATAACCAGCAAGCTACTTTATGATTTTCATCATTTACATTTAGATTTGGGGCTTCTTTTTCACATATTTCCATACAATGCTCACAACGCCCACTAAAGTAACAAAACTCACCTAAACCAACTAAATTCGGAACTTGCCCTGGAATAGAATATAGTTTATCTATTCGTTTTCCCATTACTGGTTTTGATTTCAATAATCCTTTCGTATAAGGATGTTTTGGATTTTGGAATATCTCTAGTACTGGGGCTTCTTCAATAACTTTCCCGCCATACATAACGACAACATAATCAGCCATTTCCGCTACGACACCTAAGTCATGTGTAATTAATAAAATCGACGTTTTAAATTCTTCTTTCACTTGTCTTAGTAGATCCAATATTTGAGCCTGAATGGTAACATCAAGAGCTGTTGTTGGTTCATCTGCAATTAATAACTTAGGATTACAACTAAGCGCAACAGCAATCATAATACGTTGTAACATCCCACCGCTCAGTTCATGCGGATAAGAATGGACGATTTCATCAGCGCGGGCTATGCCAACTTTACGAATTAACTCAATTGCCTTCTTATATGCTTCATTTTTACTAAGTAATTCATGCTCTCTTAACGTTTCTACAATTTGCTCCCCTACAGTGAAGACGGGGTTTAGCGATGTCATCGGTTCTTGGAAAATCATTGCAATATCATTGCCTCGTAAACTACGAAGTTCTTTCTCTTTCATTCCTAAAAGACTTTTTCCTTCATATAAAATGTCTCCACCCACTACACTACCAGATTCAGCAATAAGCCCCATAATAGATAAAGCTGTTACACTCTTTCCGCAACCTGATTCTCCTACTACACAAACTGTTTCCCCTTCTCGAACCGCAAAGCTAACATGGTTCACAGCCTTTACTGTCCCCTCGTCAGTTTGAAAATGTGTTTGTAAGTCTTTCAGCTCTACTACCGCTTTACTCATATCTTCTCACCTACCGTCTCATCTTTGGATCTAACGCATCACGAAGTGCATCACCAAGTAAATTAATTGATACAACTGTTATAAAGATTGCAAAACCGGGCGGAATCCATAACCATGGACGCTTTTGGAAATCGATTAATGAGTTAGCTGCGCTAATCATGTTCCCCCATGATGGTGTAGGTGGAACGACTCCAAGACCTAAGTAACTTAGTGCGGATTCTCCCAAAATAGAACCTGCAACACCTAATGTGGATACAACAATTAAAATGGGTAAAACATTAGGTATTAAGTGATATATAATTTTCCGGTAATCTTTTATTCCTAACACATCCGCAGCTTGCATAAATGCTTGCTCCCTAAGTGATAAAATTTGCCCTCTTACAAGGCGTGCAAGCCCTGGCCAACCTACTAGACTTAAAATAATCATAATGACATACAAACGATAATCAGACGGTACTTTCCACTCTGATAAAATCGCACCCATTATAATAAGTAACGGTAATCCTGGCATTGACATTAAAATATCTGCAAGCCGCATAATAATATTGTCCACAATCCCACGATAAAAACCTGCAATCGCTCCTAATAAAGCTCCAAGTATAACCGATAAAACCATTGAAGCTAAACCAATGGTTAATGAAATACGTCCCGCTTGCATAAGCCTTGTTAAAATATCTCTTCCTAATTGATCTGTACCAAGCCAATGAGAAACACTAGGTGGTTTGTTAATGAGCGCAACTTGTATTTTCCCTGATGCATATGGAGAAAAGAACGGACCGATAAAACAAAATAAAAACATAAAAATTAATGCATAAAACCCTACAAGTGCCATCTTATTTTTCTTTATCTTTTTAAAAGCTTGTCGCCATGGTGATGATTCGCTTCTGCTCTTTTTTTCTTTTTTTTCTGTAATTACTGTAACAGTCTCCATTTCTTTCCCCCCTTACTTCAACCTAATTCTTGGATCAACAACTGCATATACGATATCTGCTAAAAAGTTTGAAACGATTGTTAAACAAGAAAGAAACATCGTAAATGCCATCAATACTGTATAGTCACGGAAATTTAATGCTTCTAATTGAATATTACCAATCCCTGGCCAGTTAAAAATTTGTTCAATAATAATTGCCCCAGAAAACAATCCCGGTAATTCAAATGCTAATAACGTAATTGCTGGTAATATTGCATTTTTTAATGCATGCTTATAAATAACCGTCTTCTCCTTCAAACCTTTCGCTCTTGCTGTTCGTATGTAATCTTGTCTTACAACCTCTAACATACTTGTTCTAAAATACCGAGTTAGCGAGCCGACCCCAAGAAGTGTCAAAATAAATACTGGTAAAATCATATGTTTTGCAACTTCTATCACGTAAGCAAATCCTGTTGAATTACTGCCAACATCAATCATTCCACCTATCGGTAATAACTTAAAGTCAACCGCAAACACCTTAATTAAAAACAAGCCGATAAAGAATGAAGGGAATGACATTGCTGCAAAAACACCGATTGTTACAAGTTTATCGAATAAAGAATGTTGTTTCGTCGCCGAGAATACACCGATAATAAGTGCAATTAGCCAAATAAAAAACAATGCAATAATTGCTACACTAAAAGAATTCCAAATAAATTTATTTAATAATGACGTTACAGGCTCTTGATATTGAAGCGAGAAGCCAAAGTCCCCTTGCAATGCATTACCTAACCAATGAAAATAACGCTCAACAATCGGTTTGTTCAACCCATATAATTCCCTCAGTTCAGCTGCTCTTTCCGGTGTAATTTTCGGGTTTGAATCAATATAATCCCCAGGAAGAAGTGCGAACAGGACGAAGATAATAATTGATGTACCAAGTAGTGTAGGAATCATTTGTAACAACCTACGAACAATATATGTTTTCACCCTTTTTCTCTCCAATCTTATGCTTAAAATAGAAGAACATTTTTTCAAAGCGGCACATTACTAACCGAATGAAAAAATGTCTTCTACTTATACATTCTTATCGTTATTTTTCAAATGATAATACTGGTAAGTTTGCACTAATACTGTTGTACTTTTCGGGATCAATTCCTTTTATATTCCCGTTATAACCAGTAATTGTTCTACGGTAGTTTAATAGAATTACTGGTGGATCATCACTTAATTCTTTATACAATTCTTTATAAATAGGTTTACGCTTTTCGATATCTACAGTTTCAATACCTTTTTGAATTAGCTCATCTACTTTTGCATTCTTATAACCAAGACTAGTTTCATTTGCAGTAGACAAATATTCACCAGCTGTTTCACTCGGGTCACTTGTAATCGGTGTCGAAACAGAAGCTAAATCATAATCTCCTTTGTTTACCTTAGAAAGCATCGTATTAAAGTCCATAAATTCAGGATTAAACTCTACACCTATTTCTTTATAATTCTCTTTCGCAATCGGAATTAATAAATCACTATCTTTAGCCGAACTTGGACCGAAATAAGAAAGTTTTAATTTTTGACCATCTTTTTCACGAATTCCATCCGAACCAACTTTCCACCCTGCTTCATCTAATAATTTTTTCGCTTTTTCTTTATCATATTCGTATTTATTAACTCCTTCTTCCGTATAAGCCCAAGAAGTTGGATGAATTGGTACATTGGCTACTGTACCATATCCTTTTAACGCTGTATCAACATATTTTTTGCGGTCTAATCCGTAAATAAGTGCTTGGCGAACCTTTTTATCCTTTAAGTAAGGCTTATTATTATTCATATAAATATAACTAAATGACGGCGCTGTTTCGATTTGGATATTTGCGAATTCTAAAGCCTTAGCCTGTTCAAGAACCTCATCACCGGTACCTAAGCCAGTATGGTCAACTTCTCCTGTTTGGAATAACTGAAGCTTCGTATCACCAGAAGTAATTTTATAAATAAAGTTTTGAATTTTTGGTTTACCCGCATAATAATTTTCGTTTGCTACAAAACGAACTTCTTGACCTGGAATATACTTTTCAAATTTATATGGACCCGCAGCTAATGGCTTTCCATATAAATCTTTTAAGTAATCTAAGCTTGTATTTTGCTTATAATCTTTTCCATAATAAGCTTTTGATAGTACTGTACCTCCTAAAACAAATATAGCTTGTGAATTCACTTTTTCAGTTGTAATTTTAATTGTTTGTTGATCAACAACTTGAATACCTTCAATTGAAGTTGCTTTTCCTTCTTTATATTCTTTACCACCTTTAACGGCATATTGAGAGATATCTACTTCACCTTCATATGCCTTATCATGTAAAAGCGTCAATGTGAAAGCTACATCATCCGCCGTTAATGGCGATCCATCACTAAATTTCAAATCTTTACGTAAATGGAATGTATATGTTAACTGATCAGAAGAAACGTCCCACTTCTCAGCTAATTCTGGAATTGGTTTCCCTTGTTTATCGGTTGATACGAGAGATGCAAAAATAACTGAAGTTACGTTTCCATCCCAACCATTTTGTTGAAAGTATGGTAAAAATACGCCGCCTGGCTTACTAATACCAACTACTAACGTATCTTTTCTATTCTTCGCCTTGTCTGGCACTTTCGTTTTATCTGTCGCAGCAATCTTTTCAATTTTCACACTTTTTAAATCCTGCTGTTTAACCGGCTCTGTAGAAGCCGCATCCTCCTGTCCCCCACAAGCAGATAACACAAGCGAACTACTCAGTAATACCGAAAATACACCAGCCCATTTTTTTGTCTTTTTCTTCATTGTTCCCACCCTAACTTTTCTTTTTTTAATAATTAAACCTTATGAACTGCTTGCCTTATGTATGCCTCCCACAGCAACATTTTATAGCCAATCGGAAAAGTCGGTTTTAATCGTAAAAAAATAGATGTTTTTGAGGGGTAACAATCTTATTCCGACTTTTCCGGTAGACTTTATGGTTATTAGCTTATATCTTCAGTTATATTTTGTCAATTCTTTCTAAATAAATATTTCAAGAATTTTTTTAAAATTATTATTCTATCTTTAATTTAGGTAAACTTAATAAAACTCCGTTATAGTCACCTTCTTATAATCCTTGAATTCGTGCATGATGTGTAGACACCATTTTGCTATTATTCAAGAAGATTACAGGCGGGGCTTCGCTTAACTCTTGATATAATTTTTTATAAATTTCCTTTCGCTTTTCAATATCCAACGTTTCTAATGCTTGCTTAGCTAATTCATCTACTTTCTGATTATAATATCCATCATAATTTCGTTTACTTGTTGAAATAAACTCTTCAATCGCTCTCTTTTATTTCTTATAAAAAAATTAAAAATTCACTTCTATTCCTTCAGCATGAAACATAGAATACTAATAACCAATTACCAAAAAGGGGGCGAAAATATGGACAACCTATTCCAATACGTCCTGCACTACGTATTATTAACACTTATGATAGTCGGAGCGCTATTACTATTCCCGTTCTTCCCAAAGTTCGTCCTCTTTTTAGCTTTTTTTATCATGCTCGGGATCGCTATTATAATTTCAACGAGAGAAGATGCCACGCAAAAAGAGAGCAGAGTTCAGCGCGTAAAGCTGTAACTTTGCTCTCTTTTTGTTTTCATTCACTAGTCTCTGTTACACATATTTATCCCGCTATTTGCCGTGCAGTAAGACCCCCACCTCAAAATTCAGCGAAAGCAAAATAAGTTAGGTCAGGGTCGGGGTGCCCGTAAAAGCCCTCACTTTATCTCTCGGGAAATAATTAGCCTTTGTTTTTGTAATTACTCCTATCGAAAAACCACTAATGACATTTATTTTTCACCTTATCATTTTCATATGTTTCACAAACTATGCAAATTGAGGAAAATGGATTTATCTAATTTACTGTTTCACGTGAAACACATCGCTTCATTTAACCTTTAAAGCAAAATATCATTATGAAAAAAGCCACTTCCTCCAGCAAAACTGAAAGGAAGTGGCTTTCTACTCATTACTCCACCATATTCTCTAATTCATTATATAAATCTGCTCGTAACAACTCTTTCTTCGTTTTTTCCTCATACAATTGTTCAAGCATTTCAACATCAACTACTTGTTCCATCTTACACTCAAGTGTATATATATCTTCTTCTACATGCATTAACTCTGTTTCGATCTCTTCAACATTCCTAGATTCTTTCTTTTTTACAGGAGCTGTTTCCACACCTTTTCTTCCTTGGTGCTTCTGCTTTGTTACTTGTTTCTCGAGCTTTTCCTCCCACTTTTGACGAGCCCATGCATAGTTCCCTGCAAACTCAAATAATTTACGCTCATCAATCCAATACGTCTTTTCAAATAACTTATTTAAAAAATAACGATCATGTGAAACAGCTAAAATCGTTCCATTATATTGTTCAAGAGCTTCCTCTAAAACTTCCCTTGATTCAATGTCGAGGTGGTTTGTCGGCTCATCTAAAATCAAAAAATTGATATCTTGATACATAAGTTGCGCAAGTCTTAACCTCATTTTTTCTCCACCACTCAGCTGCGTTACTTTCTTAAACACCGCTGGACCATAAAATAAAAACTTAGCTAATATATGTCTCGCTTCTCCCTCTGTTACAGCTACATATTCTCTAAAAGCCTCTAATACATTACTCTTCATATTTCCGTACGCATGCTGTGATAAATAACCGATTTTCACACTACTACCAATTCGAATTTCTCCCGCGTCTGGTTCTATTTCTTCTAATAATAATTTTAGTAGCGTTGTCTTTCCTGTACCATTACGACCAACGATGGCCGCACGCTCTTGAAAACGAACATGTAAATTCACTTCGTTAAATAAGGGGTGGTCAGCAAATCCTTTACTCACTTCTTTCATTACAACAACATCTTTCCCACTTCTCTCTTGGCCTTCAAACTGAAGTCCCATTTGTTTTCGCTCTAAAATAGGTTTCTTTAGTTTTTCCATGCGCTCGAGTGCACGTTCCATACTTCTCGCTCTCTTATGCAATCCTTCATTCGGAGGATTCGCCTGATTTGCCCATTCACGTAGTCGCTTAATTGCTTCTTTCATTTTCTTTATTTTCTTTTGCTGTTCTTGATAAGCTTGAAACTCCTGAAGCAACCGTTCTTCCTTTTCCTCAACGAACTGAGAATAGTTTGTATGATACACGTGAATCTCTCCATCTTCTAAATCAAAAATCTTCGTTACAACTTCATCAAGGAAATAACGATCGTGTGAAATAACCATAACTGTTCCATTATATTCTTTTAAAAATTTCTCTAACCATTCAACTGCAAACAAATCTAAATGATTTGTTGGTTCATCTAATAGAAGTAAATCTGGTTTCTGCAATAGCATATATGCAAGGCTTACTTTCGTCTGTTCTCCTCCACTTAATTCCGTAAATACTCTTGGAAATAAGTCTGTTACTTGTAAGCCATTTGCTACCTTCATTATATTTGCCTCTATTTCATAACCACCGAGAAATGCAAATTTTTCTTGAATTATTCCGTATCTCTCCATTAGCTTTTTCAAAGAAGATTGTTCCTGCTCCTCCGCCATATTTTTTTCTAGAGCATGCATTTCTTTTTCTAATTCCTTTTCTACTTTAAAAGCGGAACTCAATACATCATATACAGTCATGGCCTCATCAAACTTCGGAATTTGTGCGACATGACCAATACGTGTACCTTTCTTCATATGAATGGCTCCTGCATCCAAACTCTCCATTCCCGTTAGAAGCCCAAAGATTGTTGTCTTCCCACTACCGTTACGACCAACTAACCCAACACGTTCACCATTCTTTATTTCAAGCGATATATTTTCAAATATGATGTTTCCACCAAAAGATTTCGTTACATTATTTACACTACAAATAGTCATTTTCCGTACTCCTTTCAATATAAAAAACCATGAGAAAGAAACATTCCCCATGGTTTTCGGCATAGAAAAAGGAAGCCAAATAGCTCCCTTTTCACACGTTTATTAAAAATGGGTGAAGAGATTTCTATCGTTCAATAGTCACTATGCAATTGTTAAAAAAGGGCATACGTATCCCGTTAACAACTACATCATGAAAAATCGCACGACAAAAATAGATAAAATCTAAAAATTTGGCACGCGCAGCTAAAGAACGTTTCATCTCATTCACCCCTTTCGTACGGAATTTAATACTTACTTCTTTATTATACTTTCCAATTTCATGTTTGAATAGTCATTTTTCTGAAAATAATGAAGATAGACTAAACATTTCAATAAGTGACATCAAATCTTACAAAACTGTTATGTTCACGTAATGGAAAGCGATAGTACGAAAAGATGCCTCCCTATACAATAAAGATGTAAAACAAGAGTGACAAACACAAGGAGGAAACAAACATGATGAAAGAAATCGTAAAAGCAATCTTTGAGGTATTAGTGAACGGACAAGCAGTTGTAAAAGAACTAAATGAACTATAAAAAGGAGTGAAGAAATATGATGAACATGGTGAAAATGATTTTACACGCTTTAGTCGATGCAAAAGCAGTTAGCCAAGAATTAAACCAACAATAAAAAGGGGTATATGAATATGAAGAAAGCCATTATTATAATTGCAAGCACAGCAATCACTTTATACACAATAAAAAATAGAAAAAAGAAAAACAATGAAAATGTTCTATATTATCCATACACACTATTAGAGAAAAAATAAAAGACAAGGTACCCTATCGTAATGAGGATATCTTGTCTTTTATTTTTTCCATATTGTCTTTAGAGGATTTCCTTCTCCTTTTCCCGAATGTATTAAGCGGGATTTTTACACATATTTTAAAGGGGCATATATACAAATGGATACACAACAACTATATTTTTTAAACGATATCGGTAAACAAAAACCAGAAAGTATTCGGAATAGAAGCGCTGCATGTCCATTTTGCGATAAAGAACATTTAACGGATATTTTAGCAACTGATGGTTCTATTATTTGGTTAAAAAATAAATTTCCTACATTACAAGATACATTTCAAACGGTGCTGATTGAAACGGATAATTGCGAAGATCATATCGCAACATATACAGAAGAACATATGCGAAAATTAATGCAATTTTCTATTCAACATTGGTTACACTTACAGAAGAACGAAGAATTTGCATCTGTAATTTTATACAAAAATCACGGTCCATTTTCAGGTGGAAGTTTGCATCATGCACACATGCAAATTATCGGAATGAAATATGTAGATTATCTTGAAAATATTGAAGAAGAAAATTTTCAAGGGGTAATTGTTCAAAAAAATGAACGCATTGAGCTTAATATTTCAGAGCGTCCCATTATTGGCTTCACTGAATTCAATATAATCATTGATAATATTTCATATATAGATGAAATGGCAAATTACATTCAGCAAACTGTACGTTACATACTGATAGATTTCCATAAAGGATGCAGTAGTTATAACTTATTCTTCTATTACTTAAATGGAAAAATCATTTGTAAAGTTGTACCTAGATTTGTCGTTTCACCATTGTATGTAGGATATAAAATACCGCAAGTTTCTACAAAACTAGAAGAGGTGAAAATACAACTCACGCAGTATTTCACGAAAGAAAAGGATGAAATTATTCATAAAAAAACAGAGTAGGTATAGAAAACCTACTCTTTTACCCCGCATTAACGAGCAGTAAAACTTCCACCTCAAAATCCGGAAAACGCTAGAATTTAGGCGGAAGATTAACTGCTCGTAAAAGCCCGATTGGTGAAGACTAATAATCAGCGGGGGATGAACAGACTCCCCCACTGATTAAAGTTTCACTTTATTACACCTTTATTTCGATAGTACACATCTTCTAGTCCGATGTTATACTTCATGTTATTATCCGTCCACTCTGGCCCTAAATTCCCTGGCCATCCAGATGTATTCGCTATATATTTCAGTAATGCAAAATCAGTCAAACCTTTTTGCACCCCACGCTTATATCCTTTCATTAAATGCGGCATTGCAATTTGCGCATTTGTACGTGGATCTTTCAGCTCATCATCAGTTAAATGTTCTGGTGCAAGCCCGCCGCCGCGGTGTAGTTGAAACAATCCAAATGAAGTTCCATTATCTCCAACACTTCTTGGATTTAATCGACTTTCATGCTCGGCAATTGCAAGAGGTATCCATTCCGGAAGATTTACTTTCTTCGCTTCCTCTATAATGATTTGTTTCATCTGTTTTGCTTCTTCTGAATCAACATAGCTTGTTCCATTCACTAGCTTATCCATTCCTTCAGACTTTCCTTGGAAATATAAATATACTCCAAGAACAACTAAAAATCCTACAAAGAATTTCTTCACTACCTCTACCTCTTTCTCCGCTGAAATTTGTCCCCTTTCAGCCTTCCCTTTACAATTACCTACATTCTATTACTCTTTTATCATAGCAAATAACTATACGTATTATCATCATGCTTTAGACCGATTTTGTGAAAAAACAGCTGGTAAATACGTGCAAAAATGTAACTTTCATAGACTATAACGCATTTATTGTATATAATTGTAAACTGAACTCTATATATAGAATAGGAGCGTACAAAATGAAAAAATGCCTAACACTCTTGTTCAGCATTTTACTACTCATCCCTACCTACACCTCTGCACAAACATCATCAAAACCAAAAGTACTTGTTTTGTATAGTACACAAGACGATAAAGTTTCAAATAATGTCCAAATCCTTAATACTCAATTAGGACATTTTACAAATGATATAACCGTAAAAAACTTAAAAGAAGCAACTTCAATTAATAACGTATCCTCCTATACACATATTGTTTATATCGGTGAAACAAAAGAAGCGTTTTCTGATGAAACGAAACAATTTCTAGAAAACTTCTCCGGCCCTGTATTAGTATTAGGACAAAATGTTGAACAATTATCTAAGCGTTTTTCTTTCATTACATTGAAGAGTGACAATATACGAGTTAATAAAATTGAATATCCAGAAAAGAAGCTAAAAAATACCTTAGAAGAGGAACGATTAATTCAATCATTTGATACGAATGGAACTGTGCTTGCTAACGCTTTAAGCTCAAATAACACTAACCCACTAATCGTTCAGCATGAAATATCTTATTATGTTGCAACACCTAACCTCTTTGACTGGATGTCTCATTACGTCGGTGAAATGTTATTTTCTTATTTCAGCCAAAAACCAACGAAAAATAAAGTTGAAGCTTATTTACGTCTTGAGGATGTTCACCCAGCAGCAGATATAAATCAATTGAAAGAAATTGCTGAATTACTAAAAGAGAAAAAGATGCCTTACATGATTACTGTTATTCCGGTATATAAAGATCCAGATACAGGAAAGATAATACATTTAAAAGATAAACCAGAACTAGTTGATCTTTTACGCTCTATGCAAGATGATGGTGCAGCAATTATTATGCATGGTTATACTCACCAATTTTATGACAGTGAAACAGGTGAGGGCTTTGAATTTTGGGATGTCAAAACAGATCAACCAATTCGCCAACCGAAGCATGAAAAACCGAAGACAAAAGATGACTTTCCAAATATAGAGGCATATAACCAATATAGTAAAAAAAGGGGAAGAATTCGAGGAAAAATATACGAAAAATCATATTGAAAAAGGAATTCAAGAACTTGTAGATGCTAAACTATATCCTGTTGCCTTTGAAGCACCTCATTACACGATGTCTCAAAAAGGATATGAAATATTATCAAGGTACTTTTCAACTTATGTAGGACAACTACAGTTAAATGATACAACTTGGAAATCCATGCACTCACCATATTATACAAGTACTCCGTCATTTTTACATGGAATGAAACTATTGCCTGAAACAGTCGGATTTATTGAAGAAGATACGCCACAAACTATTGCTAAAATGAAAGAACGTGCTCTATCTGTTTCTAAATTATCCGATGGGATTATTGGGGTATTTTATCATCCTTACTTAGGTGTGAAACCATTAAAAGAAGTATTAAAGGATCTAGAAAGTATTCCAAATATAGAGTGGATTGATTTACAAAAGGAAAAGAATGAAGTAAAAATGAAAGATATTCATATTACGACAAATAAAGACGGCATTCACGTTGAAAAACCAACCAGTGCGAATGACATAATTGATTATATAAAGCAATATGGCTTCTTCCTTATACTGGGGTTCGTTATCATTGTCTTTCTTTTATTATTAAAACGTGCGAAGAAATTAGAATCCTAATACAAAACCACCAAGCATTCTGCTTGGTGGTTTTTTTAACTTAAACCAAAACGTGGCATGTTATTAATAACCCATTGATTATTTTCATAAATAAATTCAACTTCTACTTTTTCCGTTACATTATCATAGTCATTATACGTTTCTACCTGCGCTTTTATTTTCCCATCCTTTAACTCGGCAGAAATAATTTTTGTAAATTTAGTTGCTGCTTTTGACCCTGGATCTCCAATAGCATAGTGCATTTTTCCATTTAACTCTTTAATATATTTACTCTTCATATACTGTGCTATAAATGATTTTGAAAAGTACGTAGATAGCGTAGTCTCTAAATTATCTTTCTTATTATAAATAGGGTTCACTAATTCCCCGTATGAAAAATCCCCTACTCGTTTTGGGTTTCCTGTTAGTGCAGCCATTTGAACATTAGTCAGTTCCTTCTGTGCATTCCATACTTTCTGTAACATAACGTTATCTGCTAGCTTCTTATCTTTTACTTCATTTGATTTCTTTGTATCCAAATTCATGATAGTTCCATTATCCGTATAGAGATACATATCTCCTGCTACAAAATATAAATAGGATTTAGTTGGTTCAACCGCTTTATTATAAATTACCTTTTCATTTCCACCATTTATTTTCTTCTTATATACTCCATCCTTTTTTAAATAATAAAAAGTATCCCCTTTCACATTCATCTGCAAGGCATCCTTTACCAATAACTTTTCATTATTTTGTTGAACGTCTATTTCATATATGCCATGCTCAGCTTCATTTGTTTCAAAAGGTAACGAAAAGTCGACAACAGCATATAATTTTTCATTATTATACGTAGCACTAGATATTGTTGCATAATTTTCTTTTGACCAAGTTTTATTATCTTTTGTCATTTGTGTTCCACGATTTTTATTCCAATGTAGAATACTATCATCTATCGTTCGAGACCAACCAGAATTTTTAAATGCCGCTTCTTCTTCCTGTCCCGTCTTCAAATTGATTTTTGCGATCCCTACAATATCAAAACCACCATGCTCAGAATATTTTTTCGGATAAAATAAAGTTTGATCTTTTATATAAACATAATTTGTATCCGCTTTTAACGTATCTAACTTTTTATTTGATATATCATACTTCATTAAAGAAGATAATCCCGCATTCTTCTCTTCATCCGTATGAATAAAATATAAAGCTTTGTTTTTTATATTTATGTAAGAAGCATTTACACCTTCCACTACACGTTCCGAAGTCTGAAATTGATCTTTCGTACGATAAATGCCTCCTGTATTTTTATCACCATTTACCGCATAGTAAACCCATCCATTACTCTCTGCCATCTTCCCTTTATTAGAACTGTTTCCAACCGAATTCCCGTTTTTTTCAGTTTCTTTCATCTGTTTTTCAACTACTGGATCAATTTGTTCTTCTTTACTTTCTTGCGTTGCGTTGGGATTTATAGCCTTCTTTTCTGCTTCACAACCAAACGCTGCAACTGAAAGTGCACCGATCATCATTGTAATAGCTATTTTTTTATGTGCTTTCCCCATTTTCTCCCCTACTTCTTTCATCAAATTAAACATATCATAAATTATAGAAAAAATTAGAAAAAATATCCATAATAAAAAGAATAAGAGTACCTCTCCTATCCTTTCAAATAAAGCGAAACCTTAATCAGTCAGGGTCTTAATCCCCGGCAAATAGCGGGGTAAAATCGAATGGTATTTTCATATATTGTTTCTGCAACCTGATCAACAGATATGTTTTTTATAACACTAATTTCCTTTAATACATCTCGAATCATTCTCGGGTGCGTCATAACATCGTCTTGAAATTCCCACGGTCCATCTGTTTCTACCATCACATATTCAAGCGGATAATACGAAACAATTTTTCTAATCTTCTCCTTATGTAAAACATCCGGTGTAATCGAAATATAATAACCATTCTTCATCATCCGTTTCATTGTTTCATCACTTCCTTTAAACCAATGGAAATGTGCACGTGAAACTTTATATTTCTCTAGCAAATCACATACAGTGTCAGCATCTTCATAAACTGCGTGTAATATAATCGGCAAATTATACTTACTAGCTAGTTCTATAAATTTTTTCAATACAGCTATGTATGGATCTACAGCAATGCTTTCATCTTCTTTCCTCAAATAATAGGGCAAACCTACTTCACCAATCGCAACAATTTCCTCTGCGTTCTGTTCAATAAGTTTATAAATCTGTTCACACTCTTCTTTATGAATCTGTTGCTCTGGATGAAACCCTATCGCTGGATATATAAAGGGATACTTCTTAGCTAAAGATAACGTTTCCTTACAAGATTGATAATTCATAGATACAGCAATAAACCCCTTTATTTCATTACTATTTTCCACCTCTTTCAGTAATCTGTTCTTCTCTTCATCCTTATATTGATCAACATGTATATGACTATCAATCCATTTCATCTTTATGCCCCCATAAAAAAAACAAGAAAGGACTTCCTTTCTTGTTTTATCATCTATATTATTTAACAATTAAGTTTGTTATGATATCAAATAATCCAATACACACTACGGCAACAGTAAAGTAGCTACAGAAATCTTTAATTGGTAACTTCACTACTTCTTCTTTACGCATCCCATTTTTCTCCCTTCTTACTAGATCCCTAATTATTTTTCTATCTGTATCTATTATGCAAAAAATATGACAAATTTACTATCGAATTAACTTACGTAAACCTTACAATGTTGTAAGGTTTAAAAAAGGATCCTCATCTTTATTCAGATGAGGATTATTAAAAATTAGTTGGTTTTTCATTCTTCATTACAAACAGAAAGTAATACATTAAGACTTTCTAGTTACACTATATGAAAATTACTATCTTTTAACTATCGAATTACATTACAGAAGACTTACATGTTTGTAAGTTATGTGTAATGTAATTCGATAGTTTCCCTTACTTATATTTCGTACAATAAAGTTAGAAAGTAAGCCAAATAAGAAGAACAATCACATAACCAAATTGCATTGCTAGTAGCTACTCTTCTTATACCTTTCACCCATGCTACTACAATGTACCCCCTTCCCCTTTATATAATAAAAAAGCCTTAGTCTATATGGACTAGCTTTTTTGCTAACCCCTAAAATACCCTTACCTAGTATTTTTATTTTCGACAAAAAATAGCTGGGGGTATATTTCACTATCTCATCGTTAAAAGTTTACTCTTCGCATTTATAGGAATATTTGCAACCTCAATCTCTTCAATCGATTCACCGTAACGTCCTTTCGCAAAAACCTTTAATGCTTCATCTCTCTTTAACATATGCTTAACCGTTTTCTTTATTTTCTGCTCTCTACCACGTTCATCGAATGCAATAAATTCATATTCATACCACTCATCACCAATATGCTGACCAATTGTATTCACAACCGTATAGTATTCTTTCGTCTTATAAAATGGATTATATTTATCGATAACCGGTCCAAGTTTCGTAGGCAGTAACATTACTACTATCACTATCATCGCTATTATAGTAGTGATCATTTTTTTCTTCATAATAAACATTCCTCCTCTGCAGGATATATATACATCCATTTTAAAAAGGGGGAATAAAATCTACTATTGAATCTCATTACATTACACTTACATTTTTGTAAGAATTAAAAAAGGTGAACGAATTTACTCGTTCACCTTTTAGCTTGCTTTAAAGCCACCGCCAAGTACATCACGTACATCATGTATAACAACGAAAGCATCTTCATCTACCCGGCTAATAACTTGTTTTAACTTAACAAGCTCTTGTTTATTAATAACAACATATAAAACTTCTTTATTTTTACCAGTATATCCGCCGCGCCCTTCTAATACAGTAACACCGCGTGTCATATTTTTCGTAATAGCTTCACGAATTAAATCTGGTTGATTCGAAATAATCGTAACAGCCGTTTTTGTGTCCATTCCTTCTACAATGAAATCAATCACCTTCGCTCCAATGAACACAGCTACAAGTGTATACATTGCCTTTTCTTGCCCTATTATAAATACAGAACCAGCAATTACAACAATATCAATAATTAGTACGCCTTTACCTACACTCCAACCTAAATATTGATTTGCTAACCGAGCTAAGATTGCTGATCCTCCCGATGTACCTCCGGCTTTGAACATACAGCCTAATCCAATACCCACAAATAAACCAGCAAATAAAGCCGCTAATAATGTATCACTATTTACATGATACTCAATATGTTCTGTAACGTATAAAAACAAAGATGTTTCTACAATCCCTAAAATTGTATAAATCATTGTTTTCTTATCAAAAAATTTATAACCAATAGCTAGTAAAATTGCATTTATAGCAAAGTTCACAATTCCTGGTGACCAATCAAATAAGTAGTACGTAACAACCGTTAAACCAATAATTCCACCTTCCGATAAACGGTTTGGAATTGCAAAGTAATTAATACCAATTGCGAATAATAATGAACCAATTGTAATTAGTGTTATTTCCTTTATACGTTGATTAACCATAGTTCATACCCCCCCCATTTGACATTGTATCACTATCTCCTAGAGGTTTAGAAGTGGTTTTTTATTCCGCATTTTCCCTCTTAAAAATTGAAATATTATGTTTAAACAGAGGGTTGATTAATTATTCATATTTGCCCTAACTGCACGGACAAATTGCTCCACATTCCCTTTCTGAATATACTTAGCGCGAATGCTTTCATGACTACAAGTAAATTCAAAATACGGATGAAAATCTATGTTATCTATATGCAAATATGAATACTCTTTAAATATTGAAGAATAGTACGGGAATTTCCCGTAAAAAAGGAGACGTCTAGTAGTGGCAACAAAAACCCCATGTTGATACGATAATATAAAATTATCCTTCTTAAATATCCCTACCACAAAAGCCAGAATCTTTTCATCATCATCTACATACTTTTTCATACTCGATAAAAGTTCATTCATGCATATTCCTCCAAATTCTATTCATTGCATTAACACTTGAAAAGAATCCATGGATTATTACAAACCGGTTTAACTCCTTTATAAAGTATGAAACGCGTTTCCTGTCAAAGATATTTCAAAAAAATAATCCGTTATGCGATTATACACATAACGGATTAAAATTAAACCGTAGAGCGTTCCACAAGTTCGTATGGAATTTCCAGCTTTTCTTGTTTAGAACTCTCGTCATTCACTTTTCTATGCAACATTTCAAAAGCAGTTTTCCCTATCTCCTTTAAATTTTGATCAATAGTTGTCAATTGTAACACTTGCGAGATAGGTTGATTATCAAAGCCAATAATCGCTAAATCCTCAGGAACTTGAATCCCTAATTTTTCAACCTCTGTCATAACCCCAATCGCAACTTCATCACCTGCTACTATTAATGCTTCAGGAAGATCCTGCATCTCTTTTAACTTATGAGCCACTTTTACACCATCTTCTAGTGTAAAACATTCTGTAAAAATCCATTCTTCATTAACCTCTTCGTCTATAGATTGTAATTGCTGTTTATAAACATCAAAACGCTTTTGACTACTCGGCCCTAATTTTCTTCCCGTACAATAACCAATTTTTTTATAACCTTTCTCAATCAAATAATCCATTCCTAATTGAAAGGCCGCTGAATGATTCGTATATACACTTGAGATGTTTGAAATATCATTGTCTTCACAAGCAATTATTGCGCCGTAAGAAGCATACGGTTCTATCGTTTCCCAATCATTTGCACGTGAACAAATAATAAGACCATCCAATTGTTTTGTTTTTAACATATGTAAACTTTTCATTTCTTCTTTTTTATTATAATTCGTTTGGCAAAGTAGCACCCTGTAATTATGCGCTAACGCAGTCTCCATCATTCCGCTCACCATCGCATCAAAACACGGATGATTAATATAAGGTAAAATCACACCAACAATATTCGTTTTTCCTTTTGATAAATGAACAGCATTTGCGTTTTGCGAGTAATTCAATTTCTCAACTATCTCTATAACCGCTTTCCTTTTTTCTTCACTTACATATGGGTGATCATTCAACACTCTCGAAACAGTCGTAACTGAAACTCCCGCCATCTTTGCAATATCTTTAATATTAGCCATACACTCACCTCTACCTTTAAGTTAATGAATCTCATGAACATATGTCAAATCTTCTTATCATTACACCTTCATTCGTTTCTCTTACAAAAGTGTAATTTTTCTGTAAGCTAATTCGATAGTGAATTTCCGCAACATTTCATACAATTAAGTCAGAGACAAGGTAACAACTATTCGAAAAGGAGCGGATTAATATGATGAACAAAATGAAAACGAACAATTTCTTACATACAATGGGCATGATATTTTCCGCTCTTATCGACGCAAAAGCTATTGCTTCTACATTAAACAAGTAAGGAGAATATATTATGAATAACATCACTTTTAACAAATTAGATTTTTTAGGACTAGCTAGTGGCTCGCTTCTTCTTACTGCTTTTATTTACGCCGCTACGCTTGTATAACTTTGTGTCCCCTTTCCCCTTTATTATAAATAGTAATAGAAAAGACGACCGTCTATGCCCGGTCGTCTTTTCTTATTTTTGATTTGATTGCAAAGCTTCTTTTAACTCCTCAAACTTCTCATTTAATTGATCTGTCATCATTTTCATAACGGTTTTTCGATCTATTTGTTCTCCACCCTCAATTTGAATTGGATCTCCAAAAATCAATTGTGCCTTTTTCCCCTTTATTAATTCTTTTACACTTGATGGACCAACATAAGCTGCTGGTACTAACGGAACATTAGAACGCATCGCAATTGTCACAGCACCCGCTTTTAATGAAACATCTTCCGCTGATCTTGTTCCACTCGGAAAAATCCCTACTACCTTTCCTTCTTTTAATAAACGTGATGGAATTTTAAGTGTACTTGGTCCTGGATTCGCACGATCTACAGGGAATGCATTTACATTTTTAAAGAACCAATTTTTGAATTTCCCTTCAAATAATTCTTTTTTTGCCATGTAATGAATTTGAGTTGGGTACATCCCTGTAGCTAACATTAATACATCCATAAAACTTGTATGTGTACACGCAACAACATACGGACCACCTTCTGGTAGCTTTTCTCTTCCTTGCACTTCTACTTTCCCAGCTGTTTTAAATATATATTTCAACAAAAATGTAATTGGTTTATACATTTATTTCGTTCCTTTCTAAACATCCGAAGTATAATCATATTCTTACAACAATTATAACACTAAGTTTTAGGAGTTGGTAATAAAAATAAGTATGAATTGTTAAATTTCAATTCTTACAAAAGTGTAATTTTCTTGTAAGCTAATTCGATAGTTACTTCTTACTATATTTCATACAATTAAGTCAGAAACAGGGCAACAATTATTCGAAAAGGAGTCGATTAATATGATAAACAAAATGAAAACGAACAATTTCTTAAATACAATAGGTATGGTATTATCGGCTCTTTTCGATGCAAAAGCTGTTGCTTCTACATTAAACAAGTAAGGAGAATGTATTATGAATAACATCACTTTTAACAAATTAGACTTTTTCGGATTAGCTAGCGGCTCTCTTCTTCTTACTGCTTTTATTTACGCTGCTACGCTTGTATAACTTTGTGTCCCCTTTCCCCTTTATATAGAAAAAGACGACCGTCTATGCCCGGTCGTCTTTTTATTTTTTTCTTTCTTTCAACTCTTTTAAAAGCTGTATCAGCTCAGCTTGTTGTTTTATCTTTTTACGACCATTTCGATTAATTGCTGCAAGCTCACAGGCAACTCCGACGGCGAAGAAAAACAATAAACTTTCTAACATGTGAAATCCTCCATTTGCCTATTAAACAGCTTGACGTAATTGTTCTTCTTGTAAAACTCTATTATTTATATTTTCTTCTTTTCTCTGGCAAACGTTATTGCGAATAAGTGCTGCAATAACAAGTACAGTCCCTATAATATCAAACATTGTGATCTGATACCCTTGCATCATCATAATAACTAAAGTCGTAATTGGTACAAAATTAATAAATAAAATCCCATTAATGGATGATAAAATTTTCACACCGTAGTTCCAAGCAAGTAGCGCTACAATACCTGGCAATGTCATCATAAATAACAAATCATATTTTACAATAGAAATCGTTCCCATACTAGGAACTGAAACATATCCAAGCCACGTAATAATTACCGTTATAATTCCTGTAACAGTCGTACCGAATACACACGTCAACGTAGAATAACGTAATGTTGACCAATCACTACACGTTTGACCACCCATCGTATAAATAACCCAACCTATAACACCAATAAATATAAATGCTATTGGGAACATATTATCTTTCAATGTTACAAAGAAACTCATGTCACCTTTTGTAATAACAAACACAGCTCCTACAAAAGCAATAACCATACTCGTTATCGTATACTTCTTCGGTTTTATATGCTTATATCCCCATAAAATACAAATAGAAATCATCGGCATAAGTGCTTCCATAATGGAAGCTACCATTACACCCGACTTACCCATCAACATTTGCCCTAAAAATATGAGGACATTATATACTGTAAATGCCATCGTTCCAAAAAAGACGAGTAACTTTCCTCTTCCCTCTAAACGAAATGCCTGTTTTCCTTCTTTCATTAACAACAATACAATCAGCATTATCGCCACTGCTCCATAGCGAATAAGCGAAAAATAAAATGGATCTATGTATTCTAGCGCATGATCAGCAACTGGAAACATCGCTCCCCATGACATACTCGCAATTAAACACGCTACAGCCCCTATTATCATTTGACCTCTTCTCACCGCAATCCCCCGTTTCTTTCTATTTGCACAAAGAGAATTGTAAAAGAAAAAATATATCACGTAAAATGATTCAAAATGATGTTAACTATCATTTATAATGATAGTTAACATCAAGGGGGATTACAAAATGGAATTACGAGACTTACAAATCTTTAAAAGCGTTGCCGATCAGGGTAGTGTAAGTAGCGCAGCAAAGGAATTAAATTATGTACAATCAAATGTAACTGCACGTATTAAACAACTAGAAAACGAATTAAAAACCCCACTCTTTTACCGCCATAAACGAGGAATGACTTTAACAGCTGAAGGAAGAAAAATGCTCGTTTATGTTAGTAAAATTTTGCAAGATGTCGACGAACTAAAACAAGTATTTTTAGATAGCGAAACACCCTCCGGTATATTGAAAATCGGTACAGTCGAAACAGTAAGTACACTGCCTACCATTTTATCTTCTTACTATAAAAGCTATCCAAATGTCGATTTATCATTACAAGCGGGTCTAACAGAAGAATTAATTAAAGAAGTACTTGATCATCAATTGGATGGCGCCTTTATATCAGGTCCTATTAAACATCCACTAATCGAACAATACGATGTTAGTACAGAGAAATTAATGCTTATAACACAAAATAAAGCCTTTCATATAGAAGAATTTACAACAACGCCTCTACTCGTTTTTAACCAAGGATGTGGATACCGCTCCAAACTAGAACGTTGGCTTAAAGATGAAGGTTTGCTACCAAAAAGAATTATGGAATTCAATATATTAGAGACAATATTAAACAGCGTTGCACTCGGCCTCGGAATTACACTCGTACCACAGTCTGCTGTCCATCATCTTTCTAAAGCAGGTAAGGTACATTGTCATGCAATCCCTGAAAAATACGGCAGTATTTCAACGGTTTTCATACGCCGTAAAGATAGCTATATGACGAATTCAATGCGTAGTTTTTTAAAAACAATTGAAGAACATCATCATATCAATATGCTGTGAAAGACATTCTTACATGAATGTCTTTTTTTCTTACAAAAGTGTAAGTCTTTCGTAAGCTAATTCGATAGTTGCAAGTGGACATATTTCCTATAATTAAGACATAAGCAGGGCAACAACAATTCGAAAAGGAGCGGATACGCATGATGAACAATATGAAATCAAATAAATTTTTAAATACAATGGGCATGGTGCTATCCGCACTTGTCGATGCAAAAGCTGTTGCAACTACATTAAACAAATAAGGAGAGATTATAATGAACAACATTACTTTCAACAAATCAGACTTCATCGGACTTGCAAGTGGAGCTACTCTTCTTACGGCTTTCATTTACACACTTGCTCAAGGTCTTGTTTAACACTTTGTTTCCCCAAACCCCTTTATATAGAAAAAGCTGCTCGTCTTATAGACAAGCAGCTTTTTAGTTTGTTTCATATATAATTTGACCTGTTTTCGTAATATCATATCCGCCAATCGCATTTAATTCATTATGAAATTCTTCCGATTGCAGAATGTCTTTCACGACTTCAATCAGCTCTTCATTTTCTTTATTCTTCAAAATTACTAAATCATACTGTTCTTTCATGATTGGAATAAAGTCCACATTTACAATTTGCGAAAACTTTTCTGAACCTACTCCTACATCAGCTTTTCCATTTGCAACTTGCGTGGCAACACCAAGATGATTCGATTCTTCCCATTCATATCCACTAATATCAGCTTTATTTAATTTTTGGATTCGTAATTGTTCATCCACTAACACTCTAATACCAGAACCCTTTTCTCGATTTACAAACTTTATAGTGGATCCGGATATGTCGGCCCATGTCTTTATTTTCTTCGGATTTCCTTTTTGGACATAAAACCCTACATTTCTGGACAATAAATTAATCATAATACATGGCTGTCCTACTAAAATGCGTTTTACATAAGGAACATTATATGTACCCGTTTCACCATCAAACAAATGCAAACTAACGATACTTCCTTCTCCTTGATACATTTTCACTAAACTTGTTAAGCTACCTTGATAGGCCCTTAAAACATTAGAACTTAGCAAACGATTTTCTATACGTTTAGCTAACATATCTAACGTTAGTTCTTGACCACTAATAATACACGTGTTCAAGATACTACTACCATCGTTTTTTACAGGATTAACTTGTACCTTTCCTGTTTTCATTTGCTTTATATATTGATCTAAATCTGCTGCATCAATGCGCATCTGTCTACCAACTCTATAAGAAGGAAGTTCTCCTTTTTTAATTAAGTCGTATACAGTTAATTTTGATACTTTTAATCGCTTTGCTACTTCTTCCGTTGTGTAGGAATGATGATCCATAGACGATTCCTCACTTTCTCCTTTCATTGTAACAAAGAAAAGAATATTTCTCCTATTTTTTAAAAATAGATATATGTTCAAATTACATTCAATTATAACTAGTTATATTTAGAGATAATTAGTTATAATTAGATGTATCAAAACGAAAGGGGATTTTTTTATGAATAAATTTACATTACGTTCCATCGGGGCACTTATACTTTCTTTCCTTCTTATATTTAGTGCTGCTTGTACAAGTGGGGAAAAGCATACAAAGTCAGCTGCTAAAGAGGAGAAAACAGTTGAACTGACTATCTCAGCTGCTGCAAGCTTACAAGATGCATTAAAAGAAATCGAAAAACAATATAAAGAAAAAGAGCCAAATATCAAACTTTCTTTTAACTTCGGTGCTTCTGGAGCACTTCAACAACAAATTGAACAAGGTGCACCTGCTGATTTATTCTTCTCTGCAGCAGAAGATAAATTCCAAACCCTTGTAAAAAAAGGATTCATTAGTGAAAAAGAAGGGAAAAATCTTCTTGGAAATGAACTAGTTCTAGTCATCCCTAAAGATAGTTCACTTACAAAATTTCAAGATTTAAAAGATGAGAAAATCAAAAAAATTGCACTTGGTACACCTGAATCTGTACCTGCTGGCAAATATGCAAAGGCTTCTCTAACACACGAAAACCTTTGGAATGATGTTCAAAATAAAGTCGTATTTACAAAAGATGTTCGCCAAGTGTTAACATATGTAGAAACAGGGAATGTTGATGCTGGCATCGTATACAAAACAGATGCTCTCATTTCGGATAAAGTAAAGATTGGTGAGACAGCAGCAGCTACTTCTCATGAGCCAATCCACTATCCTTTAGGTGTTATAAAGGAATCTAAACATAAGAAAGAGGCGACTTCATTTTATGAGTATTTGCAGTCAAAAGATGCACAATCTATCTTTAAGAAATATGGATTTACAGTTCTGTCGTAATCACTATGAGCATTGATGCTATTTTATCGCCTGTCTTTCTATCTTTAAGAGTAGCTGCGTGCGCCACTATTCTCGTTACAATTTTAGGGACAATTGTCGGGCGAGCACTAGCTCGCTCCTCATGGCGATATAAAGTACTATTAGAAACCATATTTTTATTACCAATGGTACTTCCACCAACTGTTATCGGCTTCTTTCTCATTATCATCTTTGGAAACAACAGCCCGATCGGAAAGTGGGTTGAATCATTATTTCAGCAGTCTATTATGTTCACATCTACTGCTGCGATTATCGCTTCTACAGTTGTTGCATTTCCGCTTATGTACCAATCAGCGAAAACGGGATTTTCTATCGCAAATGTACAAATTGAAGAAAGTGCTCGTGACCTTGGCGCAAGTGAATATCAAGTTTTTCTGCACGTTACACTTCCACTCGCATTTCCTGCCTTACTAAGCGGGATGATTTTGAGCTTTGTCCGCGCGCTCGGTGAGTTTGGTGCTACACTCATGTTTGCCGGGAACATTCCTGGTAAAACACAGACAATCCCAACTGCAATTTACATGGCTATTGATGCAAGTAATATGCAACTCGCCTGGACACTTGTAGTTATTACTATCGGTATGTCACTCGTATTTCTACTATGTATTCAACTTATTAATAAAAGAATTACTAACTCTTAAAGCAGCTTTTGTCGAAGCTGCTTCTTTATTTCTTAGGAAATAAAATATACCAATGGGAAATAACTGAATTTTACCTCTTATTTAAATATACATTTTATTTGAATTCACTTTCTAAAATAGGCAATTTCCTGTTATTATATGGAGGTGTTTCAAAAAATGAAGAAATGAAAACGCATTTATATTGTGAATTCTTCATCCTGTTTTAGCGATCGGTAATCTTCTACTCTATTAGTGGGGCATTACCGATCGTTAGAACGATATGTAACTATATTGGTATAGCAAACCGAAGGGAGTCTTGTAATGGACATTTTATTAGCGCTTCTTCCTGCAATTGCATGGGGAAACATCTTATTAGTAAGCGTAAAAATGGGCGGTGGTGCATATAGCCAAACGGTAGGTATGACAATCGGTGCTCTATTCTTCGCAACAATTATGTATGTATTTACTCAACCAGCTTTAACAATGACAATCTTAATTGTTGGTTTTATTTCAGGTTTATTCTGGGCTTTAGGACAAGTAAACCAATTAAAAACAGTTGAAAAACTAGGTGTTTCAACTACTGTAACGATTTCTACTGGTATGCAACTTGTTGCAACTTCTATCTTTGGGGTTATCGCTTTCCGTGAGTGGACTACTACTACAACGATCATTCTGGGAACGATTGCAATCCTATTAATTGTAGTTGGTGTTGTATTCACATCATTAGATGATAAAGAAAATGCTCAGCCACCTGGACAATTGAAAAAAGGACTTCTTACTTTAATTGTTTCTACTTTCGGCTATCTTGTATATGTAATTATTATTCGTTGGTATAATATTGATGGTTGGTCTGCTATTTTACCACAAGCAGTTGGTATGTTTGTTGGTGCGGTTGTACTGACGTCTAAACATAAACCGTTTAACAAATATGCAATCCGTAATGCTTTGTCTGGTTTACTATGGGGAACTGGAAACTTATTCTTACTTCTTTCATTACCACGTGTTGGAGTAGCAACAAGCTTCCCATTATCTCAAACTGGAATCGTTATCTCAACATTCGGTGCGATTGTATTCTTAGGTGAAAAGAAAACAAAACGTCAATTGATCTTTATTGCACTAGGTAGTGTTTTAATTATCGGCGGCGCTGTATTACTTGGTATGACAAAAGCATAATCTTATATTCTATTAGTAAACCCCTGAAGCATATATGCTTCAGGGGTTTTTCAATTCTAATTATTTTCTAGATATAATTATTTGTATGTTCTTGCCCCTTATAATTGCTCTTCCACTCTAGCAAACCAGCTACACATATAAAGAGATTAATAACAGTTAATATTAGCATGAATTTCCGCCTTCTCATTATCCATTCCATCTACGGTAAGTCTTTTCTTTTTACAACATTCTCTTAAAGATGATATCGTTTTTATAACATATCTCTACTAGAAAGGAATAAAGAATATGCTAACTAAACATCGAATTTTATTTATTGGTGCCGGTCGTATGGCAGAAGCTATATTTTCCGGATTACTTAAAACAAGCAAAGAGTACATCGAAGAAATTATCGTCTCTAATCGAAGCAACGTAGAAAAGCTAAAACAGTTACAACATCGATATAATGTGTCTACTGCAACAGATTGGAAACAGCATGTTACATCTGTTGATACGGTTGTTTTAGCAATGCCACCTTCTGCTCATGAAGAGTTATTAGCTGAGCTATCTCCGTTAATATCAAATCAACTAGTCGTAACAGTCGCAGCTGGCATTGGACCATCTTATTTAGAAGCTAGACTCCCAAAGGGCACGCCTGTTGCTTGGATTATGCCTAATACAGCTGCTGAAATTGGAAAATCTATCTCCTTATATACAATGGGACAATCAGTAAATGAGATGCATCAAGAAACCCTGCAACTGCTTTTAAAAGGTATTGGTACTTCGCAACTTTGTACTGAGGAAGAAGTTCATCAGCTTACTGCAGTTACTGGAAGTGCACCAGCCTTCCTTTATTACTTTGCTGAAAGCTTAATTGAAACAACAAAAAGTTATGGAGTCGATGAAGAAACCGCAAAACATCTTGTCATTCAAATGATTTCTGGCTCTGCTTCTATGCTCGAACAAACGCAAAATCCAGCTAACCTCCGCGAACAAGTAACAACGCCAGGTGGTTCCACAGCTGAGGGTCTCAAAACTTTATACGAATATAATTTTTCAGAGGCAATTCAAAAAGCAGTAGAAGCAACAAACAAAAAAGCTAGGGGGAAATAATATGATTTTAACAAGTTTAAAAGACTATACAACATTACATAACGGTGTAAAAATGCCTTGGTTTGGTTTAGGTGTTTTTAAAGTAGAAGATGGTTCAGAAGTAATTGATTCTGTAAAAGCAGCAATTAAAAATGGCTACCGCAGCATCGATACTGCAGCAATCTATCAAAATGAAGAAGGCGTTGGACAAGCGATTCGTGAATCCGGTGTTTCACGCGAAGAATTATTTATTACCTCAAAAGTATGGAATAGCGATCAAGGATATGAAACAACACTTCAAGCATTTGAAACTACATTAGAGAAATTAGGTCTAGAATATTTAGATTTATATTTAGTACATTGGCCTGTAAAAGGGAAATATACCGAATCATGGAAAGCATTAGAAAAACTTTATAAAGATGGCCGTGTTCGCGCTATCGGTGTGAGTAATTTCCACATTCACCACTTACAAGACGTATTTGAAATTGCTGAAATTAAGCCAATGGTCAACCAAGTGGAATACCACCCACGTTTAGCACAAGAAGAGTTACATGCATTCTGTAAAGAACATAATATTCAGCTTGAAGCTTGGTCACCATTAATGCAAGGACAACTACTAGATAATCCAACATTACAAGAAATTGCGACAAAATATAATAAATCAACTGCGCAAATTATTTTACGCTGGGATTTACAAAACGAAGTTGTAACAATTCCCAAATCAATTAAAGAACATCGCATTATTGAAAATGCAAACATCTTCGACTTTGAATTAAGTGCTGATGATATGAAAGCAATTCAAGCTTTAAATGAAGATCGTCGCGTTGGTCCAGATCCAGATAACTTTAACTTCTAGTAGAAAAACCACTGCCCTATGCAGTGGTTTTTTCGTTTAATAAAACTGAAAATTTAAACTATATTTCATTTAGTTGACACTTCATTATTCAAGGTGTAAGATTTTGAATTATCAAAGAAACACAAAAATTAATAAAATTTATTCGTTTACTCATTGTATCAAGAGAGGTGGAGGGACTGGCCCTTTGAAACCTCGGCAACAGGTTCATTTTGAATACTGTGCCACTTCCTGCAAGCTTTATGCTTGAAAGATAGAATGAGGGACTTCGTTTATATACGGGTGCATAACTTGTACGTAAAAATCCCTCTTTCTCAATATGAAAAGAGGGATTTTTTATTTTTCATTTCCCTCATCATCATCCAAACTTAATTATTTAGGAGGAAAATCAAATGAAAAAGAAGTTTGTACCCGGTATTGCATCAGTTGTAGGAGTAAGTATTTTATTAACTGGTTGCGGTAGTTATAAAAACGAAGCAAGCGGAGCAAATGCAAAAGACGAGGCACCTAGTAAACAGGTTTTAAACTTATCTTCACCTACTGAAATACGAACAATGGATACGGCTCGTGCTACAGATACTGATTCTGGTCAAGTAATGAGAAACGTATTTGAAGGTTTGTATAATCTTGGTGAAGGTAACAAACCTGTTCCTGGTGTTGCAAAATCTCATGAAGTAAGTGGCGATAAAACGAAATACACATTCCATTTGCGAGATTCAAAATGGTCAAACGGCACTCCTGTTACAGCGAAAGATTTTGTGTTCGCTTGGCAAAGAGCCGTAGATCCAGCAACAGCCTCTGAATATGCATTTCTATTCTTTGATATTAAAAACGCAACAAAAATTAACAACAAAGAACTTCCAGCCGACCAACTTGGTGTAAAAGCAGTTGATGACCATACGTTTGAGGTAGAATTGGAGCGTCCTGTTCCGTATTTTATTAGCTTAACAGCGTTCCCAACATTTCTACCAATTAACGAGGAATTCTTTAAAGCACAAGGTGATAAGTACGCTTTAGAAGATAATACAATCTTGTACAACGGGGCTTTTACACTAAGCGATTGGAAGCACGAACAAAGCTTTAAATTCAAGAAAAACCCTACCTATTGGGATAAAGATACTGTCAAACTAGAAGAAATCAATTTTAACGTCGTAAAAGAAAAATCAACAGAAGTAAATTTATTCGAGTCAAAACAATTAGATCGTATAAAACTAACATCTGACTTCGTCGATAAATATAAAAAGGATGCTAACTTTAAAGAACGTCCAAACGTAGGCGTACAATTTTTACGTATGAATCAACAAAACAAAGTGCTTCAAAACGTTTCTGCACGCCAAGCAATTGATCAAACAATTGATAGAAAATCCTTTGTAAATACGTTATTAAATGATGGATCTACACCAACATTTGGTCTCGTTCCAAAAAACTTTGCAAAAGGACCTGAAGGAAAAGACTTCCGTACTGCAAATGGCGATTTAACAAAAGTTGATACAAAATCTGCACAAGAGTTATGGAAAAAAGCTAAACAAGAGCTTGGTTCTGAAAAGATAACATTAGAATTATTAACGAGTGATGCTGACCTTGATAAGAAAACTGGTGAATTCTTAAAAGGACAACTAGAAAAGAATCTAGATGGATTAACAGTAAATATAAAACCGCAACCGCGTAAGCAACAAGTTTCGCTTTTATTAAAAGGTGACTACGAAATCGGAATTGATGGCTGGAGCCCTGACTTTGCGGATCCAATTACATTCCTTGAGCTATTTACAACGAATAACCCTTATAACTTAGATCATTACTCTAATAAGGAATTCGATGAAACAATAGCAAAAGTGAAAACAACTTTAGCTGGTGATGAAAAAGCTCGCTGGGAAGCATTACTAGCATCCGAGAAAATATTATTTAAAGACTCTGTTATCGCTCCTCTTTACCAAAAAGGCGAATCTTATTTAGAACGTTCTTATGTGAAAGGAATTGTGCAAGTAGACTTTGCAGGGCAATTAAACTTCAAGTGGGCAAAAATTGAAAAATAAAGTGAAACTTTAATAAGTGGGGGTTTCTTCATCCCCACTTATTATTAGCCCACACCAATTGTTTTTTTAGCAAAATATATTAAAAATAGGTTCTCTCACACATGAGAATCCGCTTTTTCAATATATTATTCTAAGAAATTAACAATCTATTTTTATTATTGACATATAGTTCTTTCCAGTGTTAATATTCTAAATAATCAAAGAAACGAAATATTTCACCATCAAAATATAATGTCTACTACGTTGAAACATATAACGATAGATTATAGATCAACATGTATATACATATAGAACACCTGATTACCTATAAACAAATATTTATAATAGGTTTTATCTCCTTCTATAGCTACTTCAAGACATGGACATTATGACGTTACGAACAACACATTTAGGGAGGAACGAACAATGAAGAAAAAAGTTATACCTGTTGTTGCATCTGTTTTAGGGGCAAGTCTATTACTAACTGCTTGCGGGGGAAATAAGGATAATGCAAGCGGAGCGAAAGCAAACGATAAAGCACCTGATAAACAGGCAATTAACTTATCATTCGCTTCAGAAATTCCAACAATGGATGTTGCAAAAGCAACGGATGGGGAATCCATGAACGTAATGCGCAATGTTTTTGAAGGGTTATATGCAATGGGAGAAGATAATAAACCGGTTCCTGGTGTCGCTGAGTCGGTTGACATTAGTCCCGATAAAACAAAATATACATTCCATCTGCGTGATTCAAAATGGTCAAACGGTACTCCTGTTACAGCAAAGGACTTTGCCTTCGCTTGGCAACGTGCCGTAAATCCTGATACAGCAGCTGAATACGCATTCTTATTCTTCGATATAAAGAATGCGAAACAAATAAACCAAAAACAATTGCCAATTGATCAACTAGGGGTCAAAGCTGTTGATGACAAAACGTTAGAAGTGCAACTAGACCGTCCTGTTCCCTACTTCTTAAGCTTAACGACATTCTCAACATTCTTACCAATTAATGAAGAGTACTTAAAATCTCAAGGTGATAAATATGGTTTGGAAACAAATCATTTAATTTACAACGGTGCTTTCACATTAGAGAACTGGAAACATGAACAAAGCTTCCAATTGAAGAAAAACCCTAACTATTGGGATGCTAAAACGGTAAAATTAGAAGAAATCAACTTCAATGTCGTTAAAGATAAGTCTACAGAAGTGAACTTATATGATTCAGGACAAATTGATCGTGTTGCTTTAACTGCAGAGTTTGTTGATAAATATAAGAGCGATCCAAACTTCAAGGAACGCGCTGAAGTCGGCATTCAATTCTTACGATTAAATCAAAAAAATGAAACATTAAAAAATCAACATGCACGCCTTGCTATTAACGGCGCAATGAATAAAAAAGCTTACGTAGAAACAATTTTAAATAACGGCGCTGTTCCAGCTGAAGGAATGGTTCCTGCGAAATTCGCAAAGAGCCCAGAAGGCAACGACTTCCGTAAAGAAAATGGAAATCTAGTCAAGGATGATGTGAAAACAGCGAAAGAAAACTGGAAAAAAGCAAAACAAGAACTTGGTACTGACAAAGTAACAATCGAACTATTAACAAGTGACAATGCTTTAGCTAAAAAGACTGGTGAATATTTAAAAGGTGAATTAGAAAAGAACTTAGACGGATTAACAGTGAATTTAAAACCACAACCACGTAAACAACAGCTAAAACTACTATTAAGTGGTGACTATGAAATTGGTATTGACGGCTGGGGCCCTGACTTCGCTGATCCAATTACATTCTTAGATCTATTTACAACAGATAGTGCTTATAACTTCGATAAATACTCTAACAAAGAGTACGATGAGCTAATTCATAAAGTGAAAACAGATTTAGCTGGCGATGAAAAAGCACGCTTTGAAGCAATGAAGCAAGCTGAAAAAATTCTATTACAAGACGGCGCTGTCGCTCCTTTATACCAACAAGGTCGTTCTTACTTACAACGCTCTTTCATTAAAGGACTTGTAACAACTGACTTCGGTGGTGAGTTTAACTACAAGTGGACAGAAGTTGCAAAGTAACAAAAGTAAAAGGTATCCCATGAAGGATACCTTTTTACTTTTATACAACTTTAACTACAGAGCTTCCTCTTCCCTTTGCCATTCCTTTTATAGCTAAAATCATACCTGCTACTAATTGTATAACCAATACAATAACTAATAATGAAATAATATTTCTTTCTAAACTAACTCCTCCAAATATTATTGTATAATAGCCATTTCCTGCATATATTGCAGGAAATAATTCACCGATTGTTTGATATGTTTTAGAAAGCATTTCATGTGGTACAATTACACCCAAACTTACAAGTTGTAACGATAGTGAGATGATATTGAAAATCATACCTGCATCTCCAAAAACAGTTACAACCATTTGTGTTAATGAAAGAAAGGCGAAGAAGACTATTGTCAATAATCCTCTTTTCCTTCTTTTTGCATTGAACCAAAACTCATCATACATATAAACACAAACATCAAATATGTTCTCCACGTCAAAGAAGGTATATGCCCTGACCAAAGATAGCTAACTAAATAATTAACTCCCATAATACAAGACGATATTACTAAACTAATACTTATTAGTTTTACATATTTGAGCATATCTTTTCTCCTTGTTTTTTATTTTTCTACTTCTTCAAATTGTAGATTCACCGGCTCTTCTAAAAGTGTTTCATAAAAGTTCTCTGCCAAATCTGTTGAAGGAATTTTTTCATCTACTTCATCAAATCGAATACTATCTAGCCACACACAACCTTCTCCTGATAATAAAACACCAAATGCAATACCAAGTGCTTCTTCTTTTATATCTAATACAACCGAGTACGATTGCCAGTTATTCGTATTTTTAATGGGGCGATTTTGCATATTATCCATAGCGAGCGGTTCTGTATCTTTTCCATCTACTCGCATCCACAATCCTGCCCAATCTCTTACATTTTCACTCTTAATAAATGCTGTAAAACGTAATCTCTTTCCTACATATTTATCCGCTCGGAACATTTGCATTAGTGTTGAAAATCCTCCGTGCGTAACATTCTCTTTTGCTTTTATGTATGCAGATACTTTCCCCTGATGGACAACTTCATAATCTAAACCCATCTCATATTCAGCAGGATGACTTCCACTTAAGATCCATCCTTTCGGTATACCTTTTTGCATTGAAACACCCTCTCTTTCTATATAAAATGACTGAAAGTACTTTCGATATTTCTTTGGTGGCAATTGAAACATTCTTTTAAAAGCTCTCGTAAATGCCTCTTGTGAGGAAAAACCGTATTGCACTGCAATATCAATAACAGCTCTCTCCGTTGACACTAAAACTTGCGCAGCATGAGTTAACCTTCTCTTTCGAATATAATCTGTTACACTCATCCCAACATATCTTTGAAAGATGCGATGAAAATGGTACATCGATACTGCACTGTGAGATGCCACTCTTTCTGTTGTAAGCTCCTCATGTAAGTGATTCTCTATATATTCAATTGATTTTTTTATTATCTCTTTATATTCTTCATGCATTTTAGCCCCTCCTCACAACTTCAATTTACCATATACATACAAATCTTTTTTGATTTAAATTGCGGATTAGCCCTTGCAACTACAGAATAATAATTTATTTTCAACACATACATAATTACATGTTTTTGGGAAAAACTTGTATAGAACGAATTTACATAAGGAGGAATTTATAATGAGAATTCTACTATCAGTTTTATTAGCTCTTATGCTAGTACCTGCATTAACAGGATGTAAAGCTCCTGCAAAAGAAGACACAACTTCTAATAAAAAGACGACTGAAGAAGCAAAAAATGAGGCTCCTGCAGATTTAAAACTAAACTTCAATGAATTCGATTTAAAGGCAGACTACCAAGATACAAAGAAAGACTACGAAGCAGACTATAAAAATGTAGCAGCTGATAAGAAAATGGAAGCAAAAATTGAAGATCATAAAGCAGATGTAAAATTAACAGGAGACGAGGCTATCACAAAATTAAGCCCACTCTTACAAGAATTAAAATTTGATAAAAATACTGCTGACCAAGAAGTAATCGATCAAGTAGTGAACGTGTTCAAACTTGATAAAGACTATCAAAAATTTGATTTAGAAGTTGTCTTCTCTGATGGAACGAAAAAAGAATACAAAAGAGAAATAAAATAAAGAAGTAGGCGGTAGTAAGAAGAAAAAATAACCTTGCACAGGCAAGGTTATTTTTTCATTTCTGCTTGAAAACGTTTATAGTATGTTGATGCTGTTGCAAAATTAATTTCTATATCACGAATCAACGATGAATCTTCTTCTTTAGCTAACTTCTGTAATTTTTTCATTGCTTGCTCCGATTCATTCAAGAAACCAACATATACTTCATGTTCTTGCTCTTTCGACTTCGGCACACGAATTTCTTTACGTATATGATCAATATCTTCTAACATGCTCGTTGTTACCTTTTGCACATCTTCTTTATATGTAGCAGTCGTTATTTCCTTACCGCCCTTTTCTTTTGCTACTTCAAATAACTGCAGTGCTTTATTAATTTCTTTATTCATTTTCATATCGTATTTTTCATGTACTGCACGGTATTCTTTCATCTCTTCTGTTTGTTCTGTAGATTGCTCTACCTTTTCTTTCGGTTCTTTCGTATCTTTATTTCCATTACATCCTGCTAGAAGGAGCATTCCTCCCATTACGGCAATACCCAAAACCTTCTTCATCTCTTCTTCTCCTTTTATCTACAACTATTACTCATTATAGTTTCTTTTATCTCCACTTGTTATTATACCGAGAACATCCTACTTTTTACACTTAAGACGACACCGTAATATATATACCAACATGTTTGTCACAGTATCGTCACTTTATACAAATAATTTTTGCAATGCTTTACTACATCACCTTACAAAACTGTATGAGGTATTTCAAAGAAATGAAAAAAGAACTGATTCAAACATTCCCTTTGAATCAGTTCTTTTTTGTTAAGCCTCTAGATTTTGTTTTTGTTGCAGTTCAAACTGTTTCTCACTTCTTCTGGCCATAAATAGATAACATAACACTGCTCCTACTTCACAAAGCGCAATAACAATACCCATCGGTAATGCTGTATTACTTCCACCGATACCTACTAGCGGAGCAACAAGAGCTCCTGAAATAAACTGTAATAAACCTAATAAAGCTGATGCTGTTCCTGCAGCTTGTTTCTGATTTCTCATCGCTAATGAGAACCCAGTTGTTGATACAACCCCGACACTTGATACAACAAGGAATAACGAACATAAAACACCAATTAAACCTATTCCTAGTACGATTGTCAGTAGTAAAGATAGACCACCAACAGCTGCGATAATAATACCCGCAACAAATAATGTCTTCTCATTCACTTTCCCCGCTAAACGACCCGTTACCTGACTAGCAATAATAATACCGATGCCGTTAATCGCAAAGAATAAACTAAATTGCTGTGGTGATGCTCCGTATATGTTCTGCAACACAAATGGTGAGCCCGAAATGTATGCAAACATTGCCGCTGTTACTAATCCTTGTGACAATGCATATCCCATAAACAGACGGTCCTTTAACAATTTTCCGTACGTCGCCAAAGTCCCTGACAAACCACCCGTTTCTCTTTCTTCAGGAGGTAATGTTTCACGTAATACAAAAGTAGCTGAGATTAACATGAATACGCTAATTGCTCCAAGAACGATGAAAACACCGCGCCACGTTGTAAACTGTAACAATTGCCCCCCAATAATCGGTGCCAAAATAGGTGCTGCTCCGTTTACTAACATAAGCAGTGAGAAAAACTTCGTCATTTCAGAACCTGAGTACATATCTCTTACCATCGCACGTGATATAACAATCCCGGCTGATCCTGAAGCTCCTTGTAGGAAGCGCAATAATACTAATGTCCAAATAGATGGCGCAACAGCACAAAGTAAAGAAGAAGCAACATAAATAATAAGAGCAATAATAAGTGGTTTGCGTCTTCCGTAAATATCACTAATTGAGCCAACAAATAATTGCCCTACTGAAAGCCCAAGTAAACAAGCTGTTAATGTAAGCTGCGCTAGGGATGCACCTGTTTGCAAGTCATCCGTTAACTTCGGTAATGAAGGCAAATACATATCAATAGATAATGGCCCAATTGCCGTAAGTGTCCCTAATACAAGAATCATCCACAACCTGTTTGCCTTTACAGGTTTATATATTTCGTGATTAACTTCATTCACTTTTTCAATTCACCCTTTCCTATACACACTGAATCGTAACAATTATAGTTACATCATAAACATACGTCAAGTACAGTGCATTTTCCTCTTTCATAATGTAAAAAAAGCGATAGAAATTCTACCGCTTTACTTTTTCACATTGCTATTCGTAAATTTAGATACCGAGGCCATCGTCTCTCCCGTATCTAAATATGTAATTTGAATTGGATCTCCTACTTCTGTAAACATAGCATATGGAAATTTCTTCACTGGTATCATAAATACCTTTTGTTCATTCTCTAAAAGTACGTACACGATTGTATTTTCACCAGATTTTTCTTTATATACACGTTGTACAATACCTTCTTTTTGCGCTTCTTTTCCTGTTGAGGTTGGTCTAAATGTATCACCATTACCGCTCATTACGTTTTTATAATTCTCAAGCGCTTCTTTCTGCGAAGAACCTGTCGCAAATATTTTTGCATTAGCAGCATATACAACTGTATGCGCACGTACTAGGCCTCCGTCATCAACAACCGGAATAATCCAAGCTGGTTTACCGTATACGTTATAAATGACAGGCATTGTCCCATGCCATTTCTCTCTCTTAAAGGAATTATCCACTACTTCTGTAGCTGCTGAACCATCCATAATCCCCTTTACTTCTTTTCCATTATAATAATATAGCTTGCCTGTGCGTGCATCTACTAATGAATAGCCTAGAGCTGAATCTACTCCTTCTTTTGGAGAAGTAAAGTCTGTAAAATAATACAGTGTTCCATCTTTACCAAAAATCGGGGTCACGCCTTCTTTCGTTCCCCACTCAGTCGGAATTTTCATATCTGTTTGTGAAAATTTCGTATTCCAAAATCCGTGAATATATTTACCAAAGTACGTATTTAACGTAGATGCAGTCTCATGATTTAATACACCATCAACAAATTTAGGTGCCTTTCCTTTATCATATCTTTTCACTTCACCTGTTTGTGCATCTACTACGACAACACCTTCTACCTCAAATCCAGATCTTCCTGAAATAAATTCACCATACGTCATTGTATAATATGGTTTTCCTTTATCATCAACCTCAAATTTAGGTTTTCCTTTAAAGATTAAATTTGGTTCTGCTTGCCTTACCACACGCTCTAAATTATTACCAAAAAACATGCTTGGCACATATTTCATTTTATAACCGAGGTGCAGTTTCGCTTCCGCATCAGGATTCGTACCTGACATCGTTACATACCCTGGAATTGTCTCAGCTTTACGTGCTTTAAAAAAACCTGAAACTTCAATCGGCGCTACATATAAAGCTTCGCCGTTTACCATTTGTGGCGTTAATTCTCCTAGCTCAAAATAAGCTACTTTTGGAATATCACCAAATACTTTTTTCATCTTATTCTCCGCTGTCTTTGGCGGCACTGTAAACGGCTGGTCATTTTCAGTAAATGGCTCTGAAATATCTTTCTCTACCTTAACAACAGAATCATATTTCTTTTGCGAGATTACTATATCGTGCAAATAACCAAAGTAGCCGTAACTTGCGAGTAAAATAAACATTAGAAGTCCTTTTAATGTACCTTCTAATTTCCCTATTTGATCTTGTGAAAATAAAACAAGCCCAATTAAAATTGCTACTGCAACAGAATAATGAGTAAGAATCGAATCTACTCGATCATCAATTAGCCAAAAGTATTCATAGATTGCAATACCTATCCAAAATAAAACAGGAATAACTAAAATAGATGATTTCTTACCCTTTACAACCTTCTTATCTCCCTTCTTATCCACTGCTCGAAGCTTACTACTACTTCTTGTCCATGGAATCAAAAACAAAGTAAGAATAGCTAAAACTACAAATTTCATCAAAGGCACTGTCCCCTTTTCTTTTGTATTCCCTTTTAGTATAACAAATAAAGGGTATTAAGGTGAAAATAGGAATAGTTATATTTTTTTACTACTTAATACAATCCCGCTCACTACATATAAAATAGATGCAATATAAAAAATTGTACCAATTGTAAAGAAATCTACTAAATATCCCGTGGCAATAACCGCTACTGCTCCGCCAATGGATGTCCACACATGGTATTTTCCAATCTCATAACCAGCCTTTTCCTGCGCAACCTTTCGTGCTAACGAAGTCTTCTCAGTATTACGCTGCACAGCACCTAAAACGCCCATTACAATTTGAAGAATATACACATGCCAAACTTCCGTGGCAATTGGAAAGCAAAGCATTAAGATTGCCATGGACCAAGCGTATATGATTAATAATTTTTTATCCCCTACTTGATCAGATACCTTTCCCACTAGTGGATATACAAGTGCTGATGTTAAAGCAAATAAGCCATACGCCCAGCCAAATTGCGAGAAGCTATTTCCAACGTTTCGAAGCAATAATATATAAAAAGGAAATACCATACTTCCTGCCATCATGATGATACTTTGCGAAGCCACAAATCTTCTATATGTCATTTCGTATACTCCCTATAAAATAAATTCACAAATCTCTCTTCTGAATCTACTTCCTTCTTTTTCTTGAGAAATTCTTCAATGCGAGGATATGCCCTCTTTAACTGCTCTTTCGTTGGATAAGAATAATACGGCAAATAGTAACTACCATTATGCTTTAAAGTAACATCAATCATCTTTCGAATGACATCCTCTGTTTTCTTTATCTCACTCTCTGAGCGTCCCTGGTTAATCAAAAGAACCAGCGCAAACATATCATCTTTCGCATAGGACAAAACTGCATTTTCATTCTTTTCCACGTAACGAATCGTAATGTTGAGTAAATTAAACTCTTCTTCATTTAATACGTTACGTAAATCATCTATATACTCTGTGAAAGCATCTATAGGCACAAAGTATTCTTGTAACACTTCGGTCCTATTTGGATTTTCATATTCCATAAAAGCACTATCTGATCTCATAACATTATTACGCGTCTCATAATTTCCATCTGTACGTTCAAAATAACCTCTTTGTATATCCCAAAATGTATTCTTCCCCCAATCACTATAACGTGATAAACCAAGTAAAAATTTCGGTGCAGCTATAATATTTTCTTCCTTTAATTCACTGTACTCTTCTCTCATATTTTGATTTTGTGCCAAAGTATAATCTGTCACATACATCTCTTTTAAAAATGAATTTGGAGCAACAGAAATACGCGCTAAGTGCATACGAACATTCTCATCTCTTTTCACTTTCTCTTTGAAATAAGATGCGTATTCTTTATAATCTATCATTCTCGTGTGCATTTCATATAATTCATCATCTGTTAACTTCAGCGTCACATCTAAAATAACTCCAAATAAACCGTAACCCCCAATGACATATGGAAATAACTCTGCATTTTCTTCTCTACTTACATTACGTACCGTGCCATCTGCCATTAACAATCTAAATGAATCTACTGTATCAATCAGTGCCTCATGACGAATATCACGCCCGTGTACATTTACACTTAATGAACCGCCAACAGTAAAAATATTTTGAGACTGCATGACCTGTACCGCAAGGCCATAAGGATTTATTTTCTTCTGAATATCATTCCAGGTGACACCACTTTGAACTGTAATCCGCTTCTTCTCTGGATCAAATTCTAATATTTTATTATATCCTTTCATATCGAGCATCGTGCCATTCGGATAATATGTCTGTCCTCCTTGGCTATGTTGCATGCCTGCAATGGAAATTTTCTCTCCTGAAACTTTTGCATCTCGCACTAATTTTATTAACGAGTGCTCTTCCGTAGCACCTTCAACACGTTTTATTTTTGTCGGAAGCAATTTACCTACATCACTCATAATAGGATGATCAATTTGTTTTTTATACGTATGTACAGACGTTGCAAGCAAAACCGTATATGCGACAATGACCACTGCTATCTTTCTTTTTTTCAAAGGACACTCTCCTTATTAGCAACAAAAAGAGATACCCGTTCTTTCAGGTACCTCTCTTGACAGTGATTACTTTGCTGCTGGCAATTGTATTGGATCAAATTTATCATACGATGTAAACTTTGCATCCGTAATAATGTGCGCTTTATCCTCACCATTGCTACTCATAACCATATCTATCTTTGCTGATTCATATTTAAAATCTTTTGTAATAATATATTCCCCATCTATTTCTTCTATCTTTGCATTTTGGCCTTGTAGCATTTGTTTCTGCTTTTCATCCATACTAGCTAACATACTCTCTGTCTCTTGCCCTTTTAATGCAAACTTCAGCTTATAATTATCTCCACTTTTCTCCATCTTCACTTTATTTAAAATTTCCGATGGAATCTCTAAATTATCTACCATTCCTTGAGTCGCGTTCATTCCGTTAGCATTCAATTGTTCCTCTGGTACAGACATAATTTCACCCGTATTAGGATTTTTTAACTGACCAGCAATTTTGCCACCCACATCATAAACAACAACCTCTGTACCAGAAACATTCATTTCAGAACGAGAATTTTTTTTCTTCGGCTCTAGTTGCATTTTAGCCTTTATTACATTCATCTCTGTTCCTTCAGCCTTTATTCCCACATCATATGTCATCGTTACATTTTCTTCGTTTTTAAAAGCTTCATTCGCTTTATTAAAAACATCCTTCGCTGTTAATTCCTTTTCTTTCTGCACAGCTTCTTTTTTCGGTTCGTCAGTCTTTTTTGTTTTCTCATTACTACACCCTACTCCTAGACCGACTGCAAGTACTAAACTTGAAATTAAAATAAGTTTTTTCATAACGTCCCCTCCTTCCCAAAAATAATATCATCTCTTTTCCTATGAAATCTATATAATTCGTAATATTTATCTTTAAATTTATTTCCTATATAACAACATGTTTGAGAAAAAGTTTAAATATGATGTAAATAATAACAACTCATTTCAGGAGGTCATTATGAAAGCGATTATTTGTACAAAGTACGGACCACCTAATGTTCTCCAGCTTCAAAATGTAGAAAAGCCTAAACCTAAAAAAAATGAAGTATTAGTTAAAATTCACGCAACAAGTGTATCGACTGGAGATTGTAGAATACGTGGCTTTAATAGCCCACTCTTATTTTGGATTCCTATGCGGATCATATTAGGTTTCAGAAAACCGAGAAAACCTATACTTGGCGTAGAGTTATCCGGTGAAATTGAAGACATTGGAACAGATGTAACACAATTTAAAAAAGGAGATCAAGTTTTTGCATTAACAGAACTAAACCTTGGTGGTTATGCGGAATACACATGCGTGCATGAAAGTGGATTAATAGCATTAAAACCTACCAATGTGACATATGAAGAAGCTGCCGTTATTCCTTTCGGCGGAACTTCAGCATTGCACTTCCTTAGAAAAGGACAGATAAAAAAAGGGCAACGAGTACTTATATATGGCGCCTCTGGGTCAGTAGGGACAGCTGCCATACAACTTGCTAAATACTTCGGGGCGACTGTCACAGCCATTTGTAGTAGTTCGAATTTCGATTTAGTAACAACTTTAGGGGCAGACAACGTAATTGATTATATGAAAGAAGATTTTACTAAGCGGGGCGAGCACTACGATATTATATTTGATGCAGTTGGAAAATATAAAAAGTCTCTTTGTACAGATGCATTAATGCCTAATGGAAAATATGTATCTGTGAACGGAATGATGGCAAAGGTCAGTAAAGAAGATATGAACCTGCTAAAACAACTAGCTGAAACAGAAAAGCTAAAACCTGTTATTGATAGAACTTACCGATTAGAAGAAATTGCTGAAGCTCATATATATGTAGAAAAAGGACATAAAAAGGGGAACGTTTCGATTACCTTAAAATAAAATATATTCTGAAAATATTATTGACAATTCTTTTTGTAAGATTTACTATTAGTACCATATTCAAAACTACATACACATACTCTTATCAAGAGTGGCGGAGGGACTGGCCCGATGATGCCCGGCAACCGAGCTTATGACGTATAAGCTAAGGTGCTAATTCCTGCAAAACGAGTTTTCGTTTTGGAAGATAAGAGAGGAATCTATTTCGTCTATTCGGCACCTCTCTTATTTTTGGGAGGTGCTTTTTATTTTGGAACGTATATGAAGGGGGATTTATAGATGAAAAAGGTATTATTAAGCATTGTAAGCGGAGCAGTATTATTATTAGGCGCATGTAGCGTGAGTTCAGATAAAGAGGTAAAAGCATTAGACGAGAAAAAGATTACTGTCGGTGTAACAGGTGGACCACATGAACAAATTTTTGAAAAGGTAAAAGAAGTTGCAGCAAAAGATGGTCTCGAAATTGATATAAAAGTATTTAATGATTATGTAGCGCCAAACGTATCTTTAGATGAAAAAAGCCTTGATGTAAATAGCTACCAAACGAAATCGTATTTAGATGTATTTAAAGCTGAACGCAATATGAAATTAGCTGAAGTATTTTCAACAGTAACATTCCCTATGGGCGTATATTCTAAAGATATAAAAGATGTAAAAGACTTAAAAGAGGGCGACGCAATTGCTGTACCAAATGACCCAACGAATGAACTTCGAGCTTTAAAATTATTTGAAAAAGCAGGGGTTTTAAAAGTTGATCCGAAGGCTACAGAAAAAGCGACTGCAAAAGATGTAATTGAAAATCCAAAAAAATTAAAGATTGTCGAATTAGAGGCATCTCAATTACCAACACAACTAAGTGAAGTGAAAGCAGCTGCTATTAACACAAACTTTGCATTAGGTGCAAAATTAAGTCCAGCGAAAGATTCTATCTTCCGCGAAGGAAAAGATTCACCATATGTGAACTGGGTCGTTGTTCGTACTGAAAATAAAGATGATGCCGTTGTAAATAAATTAAAGAAAGCTTATCAGTCTAAGGAAGTAAAAGAGTTTATCGAGAAAAAATTTGATGGTTCAGTTTTACCATCTTGGTAGGAGCTGACGATAATGATTGAATTACAAAACATATCCAAAGTATTTACAACAAAAAAAGGGAATGTTGAGGCTCTTAAGTCTACTTCCCTTAAAGTAGAAAAAGGCGAGGTATTTGGAATCATTGGGTATAGTGGCGCTGGTAAAAGTACATTGATTCGATGTGTAAATTTATTAGAAAAACCAACGACAGGAAATATCATTGTAAACCAACAAGACTTAACAACATTATCGACAAAAGAACTAGCAAAAGCGAGACAAAGAATCGGAATGATCTTCCAAGGATTCAATTTACTTAAAACTGTTACCGTTTATGAAAATATCGCATTACCGTTACGGCTTGCTGGCATTCCAAAAGCAGAAATTGAAAAAAGAGTAGAAAAGTATTTATGCATTGTCGATCTTTTTAATCGAAAAGATGCGTATCCAAGCGAACTTTCTGGTGGTCAAAAACAGCGTGTTGCAATTGCTCGTGCGCTATCACATGAACCTGAAGTGTTATTAAGTGATGAAGCAACGAGCGCATTAGATCCCGAAACAACCGATTCTATCCTTGATTTGTTATTAAAGATTAACGAAGAAATCGGAATTACGATTTTACTCATTACACATGAAATGAATGTCATCCAGCGTATATGTGACCGCGTTGCTGTTATGGAACATGGATCTGTGGTCGAAAGTGGGACTGTAAAAGATATTTTCACAAACCCACAACATGTAACAACGAAGAAATTTGTAAATAGCGCATTTGCAGCGAAAATTCCAGAAGAGGTACAGAAAGAACTACAAAGTACTGGAGAAATTGTAACACTTTCATTTATTGGCACTACTTCAGGGGAACCTGCCTTAGCCGTTGCCACAAAACGTTTCCAAGTGTATCCGAATATTTTATCCGGTAATATTACGCAGTTAAAACATGAAACATATGGGAAACTAGTCGTTCATATGCAAGGGGAACAAAATGAAATCCACCGTGTTTTATCATTTTTACAAGGGCAAGGAATCATCGTAGAAGGAGGTAGAACAGACTATGGGAAACAAGTCCTTTTTGGATGAATGGGGTAAAGTCATATGGGAAGCAACAATCCAAACATTTCAAATGACATCTATTTCATTACTCATCTCGATCCTTATTGCACTGCCACTTGGCGTCACACTTGTTTTAACGAGACCTGGTGGGCAACGTGAAAATAAAATCATCTATCCTATTCTTAATACAATTATTAATATCATTCGCTCTCTTCCATTTATCATTCTATTATTCTTCATCTTACCTTTTACAAAGTTTTTAATGGGAACGTCCATTGGCGTGCAAGGTGTTATCGTACCGCTTGTCGTCTTCACAGCCCCTTATATCGCACGTTTAATGGAGACAGCTTTACTAGAAGTCGATCGCGGTGTCATTGAAGCCTACCAAGCGATGGGCGTTTCTACTATAAAAATCATTTGGCACGTTATGGTGAAAGAAGCACGTCCCTCCCTTGTACTCGGATTAACAATCGCAACGATCGGCTTAATCGGCGCAACAGCAATGGCTGGCCTTGTAGGTGCTGGCGGGCTAGGGGATTTAGCATACCGCTTCGGACATTTACGCTACGAGCCTGAAGTAATGTATGCAACTGTCTTTATTTTAATTATCCTCGTTCAAGGATTACAGTCTTTAGGGAATGGTGTTGCACGAAGATTGAAGAAAGATTAAAAAAGAAGGCATCTCACCCTGGTGAGATGCCTTCTTTTTTATCTTTTAAATCCACCTTCTGAATGAATAACTTGCCCAGTAATCCACTCGGCCTCTTCACTTACTAAAAATTTAATGAGTCTAGCTGCATCCCTTGGCTCACCAATTCTGCCAAAAGGAAACATCGGTTTTAACCCTTGTTTTATCTCTTCAGTCATCCATCCTGTATCGGTTGGTCCTGGATTAATTGCATTCACTGTTATTCCTAAATGAGCTACCTCTGCTGACAACGTACTAGTAAGAGCATCAATAGCTCCCTTCGTTGTCGCATAAGCTAGTTCTCCTGCCATAGGACCTTGAAATTGCCCCGAAGTAATATTAACAATTCTACCACCAGATTTCTTATCAAATCCCCGGGAAAATTGACTACTGAGCAATGTAGTCGCACGAACATTTACCATATAATGCTTATCTAATTCTTCAGCAGTCAACGTAGAGAAATCATTATTCGTAGAATATGCTGCATTATTAATTAATATATGAGGGTACCCTAATTGTTCAGTAACTTTATTTATAAGCTCTTTTGGTGCATCATTCTGAGTTAAATCTAACTCCATACTTGATACTTTAACACGGTTTTTTAGTAACTCTTCTTTTAATTGTATTTGTTCATTTTTATCAACGCCCCAAGGCATCTCTTTATCGTAAGCTATCCAATACGTAAAAAATATATCGTATCCTGATTCAGCTAATTCTTTACAAATCGCTGCCCCTATACCATCTAGACGACTTACCCCTGTAATAACTGCTACTTTATTTTTTAATTGGTTCATCATATACTCCTCCAAGTTTAAAGGACGCATATTTTATATAAGAGATATAAACTTTCCCACAAAAAAGACAGATACATAAAATAGGCACCTATCCTTATAAAAGGGATGTACAAGCCAAATATGCATTCCTTGAATGATTTACAGATAACTAAATAAACCCTCGCTTATGAGAGAAAAATTTATCTATCTAGTAGTTTCTAATCATTACAAGTTCATCCACATATTGAGTCTTTGTCTCCTTTACATATATCTCTATTCTTAGTTTATCAAAGCAGATAAAATGTTACAAAAAATAAAACAATTATTCACAACCTATCCTTGTTCACATTCTCTCCATTGTGAATCTTTTCACATTAGATATATAATAAACGTGTAAATACAATATTGGAGGGATTTCAATGGTTATCAATTTTTTAAGAACTGATAAACGTGCTACTTTCATATTATTACTTTTACGGCTTTACATAGGATATACATGGCTCGCTGCTGGGATAGGCAAAGTCTTCGGACAATCTTTTGACGCAAGCGGTTTTCTAAAGGGTGCTATTGCTCAAGCATCAGGTGACCATCCTGCAGTACAAAGTTGGTGGGCAGATTTTCTTCAACATTTTGTCCTTCCAAACGCAGACCTATTTAGCTTTTTAGTTCAATGGGGAGAAATTTTAGTAGGTCTAGGTTTGATTTTAGGCGGATTAACAAAAACAGCTGCATTTTTCGGAATCATAATGAATCTTTCATTTTTATTAAGCGGAACTGTTAGTGTAAACCCAAACCTGCTTATTTTGACTATGTTCATTTTAGTTGCAGGGCAGAACGCTGGATGTATTGGATTAGATGGCTATGTTTTCCCTAAACTTTTCCGTAAAAACAACCACGGAATATATAAATTAAGTAAAACTGCGTAGTAACAATTTACTTTTAAAATATAAATAAGAAAAAGAGCCTGAA
>NZ_JH414715.1:0-12927 GCF_000238655.1 Bacillus sp. 7_6_55CFAA_CT2 | reverse complement strand
TAATTTAAACTTTAACGAACCACGAAACCTCTGGCAGCATAGTAAGAGTCTGCTCCATTGTGGTACACGAAAACATGTCCAAAACGATAATCGCAAAATAGAGCACCACCAAGCTCTCTAATATCTGAAGGTGTTTGTACCCAACTCGATGATTTCATATCAAAATCTCCAAGTTGTTGTAACTCTCGATATTGTTCTTCCGTTAATAACTCAATACCCATAGCGGCCGCCACATCAATAGCGTTATTTTCTGGTTTATGCTTTTTTCTTGATTCTAACGCTTCAAGATCATAACAAAGACTTCTGCGGCCTTTAGGACTCTCCTTTGAACAATCATAGAAAGTATATTCGTCCTTTTCTTCATCATAACCAATAACATCCGGCTCACCACCAGTTACTTCCATTTCGTTAAGTGACCACAATTTTTCATTATTAGTAGTCAGCTTCGCTTCAACTTTACCCCATTCAAGACCTTCATGGCGGTTCATGTTTTTCTCAAAACGAGCTTGCAATACTTTCAATAACTCTTCACGTTTTTCTACTAGTAAGTCATTTTTATTTCCTGTCATATTAGTCCTCCCTGATGTATGTACTGATAGTAGTTTAAGTATATATTTTATAATAAATCATCTCAATATGAAGACCGTTTCAATCATATGTCTTGTACAAACATCTATTACAAAGTCCTAAAACCCTCCATACTCTCTTCAAGCATATAGTGTGAAAACCACATCAAGTTCTGCTTCATAATAGCCACATGAACTCCTGGTTGGTCAGAACTATATGCCATTCCTTTAAATATAATTAATTCTGTATCAACTTCCATATCCATTAATCCTTGATATAGATCATATGCATTTGTAATCGGAATTCTTGCATCCTTTTCCCCATGTTGAATTAAGGTAGGCGTACAAGCTGATTTAATATACGTCATAGGTGATGTCTTCGTATATATATCTGGATCATTCCATGGAGTATTTCCTAAATACATTCTAATAAAGTAAGGTATATCTGTATTTACATAATGGGTACTCCAGTTAGTTATTCCACCGCCAACTGAAATAGCTTTAAACCTGCTACTAAATGTAGAACAGAAAGCTGATACATATCCACCGTTGCTCCATCCCATAACTCCTACTCTATCTTTATCTACTATCCCTTGATCAACTAGTTTATCAACTCCTGATATAACATCGTCGTAGTCAGCAATCCCCTGTTTTCTATAGTTAGCTTTTAAAAATTCATTACCATAACCTGAACTTCCTCTGTAATTTGGCTCTAAAACGATAAAGCCTTTTTCAACAAACTGTTCAATCGGATATTTCTCATTGAAGCAGTCTGAAAATATCGGAAAAGATGCCCAAGCCGGACCGCCGTGAATTACTACTAATAAAGGATATTTTTTATTAGTGTCAAACTCTACTGGCGTTGATAAAACACCTTCTATTTCAAGACCATCACTACTTTTCCATGAGATGATTTCCCTGTTACTTTTAAGTTTCCCTTTGAAAAAGCTATTTTCATCCGTTATTTTTTTATCGTCTAAATAGATTTCAAAGGTTTCATTTGTTATAGCCTTATTATAGGTTATATGATTTCCATCCTTTGTTATAGAGGCATCCATTATAAAGCCATCTACCTTGTCGCTTAATGCTTCCACAGTGCCATCTTCAGCTAGTAATCCAATACGATAATTCGTTTTATCCTGCCATCTAATTAAAATTCCTTTAGCTGTCCACTGTAATGGCATAACTGTACTATCAAAGTTTGTTAGAGGCTGAATTACCTCTCCAGTATTCATATCATATATCTCTAACGTACTATCTTGTATATGGTTTCTATAGTAATCCTTCTCTCTTATGCTTGCTGTGTAACATATTTTACTGCCGTCAGGAGAAAAGCAAACACTCCCTCCCAACAACTTATCCACATTCAGCTTTTGTAGCTCTCCAGCTTTAATATGGAGTATGTATAGATCTCCATTTATATAATCTGCCATATTTGAGCTTGGTGTCGCCATAAATACAACCTTTTTACCATCATTTGAAATATCAAATTCATGGATATGAAAATCCTTACCATCCGTTAATTGATAAACAACTCTGTTCTCGTGTTCATCTGTATCACTTTGTATCACCTTTTCTATTTCAATGTAATATAAACAATTATTCTGGTGTTCCTTACCTATATGTTGAAAATCTCCATATAGGTTCTTACGTTTCTTTATCTCTTCACATTCTTTTGACTGCGTAACATAATAAAGACCCTTGCCAGTAGGACCCCATTTGAATGTACTGACTCCTTCTTTCTCATCAGTAATTTGAACCTCTCTATAATCATCTAGTGACTTAACAAATATCTGATTTCCCCCATCACCAACTCGACTAAGATATGCGATACACCTAGCATCTGGAGACCATAATGGGTGTGTACTATCTATATCACCATTTGATAATGGGTAACTCTGCTTCTTATCTTTTTCATATATCCATACATGATTCCTATATATATTGTCTTTCCAATCAGCCGTCTTCTTAACAAATGCTACGTTTTTACCATCATCACTTATGTTTGTACTTGATACGGTTGGTAATGAAATAATCTCTTCTATACTTAAATATGTTTTTGCTTTCACTTTCATATAATAAGCCCCCTTGTAATGTCCATGAATCTACCGTCTCTTCTTGTCGTAATAAAGGAAATTGTTCACGGATACTTAAAATATTAACGGAAAATTCAGATAAATAAAAGTGAATCCGATAAAGTAAAACTTTAATCTATAGGGCTCTTTCCGCTTATCAATTTTAGATGTTCTTTTTCGACAAAAAAATACCCCTTTTAGATACAAATTTGTAAATTTATTTTAAAGCTATAACTATATGTTGGTTTGGAATAAAATTTGATAAAAATGAAGTCATAAATCTTTATTTAACAACAAAAAAATCCATTTTGAAAAAGCGATTGATCAAAATAGAATTACTCTTTTTAACTAAGTATGAGATTTTTATAAAAAAATTTTAATCAAAACTCACTTAGAATCTTTACTTGAAGAATAAAGCTTCGCATCTTTTTTGTAAACATCGTTAAACTAAGATAAATTTTGACCGCATCTGTAATTAATTGTAAAATATTACACATAGAAAGGTATTATAAAATAAATATAGAAGGGATATGTTTTTTAGTTTTAAAGGGGCTAAAGCACATCTATTTTATGTTTTTAGAGGGAGAATTGAAAAATCATATGAAGAATTTCAAAAAGAGTACAGGTAAAATTTTACTAGCATCCGGATTAGTAGTTTCTATGTCAGCTTGTAGTGTAACTAGTTTATTTGGAGAAAAAGAAAAAACAAATGCTGAATCTGGTAAACAAGAAAGTAAAGAAACTAAGACAGAAGGTAAATCATCTGAAACAAAGGAAAAATCAACTAACTCAAAAGAAGAAAGTAAAGATGTTAAGATGATTATGGTTTTACCTGAGGATTACCCACAACTTATGGTAGACATTGAAGAAGACTTATTAAGACGTCTAGATTACTATGATGCTTCTGTGAGGGATAATAAAAAGGGAAGTAAGTCAAATGAAGAGGTACGAGATAGTATTAAAGACTTAGATAAAGTATTTAATAAAATAGAGCGTATAGATGCACCAGGAAAATACAAGGAAGATCATAAGGAAATTGTAAAAGCTGTTCAAAAGTTAAAAGAATCTTTCAAAGAAGTATCGAAGTTATTTGATTACTCTAAAACACTTAAAGATACGGATGATGCAATCATAGATAAAGCAAACAATAAATTAGATGAAGCAAAACGCATTTGGAAACCTGTATTTGATAAGTTAAAAGCGGAAGCTAAGAGTAGTTCAACAACTACTTCTACAACAAGTGGTACTAGTTCTTCTAACTCACCGAGTTTATCTAGTGGTAATACAGTTAAAACATACAGTACCCAAAATAAAACTGGTATATTCAAAGGAAAAATTGATACACCAGACGAGGGTTCGGCTAAGTTTAAGAATGTACAGAACAACTATAAAGACGGTACAGAGCTTGTAGGTAATTGGGGTATTGATTACGGAGACGGAGTCAAAACTACGTTAGTCCTAAAAGCAGATAAGACATTTGAAACATATGCAAATGGTTCTTATCCAAATAAAGATAATTACTTAACAGGAACATACCAAGCAGACGTTTCTTCCCATCAGTTAACGCTAATGGTGGAAAAAGGAACTCAAAATGGTCAAGAAGTGAAATTGGAAAGACCTATTTATTCATCATATGAGGTTAAAAATTTAGATGGTAAAGCATTACAGATTTTCCACATAGACGAACAAGTAACAATTTGTTATGTAAAACAATAAATAACTAAAAGAACTCTGTAAAATGATTTTTACAGAGTTCTTTTCTTAGTTTTAATTTATTATAAACGATCAGACTTTTTTATAAACTATCAAAATTTATTTCAAACGCATAACTATATTTATTAACCTACCAATCTCCTACTCAACAGTAACAGACTTAGCTAAGTTACGTGGCTTATCAACGTCACACTCGCGGTGAAGTGCTGCGTAGTATGAGATAAGTTGTAATGGAATAACTGCTACTAGCGGTGCTAGCGCTTCGTGTACAGCTGGTAATACGAAGCTGTCACCTTCCATTTCTAAGCCTTTCATTGAGATGATACATGGGTTAGCCCCGCGTGCTACTACTTCTTTCACGTTACCACGAATTCCAAGGTTTACGTGCTCTTGTGTAGCAAGTGCGATAACTGGTGTACCATTTTCAATTAAAGCGATTGTACCGTGTTTTAACTCTCCTCCAGCGAATCCTTCTGCTTGGATGTAAGAGATTTCTTTTAGTTTTAACGCACCTTCTAATCCTACGTAGAAGTCTACGCTACGGCCGATGAAGAAACAGTTACGCGTTGTTGCTAAAAATTGTTTTGCTAATGCGTCCATTTCTTCTTTTTGATCACAAAGTTCTATCATTGCATTTGCTACAAGTCCTAGTTCGTGTGTTAAATCGAAATCAAGAACTTCACCTTTTGCTTTAGCAATATCAGCCGCTAAAATTGAAAGTACTGCAAGCTGTGCTGTGTAAGCTTTCGTTGATGCAACTGCAATTTCTGGTCCAGCGTATAACGGAAGTGTATAATCAGCTTCACGAGAAAGCGTAGAACCAGGCACGTTTGTAATTGTTAATGCTTTATGACCCATTTCATTTGTTTGTACAAGTACTGCACGGCTATCAGCTGTTTCACCACTTTGTGAAATGTAAATGAAGAATGGTCTTTCTGTTAATAATGGCATGTTGTAAGAGAATTCACTTGCCACGTGTACTTCAACTGGCATTTTTGCAAACTTCTCGATAAATTGTTTTCCAACAAGACCTGCATGATAACTCGTTCCACATGCAATGATGTAAATACGATCGCTATCTAAAATCGCATTGCGGATGTCTTGATTTAATTCAATTTCGCCATTTTCATCTTGATACTTTTGAATTATATTACGGATTACAAGTGGTTGCTCATCGATTTCTTTAAGCATGAAATGAGGATATGTTCCCTTTTCAATATCACTTGCGTCTAATTCCGCTGTAAACGGTGCACGTTCAATCGTTTCACCTTGTAAGTTTTTAATTGTAATACTTTCTTTCGTTACGATTACGATTTCTTTATCCATTAACTCAATGAATTGATCTGTAACTTGTAACATCGCCATAGCGTCGCTTGCCACAACATTAAAGTTGTCACCAACACCTACTAATAGCGGGCTTTTGTTTTTAGCAACATAAATCATGTTTGGATTTTCAGCATCAAGTAATCCGATTGCATAAGAGCCATGTAAAAGAGATAGCGTATTACGGAACGCTTCTTCTACACTTAATCCTGTGCTCACTTGTTGTTCCATAAGCTGTACGATAACCTCTGTATCTGTTTCACTTACGAACGTTACATCTTGTAAATATTCCTTTTTCACTAATTCATAGTTTTCAATTACACCGTTATGAACTAATGTAAAGCGTTTTGATGTACTTTGATGCGGATGCGCGTTTACTTTACTTGGAACACCGTGTGTAGCCCAGCGTGTGTGTCCGATACCTACGCTTGCTGCTACGTTCTCATCTACGATTTCACGAAGTTTTGCGATACGGCCTTTTTCTTTGTATACAACAACACCGTTCTCTGCTTGTACTGCAATACCTGCTGAATCATATCCACGATATTCTAGCTTTTCTAAACCTTTTAATAAAATTTCCTTTGCATCTTGCTCTCCAATAAATCCTACGATTCCACACATGTTTAGTCGCCGTTACAAATGCTTACACTGCTCTGCGAACATGTAACGACATAGTCCGATACCATTTTTATTTATACTAAAAAACGGATTACATATTGCTAGCCCTGTAAGCTTGTAACGGCTTTCACCTTCCTCTCGATTGGGTTTAAGTCCGTATATACTTATACAGCTAGTTTTCATCCGTTCCTCTTCTCTCATCACACTTTCACCTTTGTCCACTAAGTCACCTTAATGATTTAAGTAAAAGCTTGCGGTTGTGATGAACAACCGGGAGTCATCCGCCGAAATCTCGATAAACCCCACCTCGTCAACTACACTATTTGTAGTTCTGGCGCTTTTATAATTTACAATATTTCCTTTGAGAAAAAGAACAAGACCATCTTATAACAAACATGGATAAACCGTCAATGAAATTTTTTTCATCGTCTATAAAACATATGAAAAAGGAGCACTTTTTGTGCTCCTTTTTCATATAAATTCAGCTAATTATTCAGCGCCAACTTCGGCTTTCACAACTTCTACAATGCGATGTACATATGCATCACAAACTTCTTGTGTTGGTGCTTCTGCCATTACACGAATAAGTGGCTCTGTTCCAGATGGGCGAACAAGAATACGGCCATCACCGTTCATTTCTTCCTCTACAACACGAATAATTTCTTTAATTTTTTCATTTTCTAATGCTAATTTTTTATCTGTTACACGAACGTTTACTAGCAATTGTGGGAATTTCGTCATTTCCCCTGCAAGCTCAGATAATGGCTTTTTCGTCATTTTCATGATGTTTACAAGTTGAAGTGCACTTAACATTCCATCACCAGTTGTAATGTAATCAAGTAAGATAATATGGCCTGATTGTTCTCCACCTAGGTTGTAACCTCCGCGCTTCATTTCTTCCATTACGTAGCGGTCACCAACTGCTGTTTTATCACTTGTAATATTATTTGCTTCAAGTGCTTTGTAGAAACCTAAGTTACTCATAACAGTTGAAACAACTGTATTATGTTTTAATTGACCAGTTTCTTTCATGTACTTCGCACAAATGAACATAATTTGATCACCGTCAACGATGTTTCCTTTTTCGTCTACAGCAATTAAACGGTCGCCATCGCCATCAAAAGCAAGTCCGATATCCGCACCTTTTTCTTTTACCAATTCAGCTAAGCCTTCTGGATGTGTAGATCCTACGCCCTCATTAATATTCATACCATTTGGAGAAGTTCCCATCGTTGAAATATCAGCTTCTAGGTCTGCAAATAAGTATGGAGCAAGAGAAGAAGTTGCACCATGTGCACAATCTAAAGCGATATGTAGGCCAGAGAAATCTTCTTCAACAGTTTGTTTAATGTACTGTAAATATTTTTGTCCACCTTCAAAGTAATCACTCACTTGTCCAAGATTAGTACCTGTCGGACGTGGTAGTTCATCAACTTCTTTGTCTAATAAAGCTTCAATCTCAGCTTCTTGCTCATCTGTTAATTTAAAGCCGTCTGAACCAAAGAATTTAATACCGTTATCTTGTACTGGATTATGAGATGCAGAAATCATAACACCCGCTTGTGCGTCTAGTGCTTTTGTTAAATAAGCAACGCCCGGTGTAGAAATAACGCCAAGGCGCATTACTTCTGCTCCAGTTGATAATAGCCCTGCTACTAAAGCTCCTTCTAACATATGGCCAGATACACGTGTATCACGACCGATAATTACTTTTGGACGATCTGTATCTTTTGTTAATACATAACCACCAAAACGTCCAATTTTGAAAGCTAATTCAGGTGTTAACTCCTTATTTGCAACTCCGCGTACTCCATCTGTACCAAAATATTTACCCATTATGATTCGCTCCTTTTTCTTGCTCTTTTTGATTGTGATTATCTACTGTTGGTTCTTGACTCGTTTCTTTATCTTTATCTTTATCTTGATTTTGATTTTGGTTTTGATTCTTTTCCTGTTCTTTTTCTGAATCAGGTTCAGGATTTTTTGGTTTCTCATTTTGATTTTCTTGATCGGTGTTTGAATCCGGTTGTTGACCGTTACCCTGTACTTCTTTATCTGGTTTTTCTTTCTTCACAATAGTAACTTTAGCACTTTTTTGTTTTGGCTCTATTGAAATATTACCAGGACCACTCACTTGAATTGAAATATCTTTCGTTCCTGGAGATACATTTTGCAGATTAATTACCGCTGTTATTTGAGCAGCTGTTATTTTATCTACTATACTTGCTTCTCCTGAAATATCAACACTTATCTTTCCATCTTGCGGCGAAAGTAGCTGAGCAGTAACATCTTTAGAAAGTCCATTTTTCTGGATTGGGATACCATCAATCGTTTTTGTTTTCGTTTGTTTTGTTTTTTGCACTCCCACCGAAACCTTCACTTGATTCGGTTTGGCACTTGTTACACCCTTGGGTAATAAAACAGAGGCATCGAATGTTGTAGACTCTGTCAATTGACTAAGATCTACTTCGACCCCCTCTAGCGATTGTATATTATCCAAAATATCTTTTGGACCAGCTATCGTTACTTCTCTCGGTTCAACACTGATATTTGTAACCGCCAATCCTTCTGCTAAACTCCCCTTCTTCGTATACGTTACAGGAACAGTTTTTTCAGTATTATTGGCTGTATTTTGCGTTGCCACATTCAACGTTACACTAATCTTAGATGGACTTGTTCTTACATTTAAACGTTTTCCTTCTTTATTGTATAATGTAACTTCGGGCGTTTTTGTAACAGTTTTATTAACACCTTTTAAATCAACATACGCTTTGGCAGATGAAATGCTTTCAATTTCTTCTTTCGTCCCAACTACCTCAACAGTATCCGGTTTAAGGCTTGATTTTTCTAGAGTAGCCCCCGCTGGCATCTGATCCTCATTTGATAATTTCAGATCTACATGAACATATTTTCTCGCCTTTTCATGAAGAGTAACTTTAATTGTTGATGGCTGAACTGTTCCTTTCACATCATCTGGAAGCCCGTTCGTTTTTAAAGAAATCTCATAAGTTCCTTTTGGACTATCTCGCAAATCAACCGGTATGTCAAATTGTTTTTTTGCTTTTGCTGTAGCAACTGATGCTTTTGGGCCTTCTAATTTTACTTTAACGCCCTCTGCCGGAATACCACTTACAATATATTTCTCCTCATCATACTTAAGATTAATAGCATAATTAGTTAATGTTTCTTTCGTATCATTTGCAAAAGGTAATATACCTGATGTCGTATTTTTTTCAGTTAACGTCGCTGACATAAAAAGCATACACGCCAATAGTAATGAGATCCCTTTTAAAAACCAATGATTCTCCATTAACTTATCCATGACGCTTTCTCCTCCAATTCCATAAAGACGAAGAAGTCGTTTTTTCGTTTCCACTAAATTCAGCTAATAACATATCCTTCAGCTGTTCTGTCTTCAAATCACGATGCAACTTACCATTTTTCGTTAAAGAAATTTGACCAGTTTCTTCAGACACAACTACTGTAATACTATCAGTAACTTCACTAACTCCCATTGCAGCACGATGTCTAGTTCCTAATTCCTTAGAAATAAACGGACTTTCTGATAATGGAAGATAGCATGCTGCTGCTTTAATTGTACTTCCTTGCATAATTACCGCTCCGTCATGAAGAGGTGTATTTGGAATAAAAATATTAATAAGTAATTCCGATGATACGTTTGCATTCAGCGGAATACCCGTTTCCACATAATCACCCATACCGGTCTCTTTTGACAAAGTAATTAATGCACCAATTCTACGTTTCCCCATATATTCGGTTGCTTTTGCTATCGCTGTTGCAACCATTTCAGGTTCATCATCCTCATGCGTTCCAACACGCGAAAATAAACTTCCGCGCCCTAGCTGCTCAAGTGCTCTTCGCAATTCTGGCTGAAAGATAATAATAACGGCTAAAAATCCCCACGTTAATACTTGTTCAGTTAGCCAAGATAGCGTACGCAATTCAAGGAAAATACTGATCATCTTAACGACGATAATAACTGTAATCCCTTTTAAAAGTTGAACAGCTTTCGTCCCTCGGATTATAAGAATTAGCTTATATATAATAAACCATACAATGGCAATATCTAATGCCGTACTAAGATATTTCAAAATGGTCGTATCTTCAAAAGGCATGCTATCCCTTCCTCCTACTTACGAGCAATTCTATCCATATATTGAAATATTGTTTTATGCTCTATCTGTATGTATTTCCAACAACTAGTTAATTATACCATACATGAAACAAACGACAATTACAAACAACCCCCTTTAGCTCAAATTGGTAAGATGTCAAACATTTTTATTGTACAGTATAATATAAATCATTATTATACGCCTATTTTCAAATAAAAAAAGCAACTTCTCAGTTGCTTTTCTTACATTTATTTTAGTTTTTCACCGAATAAAGAACCCATTAAAGCAACTGCTGTTGTTGCCGTTCTATTTCTCTCATCTAAAATCGTATTTACCTCAACAAATTCAGCAGATGTGATAATATCAGCTTCTGCTAACATTTCCATCGCCAAATGACTTTCACGATAAGATAGACCGCCAATTACAGGCGTTCCAACACCTGGTGCATCATGAGGATCAAGACCGTCTAAATCTAATGATAAGTGTACACCATCAGTATGAGATAAATATGCGATTGTTTCTTCCATAACAGCCGTCATCCCCATACGATCAATTTCATGCATTGAGAACACTTTAATACCTTCATTGCGAATGAAATCTTTTTCTCCTTCATCCAATGCACGCGCACCGATAATTACGACATTCTCTTTTTTCACCTTTGGATATGCTCCGTATAAATCTACAAGTGAAGAATGTCCATAACCTAAACTTGCTGCAAGTGACATACCATGAATATTTCCAGATGGTGAAGTTTCCTCTGTATTTAAATCACCGTGTGCATCATACCAAATAACGCCTAAGTTTTTATAATGTTTTGCTACACCAGCTAATGTACCGATAGCAATACTATGGTCACCACCTAATACAAGTGGAAAACGACCTTCTTCTATAATATGATCCACCTTACTTGCTAATTCATTACATACAGTTGCAACTTGTGTAAGGTTTCTTAATTTTGTATTTTCATCTATCTCTTTCTCTCTCTCTATACATATATCTCCCATATCTTTAACGTCATATCCAATTTCTTCAATTCTTTCAATTACCCCTGCATAACGGATCGCGCTCGGTCCCATATCAACTCCACGACGCATCTGTCCTAAATCCATTGGAACTCCAATAACTGAGATTTCTTTTTTCATAGATAGTATCCCCCTTTTATGCCTTCACTAAATATTTTAAATCTTTTATATAGTCTGACTCAACTCGACATTTTTCTGTATGGATATACAATTTATTCACTTATATTCATACTGAAAACCAAATTTCAAGACTATTCTATGTATAAAGTTAACTTAATGAAACAATCGCAATCACTATTATTAAATAATAATAATAAAACACTCCTACATTTAGAAGTGTTTTTCTGATGCTATTTTCCATACTATTGCAATATTTTTTGTTGTCATTTCAATATTTTCTCCTGCTACTTTATATGCTTCTTCTAGTGTCATCGGTCTCGTTGTAATACTAAATACCGCATCTATTCCTTTCTCGTACACAGCTGAATAATCAGATGATACAGACCCTCCAAGAGCAATTACAGGCACAGAAAAACGTTTTGCACGCCCCGCAACACCCACAGGAGCCTTTCCATATGCAGTTTGTTTATCTATTCTACCTTCACCAGTTATAATGAGATTTGCATCTTCTATATGTTTATCGAAATTTGTATAATCTAATACAATTTCAATGCCCCTCCGCAAGTCTCCCTTTAACACTGAAATAACAGCCGCTCCCATTCCTCCCGCTGCCCCTGCACCAGGTATTTCAGATACATCAAAAGATACATATCGTTTAAGCATATTCGCATAATGTTGTAAATTCTCATCTAGCTCTTTCATCATCTTTACATTTGCACCCTTTTGTCTCCCAAATATGAAAGATGCTCCCTGCATTCCGACTAATGGATTATCCACATCACATGCCGCTTCTATCTTTACCCCCTTTAAGCGGGGGTCCATTCGTGAAAAATCAATAGCAACAATCGAATGTAATGTGCCTCCAGATGGATCTATTACTTCACCCTTGTCATTTATAAATCTTACTCCTAAAGCTGCTAACATACCTGCCCCACCATCATTTGTAGCACTTCCTCCAAGTCCTAAAATTATGTACTCCACTCCTTGATCTAGCGCATGTAATATAAGTTCTCCTGTTCCTTTTGTCGTTGTAATAAGTGGGTTGCGCTTTTCAACTGGAACGTGCTGTAATCCTGATGCTGCTGCCATTTCAATAAACGCTGTCTTTTTATCTTTAGAAATGCCATAAAAAGCTTGTATACCTTCTCTAAGCGGTCCTGTCACACTAATTGATATAATTCTCCCCCCTGTAGCATCAACAAGTGATTCAACCGTCCCTTCTCCTCCATCTCCAATTGGTATTTTCACATACTCTGCATTAGGAAAAATTGCTCTAAAACCTCTTTCAATAGCTCCACATACTTCTATAGCTTTTAGGCTTTCTTTATATGAATCAGATGCAATAACAACTTTC
>NZ_JH414714.1:178692-204752 GCF_000238655.1 Bacillus sp. 7_6_55CFAA_CT2 | reverse complement strand
CTCTACGCATTTCACCGCTACACATGGAATTCCACTTTCCTCTTCTGCACTCAAGTCTCCCAGTTTCCAATGACCCTCCACGGTTGAGCCGTGGGCTTTCACATCAGACTTAAGAAACCACCTGCGCGCGCTTTACGCCCAATAATTCCGGATAACGCTTGCCACCTACGTATTACCGCGGCTGCTGGCACGTAGTTAGCCGTGGCTTTCTGGTTAGGTACCGTCAAGGTGCCAGCTTATTCAACTAGCACTTGTTCTTCCCTAACAACAGAGTTTTACGACCCGAAAGCCTTCATCACTCACGCGGCGTTGCTCCGTCAGACTTTCGTCCATTGCGGAAGATTCCCTACTGCTGCCTCCCGTAGGAGTCTGGGCCGTGTCTCAGTCCCAGTGTGGCCGATCACCCTCTCAGGTCGGCTACGCATCGTTGCCTTGGTGAGCCGTTACCTCACCAACTAGCTAATGCGACGCGGGTCCATCCATAAGTGACAGCCGAAGCCGCCTTTCAATTTTGAACCATGCGGTTCAAAATGTTATCCGGTATTAGCCCCGGTTTCCCGGAGTTATCCCAGTCTTATGGGCAGGTTACCCACGTGTTACTCACCCGTCCGCCGCTAACTTCATAAGAGCAAGCTCTTAATCCATTCGCTCGACTTGCATGTATTAGGCACGCCGCCAGCGTTCATCCTGAGCCAGGATCAAACTCTCCAATAAAGTTAGTTTGTCTAGCATCTAAAATAAAAATTGACGTTTCACATTGTTTGTTTCGTTCAGTTTTCAAAGAACTTGTCCGCCGCTTCAGAAGCGACTTCATCATATTAACATCTTCATTTTTCGATGTCAACTAAGTTTTAAAATTTATTTTTTGTCGTTTTCTGCGTTTCCTCATCAGCGACGTTTATTAATATACCATCACAATTTTTAAATAACAAGTGTTTTTTTATAAAAATATAAAAAAATTATCTACCCTACTTTCTTATATAGAAATAACTATTATCCTCTCTACTAAAAATAGTTATTCTGATTGTATACTACTACACTTCATTCAACAAAATTGAATTTCACAATGCCTTCCCAAATTTTCATTCTCTTCTATATTAAGGTTTATAATAATTATCCTTCTATAAAATAACTATACAAATTAGCCGTAAGAAAAAATCCCATCTATATTAAACAGCCACTCGCGCGCATTATCCTCTTCCTTCTCATTCGAAAATTCCCCCTACAAATTAACAACATTCCAATCCTAATATAAACTTAAGGGCATTGTTAGAATTTTTTTACATTTAATTAATGAAAAATATCCATTTTTTGTTATATAGTAAGAAAGGACGCACTCAACTATAAATAAACCAATGGAGGAATTATTTTATGGATAGGTTAACAAAGTTTTCATTAAAAAACCGAGCTGCCATTATCATCATGATCTTTCTCATTTCCATACTCGGTGTTTATTCCGGCTCTAAATTACCTATGGAATTTTTACCAAGTATCGACAATCCGGCAATTACCGTCACAACCTTATCTCAAGGACTCGACGCTGAAACGATGACAAAGGATGTAACTGATCCTCTCGAAAAACAATTTCGCAATTTAGAACACGTCGACACCATTACTTCTTCTACATACGAAGGATTATCACGTATCGACATTGCGTATACATCAAAAGCAAACATGAAAGATGCAGCACGCGAAGTCGAAAAAGCCGTCAATACAATTAAATTACCTAAAGATGTAACCAAGCCCGTAGTTAGTCAATTAAACACTTCTATGATTCCACTCGCTCAAATTACTATCCAGAAACAAAACGGTTTTTCAAAAGCAGATGAAAAACAAATTGAAAAAGAAATCGTACCACAACTCGAAAACATTGATGGTGTTGCCAACGTTATGTTTTTCGGAAAATCCACCTCTGAATTATCTATCGTACTTGATCCGAACCAATTAAAAAACAAAAACGTAACATCACAGCAGGTACTAACTGTTTTACAAGGAAAAGAAACTTCTACTCCAGCTGGGGCAATTACTGTTAATCAGGAAGAATACAACCTCCGCGTCATTGGGGACATAAAAAATGTAAATGACATTAAAAACATCACTGTGGCACCCCAAGTGAAATTGCAAGACATTGCTCAAATTGAAATTAAACAACACTACGATACAATTTCACATATAAACGGAGAAGAAGGCACAGGATTAATCATCATGAAAGAACCGAGTAAAAATGCAGTTGCCATTGGAAAAGAGATTGATAAAAAAGTTAAAGAGATAGATAAGGAATATAAAGATCAATTTTCTATTAAACTTTTGGCTTCAACCCATGAACAAGTTGAAAATGCTGTTACTAGCATGGGAAAAGAAGTAATACTTGGAGCAATCGCTGCAACTCTAATTATCTTAATCTTTTTACGTAACTTCCGAACAACACTCATCGCTGTTGTCAGTATTCCATTATCTATTTTATTAACACTCTTTTTACTACATCAATCTAACATTACGCTTAACATTTTAACCCTCGGTGGTTTAGCTGTTGCGGTTGGACGTCTCGTCGATGATAGTATCGTTGTCATCGAGAATATTTTCCGCCGTTTACAAAAAGATTCTTTCTCTAAAGATATCATTCTCGATGCAACGAAAGAAGTCGCAGTCGCAATTACTTCTTCTACTTTAACAACGGTCGCTGTTTTTTTACCTATCGGCCTCGTATCAGGAGCAATCGGAAAATTAATGTTACCTATGGTATTAGCAGTTGTATATTCTATACTATCATCCTTAATCGTTGCACTAACAGTTGTTCCACTTATGGCTTTTTTACTACTCAAAAAAACAAAGCATCGAAAGCCAAGTTCTTCATCACGATATGTCGCTACATTAAAGTGGGCTCTTTCTCATAAATTCATTATTCTACTTACTTCATTTTTATTATTTGCAGGATCAATTGCGGCCTATATATTACTACCGAAAGCAAACATAAAATCTGAAGACGACACAATGTTATCTATTAACATGACATTTCCAGCCGATTATAATGCTGAATCTCAAAAACAAAAAGCATTTGATTTTGAAAAGAAATTACTTTCTAATTCGGATATAACAGACGTTATTTTACGAATGGGATCTAGCGCAGAAGATGCACAATGGGGGCAAACAACTAAAAATAACCTCGCTAGTATATTCGTAGTCTTTAAAAAAGGTTCTGATATTGATCAATATATTAAAGAGTTAAAAAAGGAAAATAAAACTTTTGAGCCTGCTGAACTTGATTATATAAAAACAAGTTATTCAAGCTCTGGCGGCGGCAATAACTTACAATTTAACGTAACAGCTACTAACGAAGCGGATTTAAAACAGGCGGCTACTATCGTTGAAACAAAACTAAAAAGCATGGATGATCTTTCTAAAGTAAAAACAAATTTAGAAGACTCTAAGAAAGAATGGCAAATTCATATTGATCAAACAAAGGCTGAACAACTAGGTTTAACACCAGAAATAGCTGCGCAACAAGTAGCATTCCTTATGAAGAAATCACCTATTGGCGAAATTACAATTAATAATGAAAAAACTACTATTATGATAGAACACAAAAAAGAAAACATTAATAAACAAGAAGATATTTTAAATACAAACATACTATCACCTATTAATGGCCCAATACCTTTAAAAGACATCGCAACTATTTCAGAAAAACAAACGCAAACAGAAATTTTCCATAAAGACGGAAAAGAAACAATCCAAATTACAGCCGAAGCTTCAAATGAAGATTTGAGTAAAGTAAACACAGCAGTAAATAAAGCGATAACTGACTTAGATTTACCTAGTGGTGCAAAAGTAAATATTGCAGGAGCTACTGAATCTATGCAAGAGAATTTTACAGATTTATTCAAAATTATGGGGATTGCAATAGGGATTGTATATTTAATTATGGTTATCACCTTCGGGCAAGCACGCGCTCCTTTTGCAATCCTATTCTCTTTACCGTTAGCTGCTGTCGGCGGTATTTTAGGATTAATCATTTCAGGAACACCTGTTGATGTAAATTCCTTGATCGGCGCATTAATGTTAATTGGGATTGTCGTTACAAACGCTATCGTATTAATAGAAAGAGTGCAACAGAATCGGGAACACGGAATGGAAACAAGGGAAGCCTTACTAGAAGCAGGATCTACTAGATTACGTCCAATTATTATGACAGCTATAACGACAATCGTCGCTATGCTCCCACTTCTATTTGGCCAATCCCAAGCAGGGAGTATGGTATCAAAAAGTTTAGCCGTCGTTGTCATCGGTGGTTTGGCAGTCTCAACTCTTCTTACATTAGTAGTTGTTCCAGTTATGTATGAACTATTAGATAAAATCGGGAGAAAAAGACGCTCCCGTAGAAAAATAAGCACTTCTACAGAAACACCTGATATTTAAAAGAAAAGGGTTATCTTCACGAATGAAGATAACCCTTTTTCTCTACCTACTCATATAATCCATCATTTTTTCCGCATACCGTTCTAGAGATTCACTAGAATCCACAATCTAAATTACATCTGTTCGTCTATATAATTAATCACAAATTCAACAATCGTTACGCCCTTTCCTTCTATAATTAAAATACAAAAGAACCCCCTATTTATAAGTAGAGAGTTCTTCTTTATAATTTATGCCGCTTTTACCTTTTTCGTCGTTTTACTTTTTCTTTTCGTTCCTGTAAAGCGCTTGTGTAATATAGATGCTACTAAGCGTGAAATAACATTGAATAGTAATACCATAATAATTAATACAGCTGCAGATTTTGTCGCAATTAACTTCGCATCCGGGATAATTCCTTCAGAATTTAACTTCCAAATGTGAACCGCTAACGTTTCAGCTGGTCTAAATGGATTTAAAGGATGAGCAGGACTTGAGAAGTCCGCTGCTGAATTTAAAATCGGAGATGTTAAACCCGCTGTATAAATTAATGCCGCTGCTTCACCAAATATACGACCCGCAGCTAAAATAACACCTGTAATGATTTGTGGTAATGACGACGGAATAATAATACGAGTGATCGTTTGCCACTTCGTTGCACCTAGCCCAAGACTTGCCTCTTTCACATTAGAAGGAACTTCTGAAATCGCATTTTCACAAACACGCGTTAAGCCCGGTAAGTTTAAAATAGTTAAAGCAAGGGCACCACCCATTACTGTATATCCCCAACCAGTCATTGTAACAAACACTAACAAACCGAATAAACCAACAACAATAGAAGGTAAAGATGCCATTGTCTCGATACATAAACGAACAAAGTTTAAAAAACGTCCTTGCTTTGCATACTCTGCTAAATATATTCCAGCACCTAATCCAAGAGGAATAGATATAATAAGCGTTATAACAAGCATATAGAAGGAATTGAATAACTGCGGACCAATCCCACCACCAGCTCTTGTATTGCTTGGTTCTCCAAACAAGAAATTAGGATCCCAAAAACCCCATCCCTTTTGTAAAATCTCAAACACTAAGAACACTAGCAAAGCTACAACTAAAGCTGCAATCGTATAAAAGATACCTGTCCAAACTTTATTTACCGTTCTTGCATTCATTATTATCGCTCACCTCTTTGCCCAATCGCTCGAATTACTAAAATAAACAGGAATGAAATAACAAGTAAAATCATTGCTAAAGTCCATAGCGCATTGTTCCAAGCAGTTCCGTTTAATGTATTTGTCATGTCCATTGTTAAAATACCCGTTAACGTCGCTGTCGGACTGTATATTCCTTCTGGTAATTTAATCGTATTCCCGATTACCATTTGAACCGCTAGCGCTTCGCCAAAAGCACGTGCTAAACCTAAAACAACACCTGTTAAAATCCCTTTCTTCGCAGCAGGAACAATTACTCGGCTAATCGCTTGCCATTTCGTTGACCCTAGACCATAAGAAGCTTCTAAATAATCAAATGGAACAGAACGTATTGCATCAGAAGCTATACTAGCAATAGTTGGCAAAATCATAATACTTAATACAACAATACCCGCAATTAAACTAAAGCCCACTCCCCCAAACGAATCACGTAATAGCGGCACTAAAATCGTAACCCCTAATAATCCGTATACAACCGAAGGAATACCAACTAATAATTCTAAAACAGGCTTCAATACTTTATTTCCAAACTTTGGCGAAATTAAATTCATGAATATAGCAAGAGCTATAGCAATTGGCGCACTAATAATGACCGCACCTAACGAAACCACCGTTGAACCTACAATGAAAATTAAAGCCCCGAAGGATCCTTGATCAGCATTTGGATTCCATTTTGTCGATGTTAACATCTCAGTAAATGAGATACCACTTTGTGTAAAAGATTGAATACCTTTACCACAAATAAACGCAATAATAGCTAATGTAATTAAAACAATAAAAATACCACAAAACGTAACAAGTGATCTTCCTATATATTCACTTTTTACGTAATTAATTTGTTTTTTCCCCTTCATCACAGGACAGACCCCACTTCATAAATTGAAATGAACAGGACTGGCCTTGCAGCCAGCCCCATAAATTTTATTACTTATTTAATTTAGACATTGGAATATAACCCATATCTTCTACTTGCTTTTCAAAATCTTTACCTTTTACATAGTCAATGTAAGCTTTTGTTGCTTCTTTTGCCTCACCTTTCGTTACCATGTACTCGTAAGACCAAAATGGATATTTACCAGACGCAATGTTTTCAACTTTCGGTTCAGCACCATCAATTTTTACTGTTTGTAGCGCACCTTTTTTCTCGCCGACCATGTAAGACATCGCTAAATAACTTACTGAACCTGGAGTAGAGTTAATTGCTTGTTCTACTGCACCGTTAGAATCTTGTGTAGTACCAGTTCCATCATTGATTTTCGCGTCTTTCATAATTGTTTTTTCAAATGTAGCACGTGTACCAGAAGAAGCTGGACGATTAATCACGTTGATTTTTTCATCTTTCCCACCTACTTCTTTCCAGTTTGTTACTTTTCCAGTGAAGATATCTTGTACTTGTTGTACTGTTAAGTTATCAACTTTTACATCTTTATTTACGACAAGTGCGAATGCAATACCCGCTACCTTGTTATCTACTAATTCTTTCGCCTTATTAGCATCTTTTATTTTATCTGCAGATGGAACATCTGAGTTACCAATTTGGACTGCACCAGAAGCTACTTGGTTAATTCCAGTTCCACTACCGCCACCTTGCACTTGAATAGAAACGTTTGAATTTTTCTCCATAAATTTCTTTCCGGCTTCCTCTGCAAGAGGTTGAAGTGCTGTAGAGCCTGCAGCTGCTATCGTACCTGACAATTCTTGTTTTGCATTATCGTTTCCTTTAGCATCTTTACCTGATGTCTCTTCTGCTTTTCCACATCCCACTAATGAACCCGCTACCACTAAAGCTGCTAAAGAAAATTTAATACCTTTTTTCATAACCATGTCTTGTACCCCCATTTGGATTATCACTTTTCGCATTTGTCTACTTCTTTCGAACACAAATTCATTGTAGGACAATAATATTATGTAAGTGTTAAGCAATTTTTAATTTTAAGTAAATGACGATAATAATCCTTAAAAACTAGGAATCCCAACATTTATAGTTAAAGAACCCAACAAAATCCACACCATTTAAGCTGTAATGTAAATTTATTCTTAACAATGTAAATCCAATGTAAATGTTTTTCTCTCTTTTTCCCTTTTAATTAAAGTTACATTTACAATTCCGCTGTATTTTGTAATTTTTACACACCTAATTTATGCACATTAAAAATAATTTCAGTAATATTTTTTAGTACAACTAAATAAATTGGAACAATTCTAAAATTAAATGAATATTTTTAAAGTACCAATTGACAGCATCATCCAATGTAGTCTACTATATTACTAACAAAAAGTTTACCTAAGGAAACTTTTTAAACTCAAACTAAAAATATAGAGATGAGGTAACTTTTATGGTATCGGCTAATATAAAACCACTTTCCGAATTTAAAATAGGAGAGTTTGTACAAATTGAGAAGATACAATTAGAAGGAACTATGAAACGACGCTTATTAGATTTGGGATTTATCCCGGGGGCGACGATTAAAGTATTGCAACGCAGTCCACTTGGAGATCCGGTCGCTTATCAAGTGAGCAACACAACTATTGCACTGCGTAAAGAAGAAAGCTCCCTTATTTTCGGGGTATTAATAGGAGATGATTTCAGATGAGCAAACATCGTATCGCTTTAGCTGGTAACCCGAATACAGGGAAAAGTACATTATTTAATACTTTAACAGGCTTAAAACAACATACTGGAAACTGGACGGGAAAAACTGTTTTAAAAGCTGAAGGAGAATATGAACATAACGGAAGTAATTATACATTAATAGATTTACCGGGAACTTACTCACTATACTCAAATTCCGCAGACGAAGAAGTAGCAAGGGATTATATTATATTTGAAAAACCAGAAGTAACTGTAGTTGTTATAGACGCAACTGCTATGGAAAGAAATTTAAATTTAGCACTCCAGGTGATGGAGATGACAAATAATGTAGTCATTTGCATTAACTTAATTGATGAAGCCGAGAAAAAAGGGATTGTTATCGATGAAAAGAAATTAGCAAAATCACTTGGTGTACCTGTCGTTAAAATTTCAGCACGTAACCGAGTAGGTATTGGTCATTTGCTAAATGTTATTGCAAGAGTAGCAAATAAAAAACTAATTCCAACACCAATTAAAATTACTTACAGCGAAAAAATTGAAAATATGATTCAGGAATTAGAACCACAAATTTATAAAGTGTTCGGTAATACGTATCCAGCACGTTGGATTGCGTTACGTATATTAGATGGAGATAAAAATTTCTTAACTACACTTCAAAAACACCATAATGAACCACTTGTAAGGGAGGTCGTAATTAATGGAATCTCACTCAGCCAGTAAAGCTCTTCCATTAGACTATATTATTCAACATGCACAAACACTTTCAAAAGAAGATATACGAGATGATATAGTCGGAGATATTTACCGAACATCTGCAAGCATATGTAAAGAATCTGTCCAATATACAAATACTGATAAATTATATCGTTCCGAAAAACTAGATAAAATTTTCACATCTCCAATCTGGGGATTCCCAATTATGCTCGGTATTTTATCTATTATTTTTTATCTTACAATTGCAGGCGCTAACGTACCATCTGATATGATTGCCGAATTCTTCGGATGGGCCGAAGGATATTTAACATCTTGGTTCCAAGCAGCGCATGCACCTGAATGGTTACATGGCATTTTAATACTTGGTTTGTTCCGTGGTATCGGTGCTGTTATTAGCGTTATGTTACCACCTATGGCAATCTTTTTCCCTATGTTCGCGCTATTAGAAAACTACGGATACTTACCACGTGTCGCGTTTAATATGGACCGCTTATTCAAACGATCCGGCGCACACGGGAAACAATCTTTAACAATGGCAATGGGATTTGGTTGTAATGCAGCAGCCATTATGTCAACACGTATCATTGAATCACCACGTGAACGCATGCTAGCAATTTTAACGAACAACTTCGTTCCTTGTAACGGTCGCTGGCCTATGTTAATTTTAATGGCTTCACTATTTATGGCTGCTGGTTATACAGGCAGTATGCAAACATTGGTTACTGCTGGCGTTGTAGTCGGAATGGTTGTAATTGGTGTTATTATGACATTAACTGTTTCTTGGGTACTATCAAAAACAGCATTAAAAGGGGTTCCAACTCACTACACACTTGAGTTACCTCCGTACCGCAAGCCAAAAGTTTGGAATACAATTGTTCGCGCAACACTCGATAAGTCAATCTATGTTTTAAAACGAGCTATAGTTGTTGCTGCCCCTGCGGCTGCATTAACTTGGTTACTTGCTAACATTTTTATCGGTGACACAAGCTTACTTATGTATTTTGTAAACTTCCTAGATCCATTTGCTAAAATGTTAGGACTTGACGGGTTTATTCTAGCTGCATTCATTCTTGGACTACCCGCTAATGAAATTGTAATCCCAATTTTATTAATGTCTTACTTATCAACTGGGGCTTTAACTGAAATAGATGATTTTAATCAAATTAAAAATCTATTCCTAGAAAATGGTTGGACTTGGTTAACAGCGTTAAACACAATGTTGTTCTCACTTCTTCATTTCCCGTGCGGAACAACACTTGTTAATATATACAAAGAAACAAAAAGTGCAAAATGGACATTCTTATCGTTTGCAATCCCTACCGTTATCGCCATTGTTGTTACATTCCTCTCTACACAATTGGTACATTGGTTAGGGCTTGTATAAAGCAAAGCATACATAGAAGGTATCCCCCTTCACATATGCTTTGCACGAAAGAAACCTGAAATTATTCAGGTTTCTTTTTTTGCACATCAGTATTCCACGGCTGTGCTCCATACGTTGTGAGTTTTTTATGAATAAAATATATAGTTCCTGGAAGAACTGCCATTAATATCGTGCAACTAATTCCTAATCCAGTAAACAACTTTCATCACCTTATTTCACTCTTTTCGGTAAAGCTGAACCTGAATGTTCAATTGTTGGATGAACATGAACAGTAATTTCAGCATTACTAAAGTAATTTTCGCCTTGATCCCAATTCTTACTTACCTTTTTCCACTCTTTATAATTATGTCGCTTATACACTTCCCCTAACTCTAGTACATCTACCTTATATTTTTTTTGAACAAGTTTAATTGATTTTTGAATACGCTTCTCCATTTCTTCCGATATATCCTTCTCTAAACGCTTTTCATTCAAAACCTTTTTATGATCACTAAAATGCAACTCAGCCAATGTGCCTTCCAGAGATAAATGAATATCAAACTTTGGTTTTGTAGCATTCGTTGTGGATACTTTAATTTTTCGACGTAACTTATGAATTTCATATGTAATAAGTTGATTCTTTTTACGGATGGTAAAAAAACCTCCAATTTTTTTACCTATTATATAATTCATCCCTACTGTTTCTTCCCCACTCAAATTGCCTACACACTTATTATCCTTTCCACGAAACAATGCTGCACCGTTCATTTGTACTCCTTGTTTTGTTAGTTCCAGAATAGGTAATACAAAACTTCGGTTAGAGATCATCTTTTCCTGCACCTCACCAATTCTTGCAGCCTCAATCATTTGGGCATTTTTCGGAGGGTGTTCAGCTAACATATCAATATACTGCGCCGGTAAATTTTCAGGCTTGGCACTTTGTTTTAAAATAGCTTCGGCATTTTTATTAGAAACGAACAAACGAATATTTCTTCTCATCTCATGATCGCGAATATATACATCTAACGTATTTTGTAAAATGTATGGATGTGAAAGTAATTCTTCAGAGAAAATAATCACCTGTATATGAGGGAAAAATAACGTACGACTAATTTTTTTAGCGATTATTCTTATTTGTTCAAATACACTATCTGCTTTTGCACTAACATTAATATAATTTTCGCTATCCCCACCCCCTTGTCCACCCTGTTGAGACAATTTACTGGGGAGTACCATCTGATAGGTCCCTTTCATAATTGGATTCGCTTTCTTCTCCTTCACGATATCGTAAGCCGCTCCTACTACAAATCCTCTTTCTTCTATCTCTTCTAACTCAGAACACCCACTCATAAATCCAGTTAAAGCCATAACCATTATAATTTTAAGAAGGTGTTTCATTTCCACCATTCCTTCTTTTTATTTTATATACAATTAAAACGAGCAAAGGTGCTAACACAACACACCCCATATCTATCCAAGCTAAATAAGTCCCATAACTTGATAAAGCATTCAAACTACTAGGTATCATATTCGCCATAAAAATAATTGGGGCACTTACGAAAATAAAAATATGTTTCTTCACTTTCGGAAACATAGCACAAAACAATAAAGATGCGACGTCATAATACATTGCTGTAGTGTTATAAATAGTAATAATCCAAGTCGTAAAAAAAATCGCATCAAACCTTTCTAAAAATCCTCCACCAATTTCAATTTCTTTCCCTAATTCAATTGTTGGATATGTCAATCCACGTGTTGTCATATACGTAAAAACACTAATACAAGTTACATAAATTAAAATGTATGACAGCACGTTTACCATCACCGCTTTCGCGACTGCCATTGGCGCTTTTTTCGCTGTCTTATCATTCAGCAACACCGCATAAAATAAAGCTACTTCAAATCCAATAAACGTAAAAATAGAATTTTTAACTCCAACAGCATATTGACTTACTTTCGTTTGAAAAGCTGGTAGTAAATTATTTATTTCCATTAAATTTATATTCAATAAAGAAAGAAGTACTATCGCAATTAAAACAATAGGCAAGAATAAAACATTTAACCTTAATAAGGCTGCTCTTGATCCTGCTATTCCATAAATAACAACTAATAAGAAGAAAAAAGACAGTAGTTGTATTGGTGTATCACTAAATAAATACGTTTGAGAAATAACTGAAATCATTCGCGATTCATACGCTGTCAAAGCAGCAAACGTTAATACTAAAATGCTACTAATTGTGTATGCAACAGGCTTCGTCAAATGCGCACTCGTATATTGAACAAAATTTTGTTTCGGAAATAAGATAGCCACTCTCGTCACAAACCAACCTAAAACTGCACAGATCAATCCACCCAAAAGCAAAATAATCCAACCGTCCGAAAATAAAGTTTGGTTAGCAATATCTCTTGGCATAGACAATGCCCCTATACCAATAATGGTCGATGATACCGCAAACCCAATTTCCCGAGATCCAATCTCTTCATCGCCATACTCAAATGGTTTCAATTATTTTCGCTCCTTTGGACGTATTGTAGAATCTTTTGTTTGTAAGTACTCCGGTCTATCTTTCAACATCGCTTTTGGTATGCGAATAAATTCTTCTTTCCAATCTTTATAAAATGCAGGAGCAATGGGAGTTGTATACGGTATACCAACACTTGTTAAATTTGTAATATGAATAGCAAGTGCGATCAGAGCTAGAATAATCCCATACAGTCCAAAAGCCGTTGCAGCTAATACAAAGACGAAAAGTAAAATTCGGAACGTAATCGTAATACTATATACAGGAAGCGAAAACGTAGCAATCGCAGTAACTGCAATAATAATAACTAAAAACGGATTTACAATCCCTGCATTTACCGCAGCTTCTCCAATTACAAGACCTCCTACAATCCCTATCGTTTGCCCCATCGGTTTCGGCAATCGGATTCCAGCTTCTCGTATTAATTCCATAGTCAAGGCCATCATTAATGTTTCAATATATGCAGGAAACGGAACACCTTCCCTCGCACCTGCAATTGAATAAGCCAATTTAGAAGGAATAAGTCCTTGATGATAAGATACAAGTGCTACATACATAGCTGGTAACAAAACCGCAATTATGCCTGAGCCCATACGTAAAAATCTTAATAACGTTCCAATCACCCAGCGCTCGTAATGATCTTCTACAGATTGAAAAATATCAACAAAGACAAGTGGTGCAATAAGAGCAAACGGGGATCCGTCTACTAAAATGGCCGCCTTCCCTTTCGCTAATGAGGCTATAATATTATCAGGCCTCTCTGTATTCAAAAACTGTGGAAATGGGGATAAATTATTATCCTGAATTAATTGTTCAATCGTACCTGTTTCCAAAACGACATCTGTCACTATTGATTGAAGACGGCGATCTAACTCTTTTACAATGTTAGGATTAATAATATCTTCTATATATACTAGGGTTACTTCTTTCTGCGATCGCTTCCCCATAATATAAGATTGGAACCTCAACTTTGGATCGCGTAAGCTGCGTCGGATTAACATTTTATTCACATTAATATCTTCATTTAATCCAACTCTCGGTCCGCGTATTAAATCTTCTGTCACTGGTGGTTCTAAACTTCGCTTCTCCCAAGCCCTACTATTAATAATGATAGCAGTTTGAATATTATCAATTAATATAACTGTATCTCCCGCTAAAATCGCATTTATAATATCCGGAAATGTTGTCTTCTTACCCACTTCCGCAATAGAAATAAAACGATCCAATAACGTCTGAACGACAGCCGCTTCATTTTGCACTTCTTCATATTGAAGAGTACGAACTACATATTTATAAACATTATCCTTGTCTGTTAACCCACATAAAAACACAACCGCACAACGTGTAAAACTCCCAGCAAGAGCAACTTCTCTAATTGTTAAATCATTAGGTGAACCTAACTCATCCCTAATTTCTTTCATAACTTCAAATAAGTTACCTTCAAGCTCTAACAATTTCCCCACCTAACTTCCTTTTCAACAAGTTTTTAGTTAGATTCCGCTAATTGAAGAAAATATATACAAAAAAGAGCTATCTCTTTTCAAAGATAGCTCTAATAAAGTAAAACTTTAATCAACCCTCACCAATCGGGCTTTTACAGGCAGCAGGGCCCCCACCTAACTTCTTTGCTTCCGCTGAATTTTGAGGTGGGGGTCTTACTGCTTGTTAATGCGGGATAAACGAATTACTTTTCCACTATTATAGTGTTTTTCTTTATAAATACACCTTTTGTAAATCCACTGACTACAAACATCACAATTATATTAATTAACAATGCGACTATACCTACATTCAAATCTTTTATATACTGCGGGAAACTCGGAAACATCGTGGCTATAGTTGAACCAGATAAGGTAATATATGCGACCACTAATAGCCCAACTCCCATTCCTGCAATAGCTCCTTGCTTCGTAATAATTTGACGTGGAAACAAACTACATACAAGTGCAGGGAAAAGTTGTGTAACGATACTGTATCCCATTAATAGAAGCGCTCCTATCGTTTCTCCTCCTTTAAATGTAAATAAAACTGCCACGAGCGTTACTACAGGCACAAATAATTTTGCCATCTTAGCAACTTGTCTATCTGAAGCAGATGGAACTATCGTTCGATAAATATTTTTCGCTAACAATGTAGAAGCCGCCATAACAAGCATCGAACCCGGAACCAATGCCGTTAATACTCCCGCACTACCAATAATTCCAATAAACCAAGGGTCAAACGTTTGAAGAGCAAGTCTGAACAATGAAAGGTCTACATCCCCTCCTTTTAATCCCGGAACCTGTAATATAGCAGCAAATCCTGCAAAAAATACGAAAAGTAAAACTAAAGAATACAATGGCATAATTGCTGCATTTTTACGAAATACTTTTTCATTTTTTGCAGAAAAAGCAGAAGCAAATGTATGAGGCCACATATAGAAACCGAGGGCCGTTAATATAATAGTAGAAACAAACCAAGAAATACTCATTCCTTCTTCAGGTAAAGATAAAAATCCCGGTTTCGCTGCCTCTACAGCCTCAAACATCGGCTGAAATCCTCCATAATAATGATACGGTAAATATATACCTAAAAACATAACGATAAACAGTATCATAATATCCTTCAAAGCGGCCGTCCAAGCCGAACCATGTATACCTGAAACCATTACATATATAGTTATAACAATAGCACCAATCCAAACCGCAACAACAGGTGACACCCTTCCGTAAGAAGCTTCTGAAACGATAATTCCCAGTCCTTTTAACTGTAAAACAAGATATGGGATGATGGAAACAACACCAACAATTGAAACAATAATCCCAAGCGCTTTACTTCTATATTTCTTCGCAAAAAAATCCGACTGTGAAACAAGGTTATGCTCTTTCGCATACTTCCAAATCGGTGGCAATAAAAAATACGATAAAAGATAAGCTAAAGCGCCATAGCCTAAAATATAAAAGGTAGGTGCTCCTTTACTATACGCCCAGCCACTTCCTCCCAAAAATGTAAACGTCGTATAAATTTCACCTGCCATAAGGAGAAAAACAAAAATAGTGCCAAACCCTCTTCCCCCAACTGACCATTGCTCTAAATTCATATCTTTTCCATGTTGTGCCCGAATCCCTAAAAATAGTGCGAGAAACAAAAATAAAATAATGATAAGTAATGCAGTCATTTTACATCCTCCTTATTAGCAGGATCAAACACGTACACAAGCCCCATACAAAAAGATGTAATAAACACTGATAATAATACCCAAAATAATAAAAATGGCATCCCTAATACGTAAGGAGTAACTGAATTCGCAAATATTGGCCCAACTACTAAACAAAGAACTGGGATAAGCGCTAGAATGTGTATTTTCTTCATCTCATTCTCCTTTACTTATAAATTTCATAATGGCTGATACAAAGACTTCCACTCCAATCGGTAATGCATCTTCGTCAATCGTAAAACGAGGGTGATGGTGAGGATATATAATACCTTTCTCTTTATTTCCCGCTCCGATAAAAAAGAATGTCCCCGGTGCCTTTTGTAAAAATGCTGAAAAATCTTCTCCAGCCATCGTCGGCTGTAAACGAACAACTCTATCCCTTCCATAAAGTTGTAAGGCCGTTTGTTCAATAAGCTCTGTAGCTTCATAGTCATTTACAACTGGTCGATACCCATATTCATATGAAAATGTATATTTCGCTCCGTAAGATTCCGTAATATGCTTCACAATCCGCTCAATCTTCTTCTCTGTTTCACCTCGTAATTCATGTCTTAAACTTCTCACTGTCCCTTCAATCTCGGCTTGCTCTGGTATTACATTATGAGTTGTCCCCGCATGAAATTGCGTAACAGATATTACGAGAGAATCTAATGGATTCGTGAGGCGAGATACAATTTGCTGAAGTTGCGAAACGACTTGTGTTCCGATTGCAATACTATCCACCGTTTCATGAGGGATTCCAGCATGTCCACCTTTTCCCTCTATCTTAATTTTAAAAACATCCGGTGCAGCCATTGCAGGACCATAAATAACACCTATTTTCCCAACCTCTAACGACGCCCAAAGGTGAGCACCAATAATATAATCCACACCCTCCATTACACCTGCAGCAACCATCTCCTCTGCACCACCAGGAAAATTCTCTTCAGCATGTTGGAATAGAAAACGAATCTCCCCTTTAATCTTCTCTCTTTCTTCTACTAACTTATATACAACCCCAAGTAATATCGCTATATGTCCATCATGACCACATGCATGCATTACACCTTTATATGTAGAAATAAAATCAAACTCATTTTCTTCATGAATAGGAAGAGCATCCATATCGGCGCGAATCGCAACTGTTTTGCCCGGATGTTTACCTACTAACTTTGCCATCACACTATATTTAGTCGGCCGTGACACTTCTAAACATGGAAATTTCCGAAGTATATCGAACACAAACTGCGATGTTTTTTCTTCTTGAAAAGATAACTCTGGATACTTATGAAAATGCCTTCTCCACTCAACTAACTGATTTTTTAACAAAACAAGTTCCTTTGCAACATCCATTTCTCTTCTCCCCTTCTTCACCAAGTTAAATGTTATTATAACGTGAATTGTTAACTTTTAAAAGAATGTTCTGAATTTTCAGTGATGATAAACTAAAAAGAAAAAGCCATCCAAAAGATGACTTTTTCATTATTATAAAATAGTAATTGCTTGTTTTCCCATTTGCTCCCAAGCTTTCTCAAATTCTGCTCGCGGAACAGCCAAACGTGGATTATTTTTAAGAGGATCATTTACATATACAAAGTTTTGATCATATCCAATTACTACTGCACTATGCTCATAATATGTAATTTTCACTTCGCCTGAACTCGTATTCCATGTTTCAAAACTACTTTCAGCTAGCGGCTTAAACGTCGTATTAATAATGACCCATACCGGAGAGCCTGAACTAATTACTTTATATATATCTTGCATGTCTCTACCTGTTAAATTAATTACTTTTTCAGGAACATATTTTTCTGCTAAATCAAAGATTGGTTTATTGTACACACCATATCCAGGCTCTGCCTTTGTATAAATATTTCCCACAAATCCCTCGTAAGGATTTCCACGCAAACCATTTTGTTCAAATGGAACACGATGAATTTCGCTAGCAAGTTGCATCTTATCTACTTGTACACCTTTATATTGCAGCAACATAGCTAAACTTGTCACTTCACATCCTCGAGGTAATTCTGGTAATTGTTTAATAAACGGAACATCTTCAATCATAGCTGCTTCTTTCATTTCAGATAGAAATTCTAGGCGTAGAACTTGCGCCTTTTGCATGATTTTATCTTTCCCTATAAAAAACGCAGCAGCAATTATAATCCCAAAAACAAAAAGATATTTTAACTTTTTCATTATAAACAAAACTCCATTAATTATTATTTTACAGACACAACTCTTATCATTGTACCCTTCTTCTTACTAGTTTGCTAGAAAGATCATGTGAATTATCGCTCATAGAATGAATTATAAAAATTCTAATTATTTTTAATAAAAAGAAAAATGAATATACATTTCCAGAATATTTTGCTAAAATCAAAATTGTTAACATAGTGAAGATATCACCATGTTAACAAACATTCTTAGAGTATTTAGTCATAGTTCTTTTTTTACATACTCCATTCATTTCATAGCAAATAAACCGAGTGTGTGTTGCATCCCCCACTAATGATTAAAAACTCAGAATAAAACGAAGTTCACACATTCAAGAAAATACGGGGTGAGGGCATATGAATCAACAAATTGAACAAACAGATTTAAAACGAACAATGAAAAGTAGACACCTATTTATGATTGCACTCGGCGGTGTTATCGGAACCGGGCTATTTATGGGATCTGGTCAAATTGTCCATAATGCCGGACCTGGTGGTGCTATTCTTGCATTTTTAGTCGGTGGATTTGTTATGTATTTAACGATGTTATGTCTTGGTGAATTATCCGTTGCTATGCCAGAAGCAGGTTCATTCCAAAGTTATGCAAGCAAATTCATTTCACCTGGTTTTGGATTTGTTGTCGGTTGGATGTATTGGTTAAATTGGGCTGTTACAGTTGGCGTAGAGTTAACAACTGTAAGTATTTTAATGAAACGCTGGTTTCCAGACGTTTCTTCATGGATTTGGTGCGTTACATTTGCAGCGGCACTCTTCCTCGTCAACGCTTTATCAGCAAAAGCATATGCAGAAGCAGAGTTTTGGTTCGCAAGTGTAAAAGTCGCAACAATTGTTATTTTCATCGTACTTGGCGGCGCTGTTATGTTCGGTCTACTAGACTTTAATGGAAAGCCAGCTCCAATGCTTCATAATTTCACTGAAAATGGCGGGCTATTTCCAAATGGTGCATTAGCTGTTCTTCTTACGATGATTACAGTAAATTACTCCTTCCAAGGAACAGAATTAATTGGAATCGCTTCAGGCGAAAGTGAAAATCCTGAAAAAACAATTCCAAAAGCAATTAAAAACACAATTTGGCGAACTCTCTTCTTCTTCGTCTTAGCGATATCAGTTGTTGTAGGTTTACTCCCATGGCAAGAGGCTAATCTAGTCGAAAGTCCCTTTGTACTTGTATTTGATGTAGCCGGTGTCCCATATGCAGCAGACATTATGAACTTTGTTATTATTACAGCTGTATTATCCGTTGCTAACTCTGGTCTATACGCAAATTCTCGTATGCTGTGGGCGATGGCAAAACAAGGAATGGCAAGTCCAGCATTTACGAAATTAACTAAAAAAGGTGTACCGCTAAATGCATTAATTTTCAGCCTAATTTTCGCTAGCCTGTCCTTACTAACAAGTGTATTTGCGGCAGATACTGTCTTTCTAGTTTTAACATCTATTGCAGCAATGGCTGCCGTTGTAGTTTGGATGTCAATCGCCGCTTCACAGTTTTTCTTCCGTAGAAATTTCGTGAAAAATGGTGGCGACATAAATGATTTAAAATATCGTACACCGCTCTATCCACTCGTTCCAATCGTAGCGTTCTCGCTCAATTTCATTACATTTGTTAGTTTGGCTTTCATTCCAGATCAAAGAATTGCTCTTTATTGCGGCGTTCCATTTATGATTATTTGTTACATTTTATACCAAGTTAAATATAAAAAAATTGTCACACTTGAACAGCCACGAACTGTCACACGAGAAATAAACTAAATATACAAAATATTCAGCTATCTTTCTTATCATAAGATAGCTTTTTTCTATTTCTTGGATATCCTGGTATAACTTTATTTATCTTAAAATTTTCACAATCACGTTTTTCTCTGGAAAATAGTTTACAATGTAATCAAGTTACAAATGATATTCACCTTAAAAAGTGTGCATTTGTGTCTATTTTTTAACAATATATCAAAAACTATTGCCTTCTATAAATTAATAGGTTTATATTGTTTTATTGGCATAGTTTCAATCCAAGGAGAAAGGAGATTTTCAATCGTGCAACTAAAGAAAGCGTTTTGGAAGTTGGCTTCGCTTCTTCCGTTATCATTACTTCTGTTCCTCGGTGGCTGTGATAAAAAACTCGCAGTATTAAATCCGCAAGGACCTGTTGCAAAAGCACAGTATGATTTAATTGTTTGGTCATTCTTGCTTATGTCATTAATTATCGCAATTGTATTCATTCTGTTTACAGTCATCTTGATTCGTTATCGTGAAAAACCAGAGAATATGGACTATGAGCCACCTGAACAACACGGTAACACATTACTAGAAATTATTTGGACGCTTGTTCCTGTTATTATCGTTATCGCATTATCGATTCCAACAGTAAAAGCAACTTATGCTTCGGAAGAGGTTCCGAAAGAGTCCAAACATATTAAACCAGTTGAAATTTATGTTACATCTGCAAACTGGAAATGGTTATTCAGTTACCCAGAGGAAAAAATTGAAACCGTTAACTATTTAAACATCCCAGCTGGTGTACCAATTCAATTCAAACTGACTTCTGTCGGCCCAATGAATGCTTTCTGGGTACCAGAACTTGGTGGTATGAAGTACACAATGGATGGCATGATTATGGATCTTTATTTACAAGCTGATAAGCCAGGTTCTTACCTAGGCCGTAGTGCGAACTTCTCTGGTGAAGGATTCACACACATGGAGTTCGAAGTTGAAGCAAAAACTAAAGAGAAATATGACAAGTGGGTTAAAGAAGTACAAGAAACTGCTCCTAAACTAACAGAAGCTAAGTACAACGAAATTGTTAAACCTGGTGTAGTTGGTCGTATGACATTCTCTAGTCACCACTTAAGTTATGTAGATCCAAAATCACTTGAATATTGTGATTACAACTACTACAAAAACAAAAAATAATAGCTATTATTCCAACAGATTGGAGTGAACACAGTGAAGCTTGATGAATTCTTTGTCACAGGTGACCCGATTATTTACGGTGCAGACGCTTCTATCGTTCTTGTGACATTAGCAATCATTTTCGTACTAACAAAGTATAAAAAATGGAAATGGCTTTGGGACGAATGGTTAACAACTGTTGACCATAAAAAAATCGGAGCTATGTATATTATTTCTGCGGTTATCATGTTATTCCGTGGTGGTATGGATGGTTTAATGATCCGTGCACAATTAACATTCCCAGAAACAACTTATTTAAACGCTGAACACTATAACGGGATCTTTACAACACATGGTACAGTAATGATTCTTTTCATGGCAATGCCATTCGTTATGGGATTAATGAACCTTGTAGTACCATTACAAATTGGTGCTCGTGACGTTGCATATCCGTTCTTAAATGCTTTAAGTTTCTGGTTATTCTTTGTCGGAGCAATGTTATTCAACATCGCTTTCGTAATTGGTGGTTCTCCAGACGCTGGGTGGACTTCTTACTTCCCAATGGCAGGTACAGAGTTTACTTCGGGCGTAGGAAATAACTACTACGCAATTGCATTACAGATTTCAGGTCTCGGTACGCTAATGACCGGTATTAACTTCCTTGTTACTATCTTAAAAATGCGTACACCTGGTATGACTTTAATGAGAATGCCAATGTTTACTTGGTCAATCTTAATTACAACAATTATCATTATTTTCGCTTTCCCAGTATTAACAGTTGCTCTTGCATTAATGACATTTGACCGTCTATTCGATGCTCACTTCTTTACGATGGCGAGCGGCGGTATGCCGATGTTATGGGCCAACCTGTTCTGGGTATGGGGTCACCCTGAAGTATATATCGTTATTTTACCGGCATTCGGTATTTTCTCTGAAATCATTAGTACATTCTCACGTAAGCGTCTATTCGGTTACAGTGCGATGGTATACTCAATGGTTGCAATTTCTTTACTAAGTTTCGTCGTATGGCTTCACCACTTCTTCACGATGGGTGCAGGTCCAGCGGTTAACTCATTCTTCTCGATTTCGACAATGGCGATTTCGATTCCAACCGGGGTTAAGATCTTTAACTGGTTGTTTACACTGTATAAAGGACGTATTCGTTTTACAGTTCCAATGCTTTGGTCATTGGCATTTATTCCAAACTTCGTAGTCGGTGGGGTTACAGGGGTTATGCTTGGAATGGCAGCAGCTGATTATCAATACCATAACAGCTACTTCCTAATCGCTCACTTCCACTACGTATTAATCGCAGGTACAGTATTCGCTATGCTTGCTGGATTCACATTCTGGTATCCAAAAATGACTGGTCATATGTTAAATGAACGCCTAGGTAAATGGACATTCTGGATCTTTATGAGCGGATTCAACATCTGTTTCTTCCCAATGTACTTCTTAGGTTTAGACGGTATGACTCGTCGTATGTACACTTACTCTGAAAGTCTTGGATGGGGATGGCTAAACCAAATCGCATCTGTTGGTGCGGTAATGATGGGTATCGGCTTCCTACTTCTTTGCTACAACGTAATTTGGAGTGCACGTCACGGTGAACGTGACACAACTGGAGATCCATGGGATGGTCGTACACTTGAATGGGCAACTCACTCTCCTGTACAACATTACAACTTCGCGAAGCTTCCTGAAATTAAAGAAGCTGATGCTTTCTGGTACATGAAAAAACGCGGAGAAACAGTTACACCAGCAGCAGAAGATATCAAACCAATTCACATGCCAAGTAACTCTGGTGTGCCTATTATTGCGTCTGGATTCTTCGGTCTTGCAGGTTTCGCATTAGTATTTAGCTGGTTCTGGCTTGCAGCAATCGGTGGAGTTGGTATTTTAGCTTGCTTAATCTATCGTTCATTCGATTATGATGAAGGTTACTATATCAGTGTTGATGAAATTAAAAAAACAGAACATATAGCATGAGAGGTGAAATGACATGGCGGCTTTAGATAAAAGCTTACCTTTGGAATATCAATCCGAACAAAGCAGATTGAATATCCTAGGATTCTGGATTTTTCTTGGGGCTGAAATTATGCTGTTCGCAACACTTTTCGCCTCTTATCTAGTCCTTGCTGGTCGTACGGCAGATGGCCCAACACCAGCGCAACTGTTTGAACTTAAAACGCTTTTAATTCAAACATTACTACTTTTAACAAGTAGTTTCACATGTGGTATCGTAATTCACGAAATGCGTAAGCACAACCAAAAAGCGATGCTTGGATGGTTCGTCCTTACATTACTTTTAGGTGCAGGTTTCCTATTCTTCGAGATTGAAGAATTCATTATGTATATTGGTGAAGGTGCAACAATTCAAACAAGTGCCTTCTTATCTGGATTCTTCGTTCTTCTTGGAACGCATGGAGCCCACGTAACAGGCGGTATCATTTGGGCAATTTGTGTTATTATCCAAATTTTAAAACGAGGTTTAACACCAGTTACAGCTCGTAAAGTATTTATTATCAGCTTATACTGGCATTTCCTCGATCTTGTTTGGGTCTTTATTTACACACTAGTTTACTTGAACGGGATGGTGGCGTAAATGGGTCAAAATAACAACCAAGCAAACGGACATGCGCATAGCGGATTCCCTTGGTCACACGTTTTCGGATTTATTTTATCGCTTGCACTAACGTTTCTAGCGTTATACGTGGCACTTTACACAACATTGCCACTTTCAACAGTCCTAACAACTATTATCATAATGGCTGTTGCGCAAGCGTTGTTACAATTAATTATGTTCATGCATTTAAAAGAAGGAGAAGGAAGAGTTCAAATTCTTACAATGATATACAGTTTCTTCGTTGCAACTGCAACAGTTGGTTTAACTGTATGGATCTTCTTCTCAATGTAATGTACATGAAAAAGACTGCTGAGATTCCTCAGCAGTCTTTTTTTATCCCCCCCTATTACATCCACATTACGGAATTAACAGCATAATCATGAAAAATATACTTATTATGACAAATGTTAAGAAAAGTCTTTCTTTATGAAATCGAATCCATATGCGTTGCTTTTCTACCTATTATATGGCTAAATAGGTACTATATTTATTTGAAGGGAGAGAACGCAATGGAACATCATACTTCTGTTCTATCACTTATGGTTGTCGTTGCAATCGCGTTTTTCGTTCCCCTTTTGTTACAACGCTTTAAATTAAAAGCACTTCCTGTGGTCGTTGCAGAAATTATTGCAGGAATCTTTGTAGGTAAAAGTGGGTTTAATATTATTGAGCCAGATATATGGCTTCAAGTTTTATCAACATTAGGATTTATCTTCCTTATGTTCTTAAGCGGTTTAGAAATTGATTTTTCTATCTTTAAACAAAAAGGGAAAAAGAATACGACAAACGAGCCAAATACATTTCAAGCAGCAAGCATTATCTTCTTATTTATTTTCATCTTGTCTTATGCCCTATCATTACTATTCGTATGGCTAGGATTTGTAGATAATGCAATGTTCATGACTTTAATTATTTCAACTATTTCTTTAGGTGTTGTTGTACCAACATTAAAAGAGAACAACCTAGGAAAAACTGCAATCGGACAAATCATTTTATTAGTTGCTGTTATTGCAGACTTAGTTACAATGATTTTACTCGCTGTTTTTGTCGGATTAAATTCCGAAAGCGGTCAGAGTATGTGGCTCTTACTTATTCTATTCGGTGCCGGTATTGTCATTTACTTTATTGCAAAACGCTTTAAAAACATTCCATACTTAGATAGTTTAAAAGCTGGTAGTGTACAAATTGATACACGAGCTGTTTTTGCACTCATTTTAATCTTAGTTGGGTTATCGGAATCTGTTGGAGCAGAAAATATTTTAGGCGCCTTCTTAGCAGGTGTACTTGTATCGTTATTATCACCAAATGAAGATATGGTGGAAAAACTTGATTCTATCGGCTATGGTTTCTTCATCCCTATTTTCTTCGTAATGGTTGGTGTAAATCTAGAGGTGTGGTCTATTTTCAAAGAACCTTCTAGCATGCTCATGATTCCAATCTTAATTGTAGGACTCTTTATTTCGAAACTCTTACCATCACTCGTCTTAAGAAAATGGTATCCACGTAATATCGTACTTGGAAGTGCAATCTTATTAACATCGACACTTTCTCTAGTTATTGCGGCTGCACAAATTGGTGAAAAACTGGAGATCATCAGTCCAAGTTTATCTGCCTCTCTTATTTTAAGCGCAGTTATTACTTGTATTTTTGCACCTATATTGTTTAAAAAAATGTTCCCAAAAGTAGAAACACCAAAACCAAAAGTAGCTATTATTGGCGCGAGCAGAATTACCCTTCCGTTATCACTAGATTTAAAACGAGAAGATTATGACGTAACGCTATATATGATGCGTCAAAACAAAATAAATGATGAAGAAGCGAAATCACATGACTTCCCTATCGTGAAATTAGATGACATCACAATCGCATCATTAACTGAACAAACAGCATTTGATGCAGATCGCGTCGTTGTTGCAACAAGCGATGATGAACAAAACTTATTATTGGCAGAACATGCAAAAGAGCTAGGTGTTGAACATGTTATTGCAAGTGTAGAAGATCCACTTCTACAAGAAAAAGCAACGCAAGAACATATCGCTGTATTCTCAACAATTAACTCTACACGTATTTTATTACGTGCACTTATTGATAAACCTAGTCTCGTTCGCTTAATTACAACAGCAAACGAAACAGTACGTGAAGTTGAACTGCGCAGCAATAAATATAACGGCGTTGCGCTTCGCCGCCTCCCGTTTTTAGGTGATGTACTTGTCATTCAAATCTACCGCGGTAACAAAGCATTAATACCACATGGTGATACAAGACTACAACACGGTGACACATTACTTGTAACAGGTTCAAAAGAACATATTGATACACTAAAAAACATATTAGAGTA
>NZ_JH414714.1:42512-178240 GCF_000238655.1 Bacillus sp. 7_6_55CFAA_CT2 | reverse complement strand
CCCTCACATAATTGAGGGCATTTTTTTAACTTCATATGGTAAAATGTTACTATCACATATTATGAGGATGGATCACATTATGTCTATTGTAACTTTAGCTCTTTTATTATTAGCAGAAATACTCGTTGCCATTATTCTCATCGGTGTTAGTATTGAGATTTGTAGTTACGGATGGAAAAAATCGAATGGAATAAAATATTCTTGCCTCCTACTTTCACTCCTTCTCGGAACTGCTAGCATACTCGGACTTCTCGCCGCACCTGCTTATTTCTTTATACAATTAACAGAAAAGGCCTTATAAGAAAGGATGTTAATATGATTATCGTGAAAAATATTGAGGGATCTGAAACTTACGTATTACGTCAAAAAATTTTACGCCCCAATCAAACATTAGCAGATTGTAAATATCCTTCCGATTATGAAACAGACACCTTCCACTTAGGCGCATTTATAAACGATGAACTAATTAGTATCGCTTCCTTCTCAAAAGAAATATACCCTGACCTACCAGCCGGTATTCATTATCGTCTACGAGGAATGGCCACATTACCTGAGTTTCGAAACAACCACGCTGGAAGCTCCTTAATTCAGAATGCAGAACAAATCTTACAAGAGCGTCAAGCAAATATGTTATGGTGTAATGGCCGAATTACTGTAACTGACTATTACAAGCGATTAGGCTTTCAGGAGCATGGTGAAATTTTTGAAATTGAACCAATTGGCCTTCATAAAGTTTTGTATAAAAAGATATAAGAAAAGCTTTCCTCAATACGGGAAAGCCTTTCTTATATTTCAATCTTCTCTTTTTATTTTTTCATATATATGTATATAAACAAACTAGGAACTAAAAAACAAGCAAACATAATAAGTCCTGTCATACTAATTTCCTTTATCGAAATATCTGGTGTTACAACGATACAAATAGCTAAAATCCCAATAATAATACCCACCGGAATGAATAATAGCTTCATAAAATAACGACGCGACACTCCGCCCGTATGCTCATACACTTCCACTGAATTTTTCAGATTTAAAAAGTTAATAATTATTATCCCGCCCATAAATACCATTAATAAATCCGAAACACTTTCATATCCTGCCCCTTGCAAGACATAGCGGTAAAAGACGATAGCTAGTATGACGATATTTTGTAAGATGAAAGCTAATCTAATATGTTTTAACCCTTCAATCATTAAACGTTCATCTTTCACGATTTTCATCCTACCACTCCTTTTCCTCCCAAAACAAATCATTCAACGTTTTATCTACTGCATAACAAATTTTTAAACATAAATCTAAAGATGGATTGTATTTCCCCTTCTCAATTAAACTAATCGTTTGCCTTGTAACGCCTACTTTTTCTGCTAATTGTTGCTGTGTTAAATCTAACTGAACACGCGCGACTTTTATTTTACTTACAGCCATTCATGTTCCTCCTCTATCTATATTGTAACATATACATTCCATTAAGTAATTTATATTTTACAAAATCAATTAAGTTTTCATCTTATCCCGATTGGTGCGGGCTAATACACAGTGAGGATATCCCCTACTGCCCATAGTTTCACTTTATTATACACAAAAAGGGAGCCTCCCATAAGAAGGCCCTCTCCTATATTTATATTATAAGAATAAATGACATCCAAATAAGAATGCAAATAAGTATAGTAATGGATGTACTTCCATCCCTTTACCCTTCACAATTTTCAAGACTGGATATACTAAAAATCCAATTGCGATTCCATTTGCAATACTAGATGTTAACGGAATACCTATAAAAATTAAAAATGCTGGTAACGCATCTTCAAATTCATTCCAATTAATATCTCGAATGCTTTGTGCCATTAAACTACCTACTATAATTAATGAAGGAGCTGTAATAGCGGCTACACTTGATAAAGAAGCAATAACAGGACTAAAAAATGCCGTTATAATTGTTAGACCAACAACTACAATTCCTGTTAATCCAGTTTTACCACCTGCAGCAATACCTGCTGATGATTCAATCGTCGCTGCTGTTGGGCTTGTTCCAAAGATAGAACCTGTAGTCCCGCCAATTGCATCTGCAATAAACGCTTTACCAAAACGCTTCTCTGTATTGTCTGTAATTAAACCGAGTAATGCACCTGTTGTATCGAATAAAAGTACAAGTAAAAATGAAAATACAACGCCGTATAATCCGTATTCAATTACATCTGAAAAGGCATTGATTGGGTTTGAAACGATGATACCCTCTGGTAAATGAGGCATCGCCACAATTTTATCAGCAAACTTCAATTGCCCTGTAAAGAAGGTAATAATTCCTGTCACAATCATACTAATAAATAATGCACCGCTCACACGCAATGTCATTAATACCGCCGCTAATATTAAACCAATTAAAGTTAAAATAACAGCTGGAGAATGAAAATCACCAATCGTAACTAAATTAGACGGATGATCCACGATAATTCCAGAAAGGCGCAATCCAATAAAAGCAATAAATAGTCCAATTCCACCTGCAATTGCATGCTTTAAACTATCAGGAATTGCTAAAATTAACTTTTGCCTAAACGAAGTAAAAGATAATAAAAGAAAAATAATCCCCGTTACAAATACAGCTGAAAAGGCAACTACATATGTAATCCCTTCTGCCTTCTGTACAACAGAATAAGCAAAATATGCATTCATTCCCATAGCTGGAGCAATAACAATCGGGTAATTCGCGAAAATCGCCATACCTACTGTTCCAACAACGGTTGCAATAATTGTTGCTGTAAACGCTTGGTCAAATGGTACACCTGCATCAGATAATATTTTTGGATTGATGACAAGAATATACGCAAATGTAAAAAAAGTTGTGATGCCAGCTAAAAACTCTTGCTTCACAGAAGTGTTATATTTTTGTAATTGAAACATGCTTATGTACCCTTCCTACACCTGAATTATTATCACACATTCTTTTTCTTACTAGTATGTGAGAAAATATAATACTTAATCTTAACAATCAATAAAAAGAAGAGTCAATATATTCCCTAATAGTTCGAATTTTAAGTTTAAGTCTGACAAGTACAGATGTAGTACAGTTTATTATGATTATTTTTGTAGCATAACAGATAGAATTGTTTTATAATTTGAAATAGTTAAATATTTAATAAACACATTCAAATATCGTTCACTCTACAAGGGGGATTCTTCTTATGCAGCACACAAACAAATCTGGAACTTTAAATCGTGGTTTAAAAGAACGACATATTACTTTAATGTCACTGGGCTCAGCTATTGGCGTTGGGCTATTTTTAGGATCCGCTTCCGCCATTAAACTAGCAGGTCCTTCTATTTTGCTAGGCTATATGATTGCCGGTCTCGTTATTTTTTTCATTATGCGAGCGCTTGGGGAAATGGCAATTGAACAACCTGTTGCTGGTTCTTTTAGTAAATATGCATATGATTATATTGGACCACTCGCTGGTTATATTACTGGTTGGAATTACTGGTTCTTATGGGTTGTTACTTGTATGGCTGAAATTACAGCAGCTGGCATTTACATGCAGTACTGGTTCCCTGATATCCCGCGATGGACTTGGGCATTACTTGCTCTATTATTAATGAGCGCTTTTAACTTCTTATCGGTAAAAGTATTTGGAGAACTTGAGTTTTGGTTTGCTCTCATTAAAATTGTCACAATTATCTGTATGATAGTAGTCGGAGCTGGTATTATTTTATTCGGATTCGGAAACGGTGGTATCGCTACTGGTATTTCAAATCTTTGGTCACATGGTGGCTGGTTCCCAAATGGATTTTCTGGGTTACTACTCTCCATGCAGATGGTACTATTCGCTTATTTAGGCGTTGAATTAATCGGTGTTACAGCTGGTGAGGCTCAAAATCCGAAGAAAACACTCGCAAAGGCAATTGATAACGTATTTTGGAGAATTCTACTCTTTTACGTTGGGGCATTATTCGTTATGATGGCAATTTATCCATGGAACGAACTTGGTGAGAAAGGCAGTCCATTTGTATTAACATTCCAGCAAATTGGTATCGCAAAAGCAGCAGGTATTATTAACTTTGTCGTATTAACAGCAGCTCTTTCTTCTTGTAACGGTGGTTTATTTAGTACAGGCCGTATGCTATATACATTAGCTCAGCAGAAAAAAGCTCCTGAAAGATTTGGTCGTTTAAATAAAAACGGTATTCCAAGCCAAGGAATTGTAGCAACTGCTATCGTTTTACTCATTGGTGTTATATTAAACTATCTCGTACCTGCAAAGGTATTTACATGGCTTACTAGCATTTCAACTTTTGGTGCAATTTGGACTTGGGGCATTATATTAGTCGCTCAAATTAAATTCCGTAAAAGCTTGCCTACTCAAAATAAACAAAAGTTATCATATAAAATGCCTTTATACCCATTAAGCTCATATTTCTCACTTGCCTTCCTTGCACTAGTCTTATGTATAATGGCGTATTCAGAAGATACACGAATTGCATTGATTGTCGGCCCAATTTGGCTTATCGGCTTAGCAATCGTATATTACATGAAAGGGTTTCATAAGATTGATGAAACACCTAACTCAAAAATTAGTTAAGCAAAACATCCCTTCCTTATTACTTGGAAGGGATGTTTTTATATCTATATAAATATTTCTCAACAAAATTCACGGTATTTTTACAATCTTTTAATATTTTTTATGTTTTCCGTCTTTATTTTTACAGAAAAATAAATTACATTATTAAAGCACATATATTTATTATTAGGGGGATTCTTCTATGAAGAATAAAAAATGGATTACATTTTCTTTAGCAACAGCAATTACACTAAGTATAGGGACCTCGTTCATACCGTCTACTTATGCCGAAAGCTCTGTAGACCCAGCTCCTGAAATTGCTGCAAAAGTTGTAAATCAAAACAATGGGAAGAAAGTATTATTTGATAATACACACGGTCAAACTGCTGGGACAGCTGACTGGGTTATTGACGGCGGCTTTTCTGACTTCGGAAACGGCATTGCAAAAAACGGATATCACGTAAAGGAACTTCGTAAATCAACACCTATTACGTACGAAGATTTAAAAGATTACAATGTATTTATCGTTCCAGAAGCTAATATTCCTTACAAAAAATCTGAGCAGGACGCTATGTTACAATATGTAAAAAATGGTGGTAGTATCTTCTTTATTGCTGATCATTACAATGCAGATCGTAATAAAAATCGCTGGGACTCTTCTGAAGTATTTAATGGATATAGACGCGGTGCTTGGGATAATCCAGCAAAAGGAATGTCTAATGAAGAAACAAATTCACAAGCTATGCAAGGAGTAGAAAGCTCTGATTGGCTCTCTGACAACTTCGGTATTCGCTTCCGCTACAATGCACTTGGTGATGTTTCAGCGAAAACAATTGTATCGCCTGAACAATCTTTCGGAATTACAAAAGGTGTTTCGTCTGTAGCAATGCATGCTGGTTCTACTCTGGCAATTACAAATCCAAAACTAGCAAAAGGACTTGTTTACCTTCCAGAAAATCCATCAAAATGGAATAACGCTGTTGATAGCGGCGTTTATAATGGCGGTGGTATTGCAGAAGGCCCATATGCTGCAATTGCAAAAGTAGGACTTGGAAAAGCTGCCTTTATTGGTGACTCTTCTCCTGTTGAAGATGCTACGCCAAAGTACGTTCGTGAAGATTCTGGCCAAACAAAGAAAACTTACGATGGTTATAAAGAAGAAAACGATGCTATCTTATTAGAAAACATCGTAAATTGGTTATCAAATAAAGAGACATTTACAAGTTTAGATCAAGTAAATGGTTTACAACTTGATTCACCTACAGCTCTACAAACATTTGAACAGCCAAGCTTATCAACAGAACCACAACCTGAACCTTGGAGTGCACCAAATGCAGGTTATCAATGGTTTAATACAAATACTTTTAAACCAGGTTCATACGGTTATAACGGTGCGGTAACAACAAGCGACTACGTCGTTACACACCCTAGCATTCTACCAAACAATGAAATTTTCCAAATGAAGATTCAAGTAAACAACTTACTACCTAATACAACGTATAACAACTATTCTTTAGGTATCTTCACTACTGGTGGAACACAAGTGGCTAAAGTACAAAATGCAAACGGCACTTGGCCATCTACTTTTGGATATAGTAGTGCATTTTCTTTCACAACAAACAGCTTAGGCTCTGCTGAGAAAGTTGTAAATGTACAGATTGATTCAAATACAATTGGACAAGCAACGCTTCGTCTACGCCAAAATACAACAACGAAATATAATGAAACTGTAACAATTAATAAGAAATAATAAAAAAGGCAATCCATACATGGATTGCCTTCTTCTCACTTCTCTTCCTTCGAGAAAAACATTCTTGAAATAACGATACCTATACTACCGACGATTAGGAATAACACTGCCCTAATCATCATCGATACCTCTGGTAAGTCAAGTAAGAATAACTTCCCTACCGTTACGACTAAAACGACTAAACCAGCATATAATATTTCATTCATATTTCTATTTCTTCCAAACCAAACCGCAAATAATGCATATACCATCCATAATAACGATACTGATACACTAATTACGCTTCCATCTGTAGATAAAACTTCACCGATTCTCGTAATTGTAATAAATACAATTATCATAAACCAATAGAGCACTATAGAATACATATATTTGCCGAAGCTCGCTAATACTTCTTTCGCTTCTCTCATGCAATAATAGAACGTTCCTATTAAAATAAGATGAGCAACAAAGCCTGCCGAAATAAATTGATCAAACGGGCTAAAAATAGTCTGTATCATTCCAATTGCGTAAACCGTCGCACTAACATACAATTTTATCTGTTGTTTTACTTTAATAGAAGTGACCATGCCGAGGAAACCTTGTAATAATAGTACAATCGCTGCATTCACTAAACTATACTCATATAAAATTGCTAAACTAAATGCTCCCATTGCGAAACCAAATAAGAGATTTGTAAATGTAGAATGTCTATTTTTCCTATATTCAAATACGAACATAGCGGCATGCACGATTGCACTAATAATTAATCCCCATGTTGTAAAATCAGGTATTTTTGAAATAGCTAGTATAAAGAACACTGCATTTGCACTAAATATCGCCAAACGTGGTTCTAGTATAAAACTTCTCTCCGTAAACATATGCCAAAATAATAGTAAATGAATCAAACCATATACAATCGTTAACTGTATTTGCAAGTTCTCTACTAACATTGACATAACAGCAAAGAAAACGAAAAGGACAATGGCAGCAACAGCGTAAGAAATCATATATAAGTATTTATAACGATTTTTCAACGCATACCATAATAAACTAAGTGTTAATACTGTCTCATATCCAAAGAAAATATAAGGATTAGGAGTCGTACTATTTAACAAGAATGGTACGAAGAACGCTCCGACCGCTACGAAAATAGTGAGATATTCCGATTGATATCTTTTCGCTAAATAAATACCTAAAATAACCCATGCAATATTACAGAGAAACGCGACACTTGCCGGAATAAATCCATATAAATAATGTGCTGCAAACGTTGTTAGAACAATCCCGGTAATACTTCCTCCAGCTAATACTAATCCTAACGCTTGCCGCTCTCTTTTAATTTGAATATCTCCTATATAATACAACCCGATAGATAATGCGATACCAAACACAATTCGTATCGCTGGTGTTAATAAGCCAGCATCTACCCCTGCTTTAAATAACCAGATCACTCCAAGCAACATAATACCGACAAATACACGCGGTAACCATGTTTGACAAAACTTAATAATATTAAATGGCTCTGGTTTAAAAGCAGATATATCTACTTGTTTTACCTCACGTTCTTGCAAAGGCTCTTTTATCTTAACTATTTCTTCTTTTGGCTTTTCCTCCATTACCGTTTCAATATATTCTTTCTTGTTCTTACTAACATGTTGCTGAGCGTTTTCTACTTCTATTTCCCTTTGCTTCACTTTCAATTCAGCAAGTGCTTCTTGAATTGTTTCAATTGCCGTTTCGAGTGCTTCTATTTTCTTATCCAAATCCTTCTTCATACGCTCCCCCCTCATTTGTAACTCTCATTAAACCTATATATTACCAATTATCTTTATCATACTCTTAGTCTATTCATTTTCAATAGTATTTTTTCCAAAAAAAGAAAGGCGTCTTCCAAAATCGGAAAACACCTTTTTACTCAGTTATTCTTATTTAAAACAATGCTAACGATGAAACCAAGACACATGCCTACAATAGCTGGAACAATCCACCCAACACCTTCTGTATAAAACGGAATGTATTTTAATGCTGACGTCCACTGATTCATCATTACATTTTTATTTAAAATATCAATTGCACTAAATATCGCTACAACCAAAACAGTTACTGCATATACGTATGCATACTTTCCAATATACTTATGGAATAACCCTAGAATAATAAGAGTTAATGCAATTGGATAAATAAATCCAAGAATTGGAACTGATACTTTTAAAATTTGCGTTAATCCTAAATTAGCTAAGATCATACTAACAACGCTTACTATAAATGCCCACACTTTATAAGATACTTTCGGAAATGCACTCGCAAAAAATTGACTACAAGACGTAACAAGTCCAATTGAAACACATAAACATGCGATAGTAAAAATAAGACCTAATAAAACGACTCCGCCCTGCCCAAATAATGTAGTCATAACTTGCGCTAACACTTTCGCACCGTTATCGAATGTTCCTAATGAGCCACTAATTGCCCCCACATATCCAAGGATGACATAAATAATCGATAATAATAATCCTGCCACAATGCCAGCAATACTCATATATTTCGCTAAACTTTTATCATCTTCAATACCTTTTGCACGTAATGCATTTGCAATAACAATTCCAAAGATTAAAGCAGCTAACGCATCCATTGTTAAATATCCATCTAAAAACCCTTGAAACATAGGAGCTTGTCCATAGTTCCCTATTGGTTCTTTCATATCTCCTACCGGTGTAAACATACTCTTTATAAAAATAAGTGCAATCATACATAATAATAACGGCGTCAATACTTTTCCAAACAATCCCATTAATTTAGATGGAGATAAACTTAACCAGTAAACAATACTAAAGAAAATAACTGTGTAAAACAACAATAGTCCGCTTCCTGCTTCAGGGAATAACTGACCTGGCCCCATTTCAAAAGCTAAACTTCCCGCACGTGGTATACCAAGCCCAGGTCCAATAAATACATACACGATACATGGAAAAATAATTGCAAATGAAGAATGAACCCTACCCGCTAACGTTTGAAAACTTCCTGCTTTTGCAATGGAGATAACACCTAATATAGGAAGACCTGTTGCTGATATAATAAATCCTACTAATGAAATCCAAACATGTTCTCCTGCTTCATATCCAAGGAAAGGTGGAAATATAAGATTCCCTGCTCCAAAGAACATAGAGAATAACATAAGGCTAATAAGTAAAATTTCTTTTTTCTGTAACAATTTCATTTCTTTCTCCTTCTTTAATTTCATCTTTTATGAAATCAATTTCACATATAAAAAGTACAATAACCCGCTTCCTTACAAAGAAAACATAGTCCATAGTCTATCACAAAAGAAACACCCATTCTATAGCTATTCCTCTTTTCCAATTTCTTCTGAAAAATCAACCTTTATTGACTTATAATAGTTAATAAGGTAAAATATTAAATGTACAAAATTATTAACTTTGTTTTTGTTTGTGTCAGGAGGAAAATAACATGGAATCAGCGATACAACTAGAAAGAGAACAACAAAGAAAAAAGAAACATCCTCCAGGTTTATACTTACTCTTCTTTACAGAAATGTGGGAAAGATTTAGTTACTATGGATTACGAGGATTATTAACATTATATTTAACGACAGCTTTAGTAAGCGGTGGTCTTGGGTTTAGTCCCGCATGGGCACTCTCTATTTACGGATTTTATACTGGAGCCTGTTATTTCACACCAATGATTGGTGGCTACTTAACAGACCGTTTTCTAGGTAGACGAAAAGCAATCACAATTGGTGGTATAACAATGGCAATCGGTAACCTTACACTATTTGCCTTGCAAAACCAATTAGGCCTATACCTCGGATTAGCGCTTATTATTATAGGTAACGGATTCTTCAAACCGAACATCTCTACACTGGTTGGAGAATTATACGAAGAGAACGATCCAAAACGTGATAGTGCATTTACCATTTTCTATATGGGTATTAACGTCGGGTCATTTTTAGCTCCACTCGTTTGCGGATTTTTATCAGAAAATTTATTCAAAACAACAGTTGATGGCGTTGTACATTACGGATTCCGTTACGGTTTCTTAGCCGCTTCAATCGGAATGATCATTGGACAAATTTTATTTACAACACTATCAAATCGCTTCCTTGGTAATATCGGTAAAAAACCAACTCGTGATTTACAAACAGCTGCTGGACAACCATCAGTAGGAGATACACCGTTAACAAAAAAGAAAAACAACGTACCGCAGTTATCGTCATTTTAACATGCTTCGTTGTCTTCTTCTGGGCTGGCTTTGAACAAGCTGGTAGCTCATTAACATTATATACAAACAAATTTGTAGACCGCTCTGTGTTCGGATGGGAAGTTCCAACATCTTGGTTCCAATCGGTCAATCCATTATTTATTATTTTACTTGCTCCAGTCATTTCTGCATTATGGGCAAAACTTGCAACTCGCAAGCAGGGTGATTTAAAAATCCCAACTAAAATGGGACTTGGTATGATCTTACTCGGTATCGGTTATATCATTCTCGTTATCGCTACATTAAAAACAGGTAGTGATGAACATAACATTACAGAAAAAGCAAACTTACTGTTTATCGTCTTTACGTATCTTTTCCATACGTTAGGTGAGCTATTCTTATCACCTGTCGGACTATCAATGGTTAGTGCGCTTGCTCCGGTAAAATTAGCATCTTTATTAATGGGTGTATGGCTAGCAAGTTCAGGTATCGCCAACATTTTAGGCGGACAACTCGCAAGCTTCACAACTTCACTTGGATACGCTGAAGTATTCACAGTTATTGGCGCTGTGGCAATTGTATTAGGCTGTGTTTTATTATTAATTTCTAAGAAATTAGTGAAATGGATGGATTAAAAAAGATGAGGAATTTCTCCTCATCTTTTTTATGCTGTTTTACCTTTTTCTATTGCTTGTTCGTACAGCTCTTTATGTTCTTTATATTCACTTGGTACGAAACTCTTATAGAAGAATGAGAACCAGCTGTCTCCTTTTTTATACCCTTCTTCTCGAATTTCCGCTGCTTTTTTATTCGATTTAAATCCTTCAGTAAACCACTTCTTTAACAATTCATTTCGTTCATACTTAGCAGGAACTTTTAAATCATAGTTTTCAAATGCATACTTATAGCCAGCCTTTTCTACTGCCTTTTTTGTAGACTTATAGCCTTTTTCATACGCTGTTTCATATGCCTTCACGTATACTTCTTTCTCTCTATTTTCAGGATTCTTTTCAGCTAGTTCTTTCCCTGTCTTTTCCCCTAATTCAGCTTGCTCTTTTTCAATTTTTTCTGTTCTTTCTTTATTCCCTACTTTGAACCCGTCTGCAAAGTTTACCTTAAACTCTGGAGCAACTTGACTATCGTCCATCGTCTCTTGTGCTAAACCTTGTTCTTTTCCTTTTTCAAAATGCGTTTTCTTCTGCTCTTCTAAAGACCATGCGGCTGCATAAGTCGCTTTAAACGCTTGTTTATATGCATCAGATTTTCCAGCTACATGCACTTCTGCATCATTTTTTCCTGCTTTAAAATCAGTTTCTCCATTCTTTTGACCTTCAAGTTGACCTTTTTCCATATCAGCTTGGCGCTGCGCTTCCTCTTGCTTACGTGCCTCTTCAGCTTTTCTTTGTTCCTCGGCTACACGTTGTCTCTCTTCTTCAGCTTTACGCTGTGCTTCTGCAGCACGTTGTTTTTCAGCCTCAGTATTGCGCTGTGCTTCTGCTTGTCTCTCAGCTTCTACAGCACTATTATTATTCTGACTAGGAGCTGGGCTCGTTGCGCCACTACTAGAAGCTGGTTTATTGTGATAATGATATTCCCCGTACTGTAATCCCCACTTCTCACAATTTGTACGACATGTATGTCCGCCATTAGCATCTGTACGCCCTGGATGCGCATAAGCTGAAATTGGAGCTACCAATAACGCTATACTCGTTGTTAAAAGAAGTTTCTTCACCTGTTGTCTCACTCTTGTTCCTCCCAAAATATAGAATTCTAACTTTATTATACATAAATAGAAGAATACTTAAATACGAACCGAAATATTCTATTATTTCTCAACATTAGTAAAAAAGAAGGTGAACTCTTTAAAGAGTTCACCTTCTTTTTTACTTCTTCGCCTTCGTTCCTACTAAATCACCAGCAACAACATAACGCTTAGAATTATCCTTTACAGATACACATGTAATAAGCGTTATCTCATCTTTCCCATGATCCTCTACAACTTCCCACTTATCAGGAGTCACTTCAGATACACCAGTAACCGCATACTCATATTCATTTTCATTGTCATACAAATAAATTTTATCGCCTTTTTTCAAAGAAGCTATATCACTAAATAAAACACCTTTTTTAGACATATTATGTCCTGCTAATGCGTAATTTCCTTTTCCCATAACTTGATTCTCTTTTACTGTCGCTGCACCTGATAATAAGTTTTTTTCAGTAGAAGCTTTTAAAACAGGCAGTTCTACTGAAACACTTGGAATCGAAATACGACCAATTACTTGTTTCTTATCTAATGATGCATTCGCTACTTCCGCCAAGTCTGGTTGATTAATTTTGGAGGCATCTACAAATTCCGTCTCATGCTTTTCATAATCCATCTTTTGAACAGCCTGCACATTTTCAGTCTGTTTCTTTTCAGCCTGATATCCATCATAAAATGGCTTTCCAATTAACACGCCACCTACAACAAATAGCAGAATTGCTACTATACTATAAATTCTTTGCTTATTCATACACAGTTCCTTTCCCTTACAAAATCTTACTCTATATAAAATGATAAAATAATATCGTCATATGTACAAGTATTAGCTGAAAAGAAACCTTCTTGCCGGTGCAAGAAGGTTTCTTTTTAAGCTAATTTATTTCTGTATAGTGATACGTGAAATACTGTCATTTGAATAAAGAAAATAGAAAATAGAATATATAATGGGTATCCAGGAAGATATTCATTAATAATAGGCGAAAAAGTTAAAAATCCAACTGCACAAGGTAACACAAACCATAACGATACAAATGTTGTTCGGCAAGCTTTATCCGTAATCGCTTTTTCACGTTCATCTTCTAGCGGAAATAATAATGGATACATCCAAAAAGATAAATTCTTATATTTTTTCTTTTGAATTCTATAAAAAATTGTAACTATAATTGCTCCAATAAATAATAAAATGAATGGTACTCCATTAAACCATACTTCAAATGGGAATTTCTCGTTTTTAATTATATCTGCTAACTCTGTAATAACACTATAAAATTCAACAAATGTCCAACATGCTAGTGCAGTATAGAGTACATTTATAATATAAGAAAAAACAATTCTATTCATCCTCTTCTCCCTCCTTATTTAAAACAAACACATCTTCCATCTTTAACTGGAACACATCACAAATCGTAAGTGCCAATAACAACGAAGGAACGTAATCCCCTTTTTCAATTGCTGCAATTGTTTGTCTCGTTACTCCAACCTTTTCTGCTAATACGCTTTGCGTAAAGTTAAAACGAGCTCTTAATTCTTTTACTCTGTTTAAAATGGTCAAATTTACCACCTCTCACCATTATTGTATGCTATCCTTAACAAAATGTAAACTCAACTTAACATTATTATTATAAAAAAATCCAACTCTACGTATTGTAAAGTTGGATTACGTGTTAGTTTAAAATTGTAACTTTAACTGTTCTTCTGCCCCAACTACTTGATGAACCTTTATCTGGCATTAAAACATCAATTCTATGCCCCTTAATAGCTCCACCAGTATCGGCTGCAATTGCTACTCCATAACCTTCAACATTTACAGTCTTACCTAATGGAATAACATTTGGATCTACAGCAATTAATTTCATTCCTGGGTTTGCAGTTAAGTTATAGTGTCCCCATGCAGAAAATACTTGTTGACCTGGTGCATAACCATTTTCCGCTGGATCAGCTGTATAAGCTGTAGCTTCTACATAAATTTCTTTCCCACCAGCAGTTGGCTTAGAAGGTGGTTCAGGTTGTGCAGGTTTGGTAGGTTCTACCTTCGAATTATTATTAGCAACTGGTTCAGCTGGTTTACTAGCTTTTTCCTGCTTTTGCTTTTCAGCAATTTCTGCTTGTGCTTTCGCTAAAGCTTCTTGCTCTGCTTTTGCAGCCGCTTCTGCTTTTGCACGCTCTTCCGCTGCGATTCTTGCTGCTTCTTGCTCACGAGCAATCGTTTCTTGTACTGTCTTCATATTTGATTCAATTTTAGCTTTTTCTTCCGCTGCTAAATTAAGTTGACTTGCAACTTCATTATATTTAGCTTGAACTGTTTGTAAGTTATCTTGACGTTTTTTCAAGTTATCTTGCAGTTCAGCTTGCGCTTTTGCTAATTTTTGTTTGTCTACTACTAAAGATGCTTCTTTTTCGTCAATTGTTTTCTTGTCCTCTTCAATTTGACGAAGATCTTGTTCTTGTAGACGTAAAATTTCTTTATCAGCTTCTAGAATAGTAGAAACTGCGTTCATACGTTGTAAGAAGTCTGCAAAGTTTTTTGACTCTACTACAACTTCTACTACTAAACTTGTATTTGAACTGTTTTGAACAGAAACCATACGTTTTCTCATAATATCTTTACGAGCAAGGACTTTATCCTCCAAAACGACAATTTCTTGCTTTTTTTGCTCAATCTGCTTATGTGTTTCATCGATTTTACGTTGAATAGCAGCTTGATCCTCTTTATTTTTTGCAATTGTATTATTTAAATTATGTAGTTCGTTTTCGATACCTTTAATTTCTTTACTAACAGCTTGCTTCTCTTGCTCTTTCTTTTTCATTTCTGCATCGTTTTGTTGCAATTGCTGTTGCATGTTGTTAAGTTTCTCGTCGTTTGACTCTGCTTTAACAGCGACTGTACTAGAAAGACCGATAATTCCTGCTAATACTAGACAGCTGATTCGCTTAAAATAGTTCATAATCCGACTCCCTTCTTATACAGTTATACATGATTTATTTTACAGTTTGTTTACAAAACGATTAAATACAGTTTATTTTTCGTGACGAAAAAAAGAGAATTATGAATAAAATGTAATAGATTCTTAAATATTTAACAATTCCTATATTTAAAAAATACAAAAGATGCTAAAATCCAAATATAGAGAAAATATAACTTTCGAAGGCGGTTGAAATAAATACATGTTTACTCAAAAAAAATCACTCCAACATACAATTGCTCAATTAGAAGAGCGTATACAAGAATTAGAAGCAGAATTAAAACAAAAAGATATCGAAAAGCAAGAGACTATTTCTACTATCCACGATCGTGTACAAAGCGTTATCCAAGAGCATCAACTTGTAAATAACCAACATAATACACTTCAAAATTTAGTTCAACAGTTAAGTTCATGTTTCGAAAATGTTTCAACACGTACGACACATTCCAATGAGTTAAATAATGAAATGTTACAAAAGGAACAAAGCTTAATTCAGTCTATTGCAGAAATTATTGACTGCTCTAATGAAGGAAAAGAATCCGTTCACCGTTTACTTATTGTAATTAATAAATTAGGTGAACAATCTCAACGCACGTCTAATAGTATGAATCATCTAAGCGAACGCTCAAAGGAAATCGAGCAAATTGTAGAAGTCATTCAAAACATTGCAGCACAAACAAATTTACTTGCATTAAATGCGAGTATTGAAGCCGCACGTGCTGGAGAGCACGGTAAAGGATTCGCCGTCGTTGCCAATGAAGTAAGAAAACTAGCGGAAAGTACAGCAGAAAGTACAAAAAACATCGGCAACTTAACGAAAAAAATACAAGAAGAAATTGAAAAAGCATATGATAACACAAAAGATAATTTACATTTAGTCGATGAAGGTGTAGAAATGAGCGCCGATACAAATGCTAGAATTGAAAATATTTTAGTTATGATTCAAACGTTACAAAATGGTGCTACAAATGTTATTAAGGCTATCGAAAACCAAAAGTCTTGTAATGATGACATATTACGAGAATTCGCTAACACACAACAAATGTTCCAAAAATTAAATACTACTATTATGAATCATATTCATGATGCTGAAAAAGTCGATGTTCAATTATCTAAAAGTCTTCAAGGAACAGTGACTTCTTAATTAAAATTAAGAATCCCTTATACTGCTATAAGGGATTTTTATTTTATTTTGAATATTTATTTCTTTTCAATATTCATCCATATCTTTGTTATAATGGAAAAGTTGTTTCTTTCAACTAATAAACAAGGAGGTTATTATGGAACAATTTTACTACGTTTTAAAATATTTAATTCTCGGTCTGTTCCAAGGACTAACAGAACCAATTCCGATTTCTTCAAGTGGTCATCTCGTTTTAGCACAACATTTGCTAGGACTAAAAATAGAAGGGTTTAGCTTCGAACTACTTGTTAATTCAGCTTCATTATTAGCTGTATTACTTATTTATAGAAATGATTTAATTCGTCTAACGAAGAATGGTCTCTCTTATATATTTACAAGAGCAGAAGACGCAAAATCAGATTTCTTCTTTATTATTTATCTTGTTATTGCAACCATTCCAGCAGGTGTTATTGGTGTTTTATTTAAAGATTACATCGATCAGTACTTAAAAGGTGTGAAGATGGTTGGGGTTTCCCTTCTTATTACTGCTGTCGGCCTTTGGATTATTAGAAATTTACGCGGTCGTAAAAATGATGGCGACCTTTCTATGAAAGATGCAATCATCGTCGGATTAGCACAAGCTTGTGCACTGATTCCCGGAATAAGCCGATCTGGTGCCACAATCGTAGCAGCAATGTTACTTGGTATGAAGCAAGAAACAGCTCTTCGCTTCTCATTCTTACTATACATTCCTGTTAGCTTAGGTGGCTTATTGTTAAGCATTACAGACATTGCAAATGACCCAAATCTAGACACATTATTCGTACCATATGTCGTTGCATTCATCGCAACATTTATCATGACGTATATTTCACTAAAATGGTTTATGAACATTATGGCAAAAGGAAATTTAAAATATTTCTCTTTCTATTGTATTATCGTAGGTGTACTTACTCTTATTTTCTTATAAAGTAAAACTTACAAATTAAAAGCGAGTCATCTAGTGTAATAGAATGACTCGCTTTTTTATACCTTTATTCAGTTAAAACCTATTATTCGCTTATAATTTTCAGAATAGTATAATATTTATCGAATTCACTATTACAGTAATTCTATCTTTCCTACTATTATCGTAAAAGAGGTGTTTATATGTTTATAGTTACTAAACTCATTCACATTAAGTACGAATATGAAAATGAGCTACTTTATGGGCTTAAACAATATTATCCTTTCCCCGGAACGAACGGTTGTATTAACATAGAGTTTTCACCTGTTCATCGTACAAATGATAAGGCAGAGTATATGATTCGTATGTTATGGAAAACACAACAAGATTACCATACATGGCTTTCTCAAAAAGAAGGCAATGAAACTTTGAAGCACAAAATACAAGGCTATATCCTTTCTTCCAAATCAAATGCTACCTATGTGCATTAACCCTTCTCTTTTTATTCCTTACGAGGGCCAAAATGATAAAGTGAAACTTTAATCAGCCCTCATCAATTGGGCTGTTCACAAATAACGAGATAAGGACCTCTTACTTTTCATACTGTAAGAGGGCTTCTCCTATGCATACACTTTCTTCTCTTGACAATACAAACGAATAACATGTTTATTTTCTTGAAATACATCATGCGTCAGCCGAATAATAATAAAGTTTCGTTTTGTTTGATCATCATGAACAAAAATCTGTTCTCCCTCCTGAAAACGCCATGCACTTTCAAAAGTCGTAATATGATCCCCACTTACAGAAAAAAGTTCATATCGCATCTCTTGTACCCTCTCTCAACTTATATAATCACAATATCCTTATATTAATTTATTATAACTTAATTCCTATCAAGTTAGTAATTTTTTCTATTTCGAAAGGTTTTAACTTTGTATTTAAATATTTTTAGCGCTATAATGATAAACGAATTTTTATTGAAAGGAGTTTTACTTTGACTGCATATTTATTTCCAGTGAAAACAGCATTTATTTTATTTCCTTTTTTAGCAATGTTTCTTTTAATCCCTTTTTTAATATTTAATTATCGAAAATACGGTTATTTAAATAAATGGCGCTCATTTATTTTATACTCATTATTACTTTACTTATTAAATGCCTATTTTCTTGTTATTTTGCCGTTGCCACAAACGTTTGATACTTGTAGCCTACAACCGGCTAATACACAACACATGCAACTCGCACCATTTTATTTCATACAAGAGATTAGTAGTCATACATCGGCAGTTTTAACGAAACCAGCTACTTATTTCTACTTATTAAAAGAGTCTGCGTTTTTACAAGTTGCCTTTAACGTTCTATTAACTGTTCCATTCGGTATTTACTTACGTTATTATTTCCGACGTAGTTTCTTACAAACAATTTGCATTTCCTTTTTCCTTTCACTATTTTTCGAGCTAACACAAGTGACTGGATTATACGGTATATACAATTGTGCATACCGATTATTTGATATCGATGATTTGTTTTTAAATACATTAGGTGGCGTAATTGGTTTTATCATTGCACCAATATTTACGTACTTCCTTCCGAAGACAAACGAGTTAGATAGTCATATTGATTTGGAAACGAAACCAGTCGGATTCATTCGTCGCCTTATCGCGATGCAAATTGATTGGATTTTCTTATCTATCGTCGTACCTGTCGTTAAAAACAAAGGAAATTCTTTCTTCGTTTCTAATATGCAATCTTACACCAATATGTATGAACTCATTTTCATTACGTGTTCAATCCTTATTTACTTTATTATTATTCCATACTTTACTAACGGAAAAACAATTGGGAAAGCATTGCTTCGCATTCACGTGAAAGGAAAATCAAATCGTATTACATTAAAAGAACTATTTATTCGCTACGGTATATTTTATTTTGCGTTAGGCGGAATCAATTATATTCTTTCTAGTAGCTCTATTTTAAATCACACAGAGCCTTTAGTATTACTCGTTACATTGTTATTCTTATTCATCATTAACGGCCTATTTATTATTCATGTTTTACTACATGTATTTAGCCGGGATAAACTACTATTTTATGAACATATTAGTCATACAAGAAATGCAATTACACTAAAAAAAGCTGACAAATAATTATTTGTCAGCTTTTTCTATATACATAATGTGAAACTTTAATCAGCCCTCACCTAACTTCTTTGCTTCCACTGAATTTTGACGTAGGGGTCTTACTGCCTGACAAATAGCGGGATAAATAACTTCTCCGCATAAGGATTAAAAAACATTCCAAGTTCATCTAGAGATTTCCTCACCTGTAAAAACGAATGAAACTCTGGATATATATATTGTAATTGTTCATACGATAATGTATGCATTTTCCCCCAATGTGGACGCCCTTCATACTTTAGAAAAATCTTTTCCACTTCGCCAAAGTAAGCAGCATATTTCATACCTTTATACATATGAACAGCGATATATGCTGAATCTCTTCCATAGGCCGGACTAAGCCATATATCATCCCCTTTCACATAGCGGCATTCGATTGGGAAGTGCACCTTATACTTTTTCTTTTCAATAAGATTTGAGATTTCTTCTACAACCGTCCTCATATACTTTGAAGGAATGCTATACTCCATTTCATAAAATGGCACCGTACGTGATGTAGCAAATACTTCATAGCACGGGCCAATTATTTTTGTGTTTGGTACAGCTTTAGCTGATAACCGACTCACGCCTTTACTTATAGAAGGAAACCATTTACATCCTTTAGATAGTAAAGAGAACATCCTATTTTCAAGTAACTCCACCTTTAGTTTATGCCATTTCAAATCACTGCCTTTATTCGTTGTTTCGTTCGTAAGTTTCACTTGTACTTCATCAGAATAAGGAAAAACGAAAAATTCAAAATGACGATGCTTCTTATATTCTTCTAGTTTGTTCATTACAGTGGATAATGACTGTTTTTCACTTTCATAAACGAGTGAATACGCTGGAATAACCTTCAATTTTATCTTTACAATGATACCTAACATTCCAAGTGACAACTGAAACGCTCTCCAATATTCTACGTTCTCAGCTTCCGAACAAACTATACTCTCACCATTAGATAGAACTGCCGTAATCTCTATAACTTGTGTTGATAAACTCCCAAAGGTAATACCCGTTCCATGAGTCCCCGTACTAATCGCTCCTGCAATAGATTGCGAATCAATATCCCCTAAATTTTCTTGCGCATAACCTTTTTCCTCAAGTAACTTCCCTAAATCATATAACTTTGTTCCTGCCCATACTTCAGCAACCATCTTCTCTGCATCAATATTCACAATACCCTTCAATTCATCTAAAGAAACTAAAACTTCTTCCGTTTGCACAAGGGGAGTAAACGAGTGTCCTGAACCGACAACACGAATTTTCTTTCCCTTTTTTCGCGCAAGCCCCACAACTTCTACTACATCTTGTATACTTTCTGGATACATCGTATAATGCGGCGTTCCTTCTACATTCCCTGTCCAATTTCTCCACTTTTGTCCCTTTATAGAAAGCATTGGCCATCCCCCCGATATGTTGAATACTCCCCGACAATCTCTCCTTTTTTAACACGATATAAAAAAGGAAAGCGTTCACATAATTCACCAGCCTTACTATGACGAAACAAAATGGTCTCTCCTATATCCACTCGTTCCTCGCCGTTATAAAAAATTGGCGTTTGTACCTCGCCAGCACCTTCTAAAGCTAATAATTTTGCACCCTTCGGTCTCCAAACTTCAGGCTCTTTATCTTTTCCAACTGCTCCTGAAGCAATATATCCACCACCTAGGCAAGTGTAAATAAACGGGACTGGTTTACGAACAACTGGTAAGGCAAATCCGACCGCTGGATGAAATTTCACCTCTTTATAATAATCAAACAGCTTCGGAGAATAAAAAGCAGAACCTATTGTAATCTCTGAAACTGAATTATCTTTCTCGGTTGTTTTTATGCTTCCTGTTCCGCCTCCATTTACAAACCTTAGCTCAATACCAATGTTTTGTATTGCTTTTACAATATGTTCTCTTCTTTCTTTAACTTCTAGCACTGATTTCTGCTTTAAATACGAAATCACTTTACTTTTCAACCATTGATTCGGTATATAATCGCCCACCCCGGCAATTTGAGCTTCATATCCCATTACACCATCTAACATTAAATATGATGACCTTCTCACCTTTTCTACTACTTTCAACGCATCCTGCACATTTTTTACTGGGGACCTTTGTACACCAAAATGAAATTGAAAGAAGCGACTACTCATATCAATATCCAAACAAACACGAAAACATCCTTTAGATTGCTCAGCAATGTTTTCTAAATACACAATATGCTCTTCACAATCCACCATACAAGTTATAATGAAACCTTTCTTTGTTAACAAACTAATTTCATACAGAGCTCTTTCATCGTAAGCAGGATATCCAAGCAATAAATCATTAAATCCTTGTTCTATTAAAAATAAAATCTCTCTAGGTGAAAAGCACATAATACCTTGAAATCGATCATTTGCAGCTAGTATCTTTTGCATAATCGGAACAGAGCGTAACGATTTACTCGTTATACGAATCTTTTTATTTCCACTTAACTCTATAATCGATTGAATATTTCTATCTAAAGCCACTTCATCCAAAAATGCACACGGTAATGGAACTTCTTTAAAAATTCCTCGATCCACATTTTTCTCTCCTCTTCTCAATATGTCTTATACATATTGGAAAGAAAGTGTGATTTTCCTGTTTGCAAATAAAAAAAGTTTCTTCTTTACGAAGAAACTTTTTGAAACTACTTCATAGAAATAGTCGCCTCTACTGGATAATGATCAGAGTAATCATTATACGTATATTTTTGGAACCATGATGTAACAGTCCATTGTGGAGATTGCGGCTGTAACACCTTATTCTCTATATACGATGGGTTCGCATGGTCTTTACTTGCAATAATATAATCTAAATACTCAGCAGGACTATCAGGGAAATTATATTTTGCAATACTGTTTGTCGTTGCGTCCCAAGTCGCTGTATGTCCAGTATAAGATGGTACAGAAGCGTTCAATGTTTTAAACATAGATGCATACTCTGAGTCATTCTTGTTCTCTGCATTTATTTTATTTACGTTCATATCACCACCAATTAACACATACTCATTATTTGGTATATTTTTATTTTTAATAAAGTCTTGAATTTCTTTTAATTGGTCTGTACGTACAGATGCAGGTGAAGTTTTTCCGCACATACTATCTTCCGCTTGCAAATGCGTACCAATTACATGAACAAAGCGATCATTTTTCTTAATTTTCGTGTATACAAATCCTTTATTCGATAAATTATCTGGCCCGCATCCTTTTGCAAATACATATTGAATCTTTTCAGCGATTGGCCATTTGCTCACAATCGCAACGCCACCATCTTCAGGAGTTGAAGATGAATAGTTTCCTAACGTTTTATCCCATTCACTTCCACTACTACGACCTAATACTGCTGTTTGATTTGGATATTCTTTCTTCAAATTCCCTAATAAACGATCTGATGCGCTATTATCAAACACTTCATTTAATATAACTACGTCTTGATTCTTTATATAATCTGCCGCCCCGATTAAATCAGCACGCTCAGTTTGTCCCCAGTTCGGATATAAGTTTGTTGATAGCATATATACATTATGCGTCATCACTTTTAATGTATCGTTTTGATTTGTAGACGCTTCTGCTTGAGCTGACGTTCCGCTATATAAAGCTCCTAAACCAACACCTAAGCTAAGTACACCTTTTAGCAATTTACCTTTCACGTTTCATACCTCCATGTATTGTATAGTGATAAAAAGGCCAAATACTCTATTCTGAGATTTGACCTTTTTTAAATATTTAACGATTTCCGTACGTATCAAACCAAAGCTGAATATATCCAGCAGTAACACGTTGTGCATCCATTAAACGCTTACCTGTCATTGGTGTAACTTCAGCGCGCCATTTATCTGCATATTCTTGTGATACAGCAGCTCTCACGAACCAATCTTTCGTATTATCATTTACAATGCCAGCGTAATCTTGTTTCGCAACTACTGCCGCTCCATGAATCCAATCTTCTGGATTCGTACCTTTCCAGTTCCAATATCCATTTCCATCCGTTACTTTATAGTTATCTTTTATCGTATCTACAAAGTTTTCATATTTAGAATGGAACCCTTGTGGATACGAAAGGTTCGTAAAGTTTGCTGCATGCATCGGTTGGTTTACATCCCCTAGATAATGAAGAGATAATCCTAAATAGAAGAATGCTTGTTTCATATCTTTATTTTTGTAAGACTCACCAGCTAATTTAAAATACTTAGCTCCAGTTTCCTTTGCCTGCTTTGCATACGGAATATAAGTTTTCCCATTGTCAGGGTCATAGAAATGTGAAGCAAATGTGCTATTATCATAGTAAGGATTTTCATAGTCAGCAGCATAAATACCGTTCTCTAACTCCGTACGCCATTCATTTAATAGTGCAACTCGATCTTGTTTTACAAGTGTTGTATTACGAGACATAATATCAATTGCACGGTTTACAATCCATAAATGAGAATTCACGCCTTCTTTATGTTTATCTTCAGCAGACCAGCGCGGAATAACTCCAAATCTCTGTCCCCCATCATTTTCATGAGCAAATGCAACACTTTGTAATGGAGCAACTAATGTAATAGCTGCCGCTAAAGCAAGTACTTTCTTTTTCATATAAAATCCTCCATTTTATAATTGAATTATTGTAAACATTTTGTTAGGATCCTATGATGTCGTCCGGTTAACCTATGACTAGAATATCCCACCTTTCACGAAATTTCTATCAATAAATTAAAATATGCAAATGTTCATATCATTATAACTTTATACACAGTGAATATAATGAATGAATACACTTTCATTTTAATAAACTATTATTAAGGCTTGTACTAAACTAATAGTAAAAAAAGAGTAAAGCATCTGAATGCTTTACTCTTTTTTTCTATTCGATAATATACTTGGCAATTGTACATTAACTGCTAACTTATGAATAAATCCAAACACTAATCCAATCCCAATAAATATGTATAAGATTGTAAATATCTTTCCGAAATCAGTTTGCGGACTAAAATTCCCATCACCGACAGTCGTCAACGTGACCACACTAAAATATAAAGCGTCAATAGGACGTAATTCTTCAACTGTACTATAAAAAATCGTACCCGATATTAAAGTCAAAATTGTTAATACGAATAATACTTGAAATTCTTTATCTTTCCACGCCCGTAAACAGGCTCTTAACATTCGCTTTAAAGTTAACAAAAATGAAAGCATTAGATTCTCCCTTCCAAACAAAAATACATTTAGTCAAAGGAAAGTCTATCACCTTTCAGTATAGAAAAAAAGTAGCCCTCTTCTATTTCTAGAAAAGGGCTACTCTATTCAATTCTATCTTATTTAGGTGAAACAAGAATTTTCACTTGTGTTTTATCTTTTACAAGTGCTTCAAATCCTTCTTCAACAACTTGATCGACTGTAATTTTTTTCGTAATTAATTTCTCTGCTTGAATTTGACCAGAGCTAATTAATTTAATAACAGCTGGGAAGATGTGACGGTATCCTAAAATACCAATAACTTCTTTTTCTTTTAATACTAAGTTATTTGGAGTAATTGTTGCGTCTTTTTCCCATACACTAACAATTACAGTTTGTCCTTCGAAGCTTGTACTTTCAATCGCTTGGCGTAGTACAACTTCAACACCTGTTACTTCAAAGCTAACATTTACACCTAAACCATTTGTTAAGTTACGAATTTCAGCTAACACATCTTGAGTTGCTGGATTTAATACATAATCCGCACCTGCTAATTTCGCTAACTCTTGACGTTCTTTAGAAAGTTCAACTGCAATAACAGGAGTTGCTCCTGCTGCTTTAGCTGCTTGGATAACAAGAAGTCCAATTGGACCGCAACCAAATACTGCTACTGCTTCCCCTTCTTTTATTTTACTTTGACGTACTGCATGAACTGCTACTGCTGCTGGTTCTACAAGCGCACCTTGTTCATACGTCATTTCATCTGGAATGTGATGAACCATATCTTCTGGTACTACTGTATATTCAGAGAAACCGCCGCCTTCTCCGCCAAGACCGTGGAAAACAAGTTGTTCACAAACATTGTAATGTCCATGTTTACAAGCTTCACATTTACCACAAGAATAAATTGGTTCTACAACAACGCGGTCTCCCACTTTATGAGATGTAACTCCTTCACCAATCTCTATTACCTCACCACTAAACTCATGACCTAAAATAACAGGTGCTTTCACATGCGTTAATGGATGTTCTTCTGTTGGAATAAAAATAGGCCCTGCTAAATATTCATGCAAGTCTGTCCCACAAATACCACACCATTTAACTTTGATTTTCACTGTTCCTGGTTTTACTGTTGGTTCTGGTACTTCTTCTACTCGTACATCACGTTGATTATGCCAAAGTAGTGCTTTCATTTTATACATCCCTCTCTATGTATATACTTAACCTGGTGAAGTTTACAATTCTATTATAATACTTCTATCCATATATTTCAAAAAAACAATCGCATCTCTACTAATTTTTTACAAATAACGTTCAATATTTTGTCACTTTGTACTTTTTTCCACATCTGTTAATTCAATTTCATTGCAGGTGAAATTAGCATTGTGCCATAATAGCATAGGAGAGGTGAATATCGCTTGAAACATTTTATTTACTTTATCGTTATCGTGGCTTTTTTAGATACATTTTCACAATTACCTATTATGAGTACTTTCGCTCAAAGCCTTGGAGGAACCCCTCTTATTATCGGGCTAGTTGTCGGTATGTACTCATTCGCTAATATGATCGGTAATATTATTGCTGGAGCAGCTGTCGATAAATTTGGTGACAAAAAAAATCCTTTATATAAGCATGGGAATTACGAGTTTCATAGTCTTGTTATACACCGTTGTTCAAAGTGGTGAACAACTATTAGTTGTTCGCTTTATGCATGGATTTAGTGATGGCTTTTTAATTCCTGCTGCCTTTACATTCTTATCAAAACAAACAAATGCAAAAAGACAAGGAAAAGCAATGGCTCTATCTGGTGCTGCTGTTGGAACAGCCGCAATCGTAGGACCGGCTTTCAGCGGTATTATGAAAGCAACAGCTGGCGTAGAATGGGTCTTCATTACTATTTCTATTTTAATGGCTCTTGGTACGATCGTATCTCTATTCTTCTTACCAAATAACGTATCAAGAAAAGATACATCAAGAACGCAAATGATGAACAAAGAAGATATGGTTGAACTTTTAAAATCAGAACCGTTATTACAAGCATATATTGGTGCTTTCACATTAATGTTTTCACAAGGAATTGTCACTTATATGTTACCAGTAAAAGTTGAGGCATTAGCGCTTAAAGCATCCACAACAGGCATGATGTTAAGTATATTTGGTATAACTGCTATCCTCTTCTTCTTGCTTCCAACAAATCGTATTTACGATCGATTTAATCGTTCGAAACTAATGCTAATCGGAATTGCAGTTATGGCATTCGCATTATCTTTACTCGGATTATTTGCTACAAAAGGTATGCTCTTTATCGTAATGATGATTTATGGAATTGGATTCGCAATCCTCTTCCCGTCTATTAACGCTTTACTCGTTGAAAATACTACAGACGATAATCGCGGAAAGGCATTCGGATTATTTTATGCCTTCTTCTCATTAGGAGTTGTTGCTGGCTCCTTTACAGTCGGCGCAATCGGAGCATCACCTAGCATCAGCTTCATTATCGGGACAGCATTTTTATTAACATTTGCTGGGATGATTTATGTAAGAAGCAAAGTAAAAAAGACAATGATGGGATAATCCATCATTGTCTTTTTTAAAATGCATATTGATATAATCCGTAATATAATGGAAGCGTTGGAATAATGCCAATTAATTTAAATATAAAAGGTAACGGCTCATCTCGCTCTTCATATAAACGAAAAACAAAAACTGCAGTTAAAGTCCAAATGACGCTAAACAAGAAGATACATTTCCAAACAATTGAGGTTAATATTTGTATATCAAATACAAAACCAAAGAGCCCTATCCACGTAATAATAGAAACTACAAAGTCAAACTTTTGAATTGGTGTTTGAAACATGCCCCTTACTAACGAAATAATAGCTAACATTGCTACAATAACTAAATATATTTTCCAAAGCATTATGATAATCTCCTATTCAATTCAACTTTTAACTTTCAATAAGCCGTATTTAATAAACAATATAGCATTATATTTTTCATAGAAATAATACAATGGATAACAAAATAAGAAGAAAATAAGTACAGTTGGTACATCATCTATAATAGAAAAATATTTTACTAGTAATTCCTTAATACTCTCTCCAATTATAATAAACAGTGGAATGATACAAATTGCTGCTAATATTAAGCACGGTGTGATTCTCATTTCTTTTAACTTCACCTTGCAGTGTGGACATCTGAATGAAAAAGGATGCGGGAGATCAATAATATGTTGCGCAGTAATCTCTCCTTCACACTGTGGACATTCAATTATTTCTTTCATTTAACTCAACTCCTTTCTATCTACAAAAAGAGCACTATCCAATAGCGCTCTTTTACTGCCGAATATATTACTTTTGTGTGTAACCAAGTAACAATGTAAATAAATTAAACTGTAAAGGCAATACTACATTTCTTCTTTTACAAAAAAGGTGTATAAATACCGACGATACTTCGACAATTTCCTCGGAAATATTTCCTTTCCCCACATAATTTGATACACTACATATGAACAGAGACTTGTATTACATAAGCTAAAATAATAACTTACTGTACAAATTAAAAAGCACACTCTTCATATGAAGAATGTGCTTTTATGTTATTAGCGTTTAATCCAAACAGCGCCTGCCGATTTATCTTCTGCCTGTCCAACAACTTGGAATTTAAGTCCAAGGTTTGGAACTTTTCTTCCTGCGTCTGCAATTTGCTTGTTACTATATACTTTTGAATCATCAAAAGTTGTAACACCTTGTAATCCAGAATAGTTAAACTGACCACGTGTTAATGAATTTACACTCCATGCTGGTGTTTTATCAAATGAAAATGCAGCATCTGCAATTTGCATGCCCGTATTACCGTATGCTGGTTTCCCGTTTAAATTACCAACTAGCGCTTCTGGATGAGAGTCAACAACACCAAGGAATCCTTCACCTGGATGCATCCCAACCCAGTTATCTTTAAAGCTATCATCTGCATACCAAACGACAAGACCTGTATTGTACACTGGACCTTTTCCTGCTTTTAATCCATTATCTGATCCCGCATAGTTTCTCCATTCTAAGTAGTAATAATGAGCTTTCTTCTCTGTCCCATCAGAAACAACAAAACCATTTAAATTCATTTTAGAATTTCCTTCTGCATCATCAGAAAATACAACTTGTCCATCAACAGTTACATTTACATTATCCATCGCAAAACCTTTATATGTTACAGCCGGATCTGTAATATAGTCGAATTGTAGTTTCACTTTTTTGCCTTTAAATTGACTTAAATCATATGATTTATCAATCCATTTCCCATCTGTTGTATCTTTATCTCCTTGGACTACTTTTTCTCCAAGTCTATCAATTAACGTCTTCGTTCCATCTTCTGTTACTGCATGTACTTCGACGAAATCGCACTCTGCTTCTAACTCATAATTTGCTTTATAATCGAATTTTGCATTTGTTCCCTTTGTTAAATCAAAGAATGGTGTCTCTAACGTTGTATGCACATCATCGCCTCTTGTACTATAATATGCATGCTTTCCAAACTCCGGTTTAATCGTTTCAACACTTTTACCTGGTAAGTTAACACGTACAACGCCTGGACGATTTGATTTCGTAACACTTTGATCAATATAGGTAGGAACTCCCACACCACTCTTAATTTTATCGTAATCTACTTCTAATATTTTTGCCCAGTTGCCACCCATATTCTTTTGTAAGAAGTCTTTATTTTGTGGTGAAAAACTAGTCGGCTCTGTTCCTGCGATTTTCCCTGTCCAACTACCTCCACTCATTAATGACCAAGCTTCGACTGGTGAACCATTTCCAGTATATTTCGTGTCATATTCATCTGGTAATCCAAGATCATGTCCAAATTCATGTGCAAACACACCTACAGCTCCATCTTCTGGTTCAATTGTGTAATCATGTGCTGCTACTTTACCACCAAAGTAATCTACCTTTGATTTCGTACCTTCAATCGCTACTGGATCTACTGCTAATTTTGAACGATGTGACCAGATCGCATCATCACCTAATTTACCGCCACCAGCTTCTTGACCAACACCAGCATGGATTACCATTAAATGATCAATTACACCGTCAGGTTCATTTTGATTCCCGTCCCCGTTTGTATCATATCTATCAAATTGATCAAACTGGGATAAATCTAGTCCTTTCTCAGCAGCTGCATGCAAAGCTTCTTTCACTAAATCACGTGCACCTTTCGGACCTTTATTATCGTGACCACTGCTACCATCAGCTCCATAATCAGATGCTTTTCCTGGAACAGTTAGCCACTCCGTTACATATCCATCTGTCGTATAACTACCACCAGACTGCTCTTCATAGTATTGTTTAAACGTTTTTACTTTTGAACCATCAAATAAAGTATAAGGCTCATTACCGAACAACATCTTTTGATAATGTTCTCTACTAAAGTCTTTCGAATACATATAACCTGGTGTTTGATCAATATTATTATGTTTATAATCACTAAATTCAACGAGTAGCACTAATACTTTATCCGATCGAACAGATCCCTTATATGGAGCTTGCTTTGCTTTTGAAGTTGGAACTTGCCCATTCAATTGATTTTTATTTGGTTCTGGCTTTTGCTCAAGGCTAACATTTTTTTCAGCCTTTTTTACATTTTCCTTTTCTTCCATCTTTTTCTCTTTTACTTTTTTTGTGAAATCAGACGTTTCTTGTGAGTGAGCATCTGGAAGAATTTCTTTATTCGCCTGATCTCCTTGTTTCTTTTCAATATATTGCTCAACAGCTTTTTTCGTCTCTTCTTTAGAAGATGATGGATTAATTGTTCCTCTTTCTTTCAGTGCTTCCGCTAAACGATCTTCTTGAATTAAATTGTAATCAATTGGTGTTGTAGATACATTATCTTTCTTTTTTGCTGCCGTTTCTGCATATGCTAACGGAGCACTCATTACAGATGTACATCCGATAATTGCCGCAATTGCTAATGATGACAACACTTTAAATGGTGCTTTTCTTCTCATTCCATTTCTCCCCTTTTATAAAACTTAAAATTCAGATAAATTGGTGCATTTTTGTCAAAATCTCTGTTTACTACCCTCCCTATATAAAAAGACATAATTCTATAAACATTAAGCTTTTTGTTATAGAATCATGCCCTCCAGTTTTCTGGTCAGACCCTCTATCTTTTTATCCCTTGGTTCAATTAATAATCAGTGGGGGGATGAACAAAGCCCCCACTGATTAAAGTTTCACTTTATGTCGAAATATGAAAAATAAAGAGTTATGTGATATATATTAAATATCTTATATAACAAATTTAAAAGACAATATGCAAAATTGCATGAAAATTCTTTTAAATAAAAAAAAGAATCCTAGTCAATTAAACTAGGATTCTTGCTTTTCTATTATTTCTCTTGTGTTTTTTCCCAATCAGCTAAGAATTTCTCAATTCCTTGATCTGTTAATGGGTGCTTCACTAATGAAGCAATTACGTTTGCTGGGATTGTTGCAATATGTGCACCGTTTAATGCTGCGTCAGTTACGTGAACACTGTGACGTACAGATGCTGCAATGATTTCTGTTTCGATGCCATGAATTGCAAAGATTTCTGCGATTTGACGAATTAAATCCATACCGTTATGACCGATATCGTCTAAGCGACCTAAGAATGGTGAAACGTATGTTGCACCAGCACGAGCCGCAAGTAATGCTTGAACTGCTGAGAACACTAATGTAACGTTTGTACGAATTCCTAAATCAGAGAACGCTTTTACTGCTTTTAAACCTTCTGTTGTCATTGGAACTTTTACTACAACGTTTGGAGCAATCTTCGCTAGTTCTTTTCCTTCTTCAATCATCTTATCAGCTTCTAAGCTAATTACTTCTGCACTTACAGGTCCTTCTACAACGTTGCAAATTTCACGAATGCGTTCGTGGAAATCTACGCCTTCTTTTGCTACAAGTGATGGATTTGTCGTTACTCCAGCTAATACACCTAATTCATTTGCCTCTTTAATTTCGTTAACGTTTGCTGTATCAATAAAGAATTTCATTTGTTGTTCTTCCTTCCTAATTTTCATTTTATATTTATTTATTTTTCTTAATAAGCTCTAATTCAATCGGAATAGATTTGTCCACTTTTTTACCTTGTGTTATCTCTTTTGCTGTTTGCATCGCCTTCTCCCCGATTAATTCCGGTTTTTGAGCAACTGTTGCAGCCATACGCCCATCGTTAACCGCTTTCACAGCATCGTCTGTTGCATCAAATCCAACAACGACTACATCTGTTTTTCCAGCAGACTTCAATGCTTCAAGTGCACCTAATGCCATCTCATCGTTATGCGCAAACACGGCTTTAATATCACCATTTGCTTGCAAAATGTTTTCCATAACAGATAATCCTTTCGCTCTATCAAAATCAGCCGCTTGTTTTGCAACTACTTTTAAAGACTTATCGGCTACGTTATGGAATCCTTTCCCACGTTCACGAGCAGCGGAAGATCCAGGGATTCCTTCTAACTCAGCAACGTTTGCTCCTTCGCCAACTAATTCCCGAATGTAATCACTAGCCATTTGACCACCTTCGATATTGTTAGAAGCAATGTGAGAAACAACCTTACCTGAATTCGCAACGCGGTCTACTGTAATAACAGGAACATTTGCTGCATTTGCCGCACTTACTGCTGAAGCAACAGCATCTGAATCGGTCGGATTAATAACAACTACATCGACACCCTTTTGAATTAAATCTTCAACATCGTTCGTTTGCTTTGCTGCATCATTTTGTGCATCAACAGCAATTAATTCGATGCCACTATCTTTCGCTTTCTTTTCTGCACCCTTTTTCAAAGTTACAAAAAAGGGATTATTTAAAGTTGAAACAGAGAATCCAACTTTAATAGTTTTATTTCGACCTTTATCGCTAGAATCCTTTGCCCATTCTGGCGGTTCCATTGAACAACCAGCAGTAATGACCATAATACATGCAACGAGTATAAGTAACCATTTCTTCATGAACTGTCCCTCCATTACGCTTCTTTTCTGCGATCAATTAATACAGCTAGTAAGATTACAAGTCCTTTTACAACTTGTTGGAAGAAAGAAGATACACCTAATAAATTTAAACCGTTATTTAGTACACCGATAATAAGTACACCGATGAATGTACCAACAATCCATCCTCTTCCCCCAGAAAGACTTGTTCCACCTAATACAACTGCTGCAATTGCATCTAATTCATAAGAAGTACCTGCAGTCGGCTGTGCAGAATCTAATCGTGATGTTAAGACAATACCTGCAAGCGCTGCCAAAATTCCGGAAAGACCGTAAATCATTACTTTAATTCTCGTAACATTAATACCTGATAGTGCTGCTGCTTCTTCATTTCCACCAATTGCAAATGTACGGCGACCAAATGTCGTTTTCTTCAAAATGAAGTACAGTACTGCGAAAGCGATCATCATTGTAACAGCTGGTACCGGAATACCAAGAAAATAACCGCGGCCAAACATTTGGAACATTAAATGATCACCAAGACCAGTGATCGGACGTCCGTCCATATAAACAAGCGTCAACCCACGAAAAATAGTCATTGTTGCCAAAGTTGCAATAAATGGAGCTACTTTTCCTTTCGCAATGATGATACCGTTTACAATTCCCATTACAAGACCTGCTAATAATCCAACTGCCATTGCAAGGAACGGATCCATGCCACTTGCCATCATTCCAGCAACAAGTGCACTTGATAATGCTAAAATAGAACCTACCGATAAGTCAATACCCCCTGTTAAAATTACGAAGGTCATTCCGAATGCAATAAGCGCATTAATCGATACTTGACGCAGTATATTAAATAAATTTGGAATTTCAATGAACGCTGGATTTAAAGCTGTAATTACGACGATAATTAATACTAAACCGATTAAAGAACCGAGTTGTTGTAATACATTCCCCTTCTTAGCCATCCTTACTCTCCCCCTGTAGCTAGTGCCATAATAGACTCTTGTGATGCCTCATCTTTCCCTAAAATTCCGCCGACTTTTCCTTCATGAATAACAAGAACTCGATCACTCATCCCTAAAACTTCCGGAAGCTCAGATGATACCATAATAACGGCATCGCCTTGCTCTGTAAGCTTATTCATAATAGAGTAAATTTCTTTTTTCGCTCCAACATCAACACCTCTTGTCGGCTCATCTAAAATGAGTAATTGCGGATGAATGCCTAGCCATTTTGCGATTACAATCTTTTGCTGATTTCCACCAGAAAGAGATTTCACTGCCTGCTCTCCGCTAGATGCTTTCACATTAAGAAGCTTCATCATATCCTCTGTAAACTGTTGTTCTAGCTCGTTGCTTAGAATACTTCCCTTTGAAAGACTTTCTAAATTCGGTAAAGCTAAATTTTCTCGAATTGAAAAATCTAACACTAATCCTTCAGACTTTCTATCTTCTGTAATAAAAGCAATTCTTTGTCTAATTGCATCTATTGGACTATCAATCTTTACTTCTTGTCCATTTATAAAAATTTGTCCAGAGTCTAAAGGTTCGTATCCAAATATCGCTTTCATAATATCTGTACGGCCAGCTCCCATCAAACCAGCTACACCAAGGATTTCACCTTTCCTCACTTGAAACGAAACATTTTCAAATTTCCCTTTCTTCGCTCCGTTACGCATTTCAAAAATGACATCACCAATTTGACTATTTCGCTCTGGATAACGTTCACCAATGCTGCGCCCCACCATCATACTCACTACTTCATCAAATGATGTTTCTGGAATTAATCTCTTTCCGACGTATTCTCCATCACGCAAAATCGTAATAGCATCACATATTGAGAAAATCTCTTCCATACGATGCGAAATGTACACGAATGAAACACCTTCTTTACGTAACTTATTGATTACTGTAAAGAGCGTTTCGATTTCACGATCCGTCAGTGCCGCAGTAGGTTCATCCATAATAATAACGCTCGCGTTTGTCATTAATGCTTTCGCAATTTCGATAATTTGCTGTTGTCCAACCGATAATTCCTCTGCTAACATAGCGCCTCTTACATGCAACCCTAACTCCGCTAGTTGCTGCTGCGCAATCGCATTCATTTGTCGAGTGCGTAAAATACCTGTTTTCCCATACATTAACTCTTTACCGAGAAACATATTTTCAGCTACTGTTAAATTCGGCAATATGTTTAGTTCTTGATGTATAAATGCGATGCCGTACTCTTCAGCTTCTTTCGCATTTTTAAAGGTGCGCTCTTGCCCATCAATTGTGATTGTCCCACCATCTTTTTTGTATACACCTGTTAAAATCTTCATGAGCGTTGATTTACCCGCTCCATTTTCCCCCATCAATGCATGGACTTCTCCTGTTTCAATCATAAACTGTGCATTCTTCAAAACAGGATTTCCATTGAACGCCTTTGAAATGTTTTTCATTTCAATATGCATTCCCATCACTTCCCTTTATTAAAAAATCACGCCTGCATGTAAAATTACATTTGCATAAGGCGTAGCCTCGCCTGTACGAATAATCGCCTTCGCTTTCTTTGTATGCTCTTTAAATTGCTCATGAGATACATACTCAAATGCTGGCTCTATTAATTTCTGCTCTATTTCTTTATTTACTTCCGCATTATTTATAATGACTTCTTCTGCTAACGTCACTTTTTCGATTGCCATATCATCAGCTACCACTTGCAATACATCTAAAAAGCTAGGTTTTCCAATTTCAACAGCTAAATCAATTCTTTTTACTCCGTCAGGAATTGGTAAACCGCAATCAGCAATTACAACCGTATCTGTATGCCCAAGTGAAGCAAGGACTGCCGCGATTTCACTGTTTAATACACCATGCTTTTTCATCCAACAATCACCTGCACTTCACGTACTCGATCTCTCGTTGGCATACCGCCCTGTGCTCCAAGTTTCGTTACAGAAAGACCACCGGCAATATTCGCGAAACGAATTGCTTTTTGAAGTGTCTCTCCTTCAGAAAGTGCAACTGCTAACGCACCATTAAATGTATCACCAGCTCCAGTTGTATCCACTACATCAACAGCAATGCTAGGAACATGTACAATCTCTGTGCCATTATGGAAACGAACACCGTTAGAACCTTCTGTCATCAATAATTTATTTGGATACTTCGCCAATAAATCTTCAATTGGTGATGTAAAATCATCTAATACAATGCGGCACTCATGTTCATTTGGCGTAATATAAGTTGCTTTTTCTAAAATTTCTTCTGATAAAACTTGTGCTGGCGCTGGATTCAACATAACAGGAATATTATGTTCCTCACAAATAGCCAATACATATTTTACTGTTTCAAGTGGAATTTCTAGTTGAAGAACAACCATATCCGCTTTTACAAGAAGGTCTTTGGAGCGATCTACAACTGACTTATTTACAAGAGCATTTGCCCCTTGTACGACAACAATACTGTTATCTTCTTCTGCTAAAACGATATGAGCAATTCCTGTCGTTCTATCTGTAACCGGTACCACATAATCGATAAAAATGCGTTCGTTCTCTAAATTTTTTCTAACTACTGTTCCATAATCATCATTTCCTACCGCTCCAACCATTGCTACATTTGCTCCTAACCTAGCTGCAGCAACTGCTTGGTTTGCCCCTTTCCCTCCTGGGATTGTATGAAACGCTTCACCAATTACTGTTTCTCCTGCTTTCGGCCGTTTTTTTGAAACAGCCACTAAGTCCATTGAAATGCTTCCTACTACTGCAATATTTGGCATCTGTTTCATCTCCTTACTTCGTTGTATTTCGTTCTATAATTTCAATCGGCAAACGATAGTGTTTCTCTTCTAATGTATTTCCTTCCATTTGCTCTAACAACAACTCTGTTGCAATTTTCCCCATTTCATATATCGGTTGTGCAACTGTTGTAATAGATGGATACATCATTTCTGTTAAAGAAATTCCATCAAATCCGATAATTTGTAAATCATCTGGAATGGCAATCCCCTTTTGAAGTGCAGCCTTTACAATACCAATCGCAATTAAATCATTCCCAGCAACAATACCATCAATATGCGGGTATTCTTCTAATAATTCCATCGCTACACGCTCACTATTTGCTGGCTCAAACGTACTCTCCGCAATCATATACGAAAGGTTATTTTGCGTAATAACGTCTACAAAACCTTCAAAACGTTCATTTGCAGTACTCACATCACGTGGACCGCGAATATGTGCAATATGTTTACATCCTTTATCTAGTAACAACTTTGTCGCAGCCTGACTTCCTGTATAGTTATCTGCATATACAGTAGGAATACGCTCATTAAACATACGGTCAATCGCAACAACCGGGACAGATAAATTCATGTAATTAACACTATTTTGTGGATTTGTTGCTACAATAAATCCATCTACATTATTTTGTCTAAGTACATCAATGTATTGTTTCTCTTTTTCTAAACTTTCATCAGAGTTACAAAGGACAACTGTGTAACCTTGTTTATGTGCTACATCTTCTACGGCACGTGCAACTTCTGGAAAGAACGGATTCACGATATTTGGAACAACTAAGCCAATTAAACGAGACTTTTTATTATACAGTGAACGCGCTACTGTACTAGGCTTATAATCTAACATCTCAATTGCACGCTCTACCTTTTTTAATGTATCTTCGTGAACATATCCATTTTTATTTAAAACTCTGGAAACGGTCGCAACAGATACTCCCGCTAATTTCGCAACGTCTTTAATCGTACTCATTCTCTTTTCTCCTCATTTCATGTAACCGTTTACAGAAAATAATATAACGTATTTCTAAAAATACGTCAATCATTTCTCACTAAAAAGCTTTTAAGGTTATACTCAAAAAAGCACCGCCATAAGGCGATGCTTCTTCATTACGAGTATGATACAGTTTTTTCTTTTTCTTCTACAGCAGGCTCTTCAGCATCTTTTTTACGATCTGATAGTTTAATTTTTTGTAAGAAAATCGTAAAGATGGCACCTACTACGATAAATACTAATCCTGTTAAGAATACAGTATGAAGCGAGTCTACTAAAGAGTTTTTCAAAATAGGTACAATGCTGTTAGCAAACGCTTCTGGCATTTGTTTTAATGCCTCTGGGCTAAATAGCATCGAATATAAACCTTGTGGATCTGTGTGAATCATATCTTTAAATTTCGTTACCATTTGTCCCGCTTCTTTCGGGAATGTATCTAATACAGGTACTAATTTATTTGTTAACGTTGTACCTGAAGTGTTATTCATAATTGATCCTAAAATTGTAATACCAAATGTACCACCGATTTGTCGGAAGAACTGACTTGATGATGTTACAACACCAAGGTCTTTTTTCGGGAAGCTTTCTTGTAACGCTAATGTTAATGTCGGCATTACAAGACCCATTCCTAAACCGATAACCATCATATAAGAAGTAGCTGTAAGCTTCGTTGTGTGCATATCCATCGTTGTTAATAACCAAAAACCACCGGCCATAATAAGCATACCTGCGATAATTTGTGGTTTTACACCAACTTTTAATACAAGTTGCCCACCGATAATACTCATCACAATCATTGTAATCATCATTGGAGTCATAATTGTTCCTGATTCAGCAGCACTTACTCCTACAATACCTTGCATGAAGAATGGTACGAACATAATCGCGCCGAACATTCCAATACTCATAAAGAATCCAATCGCATTCAGTATTGTAAATGTACGATTTTTAAAGAAATGCATTGGTAAAATTGGCTCTTCAGCTTTCGTTTCAACGATAACAAAGCTAACGATACCAATTACAGCTAGTGCAAATAAACCGATAATTTGCCAAGAATCCCATGCATAATCTTTTCCGCCAAACGTTAGCGCAAGTAATAAACTTACAACACCGAGAATCATCGTAAAGATTCCAGCGATATCAATTTTAATTGGTCCTGTTTGTTTATGCGATTTTAATCCCATTGCAATAAAGATTGTTGCTAAAATACCAACCGGTAAGTTAATGTAGAATACCCATCTCCAGTTCACTGCATCTACAATCCAACCACCAACTTGCGGTCCAATTACAGAAGCAAGACCGTATAACGCACCAAAAATACCTTGCCATTTCGCACGTTCTTTTCCCGTGAACATATCTCCAATAATAATCATAGCCATTGGCATCATAATACCGCCACCAAGACCTTGAATACCACGGAAAATAATTAATTCTGTCATACCATTCGCCATACCACATAACGCCGAACCAATCATGAAAATAACTAGCCCTGTTATATATACGTTACGACGACCAAGTAAATCCGCTAATTTACCTGCAATTGGTACAACTGTCGTTGATGTTAACATATAAGCTGTCGTTAACCATGTCATTAAACTTAATCCGCCTAGGTCACCGACGATACGTGGCATTGCTGTACCAACAATTGTTCCATCTAATGCAGCAAATAGCATCGCGATTACTAAACCGATTAACAACAACTTTCTATTTTGATTTTCTTGTTGCTCCATGTAATCTCCTCAATTCCTCTTAGTTATTCTCTTTTTTCTCTTGTGTCCCGCAAATAATGGTTTCTAACTTCTCAAAGAGACGTAATAAATCTTCTCTTTCTTGCAACTCTAAATGTGAAAAGTATTTTGCAATATGCTCGTTGCGAGCTGTCATTGCCTCTTCTACTCTAGCTTTCCCCTTTTTCGTTAACTCGATGATGACAACACGACGGTCATCTTTGTCGTGATAGCGTTCTACAAGTTCTTGATCGATTAGACGATCAATCATCACTGTAATCGCGCTAGGCTTCACATACATCTTTTTTGCTAATGTTGTCGCTCTTGAAGCCCCATAATGATCTAAAATCTTTAAAATATAAAACTGCGGTGGTGTAAGTCCTGTTGCTTGCATTTGTTCTAATAACTCCGTCTGCATTTTCTTTCCAATCGAAAAGGCAAGAGCTTGAATTTTATCGATATGCGTCATATCATTTGGCATGTTATCCACCTCTTATTTAAACAATAAAATATTTAATGTATTTAAATATTAATCCCGCGAACAAAATCCGTCAATACTTTTATTTATAAAAACGTTTACATTTTTGTCACAAAGTTGTATAATTTTCGACGAAGTTAATATTGACAGTCACGGAGAAACGGAGTACACGGCTATGAATCATAAAAAAGGAAACTTTTTTATATTTCATGGCCTTTTTATGTTCTCTGTCTTAAAACGCTTCGAATTAATTAGGGGAGGATTTTCATTTTATGTTTTTCACACAATTATTTAAACCTGCGCCCCACGCGGAACGCTTACCAGCTGATCGCGTTGATAGCGAATACCGTAAATTACGTTTACAAGTATTCTTAGGTATCTTCATCGGTTATGCAGGTTACTACTTTGTTCGAAAAAACTTTTCACTAGCAATGCCATACTTAATCGAGCAAGGCTTTAGTAAAGGGGAACTTGGGGTTATCCTTTCAGCAGTATCTATCGCTTACGGATTAAGTAAATTCTTGATGGGTATCGTATCCGATCGTTGTAATCCTCGCTACTTTTTAGCAGCTGGGCTATTTTTATCAGGTATCATTAATATTATTTTCGGCTCATTTTCTTTCATTACAACGAGCATTATACTTATGTTTGTACTTCAGTTTTTAAATGGATGGGTACAAGGTATGGGCTGGCCTCCTTGTGGCCGTACGATGGTTCACTGGTTCTCTATTAGCGAACGTGGTACAAAAATGTCTATTTGGAACGTCGCTCATAATGTCGGCGGCGCGCTTATGCCTTCTCTTGTAACATTAGGCTTATACTTCTTTGCAAATGACTGGAAGAGTATTTTTTACTTCCCAGGTATTCTTTCAATTTTAGTTGGTATTTATGTATTAATTACGATGAAAGATACGCCTCAATCTTGTGGACTACCTTCTATTGAAGAGCATACTGGAGAATATCCACCAGATGAGAAAATAAAAGATCGCGAACGCGAACTTTCGGCAAAAGAAATTTTATTTAAATACGTACTAAACAATAAGTTTTTATGGTACATCGCTATTGCGAACGTTTTCGTATATTTCGTACGTTACGGCGTTGTAGACTGGGCTCCTACTTATTTAGTAGAAGAAAAAAGCTTTACTCATAGTAGCTCACGTACTGCTTACGCTCTATATGAATGGGCTGGTATTCCAGGTACACTTCTTTGCGGATGGATGAGTGATAAACTATTTAAAGGACGTCGTGCACCTGCTGGTATTTTATTTATGGTTGGTGTATTTATCGCAGTTCTTGTTTACTGGTTAAACCCTCCTGGTAATCCAATGGTTGATAGTATCGCACTTGTCGCAATTGGATTTTTAATTTACGGACCGGTTATGTTAATTGGTCTACACGCTCTAGACTTAGCACCAAAGAAAGCTGCTGGAACTGCAGCAGGCTTAACTGGATTCTTCGGTTACTTAGGCGGAGCTGCTTTCGCTAGTGCAGCTATGGGCTTTATCGTAGATGCATTCGGATGGGATGGCGGATTCATCTTATTACTTGTATCTTGCGTACTTGCAATGTTCTTCCTTGCTCTTACTTTAAATACAGGGTCAGTAAAACAAAAGCAAGCTTAAATAACATATAACAAGCATAAAAATAGCTCTTAGCATTTACATACATGCTAAGAGCTATTTTTTATTTTCATTGCTGTTCCTACTAATGATAACAACCAATTCCTTCCCTACTATAAAATTAAAAGATTTGATGAAACACCTTTATTAAAACAGCTAACGTAACAGATGCAGCAAATCCCCCTAGACAAATTAAGCTTACCCCTTGACTATATGAGAAATTTTGAAATGATTTCATTACTTCCATCCTCCCTATCTCCCCTTTGATACTTTTATTTTACCAATGGGAAAAATCTCATAACATCGATTTCTCTAACAACTAACTTACAAATTTGTAAGTTAACATCTTTTCAACTTATATATCTAGTATTTCCACAAATAAGAGTCATTTATACATAAAAAAAGACCTCAGTTATACTAAGGTCTTCGTTACATTCTATTTCATTTTACAATCATCACCGGACATTTCACTCGTTTTGCTATTTTATGACTTACACTTCCAAGCACCATTTCTTGCAGTGTATTGAGCCCTCTACTTCCAGCAATGACAAGATCTATATCTCCTGTATTTACATATTGAACAATTGTATCTCCAGGATCACCATGTAATATCGTAATTGTATAAGAAATGTTCTCTTTCTTTAATAAACCTTCAATCTCTTTTAATTTATCTTTTCGACTAGCCGATATTGTTTCTAAATCTGTTTGACCTTGTATAATATCTGATTTTGCCGTTCTATTATCTACTACGTACACAACTTCAACATTTGTTTCTTCGCTACATTTCGCAATATAGGTTGCATGCTCCGCTGCTCGAAGTGCATGTTCAGAACCGTCACATGCTAATATAATTTGTTTGTACATATGCTGAATCCCCTTTTCGTTATCCTATTCGTATTATATAATAAAGCCCCCTAAAAAGGAGGCTTTTAACTAGCAATTCTTTTATTATAAGTAGCTAAATTTGCAACAAGTTTTGAACTACGTTCATTTAATCCTGTTATAGTTACTTTCACACCACTTTGTTCATACTTCATGATAACTTTATCAATTGATGCCACTGCCGAATCATCCCATACGTGCGCATGAGTAAAGTTCATTTCGATTTCTTTTACATCTTCATTAAATGAAAAATTATTTATAAAGTCGGCTGTAGATGCAAAAAAAAGTTGACCGTGAATTTCATATATTTTCTTATTTTCAATATATAAATGTTTCACGTGAATCTTTGCCATATTGAATGCAAATAAAACCGCACTAATTACTGTTCCGATAATTACACCTAATGCTAAATTATGTGTAATTAAGACAATCACAACTGTTACGATCATAACAAATGCGTTTCCTTTTGGTACTTTATGAATTGTTATTACAGAGTTCCAATCAAACGTTCCGATTGAAACCATAATCATAACTGCAACTAAAGCTGCCATCGGAATATGAACGACATAATCTCCTAAAACAAATAGTAATACGATTAAAAATCCGCCCGCTACAAATGTTGATAGGCGACCTCGTCCACCTGATTTAATATTAATAACAGATTGACCGATCATTGCACAACCTGCCATTCCTCCGAAGAAACCAGCAACAATGTTTGCGATCCCTTGACCGCGTGCCTCTTTATGCTTATTACTTTCCGTATGCGTCATATCATCTAAAACTGAAGCTGTTAATAATGATTCTAGTAAACCGATAATTGCAAGCATAACTGCATACGGTAAAATAATCCCTAATGTCTCAACTGTAAAAGGCACGTCAGGAATGCTAAAGAGTGGTAATTCTTTCGGCAAGCTTCCCATATCCCCTACTGTTTTCAACTTTAATCCGCTCATAAGTGCAATACTCGTCACAATAATAATTGAAATAAGCGTAGAAGGTACAGCCGTTGTAATACGTGGAAATAAATATATAATTGCAAGTCCTAATACAACGAGTGCATACATTTGCCAAGTTGCATTTTTAAAATGTGGCAATTGCGCTGTAAAAACTAAAATTCCAAGTGAATTTAAAAAACCACTCATAACAGATTTCGGAACAAACTTCATAAATGAGCTCAGTTTGAACACGCCAAAAATAATTTGGACAATACCTGTTAATATTGTTGTAGCAAATAAATATTGCAAACCATGATCTTTAACGAGCGTCACCATTAATAATGCCATTGCACCTGTTGCAGCTGAAATCATCCCAGTTCTTCCGCCAACAAATGAAATGGTAACTGCAATACAAAAGGCTGCGTATAACCCAACGGTCGGATCCACACCAGCGATAACAGAGAAGGCTATCGCTTCAGGAATTAATGCTAAAGCAACGACAATTCCTGATAACACGTCCCCTCTCACATTAGAAAACCAATCATTTTTTATCGTTTGAAACAAAATACCACTCCTCTACTCCTTTATCATTTGATTTTCTCCATAAGAAAATCAACCGACTGCACGAAAGCTATTATATAACGAGTAGAAGATTTTTTACTATGTAAAAGTTTCCTAAAGAAAAAGACGCTATATCAGTAGCGTCTTTGCTCATTTCATTAATGTCCACCGTGTCCTTGACCACTTTCCTGAACAATTTCTAACCTCTCATCTAGTATTCCTTGTGTTTCAAATGAAATATCACTCGTACTTCCTAATAAGAAGCCATGATTATATGGTCCAAGTGTTGGATTATCTTTAAACTTCGGCTGAATGCTTGCAAGGAAGTCATACACTGGTTGTGAAGCTTTCCCTTCTTCTAACAAGACAACAGGTGCGTGTTTACCCATATGTGAAAAAGGTGCCCCAGCAACTGCTAAATCTGGTGTTTTGCTTGAAACAAATGATAAACCGTGACCAGGTTTTGTGAATCCCCAGCCAAATTTTGTTTTTTCATCTTTAAATTTCGCAAACGCAACCGAATTTTCTGTTGGAGTCTCTCCACTAATACGCGTTACTTTCCCGTATTTGCTCAGCTCTTTTTCCACTTCTTTTGAAACAATTTTTTCTGGCCCTAATACATATATATTTGCTTTGTCTTTTCTCATTTTTAATGCCTCTATTGTCGCTTCTGGCACTTTATTCTTTTCTGTATAGAGTAGTGGTTCCGGCATATGAGAAATCCAATTTACAGCGGGTGTTGTATATAAACGGCCTTCTTCTGCAGACGAAACAATAATAACACTATTTGGGTAGCTTCCTGTTATATCGGCATACTCCTTATCAACATCCTTCGCAAATATAGCTGGGTCCGTTTCTTTTATTTGTTTTACTTTATAACCTTTTAATTGTTCAAGCGCGCTAGTACCTACATCTCCCATCACCATAATTTGTGTTCCGTCTTTCGTTCCGATTGGATTTAATCGTTTTATTTCTTTTAACGTCATTTCCGGTATCTTTTCTTTTTCTATAAATAAAATCGGCCCGTTATTCGGATGATGAATAAGGTCTGCACTCGCAATACCTAATTGCCACTCGCTTGCTGGTACTAAAATAACAGCACCTGGCTGGTTCTCCTTATGAGTTGCTGGCCATATCGTTTGCGAAGTTAATACTGCCATTTTTAGGGGGTCATTTGTATTTAACCTCGTCACATTTTTTAGACTTGTCGTTAATAAATCATTAGATGCACCTTCGTTCATTTCTTTTGGCGCCGTTACCTCCTGATTCATTTTCATTTCCTTTTGCTCTGTTTTCTTCTCTTTTGTAGATTCATGGTTTTTATGGTCTGTATTCGTTTGTCCGCATGCAGCAAGACCAACTGCTGTAATTATTGTTATCCCAAAAATTCGGGTCATTTTTTTCACTATACCGCCTCCGTATTAATCATTTTTGAGCCAATATGATTACCTAAAATGTAATTTCAACTCCACAATAACAAGCAATTCTGAAGAAATTATGCAGACGCATCATAATCTGCACCATTTCTTCATGATTTTGCATTACACTTTAAGTAACGATTATAAATATGGAGGGCTCTCTATGATTGATATACTGCTCGTAGACGATGAACCGAGAATGCTTGAATTATTAACGCTTTATCTTACCCCAATTGGATATAACTGCGTATGTGCGACTTCAGGAGAAGAAGCTATTTTACATATAGAAAATCGAAACTTTAAATTTGTTTTACTCGATATTATGATGCCAAAGATGGACGGATGGGAAACGTGCAAAAAAATCCGATCTTTTAGTAACATTCCTATTATTATGGTTACAGCTCGTGATCAAACAGTAGATGTCGTTCAAGGATTAAAACTTGGAGCCGATGATTACGTAACGAAACCTTTCCATGAAGAAGAACTTTTCGCAAGAATTGAAGCCGTTTTAAGACGTACAAATGAACATAAACAAATCCAATATCACGGTATTGTATGGGATGAAACAAAACACTTCGTTTCTGTCCATAGTGAAGAACTCCTTCTCACACCAATTGAATTTTCTTTACTCGGATTATTTTTACGCCATGTGAACTACGTATTAAACCGTGATCAGCTCATCGAACGAATTTGGGGATTAAACACAAATACAGAAGATCGCACAGTCGATTCGCATATTCGTAATTTACGTGATAAATTGCGAAAAGCAAATTTCCCTATTGATCATCATTTAAAAACCGTGTATGGAGTAGGTTATCGATGGGTTGATACTGAACAGTAAGGGGCAAAACGATGAAACGAATTTCAATTCAATTCGGATTTTATTTTTTAATTGTTACACTTTTAATTGAAAGTGTTCTCTTTATTTTGCTCTATTATAGTCTCGTAAACACTAGAGTAAATGAAGAAATGACAGCTTTATTAAAGCGAGGAAATAGTCATCGAGATGTACTTGAAAAATATTACGATGAGCAAACCATCTCTCACGTAGCATTAATGGAATCTGAAGCTGAAACAACTGTCGTTATTACAAATACAAATAAAGAAGTGCTAGCTAAATCTAACGAAATAAACACGACTATAAAAAATCACATTAGTAGCATGCAGACTCGAACAGACCATAACGGAGCGATTATAGAAAATCATTGGAAAACATCTAATTATATATGTACAGTTAGTCCTATCATAGTAGCTGGAAAACATGAAGGGTATGTGTATATGTTTCTTGGAACAAAATCCATTGAAAAGTTGGTAAATGGATTAACGAAACAATTCATTATTGCTGGCGCCATCACGTTTCTACTCACAGTCATCACAATTTTCCTATTATCACGTTTATTAACAAAACCATTGTTACACATGAAACATGCAACTGAAAAAATGAGTAAAGGCGATTTGTCCGTTTCATTAACGACTACTCGAAATGATGAAATTGGTGAACTAGCATCATCTATTCAAACGCTCGCAAATGATTTACATTATATGAAAACAGAGCGAAGTGAATTTCTAGCAAGTGTTGCTCACGAATTACGAACACCATTAACATACGTAAGAGGTTACGCTGACATTGCTTTAAAAGAGACCACATCTCCTGAGCAACGTTTGCGATATTTATCTATTATAAAAGATGAGTCTGATTACATTACAAACTTAGTTCAAGATTTATTTTCACTTGCACAAATGGAACAACATAACTTTTCTATTCAAGTAAAGGAAGTACATTTACACACCTTCCTTACTCGCATAGACCAAAAAAGTTAACGCTATGTATAAAGAAAGGTACATTAAAGTTTCTTTCTCTTGTCCTCCTACACTGGTAGTAAACTTAGATGAACAGCGATTTGAACAAGTTATAATAAACATTTTAAATAACGCTTATAGGCATTCAAAAGAACATTCTCATATAAACATTTCTGTTACAGAAGAACATAGACGTATTTTCATTACAATTGAAGATGAAGGCGAAGGTATTCCGCCTGAAGACCTCCCTCACATTTTCTATCGTTTTTATCGAGTTGATAAAGCGAGAACACGAGCTACAGGCGGAACTGGTTTAGGACTATCTATCGTAAAAGAAATTGTAGAACTACACGGCGGAAATATTACTGTAACGAGCGAAGTCGATTATGGGTCTTGCTTTATAATTTCATTACCATCCATAAAGAAACACGACTATCATCAATAGTCGTGTTTTTTATCACTTTACTTTATAATATAAATTTACAAATTGCCCAAAACGTTTCGTATCCGTTAAAGTTAAATTAATTTCCGGGTTCTTGTCTTGAAATAACGGAACTCCAGAACCTAATATGTGAGGTGTAATCGTAACAACATATTCATCAATTAGATTATTCTTAAAGAACTCTCTTAAGAGACTCCCTCCACCAACCATCCATATTTTAGATCCTTCTTGTGCTTTTAACCTTTTTGTAAACTCCACTACATCTTCATTTACAAACTCCACGTGTTCGTTTGAACCTTTTTCTGAGTTAGAAAAAACATAACATTTTTTATCTAAATACGGGAATGGTTCTATATGCTCTACTACATAATCATACGTTCTTTTTCCCATAATTATTGTATCAATAGTTTCGTACATTTCTGTATAACCGTTATCTCCCTCTCCTTCGGTTTCCATTAACCACTGTAAATCATCATCTTCTTTCGCAATATATCCATCTAAGCTCGCCGCAATAAATAAAACTATTTCACGTGACATATTTTTTCCTCCTTATACCTCATCTTGATAACATTATGATGTAAACAATATACTAACAATAAAACACGACAATTTATGTCATGTTTAAAAAGAAAAAAGGTGATACATTTGTCAAAAGCTAAACGCTTATTAGATATTCTTATATTTGCTTCTGCGAAAAAAGCATTTACAGCTCAAGAAATAGCCGATGAATTTAATATTTCTGTTCGTACTGTCCATAGATACATTTTAGATTTAAGTGATATGGGATTACCCATTTACGCTGAACAAGGTCGCAACGGAGGATATAAAGTATTAACGAATAGAGTAATTCCACCTATTTTATTTACCGAAGAAGAAGCAGTCTCTATCTTTTTTGCCTTTCAATCTTTAAGCTACTACAGAGACTTGCCTTTTAACACAGAAATAAATTCCGTTACACATAAACTATATAGCTCCCTACAACATGATGCGAAAGCTAAAGTTGACAAAATACGTTCTTATATCGCCTTTTGGAATCCGAAAAGAACAATTGAGACACCACTTTTAAACGAAGTGTTAACAGCGGCTATTGAAAATAAAAATTTACACTTTCAATACGAATCTAAATCAAGGATTAAAACAAAACACGTTCATCCTATCGGTGTATATGCGCATGATGGTTTATGGTATTTACCTGCTTATGATTTTAATGTAGAAAAAACATTACTGTATCGCGTCGATCGTATTCTTTCTATATTATTAACGGAAGAAAATGAAGATACATTCATGAATTTAGAAGAGTGGTTTGCCTCTAACTCTCACGTAGTACATAATCCTACTCAGTTACATGTTTTACTGTCAACAGAAGGCGTACGCCAATGTAAAAGCGTGCCTTACCTTGAAGAATTCGTTGTAACAAACGAAAACGGGACCGGATATATACATTCAACAATTGATAAAGGAGAAATCAATTTTATTACCCCTTTATTTTATAGACTCGGAAAAGATGCAAAAGTTTTAGAACCGATAGAATTGATAGATGGTTTACGTATGCGTGCGAAAGAAGTTTTACATATGTATGAAGACTAAGAAGCTGCTAAATATAAGCAGCTTCTTTGTCCTGTTGTTCCTATTTTTTTATTATTGACGAATATCAAACCACCAACGATTTTTCGAATTCATATTTTCAGTGTCACCAATCCCTCTGTAATTGAAAGCATCAAGGAAGATTGAATCTAGTTTATCCTCATCTACAAAATAACCTAAGTTAACTTTCATCGTTTGTCCTGGTGTGATACTGCCAATATTGTAAAAACTTTTTCCATCTCCGTGAGGTTCTAAATAATCAACTTCACCTGTCATAATACGCGTTGCGTCCATTCCCTCTTCTTTAGCGTATTTCCATGCATTCCCTTCAAATTTAAGCTGTTTTATGGATGGATGCATATAGATTTCTTCTGTCGACTTTTTGCCAATATTTTTCACTGTTGTTGTTAAGTAGACAAATTTAACATTAACTAATTTCGAATCTACTAATGTATCAATTGAATCTTTACCATTCCCTAATTTATATTCATCTCGTCTGTATGATAGTAATTTTCCCGTCTGATCTAAAACCTTATTCTTGCTTAATATCTCTAGGCCAAGTTCATTAAAGTTCTCTTGTTTAAAATCTTTGATTGAATCAAAAACTTCAACTTTTTCTATCACATATTCAATTTGGCTGTTATCCATAGATATCGTTACTGGAACCTTTTGTCCTATATGAAATAGTCGTTTACTATCTTTTTTCAAAGGAATAACCTTAGTTGTTTTACTTTCTTGGCTAAAATACTTTTTATCATAATCGCTTATATATGATGACTTTTCTTTTGACGTGGGCTCAAGTGAAATGCTCCCTAGCACATCTATCATTTGTTCTTCGTTTATATCATTTCCAATATAACTTTGTAACATAATTCCTTCTTCCTCAAAATAGAGAAAAATTACTCTATTAAACATTAAATCTTTATTACCATTTTCTCTATGGACAATTACTGCCTTCTTACCATTTATCTCTTTTTCTTCATAATTTTTCGAGTACAGGGTTGGAAAATCTGAATTCCCTCCTACTCTCCAAAGAACGAATGAAAATCCCCCCTTTGCATCATTATCTTTAAAGGAATATTTCATAGCAGAGTCATCAATTGCTTCCATATTTTCTGGTAATTTATCGATTTTCAGCTTATACCACTTATCAGCCTTTTTCGAGTCCTTATTTGTTACTGAAACATTTACTTCATAATTTTGTTTTTGAACGATCATATTATAGACCTTTACTGCTCCAAAAACGGTTGTCGGCATGCCGATCAATAAGCAAGCAGCAGCGATTAACATACGATGTCTTTTACGCTTTTTCAGCGGTTGTCCATTTTGCGGCTTCATTTCCTCCATAAACAATTTCTTTTTGCGCGTATATGTATGTGAAAATTCATGTTGTTCTTCAAGTTTATCAAAATCATCTAAAGCAATTTTTTCAGCAAGTTCATATATTTCTTTGGAGTTCTTTGAATTCGTCATGTTGTATACCTCCTATCATATTTTGGACTCGTTTTCGAGCGCGTTCAAACTGCTTGCGGACATTTGCCTCGGTTATCCCCATGACACTTGAAATTTCTTGATACGTTAAGTTATAGAAGACTTTGTACTTAAACACCTGTCTATTAGATTCGTTTAACTCTTTTAGCAATGCATCAATTTGAACCTCAGACATTTTACGTTTTTCCCACTCTTCAATATTTTCATCTACTGCTTCTACAGATTCTCTTTCATATTCTTCTAAAAATGTTTCATGTCGTTTATTTTTCCGGTAACTATCAATCGCCTTGTTTTTCGCGACCCTCAAAATGTAGCGTTTAAGCTCTTGAGTAGCCAAGCTATGGAGCTTTTCCAAGTTCTTATAAAGAGTAATAAACGTCTCTTGAACCGCATCTTCAGCCTGTTGAATATTATTTAAAATAGAATACGCTACATAATAAATCTTTTGTTCATACAACTCATATAGCTCTTCCATCTTTTCATAATCGTTGTTTGTAACTTTCATATAATTCCTCCTCTCACTCTATATAACGAATAAGCGCTATACTTTGTGACACTGCAAAATCTTTTTATGTATAAAATTTAATAATAGAATAAACAAAAGCCCAATTTCTCTATTGTAACTGAGAAATTGGGCTTTTTAATATTAGAATTTTCCTGACCTCTACGCCTTTTCAGTAAGCAGCATATGCTCTATCGCTTCTTTTAACAAATTCTGTGTCTCTTCCAAGTTATGATTCTGCTTTTCTCCTGGTTGTATCATATAAAACTCAGCAAATGAACGCTCTTTATATCTTGGTACGACATGCATATGATAATGTGTTAACTCGTTAAATACTCCACCATTTTGACAAACTGTAACTCCGTCAGGTTTATATACTATCTTAATCGCTTTTGCAATAAGCTTAGAAGCATCCATAACGGATTTTGCTACAACATCATCTAATTCGTCTACTTCTACAACATGTTGCTTTGGCACAATTAAAGTATGTCCTGGGTAGAAAGGCGCATGATCTAAAAAGCAAGTTACATAATCATCTTCATATATTTTATATATAATTTCCTCTCCGCCTGCTAATTTACACCCTAAACATTCCATCATATTTCCCCCTTTATTAAAAACATAAAAACGTGAGAGCCGTATTCTCACGTTTTTATGTTTCATTTTATTAGTTCAATTGTTTCCGTAACCTTTATACTATCTTTTACAGATTGAACAATCGTACAATTTTTCACTGCAAGTTGCAGCGCCTTGTCCAGCTGCTCTTCTGTAACATTTTGTGCTTTAATTTTATAGTGCAAATGAACACTTTCAACTGGCTTCGATAAAGCTTCACTTCTACCAACTTCAGTTTCGATTGTAAACGTATCGTATGGAATACGTTTCTTTTCTAAAATCGTTCGAAAGACAATTGCACTACACCCTGCGATAGAAGAAACGAGTAATTGTAACGGTGAATAACCGTTTTCTTTTCCAATCGCTAATTGACCATACGATAAATCTGCTTCTATATCATCGTGTTTGATTGTTAGTTTCATTTGTTTTTTCCATCTCCACTTTCATCGGTTTCTGCCGTTTCTTACTAATATAATAATATATATAGCAGAAAATGATAAATGGAATACCACAGTATAACGCCATTCTTTGTTCAGGAATAAACGCTAAACTAATAACAACAATGCTATTTGTAATTAAAGCTAAAATTGGAACAATCGGGTATAGTGGTGTTCTATACTTTAAGTCCTCTAACTTTCCTCCGCCTTTTATATACTGACTTCTAAAGCGAAGTTGCGATAGAGCAATAATGATCCAACTTGAAACAGCCGATAAACCAGCTATCGATAATAAATACATGTATACTGTATCTTCTGCAAGGAAACTTGTGAATAGAGATAATCCAGCTACCGCAATCGTTACGACTAGCGCTGTAATTGGAATACCACGCTTATTTACTTTCTGGAAGGAAGTTGGTGCCATTCCCTCATTTGCAAGTGACCATAGTATACGCGTCGCTGCATATAATCCAGAGTTCGCTACAGATAATAACGCAGTAATAATAACGAAGTTCATAATATCAGCTGCGTATGGAATACCAATTTTATCAAATACGACTACGAATGGACTTTCAATTACACCTGCTTCTTTCCAAGAAATTAATCCTACTAAAATTGTCATTGTTAAAATGAAGAATAACATAATGCGCCATACTGTATTACGGATCGCACGTGGAATTGTTTTTTCTGGATTTTCACTTTCTCCCGCTGCAATTCCGATTAACTCTGTTCCTTGAAATGAGAAGTTAACTGTAATCATTGTAAGTAGTACGGCAGCTAGTCCATTCGGGAAAAGTCCACCATCGCTTACAAAGTTAGAGAAAAGAGGTGCTGCTTCTTTTCCGTCATATGATATAAATCCTAATAATGCACTACCACCAAGAACAACAAATGCAAGGATTGTAATTACTTTAATACTAGAAAACCAAAATTCTAATTCAGCATAACTTTTTGCCGAAATTGCGTTTGAAGCATATAAAATAACACCGAATACAAAGCACCATACCCAAACATCAACATTTGGAAACCATCTTTTCATCATTAAACCGATTGACGTTAATTCTAGCCCCACTGTTACTGCCCAGCCAAGCCAGTATAACCAGCCAATCATAAAGCCCGTTCCTGGTCCAATAAACTTCGTTGCATACTTTTGGAAAGATCCTGAAACCGGCATCGCTACCGTTAACTCTCCAAGACAAAGCATTGTTAAATACATAATAAATCCGCCTACTAAATATGAAAGGATGGCTCCCCCTGGTCCAGCCTGATTAATAGTGTAACCTGAACCTAAGAAAAAACCAGTTCCGATTACACCACCAAGTGCGATCATAAATAAATGTCTACTCTTCATCGTGCGATGTAATTTCTCATTCGTTGGTTGCTGCATCTAAATCCTCCCCCTACCAATACCCCTATATCTTGTTAAAATTTTCTGATAATAAAAATATACACGAAAGCGATTACATTTTCTATATAAAATTAAAACTTTTCTGATAAAATAATATAAAAATCGAATTATTGCAAGATTTAGATTCTATTTAGAGGAAAATAAGGAGAAACAAGGAAAAAAACTCTTACATATATTGTAAGAGTCAACGAAGTTCTAATCTTCTCGATAAAATTGATAAACTATAATTTACGATAAAGTACATACAAGCTACTAATATAAATGTTGGAATCATGTAATTCACATTTTGTCCGCTAATAATTTGAGCATTATGCATAAGCTCAGGGAGTGATATAACAACCGCTAGCGACGTATCCTTCAGCAATGAAATAAATTGACTGACAAGCGGCGGAACCATTCTCCTTAATGCTTGTGGCAAAATAATATGCCACAGCGCTTGCACATAAGTTAATCCCGAAGATCTTGCGGCTTCAACCTGCCCTTTTTCAATAGACAATAAACCACTTCTAACAATTTCAGATATCATTGCTGCCTCAAATATTGTTAAAGCAACAATTGCAGCTGTTATAATTTCTAATTTCAAGCCTGCTTCTGGAAGTGCAAAATACGTGAAAAATATAATTAACAGTAGTGGTAAGTTTCGAATCACTTCAACTATAACTCCTAATATTTGTGAGACGACAGGTATTTTCGTGTAGCGCAATATACCGATTACACTTCCAATAATAAAACTAAGTACAATTGCTATGAGCGCTACCTCTAATGTTATAAGTAATCCTTTTAATAAAAATAGAATATGATCTCCTGTAATTGCTCCCTTGAAATCCATTTACACCGCCTCCTTTGCTAAGCGTTTTTCTAAATAACGCACTAGCATACTGAGCGGAATTGTTAATATTAAATAAAACATCCCGACAAATATATAAACATCAAACGTAACAAACGTCTTCGTTGAAATTAAATCTCCTTGATACATTAAATCAGCACCAGCAATGATTCCAAGTATTGAGGAGTTTTTAACTAAATTGAGAAACTGGTTTCCTAAAGGGGGAATTACAATTTTCACAGCTTGTGGTAAGACAACATAATACATCGCCTGCACATACGTTAGCCCTGAAGAGCGAGCAGCTTCCATTTGCCCTTTCGCAACTGATAAAATACCAGCGCGAATTACTTCTGCAATAAAAGCTGCCGTATATACCGTAAGCGTAACTGTTCCTGCTACAAAACCATTTAAAGTAATTCCTATTACAGGTAAAGCAAAATAGAATATAAATGCAATTAATACGAGTGGAATATTTCTTACAAACTCCACAAAAGCTGATCCTATCCAATTTAAAATACGAATAGGTGCAATACGCATTACTGCCAAAATTACTCCTAAAATAAAACTACCTATCAATGCAATTACACTAGACATAACTGTATATTTAAATCCTTCTAAATACATATCAATGTTATTCGTTAATATAGAAAAATCAGGCACATATTCTCCCCTCTTTCTTTACAAGAAGAGGATGAGTACTCTCATCCTCTCACTTTTACTATCTACTTTTCTGGTTTTTGTCCAATCCATTTCTCATATAATTTGTCATACTCTCCGCTTGCTTTCATGTCTTTAATTAAAGTATTAATCTCTTTCGTTAAATCATCTGCCCCTTTTTGCACTGCAATTCCATACGGTTCATCTGTGAAAATTTTTCCTACTACTTCATAATTAGAATCTTGTTTTGCCATTCCGTAAAGGATCGCATTATCTGTCGTTAACACATCACCTTTACCTGCCTTTAACGCTGTAAATGCCTCACTATAATTTTCAAACTCTAATACAGTCGCTTCTGGTGACTTTTGACGAATGTTATTTGTAGATGTTGACCCTTTTACAGCTAATACTTTAACGCCTTGTTTTATATCATCGACACTCTTAATATTGCTTCCTTTTTTCACAAGTAACGATTGTCCTGCTTTAAAATATACATCTGAAAAATCCACTTCTTTTTTGCGTTCTTCCGTAATTGTCATTGTTGCAATAATTGCATCAATATCACCATTTTTCAGCATTGGAATACGTGTTTTAGACGTTACTTCTTTCAGCTCTAGCTTCTTTTCATCTCCAAGAATCTTTTTCGCAAGTGCCTTCGCGACATCAACATCGAATCCTTCTACCTGCCCTGTTGAAGGATTTTTCAATCCAAATAAATTCGTATCATTCTTTACCCCGACTACTAATTTCCCTCGTTTCTTAATTTGTTCAACAGCCCCGCCTTGCTTCGTATTTGTTTCCTTTGCCTCATCTTTCTTACTTCCGCAACCAGCAACAACAAGCACGAATAAACATGAAAATACGATTAAAGTAAATAATTTTTTCATTTTAAGCATAAAATTCCTCCTCTAATGATTTAGCACCCGACTTAAAAATAAACGAGCTCTTTGTTGTTCAGGGTTTGCAAAAAAGTGCGCCGGTGTTGTATCTTCAATAATTTGACCATCATCCATAAATAAGATCCTATCTGCTACCTCTCTAGCAAATCCCATTTCATGCGTGACAACGACCATTGTCATCCCTTCTTTAGCCAGTGCTTTCATAACATCAAGTACCTCTCCAATCATCTCTGGATCAAGAGCAGACGTAGGCTCATCGAATAGCATAATTTCCGGCTGCATTGCAAGTCCTCTAGCAATTGCCACCCGTTGCTGTTGTCCTCCTGATAATTGATGTGGATATACGTTAGCCTTCTCTGGGATTCCTACTTTCTCTAAATAAAGCATTGCTGTTTTCTCTGCTTCTTCTTTGGAAACTTTATTTACTTTAATCGGTGCTAATGTAATATTTTGAAGAACCGTTTTATGTGGATATAAATAAAAATGTTGAAAGACCATCCCAATATTTCGCCGCAATTCATTCATGTCCGTTTTTTTATTGTGTACCTCTGTATTTTGTACAATTAATTCTCCATCTGTAATTGCCTCTAATTGATTTATACATCGAAGCAATGTACTTTTTCCTGATCCTGAAGGCCCAACAACTACTACCACTTCGCCTTTTTTCACTTGCACATTAATATTTTTCAAAACTTGAAAGTTACCATAATATTTATTTACATTACGAAATTCTATCAACATACTCCCCCTTCCCCTAACAATGCATGTACATTCTTTTTATATTCAAAAATAGTCCCAAAAATAACTTTTAGCTTCAATTTGTCCATAAAAAAAAGCAAAGAGTTTCCCCTTTGCTTCTTCATTTCTATTCTGTTAAGATACTTCTTCTTTCTTATCTTTCCCGTATTCATGCTCCCAAAAATCAGCATTTTTAATTCCTAATGGCCCTGGATCGAATACTGGATCTTTTCCTTCTTTTTTCTGTTTTTCATAATCCTTTAATGCGACTAATGCAGGTTTTTGTAATAGTAAAATCGCAATGATATTTACCCATGCCATAATTCCTACCCCAATGTCGCCTAAAGCCCAAGCCGTTGCTGCTGTTTTTATACATCCATAGAATACAGCTCCTAAAAATACAAACTTTAGTACCATAGACATCCAAGGACGGTCTTTATCACGATTTAAGTACGCAATATTCGTTTCTGCAATGTAGTAATACGCCATAATTGTTGTAAACGCGAAGAATAATAACGAGATTGCAACGAAACCGTTTCCAAATCCAGGGAAAACAGATTCTACCGCCGCCTGTGTATATCCTGGTCCTGGCTGAGCACCATTTAGTTTATTAACGATAAAGTTTTTTCCGCTTGCATCAAATACGTTATACATGCCTGTAATAATCATCATAAATGCTGTTGCTGAACAAACAAATAATGTATCAATGTAAACGGAAAATGCTTGCACTAAACCTTGCTTAGCTGGATGTGATACTTCGGCTGCTGCTGCTGCGTGTGGTCCAGTCCCTTGTCCTGCTTCATTGGAATAAATACCACGTTTTACCCCCCAAGAGATTGCTAAACCGATAATACCACCGAAAGCAGCTTCTAATGCAAATGCACTTCTTATAATTAACATAAATGCTTCTGGCAATTTTTCAATATTCATAGCAACAATGACGCAAGCTACTAAAATATAGCCTATTGCCATAAAAGGTACGACAACTTGCGCTACGTTAACAATTCGCTTTACTCCACCGAAAATGATAAGAGCTAATACAACAACTAATATAGCCCCTGATGCGGTAGTATTAATACCAAAAGCCGTTTCTAAACTTACAGCAATACTATTTGCTTGTACGCCTGGTAGTAAAAGTCCTGTTGCAAGAATTGTCGCTGCAACGAATACTAAAGCATACCATTTAACTCCTAGACCTTTTTCGATGTAATAAGCAGGTCCACCACGAAACTGCCCTTGATGTTTCGTCTTATATATTTGCGCGAGTGTTGATTCTACATAAGCTGATCCTGCCCCTAAAAAGGCTACTGCCCACATCCAAAATACAGCTCCTGGTCCACCGAATGCAACCGCTGTTGCTACCCCAGCGATATTCCCTGTCCCAACACGTCCTGATAACGAAAGTGCTAACGCTTGGAATGAAGAAACACCAGCCTCTGATTTTTCTCCTTGAAATGTCAGCTTCACCATTTCTCCTACGTGCCTTACTTGTAAAAACTTCGTTCGAATAGAAAAATATAAACCTACTCCTAAACATAAATAAACAAGTGCTGGACTCCAAACAATATTATTTAACCAATTTACGAAAGTTTCCAACATTCCCCCTCCTTCTTTATAAAGAATATTCAGAATATATATAAAATTATAAGTGCATACCGAATCTAGGACAATATTATTTTAATAAAGTAAACATATTTTTGTATAAAAAAACAAAGTATATATTTGTTTTATATACTTTGTTTTGAACTAAATGTATTATATATTCACAATTGCTTCTCTTTTAATAATTCTTTCGTATAGCTCTTCTGATAATTTCAAGAAGTTATCAGGCATATCTTTCCCTTTAAACTTCTTCTGAAGCGTTCCATATAAACCTATATCACGTAAACGTAAAAATAGTGGCAACGATTCATACCAACTATCCGCCAGCCTGTGCTCATACTCATATCCTTTTCGTAACACTTGTAACTGTTTACGAGCAAAATCTGTCTTCTCTTCTGCTGTCCACGTTGTAAATAGAACAGAGTAGTATAGAACCATCGCTAAATCATGTATAAAGTAATTATAAGCCGCATCATCAAAATCAAAGATTGTTAGCTCTTTACCATCATAATGAAAATTACCTTGATGGATATCACCGTGCATAAGACCGAACGTTTCTCTTTCAACTGGAAGGGCCTTAATTTCATCCATTAGTACCGCTGCAATCTTTTTCACTTGACCATCTTCTAATTCATTAACAATTCCACTTTCGTCTTCTTCCCACGTATCACGGTAGTCTGTTTTAGGATATTCCATTGTAAGGCGATGCAGTTGCCCAATCGCTTTTCCCCATGCTTCAAAGAGAGGCTCGCCCCAATAAGGCGATTCCTCTCCTTTTACTTGCTCACCTTTTGCATATGTAAATAAAGAAGCGGAAAAGAACGTTCCATCCTCTGCTACGATTTCTTCTACGAGATTTCGAGACGTTGAATAAAGAGGTCCTGCTACCTTTGCCCCATTCTCCGCAACATATCGTAAAAAATCTAGTTCAGCCTCTACCTCTTGTTTAGAACGATGAGAAGAATGTGTTAAACGTAATACGTAATCTTCATCATTATCACCCTTCGCCTTAAAAATATAATTCTCAAAATCTCCAAGTGGCTTTTCTTCCACTGTTACATGAAACAAATTCGCTGCTCTTTTTAAAATCTCTTTCGTAAAAACACGTTCTACAGCTATTTCCATATATATCCCTCCTATATATCTTCTTAATTCGACACAAATGTTAGAAGTACTGCTATGAAATTGAATAATGCACAAAAGACAATGTAACGTAACCTTCAATCCTCTTTTTTTAAAATAATTCAAGCATAAATTTCTCACAAACGACAAAAATTAACAGAAACAATTGCACTTTAAGAGAGGTGGAAATTATGACAGAGCGAAAAGAACAACAAGAGAGTAAAAAACAAAAGCATATGTTTCCATCACTTCCGGAGAACATTAATTACATTGAAAATAAACTTTCTCATTCTGATGATATAAAAAAATTAGATCTCCCTTTTCAAAACGGAAAAGGAGCAATCTTATATATCGAATCTTTAGCAGATCCAAATCTAATTCATCAGTTAGTCCTTGAGCCATTATTAACGCGATCAGATTTATCTTTAGATAAAGCTTTTTCTACGTTAAATATGAAAAAAGAAACGAATTTAAATTATGGGATACAACTTTTATTACAAGGTAAATCCTTATATTTTCATGAACACGTCGACAGTTTTTGTATTTTCGAAACAACCTTATCTTTAAAGAGAGATATAGCAGAGCCTGATAATGAAGGAGTTGTGCGCGGTCCACATACTGGTTTTGTAGAGGATCTAGCAACTAATTTAACCTCTATTCGTAAACTCATTAAGAGTCCAAATTTAGTTGTTAAGTATTTTACACTCGGTGAAGAAATGCACACGAAAGTGGCAATTACTTATATGCAAAATATAGCGAATGACGATTTAGTTATAGAAGTGAAAAGAAGATTGGAAACCATTAAAACGGATGCACTTATGCCACCAGGATACATACAAGAATTTATAGAGGATACGTCTTTCTCCCCATTTCCACAGCAATTAAATACAGAGCGTCCAGATAGAACTGTTGCTAATTTAATGGAAGGGCGTGTTGCTATTTTATCTGATGGAGATCCAACAGCGCTCATCGTTCCTGTTACGTTATTTGCTTTCTATCAATCACCAGATGATTATAATAACCGTTGGATTGTCGGTTCTTTCGTCCGAATGATTCGCTTAGTAAGTTTTTTAATTGCCTTTCTCTTACCAGCTTTATATATTGCAACTGTTGCTTTTCATCCTGATGTGTTACCGCTCGAACTTGTGTATACGATTAAAGCTTCATTAGAGAAAGTACCGCTTCCTCCTATTTTTGAAGCTCTCTTAATGGAGTTAATTTTCGAGTTATTACGAGAAGCTGGTATTCGCTTGCCGAGCCGCGTTGGACAAACAATCGGTATTGTAGGTGGTTTAGTAATTGGGGATGCAATTGTAAAAGCTGGACTCGTTTCTTACACAATGATCATCGTTGTAGCTTTAACTGCAATCTCATCTTTTCTCGTTCCATCAAACGATATGAGTTCAGCAGTTCGGATTCTTCGTTTTCCATTAATGCTCCTTGCTGCCATATTCGGATATGTAGGAATATCATTCGGTCTCATTATAACTTTCGTTCACTTATGTCAGCTTCATTCATTTCATACACCATATCTTTCTCCTGTTGCCCCGATGCGGATTAAAGATATGAAAGATTCTTTCATAAGACTACCAATTTGGTCATTTTGGGAAAGACCACATGATCCAAAACCGAAAAAAATGCAGCGCCAACATGTAACGAGAGAGGATGAGGACGGTGACAAACACGCAAAGTAAAATTTCACTTGTTCAATTTACCTTTTTCGTTATTCAATGCCAAATTGGGGTCGGTATACTATCTCTACCTAACCGGCTTCATCCGATAGCAAAAGGTGGTGGTTGGATTTCTGCGCTCATTGCGGGGCTTGCCATTCAACTTATTATTTTACTTATGTGGCTTTTCTTAAAACGATTTCCTGATGCAGATATGTATAAAAGTGTTTGTATGCTATTTGGTAATAAGTTAGGAAAACTATTGGGCTTTTCTTATGTTTTTTATTTTACCCTTATCGGTATGACGGTTATGTTGAATGCTTGTAACGTCATTAAAGTATGGGTTTTACACGCAACTCCGTGGTCTGCAATTCTCATATTATGTACAGTAGCTTGTTGTTATGTAGCTTATAACACATTTAAAGTCATCGTACGATTTTATGTCATGGCCTCTATTCTCATTATTCCAATGGCCCTTTTAATTGCCCTAGGGCTTTCACGAGCTGATTTCTCTTATATTTTTCCTATTACAGAAGCCGGATGGTGGAATATAATTCAAGCATCCAAGGAAACAATTACAGCCATGTATGGTTTTGAAATTATTCTTATCGCTTTTCCAAAAGTAAATGGGAGTTCTATTGCAAAACTGAAGGCCATTTCTATCGCCAATGGATTTGTAACTCTTTTTTATACTTTTACCGTTTGGATTTGCTTTATCGTATTTAGTCCAAAGCAAATTGAGCTTATTCCAGAGCCAGTTGCTTACTTATTACGCTCCTTGCATATTGGAATTATAGATCGAACGGACCTAATCTTCATCCCAATTTGGATGATAACAGTTGTCGCTTCTATTGCTAGTTATTACTGCGCTGCTTCAATCGGAATTGGACATATATTCAACCTTGCTAATCATAAAAAGGCTGTTCCAATCGTTGGTATTATTGCTTTTAGTGTAGCCTTATTTATAGATACACCTGAAGAATTAAAAGTAATTTCAACTTTCACTGATAAGTTCACCTATATTTTCATCGTTGTTCTCCCTCTTTTATTTCTACTTTATTCAATAATAAGAAAGAAGAAAGGAGAACAGTATGTTCCCAAAAAGAGTTAAATTACTTTTAATATTATGTGCTAGTTCCCTCCTTTCTGGCTGTTGGGATCAAGAACCATTAAGGGAGGCAAGTTTAGCTTATAGCGTTGGAGCTGATATTACGGAAGAGAATAAACTCCAGCAAACAATCGAGCTCGTAAAAAGTTCAAGCGGAGAGCAATCTTCATTTGAGAATGAAATATATTCAGCAACCGGGCATAACATAATGGATACAGGCGATGCCCTAAAAAAAAATGTGACTGGGAATATTCGCTATTTTAAATATGGTGTTCAATTACTCGGAACCAAAATTCTAAAAAAGGGTATACTCCCCTATTTAGATGTCAGCTTTCGAGATCCAACAAACCCAACTGCTTTAGTAAAACTTATTGCAGTAGATGGTGAATCATCGGAGATACTCGAAAAAAAGAAAATAGGAAATTTACTAATTGGAGATTTTCTAAAGAAAAAAGTGAAAAGCTTAGAAGATATGAGTGTATTTCCAAAAGAAACTTTAGAAACAGCTGCTACAAAAATGTTAGATCCCGGTAAAGACTTTACCCTTCCTTCTATAAAAATAAAAGGAAAAGAAGTAGTTACAAACGGGTTAGCTTTATTTAACAATGATAAATTAACTGGGCATTTACCTTTGCAACAATCTGTTTTATTCGTATTATTAACCGGAAAAATGGGAACAAGTGCCCGTATAACCCAAAAACTGACTAGTGATGAATCTGAGAAGACATCTGATTATTTAACAATGGAAATTAGTAATCGAAAATTAAAACGCGACTTAAAAATAACAACAGATAAAAAAGGAAATGTTTATGCTCACATTAAGCTCCAATTAAAAGTTATAGCACTTGAATCTCCGAGAGATAATATGTATACAATGGACGATAGAGAAAAACTAAATAAAGAACTTTCTAAACAACTCACGAAAGAAGCGAAAAAAATAACACGAAAACTACAAAAAGCAAATTGTGATGCTTTCGGTATTGGAAGACATCTTATCGCTTATCATCCTAACTTATGGAAGAAAAAAAATTGGAATAAAGATTATGCAAAAGTAAAATTCAAACCTGAAGTAGAAGTAAGCATTTTGTATAGTGGTGTCTTAAAATAAAAAGGTTGTATGCCGCTCGGGCATACAACCTTTTTATTTCGTATATCGATACACAATTGATTCATATGGTCTTAAGTTAAGTTTTGTAATATCCTTGCTGGAATCTTTATAATTCGACAGTAGTACTTCTTGTTTCATTCCATCTAATTGAACGTGCGCCGGTACAGAGTACGTTATTTCTTCTCCATAGAAGTTATTTATAACAAGTAGTACTTCACTTTCTGTAGTACGAGTATATGCCCAAATTTTAGGATCATTTTTATCCAAAATAGCATATTCTCCTTCTGTAATTACATCATACGTTTTTCTAAGCTCTATTAACTTTTTATAATGATAAAATACGGACTCTTTATCTTCTAATGCCTTCTCTACGTTTATTTCTTTAAAATTTTCAGCCGCTGAAATCCAAGGTGTACTTGTTGTAAAACCACTGTTCATCTCTTCATTCCACTGCATCGGAGTGCGAGAGTTGTCACGAGATTTTTGCTTTAAAATCCCTATAATCTCTTCTTTTGATAGCCCTTCTTTTAGCTTTATATCGTATATATTTAACGATTCTACATCACGATATTGCTCGATGGACTCAAATTTAGGATTCGTCATACCGATTTCTTCCCCTTGATAAATATAAGGCGTTCCTTGCAGCATGTGCATGGCTGTCGCTAACATTTTTGCAGATTCGTTTCGGTACTTTCCATCATCACCAAAGCGTGACACGATGCGAGGCTGGTCATGATTACACCAAAATAATGCATTCCATCCTCCGCCCTTTTGCATTTCAATTTGCCAGTTAGACATAATCTCTTTTAATTTAATAAAATCAAACTCTGCTTTCGTCCACTTATCACCATTCGGATAATCTACTTTTAAATGATGGAAACTAAACGTCATGCTTAATTCATTACGCTCAGGATTAGAATATTTAATACAATTATCAATTGTCGTAGATGACATTTCTCCAACTGTAATGACATCTTTTCCTGCAAAAACATTTCGGTTCATCTCTTGTAAATATTCATGAACACGCGGGCCATCTGTATAATACTTGCGTCCATCACTTGTCGCAGTACTACCTTTATCGTTTAAAAAGCATTGGTCTTTTGAAATTAAATTAATGACATCTAATCGGAATCCCGTTACCCCTTTATCCAGCCAAAAGCGCATCATATCATATACTTCTTCACGCAGTTTTTCATTTTCCCAATTTAAATCAGCTTGTGTTTCATCAAATAGATGTAAATAATATTGCTCCGTCTTCTCATCATATTTCCAAGCAGATCCACCAAACTTAGACTGCCAATTATTTTTTTCATCACGCCAAATATAGTAATTACGATATGGACTATTTTTATCTTCCTTCGCTTCTTTAAACCACTTATGTTCAGTCGAACTATGATTTACAACAATATCAAGCATAATTTCAATGTTACGTACTTTCGCTTCTGCTAAAAGTTCTTCAAACTCTTCCATCGTTCCGTAAGATGGATCAATGCTGTAATAATCACTTACATCATATCCATTATCATTTTGTGGTGATTGGTATATCGGTGTTAACCAAATATAATCCACTCCGAGTTCTTTTAAATAATCTAGTTTCTCTGTAACCCCTTTTATATCACCGGTTTCTCTATTGTAATAACTATTAAAGCTCTTCGGATAAATTTGATAGACTACACTTTTATGCCAATCCTTCATGTTTAACTTCCTCCTACTTCTGTTTCACTCTTTTTGCAAATAACCATGTTAAAGTAAATGGGATTACAACTGCAATAATCATTCCGACAATAAACATTGGAATCGATTTCGGAATGATAGAAATAAATGCTGGCAATCCCCCAATTCCGATAGCAGGTGCTAATACACCATTTAATGTAATGAATATCGCTGCCACAGCAGACCCTATAATCGCTGCATAAAACGGGAACTTATTTCGTAAATTCACACCAAACATCGCTGGTTCTGTAATACCGAAGTATGCTGAAATGGCTGATGTTGATGCCATACTTTTATCATTTTGATTTTTAGAAATCCAGAACATCGCAAGTGCCGCACTACCTTGCGCAATGTTAGAAAGAGCAATCATCGGCCAAATAAATGTACCGCCATGTTGTGCAATCAATTGTAAATCAATTGCAATAAACATATGATGCATACCTGTAATTACAAGTGGTGCATATAACGCTCCAAATAATACTGCTCCAACTACTGGTACTGTTTCATATACACCTACTAATCCTACTGTTAATAAATCTCCAATATGACGTGTAACCGGACCAATAATTCCTAATGCTAACACACCTGTCACAACGATTGTTGTAATTGGTACAACTAATAATTGAATTGCATTTGGTACATGTTTCTTTAAGAAAATTTCTACTTTACTTAACACAAATGCAGCTACTAAAACCGGCAAGATTTGACCTTGATACCCTACCTTTTCAATTTGGAACAGTCCTAAAATATCGAAGTACTCAATCTTTTGTCCGTCTAAACCAGTCGCTGCTTTTCCATAGTCCCAAGCGTTTAATAAGGCCGGGTGCACAAGCATTAATCCCATAACAATCCCTAGTATTGGACTACCACCAAAACGCTTCGTTGCTGACCACCCGACAAGTGCTGGTAAGAATACGAATGCTGTATTGGCCATCATATTAATTAAATCCCAAAGCCCGCCTAAGTTTGGATAAACATCTAATAAATTTTTCCCATCAAAAAATAAGTCCTTTGCGCCTAATAGATTGTTAATACCCATTAGTAAACCAGCCGTTACGATCGCTGGTAATATCGGCATAAATACATCTGAAAATATTTTTACAAACTTTTGAGCTGGATTTAACTTCTGATTTCCAGAGTCTTTTACGTCAGCTACAGTCGATTCTTTCATACCCGCAAGCGTTATCAATTCAGCGTAAACACGATCTACATCTCCTGGACCAATTACAACTTGAAATATACCAGCGTTATGAAACGCTCCTTTCACTAATGAAACAGACTGTAATTTATCATTATCTATTTTACTTTCATCTTTTAAAGCGATACGGAGCCTCGTCACACAATGTGCAGCTTGTTCAATATTGTCTTTCCCACCAATATACTGCAACACTTCCTCTGCTGTTTTACGATAGTCTTTCCCCATATTCCCGTCCCTCTTTTCTTTTTTTGATACCGTTTACAATTACATATTAACTCGTATATATAAGTTAGTCAACACTCGTATATACGAGTTTGTGTTTTTTTTATAAAAAAAAGAGATGAAACAATATTTTGTTCCACCTCTTTACTTCCTGCGTGCCACATCCGAAAAGTGAAAAATATCTAAACGGTGGCGTGATTCTGTATATTCAAACTGACTTCCATCATACAAATGTGTAAAGTTTTTCACAACGACAACATAGTCTGTTCCATTTAAATCTAAATACTTTCTGTCATCCTCTGTACATGGCTGTACTTCAATTACCCTCTGCGAATAACTAATATGTAGCCCAAGCTCTTTCTCGATGTATTTATAAATCGATGCAGTTGCAATTTCTTTCGTTAATCCTGGAACAAACTCAGATACAAAATGATTTATATCTAAAATTACTTTTTCTCCATCAATATTTCGTACACGTTTAATATGGTCAATCACTGTTTTTTCTTTCACGTTTAATAACTTTGCTACGTCTTTCGTCGCTTCAATTTTCTCCATTTCTACGACATCTGTAATACAATGACGTCCTAAACGTTCATTTTCTTCTTGGAAACTTACAATACCACCAAAATTAAATTCAATATTTTTTCGCTTTAAAACAAAAACACCTTTTCCATGAATTTTTTGCACATATCCACGCTCTTGCAGTAAATCTACAGCTTTTCTCACCGTGCCTCGGCTTGCCTCATACTGCTTCATTAATTCTGTTTCTGATGGGATTTTGCATCCCTCTTTTAATTGTTTATTATCAATAGATTTACTGATTTCTGTATAAATTTGTTCATACTTACTCATCATCTACAATAGCCCCTTGTCACCTTCTAATTCTATATGTATTATAACATGCTTCACTCTTCTGCCAATCTCTCACTTATTTTCCAGTACAAGAAAAATATAGGTAAATATTTAATCTTTAAAACGTATTTTTATAAAAATTTTTATATTTTTCTTTTCATTCAAAAAAACATGTAGTATACTAACTTCAAAATCAGAGGAGAAAGGGAGCAAAGAACTATGCTTACTTATACAACAACTGTAGTTACATTTGCACAAAAACATCATCATCATACGTAACCCTTGAAACCTAGCGGAAAAATTACGCGTAGGTACAAGGGTTATTCCCGTTGTACCTACGCTTTGGCAAAAGAGCCATGTAGGTATTTTTTTATCTACATGGCTCTTTTTTTATTGTCAAAAGGCTAGTAAAAAATGATGTTTAAGCAAAACTTACTACAAAGGAGTTAACAAAAATGGAAACGAAAAAATGGGGATTATGGGTTTTAACAGCATTTGTTATCGGGAATATGGTTGGCGGTGGCGTATTTATGCTTCCAGCAAATTTAGCACAAGTATCAGGTCCAATGGGTTCTACACTCGCATGGAGTATTACAGGCCTTGGCGTATTTATGATTGCACTTGTATTTGGAAATTTAGCGATTCGTAAACCAGAATTAAAAGCTGGACCACAAAGCTATGCTCAAGCGATGTTTCCTTCAAAAAAAGCTGGTAAAGTTGCAGGATATAGTATGGCATGGGGATATTGGGCTGCTAACTGGGCTGCAACAGCATCTGTTATTATTTCCTTTGCTGGATATTTATCAACATTCTTTCCAGTTTTACAAAGTAAGCAAATTCTTTTTTCAATAAACGGATTTTCACTAGAACTCGGAAAAGGGTTAACTTTCCTTGTATGTAGCCTTATGCTATGGGGAATTCAATATATTCTTTCTCAAAATATTGATCGAGCTGGAAATATGAATCTACTTGCTACTATTGCAAAAATTATCGGATTTACAATGTTTATTGTAATTACATTATTCATTTTCAATGCTTCTAATTTCGGAGACGGTCAAACCTTTATGAATGAAGCAGGACAATCTATCTCGTTAGGTGGCCAAATCAATTCAGCTGCTATTGCAACACTCTGGGCATTTATCGGTATTGAATCAGCGGTTATGCTTTCTAACCGTGCAAAATCACAGCGCGATGTAAAAAAAGCTACGATTTTCGGATTAATTATCGCTCTTCTTATTTACATGTCAATTACTTTACTTACAATGGGAGCTCTTCCGCAAGATGCTTTAAAGGAGTCTCAAAAACCGTTAGTAGATGCATTAAATTTAGCAATTGGAAATAAAGGTGCATATATAATGGCCTTACTCGCTCTTATATCTTTATTTGGATCTACAGTTGGCTGGATTGTTGTTAGTTCAGAAGTACCTTACCAGGCAGCAAAAAATGGACTTTTCCCTAAGTTTTTCGGGAAAACAAATAAAAAAGGTAGTCCTTCAAAATCACTATTGATTACAAATGTAATGACGCAAATTTTCTTATTTTCAACGATTTCTGGTACTGTTTCAGAAGCGTATAGTTTCGCTATCGTCGTAGCAACATTAGCCTATTTAATTCCATACCTTGTTTCTACCTTGTACCAATTAAAATTAGTTATTACAGGAGAAACGTATGATATACTGCCCGGATCTCGAGTAAAAGATGGAATCATTACGACATTAGCGTTGGTATACTCTATTTGGGTTATCAAAACGGGAACTGCTGATTTAAAAACATTCTTCTTAGGAATTGGATTGTTCGTATTAGGTCTTGTTCTTTATCCAGTACTAATGAAAGACTCACAAAAAACGGATTAAATAAAGAGAAGCTGCTGGCTTCTCTTTTTTATTAAAAATCTGTAATTAACTTTTCTTTTAGCTCTCCTACAGATAAAGGTTTCGCATAATAAAATCCCTGTACATAATCACAGCTCATTGATTGTAACAAACTCTCTTGCTCTACTGTTTCTACTCCTTCAGCAACTACTGCTAAATTTAAACTATGAGCAATTTCAATAACGGATTTTACAATCGTTCGTTCTGGTTGTGCGTGATCATAATGAAATTCACGAATAAAATTACGATCAATTTTTACAATATCCAGTGGTAGTTGTTTTAAATAATATAAGGAAGAATAGCCAGTTCCGAAATCATCCAAAGCAATTAAAACACCCATATTTCTTAATTCTTGTAATGTAGCAATAATATAATCAAAATGGCGGACTGCTATGCTTTCCGTTATTTCTAATATTAAACGGTTCGGAGGAAAACCAGTTCTCTTTAAAATGCTACGTACAGAGAAAATAAAACGTTTCTGCATTAATTGTTGTATAGATAAATTCACTGATAACTTTAGTCCTTCTTGATAATTGGGCAATGTTTTAAACAATCGGCACGATTTTTCTAATACCCAGTCTCCTAGCTTTATAATAAGTCCAGACTCTTCAGCTACCGGGATAAATTCGTTTGGTGAAATAGGTCCGTCTTCTGTCATACAGCGTACTAGAGCTTCTATACCAGAATATCTCTTCGTTTTCAAATCAATAATAGGCTGCAATACTACATCTAACTCTTCATCACGAATTGCCTTTTGCAAAGCAAACTCAACTTTCATTCTACGATTTATTTTCGCGCGTAGCTCATCTGTAAAGAAACATGCAGCATTTCTCCCCTGTTCTTTTGCACTATACATAGCTAAGTCGGAGTTTTTCAATAATGTTTCCACGTCTTGTCCGTCTTGTGGATAAGAACAAAGTCCTAGACTAGCTGAAATATATACTTCATGGCCTTCAAGAATAAATGGTGCCTGGAAACATGACAACACAGATGTCGCTAACTGCCTCATATCATCTTGTCTATGATTTTTTGTTAACAGCACAAATTCGTCGCCACCTAGCCTAGCCAGAACATCTTTCTCTCCTAGTACATAATGCAACCTTGAAGCGACTTCGCTTAAAAGTAAGTCCCCTATCATATGACCTAACGTATCATTTACTAATTTAAAACGGTCCAAATCAAAGTAAATCATACCAAATTCTTTTTTATCTGCAATCAATTTATTAACGGTCGTTATTAATTGCAAACGGTTCGGCAAACTCGTTAAAGCATCATGATAGGCAAGTTCCCTATAACGACTTTCACTTAGCCGCAACCTCTGTTCCGCTTCTTTTCTACTACTAATATCATTTCGTATTGCGATAAACTGGTAAGGCTCTCCTTTTTCATTTAAAAATGGAACAATTGTTGTTTTGACCCAATAATATGTACCATCTTTTGCTCGATTCCGAATCTCACCTGTCCATACTTTCCCATTCAAAATACGTTTCCATAAGTTTTGAAAAAAGGTTTTCGGATGATGACCTGAATTTAAAATACGGTGATCTTTTCCAATTAATTCTTCTCTTTTGTATTTAGAGATTTCACAAAATTTATCATTTACATATGTAATAAGACCTTTTCGATCTGTAATTGCAACAATTGAAGACTCATCTAATGCTAACTTTAAATCTCGCAACGAAGAGTCATATAATGCATGACCTCTCTGTTCTAGCATGCGCATCTCTCCTTGCTTCTATCTGACTAAAACACAACCTGTTTCTCTTCATAGAAATAGAGATATTTCATTTTCTAATACTAGCCCTTTACATAAATTATCTTTTTAAATAAACCGATTAAAATAACATAATATTATTTGTAATAAAAAGCAATATTATACCGTTTCAATTATAACTGGTAGCTTCCCATATCTCTAATTACTTCGCGCCTTATTATACCGCAATCCTTTTAAGTAGCTCTATGCAAGCCTTGTTTCCAACTAATACCACTCATATCTGATCTCTTTGTTTTTAATAACGAAATAGAAATTAGATCATACTACATAACTATTCACGAATAATAATATGAAAATCTACATTAATGTGTATGTTTTGAATTACAATAACAAAATATTAACATATTTCTACCTTAACTTTGGAATTATTTTATAAATAAATACTGTATTAAACTAAAAAAGAGGATAGCCTCTTTTTTAATTTAATACGAATATGGTATTTGCTGATAACCTGGGTATGGCATTGGATACGTTACAGGGTATGGTGATGGATAAGCTACTGGATATGGAGCCGGATAATATCCTCCACTTGTTGCACCTGTTAATGCACCAGCTGTCAGTCCGCCTAACACTCCTCCTGCAAAGCTTCCAGGGAAAAATCCGCCTCCCCATGAACTACCACCACCCCAGCCCCATCCGCCTCCGTGATGATGATGGTGATCATAGTGATTGTGTCCTCCATGGTGATGATGTCCACCGTTATGATTGTGCCCACCATGATTGTGTCCTCCATGATGATGATTCCGATAGTACAATCCATTGTTTTCTATATAATTCATGTTTCTCCGCTCCTTTTCGATTTTTTCATTTTCATATGCGTTAAGAGTGAGATAAAAAATGGGATAGTACACTGTATGTAGGACAAATGCGGAAAGTATAGGTGATATGTCTATATTTTGTAAAAAAAGCAAAACACCTTATAATAAAGATGTCATATTACATCTTCTATTTAAGAAGTCTATATTGAAAAAAGATTAGGGGAATTATATAGAAATGAAAAAGCCTATCGTTCAATTACTATTAATATTTACAATCGTATCTATCGTTCTGTTCCTATTAAATACATCGTATATTTCGTTATATACATTTGTCGGTGCTCTATGGTCCATCACAATCGTCGGAATTTCATTCGTTATTTTTATAGAAAATAGATCTCCACAAAGTACGTTAGCATGGTTTTTAGTATTAGCACTTCTTCCTATTATAGGTGTGCTTTTATACGCTATTTTCGGACGCAGCCGCTGGAGAAGAAAAAAACATCTCCATCGTTCAGAAGAACAAAGAAAATTATTCCGTGAAATATTAGAAGGAAGAAGACTAGAGTTATTACTCACAGTCCCACTAAATGAACGTTCCATACATTTAACAGAAGTCATACAAAAATTTGGAGGTGGTCCTGCCGCAGATAAAACAACTACAAAACTTTTAACAAACGGAGATCAAACATTTTCAGAAATTTTGCGAGCTATAGAGCAGGCAAAGCATCATATACATATTCAATACTACATTTATAAATCTGATGAAATTGGTACAAAAGTTCGAGATGCTTTAATACAAAAAGCAAAAGATGGTGTTATTGTACGCTTCCTTTATGATGGCCTTGGAAGTAATACGTTACGACGACGATTTTTGCAACCTATGAAAGAAGCTGGGATTGAAATTGTAGAATTTGACCCTATTTTTTCAGCTTGGTTACTTGAAACTGTCAATTATCGTAACCATCGAAAAATTGTTATTGTAGATGGAAAAATTGGTTTTACCGGAGGACTCAATGTCGGTGATGAATATCTTGGCCGTTCCAAGAAATTTCCTGTTTGGCGTGATAGTCATTTAAAAATAGAAGGAAAAGCATTATATAAATTACAAGCAATCTTTCTAGAAGACTGGCTCTATGCCTCTAGTGGTTTAAATACTTATTCCTGGGATCAATTTATGAATAGACAATACTTCCCAGGTAAAGAGATTTCAAATGCAGAAGGTGCTGTTCAAATCGTAGCAAGCGGACCAAGCTCCGATGATAAAAGTATTCGTAATACATTATTAGCTGTTATGGGCTCTGCAAAAAAATCCATTTGGATCGCTACACCCTACTTTATTCCAGATCAAGAAACTTTAACATTATTACGCTTAAGTGCAATTGCCGGAATAGATGTACGGATTTTATATCCAGGTAAAAGTGATAGCATCATTAGTGATCAAGCATCTCAATCCTATTTCACTCCGCTTTTAAAAGCTGGTGCTTCTATTTACAGTTATAAAGATGGTTTTATGCATGCAAAAATTGTACTCGTTGATGATACAATTGCAACTATTGGAACAGCGAACATGGATGTACGTAGCTTTGAATTGAATTACGAAATTATTAGCGTGCTTTATGAATCAAAAACAGTTCACGACATTAAACGTGATTTTGAAGAAGATTTTAAACATTCAACTGAAATTAAATGGAACTCTTTCCAAAAAAGAAGTATAAAAAAACGCATATTGGAGTCTTTCATGAGGCTCATTTCTCCTTTACTGTAGGCAATCAACTTCATCTTGATTGCTTTTTCTTTTCCCTTTATCCTCCTTCCTTTTCTTTGCATACCATATTAAAACAAGTTATCATAAGATGTATTACTTTATGAAAATAATGTTAGGTGGGAAATACATGTTAGAACAATTTCATATACATGATGATTTAAAACAACAGCTTTCTACGATTCATGAAAAGAATAAGCAAGAAGCTGGTGAAAATGCACATTTAATCGGAACGAAAATATATAAAGCGTCTGATAATAGCATTATTGAAGATGCGATTACAGCACTTCTTCTTGGCAAGAATATTCTATTAAAAGGACCGACTGGTAGTGGTAAAACAGTACTAGCGGAAACTCTTTCTTCTCTATTCCAAAAACCAATGCATAGCATTAACTGCTCTGTCGACTTAGATGTAGAGGGTATTTTAGGATACAACACACTACAAACGAAAGATGGTGCATCTGAAGTTTCATTCGTTAACGGTCCTCTTATGAAAGCAATGAAGAACGGTCACTTCCTATATATTGACGAAATCAATATGGCAAAACCTGAAACGTTACCACTTCTTCACGGCGCATTAGATTACCGTAAAATGATTACAAACCCATTTACACAAGAGGTTGTATACGGTGATGACGAATACCGTGTAATTGCTGCGATTAACGAAGGTTACGTTGGAACAAGTGAACTAAATGAAGCGTTAAAAAACCGTTTCGTTATTATTGAAGTTCCTTACATTCAAGGTGATACATTAAAAGAACTATTATTAGCAGAATCAAAATTAAATGATGTTGCAACAATTGAAAAGTTTGTTGCATTTGCAAGCGACCTTATGCCTTTAGCTCGCGATGGACGTGTAAGTGAAGAAGCAGCAAGTATTCGTGGTATTATCGACGCATGTGATTTAGGTGTATATATTCCTGTTATGCGAGCGATTGAACGAAGCATAATTGCAAAACTTAATGATGAAACAGAACAAATGACTGTCCGTGAATTAGCAGAAAGTTATTTCTTTGAGGGATAATTTATGAGACAAATTTTTAGTGACAAAAAAATTGATGCGTCGCTGTTTCTACAAATGGAAAACTTAATGTATGCCCTTCTAAAAGAAGACAATGCCTATCTTGAATATGGCTATAAAGCATACTACGACGAAATTGAAAAGAAAGTTGTCATTAGTCACTTTTGGGATGATCGAAAAGAAGAAGATACAGTAATCGGATTAAAAAGCGAAGTGTTCTTAAAAGCACTTGGTAATAAACATTACTCGGACATGACTTTAATTCGTTCTTATGCGATTGAATTGCAAGAATCGCCCCTAAAAAAGTTTTTAACACAATTATTTGTTCTATTAGAAGATTTACGCGTTGAGGAAATCGTAAAGAACTTACGTCCTGGCACGAAGCATGTTTTTAAACGTCGAAAAGAAATGTACCGCAATTATTTCGGCTCTCAAAATGAAATAAACCGTGTTCGTAATTATCACGGTGATCGTCTATTTTGCCTATGCTATCTTTCATTAACTAGCGATAAATACGAAATGTTTAATAATGAATATTTTGAGCAAATTGAAGCGATTTTACATGAAACATTCCAAGCACGTAATACAGAAGATATTATGTATATCGTTGAGAAAATTCGCTATCGCTTAGAGGCGCTTCTTGAAAGCGATATGCTTAACAACTATTTCGGACATGCTCCACTTTACTTATCTGTCCTTGCAGACGAAAAGAACTGTCGCGTCGAAGATTTAGCAAATGATGATACGCAGCTTATAGATGACGATGAAAATAAAAACAAAATGGATGAAAGTTTCTCCACATGGCATCGTGAAAATAAAAATAACGAAAACGAGAACTTTTTACGCTTTGAATTAGAAAGCGGAACAAAAACTAATATGATGGGTGATACTGCCCGTGAATCAGAAGATGGCGACCAAGCACTTGGTTCTGTACAAGGTACCTCACAAAAAAGTACACAATCCAACTTTGATGGCGCTGATACAGAAGAAGCAAGGGCTTCACACGCTTCTAGCCAGCACGACGGTGCATACGGTAAGTATAATGTAGGTGCTTCTCATACATTTAAAGAAGCTCGCAAACCAAACTCAGATGAGAAAAAAGATTACCAAGCTATCAAATCAGTCGTCAATAAAGATGTAAAAGAATTAAAGAAAATTATCGAAAAAACAATTGAAAATAAAACGAATGCGAATAGTGATAAATATTACGGAAGACTTCGTAAGAAATTCCTTCGTATTTATACCGAAAAACAACCGCGTATGTTTTATAAAAAAGGACAAGAGTCACAAGAACTCGATGTTGCATTCCAACTATTAGTTGACTGTTCTGGTTCTATGTATAACAAAATGGAAGAAACGAAGAAGAGTGTTGTACTATTCCATGAAGCTTTAAAGTCTTTAAAAATCCCGCACGCTATTAGCGGATTTTGGGAAGATGCCTCTAGCGCTAAACCTGAAGATAAGCCGAACGTTATCCATGAAGTTGTAAATTATAAAAACTCAACGTTGCCAAACGTTGGTCCAGAAATTATGCAACTTCGTGAAGAAGAAGATAACCGCGACGGATATATTATTCGTATCGTTTCTGAAAAACTTGCCAAAAGACCTGAGAAACATAAATTCTTACTAGTCTTCACAGACGGTGAGCCTTCTGCGCTAGACTATCAACAAGACGGAATTTTAGATACGCATGAAGCTGTTAAACTCGCGCGTAAAAGTGGTATGGAAGTAATCGGTATCTTCATCGAAGAAGGCGAAGCGAAAGAAGCAACTTATCAATTGATGAAAAACATTTATAACCATCACTTCTTAGTTGCAAATCATGCTGAAGATTTACGATTGAAGATTAAACCATTGCTGAAAAAACTATTACTGAAGACGATTGAATAGAAAATAGGAGCCTTGTGGCTCCTGTTTTTTCGTTCAATTACTTTGTTTCTGGTTGAAACTTGTATGGAATGGCTACTTCTAATAAAGATTCAAATCCTCCGTCATAGTATGGGAAACGCTCATTCGCAATTGTTCGATCTACCCACTCTATTGCAGAAATTTCACCTTCATCTTCCGCAATAAGTTCCCCTTTTACTACATTCGCTCGGAATGTAAAAAATAGTGCATGATTCCCTGATTCTTCAAAGAATTTTTCATTGATCGCAACAAGCCCCCCAGCCAAGGCGGTTAAACCTGTCTCTTCTTTCACTTCTCTTATTAGTGCTTCCTCTAATATTTCACCTTTTTCCACAGCCCCACCTGGCAATGACCAAACGTTTTGTTCTACATTATGTACCATTAATATTTTATCTGTTTCTTCGTCATGTATTAGTGCGTATACGACATCAACTCTTTGCATAAGACTTCTCTCCTCCCAAAAATAATGAAGAGCCGATTCCTAAGAATCGACTCTTCCTATTAATTCATCACTAACTCAGCTGTGAGCTTTTTTTTAACTTAGCCAGCATGTCAGTTGTCATTTTGTCTAAATCGTATTCTGCTTTAAAGCCCCACTCTTTCATTGCTGCAGTTGCGTCAATAGAGTTTGGCCAGCTATCAGCGATTGTTTGACGAGCTGAATCTACTGCATAATCCATTGTAAACGTCGGAATGTGTTTACGAATTGACGCTGCAATTTGCTCTGGCTCGAAGCTCATTGCTGTAATGTTAAATGCATTTCTATGCACTAGCTTACTTGGATCAGCTTCCATTAATGAAATGATCGCTTGTAAAGCATCAGGCATATACATCATGTCCATGTACGTTCCTTCAGCAATGTATGAGGTGTATGCACCTTTTTTAATCGCCTCATAATAAATTTCAACTGCATAATCAGTCGTTCCGCCTCCTGGAGGAGCTACGTAAGAAATTAAACCTGGGAAACGGACACCGCGCGTATCTACGCCAAATTTTTGATGATAATAATCACATAGTAATTCTCCTGCCACTTTGTTTACCCCATACATCGTAGTAGGACGCTGAATTGTATCTTGCGGTGTATTATCTTTTGGCGTCGATGGACCGAATGCACCGATAGAACTTGGCGTGAAGAACTTACAGTTTAATTCACGAGCTGCTTCTAATGCATTTACAAGTCCGCCCATATTTAAGTTCCATGCGAATAACGGATTTTTTTCTGCTGTTGCTGAAAGTAAAGCTGCTAAATGAATAATTGTATCTACTTCATTACGCTTTGCGATATCATGTAGTTTTTGTCCATCTGTTACATCTAACGTTTCAAATGGACCAGACGTTACTACTTCACTATCTGTTTCACGAATATCTGTTGCAATAACATTTGATGCGCCGTATACATCACGAAGTTTCATTACTAGTTCAGAACCAATTTGCCCTAAAGAACCGGTTACTAGAATTTTTTTCATTTTCCCCACTCCTCATTTGCAAGCTATTCAAAAGATGTCGTTACTTAAATGATGCCCATTTCTTTTCCTACTTTTTCATACTTAAGAATTGCTTCATCTAACATTTCTTTCGTATGAGCTGCTGTAGGCATATTACGAACGCGCCCTGTTCCTTTTGCTACAGTTGGGAACACGATAGATTTTGCGTATACACCTTCTTCATTTAGACGTTTACTAAATTCTTGTGTTAATACTTCGTCCCCAATGATACAAGGTGTAATTGGCGTTTCACTTTCCCCAATGTTAAAGCCAAGTTCTTTTAATCCTTGTTTCAAGTAGCGGCCATTTTCCCATAAGCGATCGTGTAACTCTGTGCTTTCCATTAAGATTTCAATTGATCTCATGCAAGCTGCTGCATCAGCTGGTGTTAATGCTGTAGAGAATAAGAATGGACGTGAACGAACTTTTAACCAGTCAATTAAATTTTGTTTCCCTGCTACATATCCACCAATTACCCCAATTGCTTTTGATAATGTACCAATTTGGAAATCAACTTTATCAGAAAGACCGAAGTGCTTTACAGTTCCTGCACCTTTTCCAAGTACACCTGAACCGTGTGCATCATCTACGTATGTCATTAAATCTAACTCTTCTGCAATCTCAACAATTTCTGGTAGTTTTGCAACATCTCCATCCATTGAAAAGACACCGTCTGTAATTACCATTAATTTATTGTAAAGACCTGATTCTTTCGCCGCAATTGCTTTTTGGCGTAAATCTTCCATATCCGAATGTTTATAAACAATAATTTTTGCTTTTGATAGACGACTACCATCAATAATAGAAGCATGGTTTAATTCGTCTGAAAGAATTGCATCATTTTTATCCATAACGGCTGAAATCGCTGCCATATTACAGTTAAATCCTGATTGATAAGCAATTGCTGCTTCTGTATGTTTAAACTTTGCAATTGTTTCTTCTAACTTAATATGCAAATCTAAAGTACCGTTAATTGTACGAACAGCCCCTGCTCCAACACCGTACTTATGAATAGCACCAATTGCTGCTTCTTGCAAACGACTATCTGTTGCTAATCCAAGATAGTTGTTTGAAGATAAGTTAATATATTCTTTTCCGCCAATTGTAATGATCGGTCCATTTGAACTCTCAAGCGGATCAATTACGTTATAAAGCCCCTTTGATTTTAAATCCTCTAAATTTTCTTCTAAAAATTTCGCAAGTGTTTTACTAGACATCGTGAAGCCTCCCATCGTTCATGTAAGCGGATTATTGTCTTAATAGTTCTAATAATCCCTCTACTAGCTTAACACGTTTTCAGAATTTATTATAGAAAAATAGTTTAAAGTAACCGCTTACAATTTTAGATTATATATGATTCATTACAATAAATCTATTATTTACTTTTCATATTTGATAGAATTAAAAAAATATTTCGGGAGGTTTCAAACATGGCATTTACAGAATCTGATGTATACAATAACACAGCATTTTTCGAACAATATATGAAACGAAGATACCGAGAAAATAGCCCAAATGAATCCATTGAAAAACCAATATTCTTTCAGCTCATTGGTCATGTACGAGGAAAACAAATTCTCGATTTAGGCTGTGGTGATGCTAAGTTTGGCGCGGAATTATTAGAAAAGGGATGCTACTCTTACACCGGCATTGAAGGCTCCGAACTTATGTATGAAAAAGCTAAAAAACAACTAGAAAATAAAAATGGAACTGTTCATTTTTTAAACCTCAAAGATTATACCTACCCCTCTTCCACTTTTGATTTAGTAACATCTAGACTCGCCTTACATTATATTGAACATCTTGATACCATTTTTCAAAATGTGTTTCAAACTTTAAAAACAAATGGCACCTTTACCTTTAGCGTTCAACATCCCGTTATTACTTCTTCGTTTGAAAGCTTACAAACAAGTGGTAAAAGAACGAGTTGGCTCGTCGATGATTACTTTAAACTAGGCAAACGGGTTGAACCATGGATTGACCAAGAAGTTATTAAATATCATCGTACAACGGAAGATTATTTTACATTATTACAGCAAGCCGGATTTACCATTACATCATTAAAAGAAGCTACACCAAATCCAACCTATTTTCAAGATGAAGAAGAGTATAAACGTCGCTTACGTATTCCTCTCTTCCTCTTATTTTCTTGTACCAAATAAAAAAACGATGAATCACTCATCGTTTTTTTATCTCATTGCCTGAGCAACTTCTTTAACTACACGTCTTCCTCTTCCGTGAGGTATACAAAGCGGTGTTCCAAATAACGGATCCGTACTAATTTGACACTCCATTCGGAATACATCACGTACTAGTTTCTCATCTACCACTTCTTCAGGTTTACCTTGTGCATATATTTGTTTATCTTGAATGGCTACAATGTTATCTGCATAGCGACATGCTAAATTTAAATCGTGTAATACCATAACAATTGTTCTTTGTTCTGTTTCATTTAATTCGAATAATAAATCTAGCACTTCAATTTGGTGAGTCATATCTAAATATGTAGTAGGCTCATCCAGTAAAATAATATCTGTATCTTGTGCAAGCGTCATTGCAATCCAAGCACGTTGTCGTTGTCCACCTGAAAGAGCATGCACATCACGCTCAGCAAATTCTGTCATACCTGTTGCTGCAAGTGCCTTCTGTACCATTTCCTCATCTTTTTCTGACCACTGTTTCAGCCATGTTTGATATGGATAGCGTCCTTGTTTTACAAGTTGCAATACTGTAAGCCCTTCAGGTGCTTGCGGTCCTTGCGGTAAAATCGCCATTTGACGAGCAATTTGCTTCGTTTGCATACTTTGAATAGCTTGATTATCTAACAAAATGTCACCAGTTGTTGGCTTTAATAATCTAGCTAGTGAACGTAATAAAGTTGATTTCCCGCAACCGTTGGAACCGATAAAGATTGTAATTTCACCTTTTGGAATTTCTAAATTCAACTCATCGATAATAATTGTTTCACCATAAGACAACGTCAAACGTTTCGTCTCCAATGCTTTTTGCATATTCATCTCCCTTTATGAATTCCGACTTTTATAAAGTAAATAAATAAAATAAGGTGCACCAATTGCTGATGTAAATACCCCTGCTGGAATTTCAAGTGGTGTGAAAACTGTACGCCCAATTAAATCTGCAGCAAGTACTAGAATTGCACCAACAATAGCTGCAACTGGGAGTAATGCACCGTATAAAGAACCAACTAGCCTTCGTGAAATATGAGGTGCCATTAAACCGACAAATCCAATTCCTCCGGCGAAGGCAACTGCTCCCCCAATTAAAGCCGTACTAAGTAATAACATGAATACGCGTGACTTCGTTAAAGGAACACCAAGTCCTACCGCAATATCATCCCCTAGCTCTTGCGCATTTAAATGTCTAGCAGCTATAAATGATATTACCGTTAAAATGAGAACCCACGGTGCAAGCACCATAACGTTTTGCCATGAAGAACCATAAACAGTACCTGTAATCCATACATTCGCTTGACTCGCTTGATAAATTGGTGCTAACAACATAAACAAAGTCGTTGCCGCTTTCGTTAATGCCCAAAACCCCACACCAATTAAAACAAGACTAATCGGCGATAACCCGTCATTTCTCCATGCAAATAAATATACAAAAAGCGCCACAATCGTTGCCCCAACAAAGGCTGCTAACGGCATATAATGAATACTTACAGTTAGCGCATTATTTTTATCACTAAATATAGCTAAAAACAATACAACTGCAACACTTGCCCCGCCCGTAATCCCGATGATATCCGGAGAAGCAAGTGGATTTCGAACGAGACCTTGTAAAATACATCCTGCTACAGCAAGCGCAATTCCTACGAGGATAGCAATTAAAATACGTGGCATACGAAACTTATTCACAACCATATTTGACATCGCATCGCCATTTCCAGTAATTGCTTGCCATACGTCATAAGGAGCAATTTTCATGTCTCCCATACCTGCGCTCGCAAAGAATAATCCTATTAAAACAACTAGTAAACTTAACAAGACGAGACAAGCTCGTTTATACATTAAAAACGAGAGCTCACCTTTTCCTATACGAAACGGAATATATTTCTTCATTTGCTAAGCCCTCTCTTACGTGCAATATAAATAAAGAATGGAGCTCCAATAAATGCTGTCATAACTCCTACTGGTACTTCTTGTGGCATAATGACATATCTTGCTGCTATATCAGCCAATATTAGTAGTATTGCACCTAACAATCCGCTATAAGGCACTCTCCATCTGTGGTCAACTCCAACAAGAAATCTCGCAAAATGCGGAGTAATAATTCCAATAAATCCAATTGGGCCAGCAACCGCAACCGAACCACCAGACAACAGTACAATAATAAGTAACACGAATGATTTCATTAAAATTGTTCGTTGTCCAAGTCCTTTCGCGACGTCTTCTCCCATCATCAATGTATTTACTTTCCCTGCCATCATAAGAGATGCAATCCATCCTATTAATAAATATGGGAATACAGATTGTAAAATTTCTAACTTTCTCCCTTGCACAGATCCAGCAAGCCAAAATAATACCTCTTCAAGTGCTTTTTCATTTAACACAAGTAATCCTTGTGTTAATGATGAAAATAACGCACTAATTGCGACCCCTGCTAACGTTAACTTAAGAGGAGTAGTTCCTTCTTTTCCTAAAGAACTAGAAGCAAATACAAGTACAGCTGCAACCGCCGCTCCTAAAAAGGCAATCCATGTGAAAGCTGATAATGATGTTACTGAAAAGATTACAATTGCTACAACTATGAAGAACGCAGCACCTGAATTTAATCCAATAAAATCTGGAGAAGCAAGTGGATTCTTAGTTAAAGTTTGCATAAGACAACCAGCAATGGCTAAACTAGCACCAACACTAGCTGCAATTAACGCCCTAGGCAGACGTACATTTTGAATAATAATATGTTCATTGGAACCGTTAAAATGGAAAAAAGCATCCAATGCTAGTTTCCAACTCGTATTTGTATACCCGAAAATAATACTTCCCCAAATACAAATAACGACTGCAATGATTCCAACAAATAATCCAATCCATTTTGCTCGATTTGTTTTTAATAACATGCAGCGTTTCCCCTTCAATGTATAATGATACGTTGTTAGTGTATTTCAACTTAATTCTCATTGTCAACGGAAATGAGAATTATTTTCACCCATATGTATTGACAATCAAAAGATAAAGGCTTAATATCATGCTTGCTATTGAAAAATATTCTCAACATGTAGGGGGTACATAATGAATTTCATGCGGAAGAAATCGTTTACAGTATTTGTATTTTTACTAGCATTTTCAATGCTTTTAAGCGCTTGTGGAAAATCAAATAACAAAGAAGAATCTACAAAAGAAGATAATAAAAAAGAAGTGGTTACTGTAGAACATGCAATGGGTAAAACAGAAGTTCCTGCTAATCCAAAACGTGTAGTTATCTTAACAAATGAAGGAACTGAAGCTTTACTTGAATTAGGTGTGAAACCAGTTGGTGCTGTAAAGTCTTGGACTGGTGACCCATGGTATCCACATATTAAGGATAAAATGAAAGATGTAAAAGTTGTTGGTGATGAAGGACAAGTTAACGTTGAAACAATTGCTTCTTTAAAACCAGACTTAATTATCGGTAATAAAATGCGCCACGAAAAAGTGTACGAACAACTAAAAGCAATTGCACCTACTGTGTTCTCAGAAACATTACGTGGTGAATGGAAAGATAACTTCAAATTTTATGCAAAAGCATTAAATAAAGAAAAAGAAGGTCAAAAAGTTGTAGCTGATTACGAATCACGTATAAAAGATTTAAAAGGCAAACTTGGCGATAAAGTAAACCAAGAAATCTCTATGGTTCGTTTCATGCCTGGTGATGTTCGTATTTATCATGGCGATACATTCTCTGGTGTTATTTTAAAAGAACTTGGATTTAAACGTCCTGGAGATCAAAATAAAGATGATTTTGCAGAGCGTAACGTATCTAAAGAGCGTATTTCTGCTATGGATGGTGACGTATTATTCTACTTCACATTCGATAAAGGAAATGAGAAAAAAGGATCTGAACTAGAAAAAGAGTATATAAACGATCCTCTATTTAAAAATTTAAATGTAGTAAAAAATGGTAAAGCATACAAAGTTGATGACGTTATTTGGAATACAGCTGGTGGCGTAATGGCCGCTAACCTACTATTAGATGACATTGAAAAACGCTTTGTTAAATAATACTTCCTTAACCAGCTCCCTTCTGTGGAGCTGGTTATTTTTCAATTCACTTAAATGTCACATTATTTCGTTTTGTATTTTTATTCCCAATATGTTATATTGAGAAAGTAAATAGAATATATTTTCTTTATATCAGAATAAATGTTTTAATCTAAATTTTCTGATTAATCACTATTTTATTTTCTTTTAGAATTCAATTATTACATTTGAAAACGCTTATCATCTCGTTTTCAGGGCAAAATACAGTAACGGTCGAAGAAAAATAGAACTTTTTTAGAAATTTTCTTTCTATTTCCATATAATTCTATTGACTTCTAAATATTTTGTAAATTAAAATGATTACATAAATATCCGTTATACAGGATTAGGGGGAAACAAACATGGATGCAGCTTTAAAATTAGACAAAGCTGGAGAGCAACAATCACCAAAAAAACATCCACCAGGGTTATACTTGTTGTTCTTTACAGAAGCATGGGAAAGATTTAGTTATTACGGAATGCGTGGCTTATTAGTTCTTTATTTAACAACGAGCTTAGTAAGCGGCGGTTTAGGATTTGATAAAGCAGTTGCAGTTCAAATTTACGGTATTTTCACAATGTTAGTATACTTCACACCTATTATTGGTGGTTGGTTAACTGACCATTTCATTACGAAGCGACATGCCATTACTATTGGTGGTATCATCATGGCAATTGGTAACTTTGTATTATTCTCAATGAACACAAAAACTGGACTTTTCTTAGGATTAGGATTATTAGTTATTGGTAACGGATTCTTCAAACCAAATATTTCGACTTTATTAGGTCAATTATATAGCGAAAATGATTCTCGTCGTGATAGTGCCTTCACTATCTTCTACATGGGGATTAACTTAGGGGCTCTTATCGCTCCATTCATTTGCGGTTACTTCGCAGATTATAGATACGGTTTCTTAACAGCTTGTATCGGTATGATTATTGGGCAGCTTGCCTTTAATTTCTTAGCACCTCGTTACTTAGGGTCTATCGGAACAACTGTTGTAGGTAAACAATCTAAAGAAAAAAATGCAAAAGCAATTGAGAAAAAACCTTTAACAACACAAGAGAAAAAACGTACTGCTGCAATTTTAATTTTAACTTGTTTCGTAGTATTCTTCTGGGCAGGATTTGAGCAAGCTGGTAGTTCTTTAACACTTTACACAGATAAGTTCGTAGATCGTACAATTGGTGGATTTACAATTCCAACACCTTGGTTCCAATCTGTAAACCCACTATTCATTATCTTACTAGCATTACCTGTTTCTGCGTTATGGATTAAGCTTTCAAAAACAAAAAATGGCGATTTGAAAATCCCAACAAAAATGGCATTAGGCATGATTTTACTAGGGATTGGATATTTAGTTCTAACTTTAGCTGTTTTAAAAACTGGTAGCGATGAAGGTAACATTACAATGAAAGCAAATTTACTATTCATTGTATTCACTTACATGTTCCACACAATCGGTGAGTTATTCTTATCACCGATCGGATTATCTATGGTAAGTGCAATTGCTCCTGTTAAATTAGCATCATTATTAATGGGTGTATGGTTAGCTGGTACTGGCTTCGCAAACTTATTAGCAGGACAATTAGCCGCTTTCACTCAATCTTTAGGATATTTAGAAGTATTCGCAAGCATCGGTATTATCGTAATTGTACTGGGATTAGTACTTCTTATGTTCTCTAAGAAAATTGCACATATGATGGAATAACAAAAAGACGCTTCTAAAATTAGAAGCGTCTTTTTTATTATTTCTCCTCTAAAGCTGTCACGTCCACATGAACGCTCTCACCAGGATTAGATACATCATACACTTGAGCACTCCCCTTCTGCTCATCACAGCTCTCAATCCATACTGGTACGCCCTCATATGTAACTTCAATTCTACTTGAAGAAGATAAGATTTGTTTCACACGTTTCACATCCATACTAATATCCCTCCTTTTGCTTACTACACTCCTTTCTATTTTTTCTTTTCCTTTTAGAATATATTCCGTAAGGCAGCATGTTGATTGATAGTCATTTCTTCCTCACATGCTAATATTTACTCTCTCGCTACCTTTCTGACAAATAAAAAAAGACGTATATGCTACACGTCTTTTTCCATAATATTCAAATTTTAAGAAAATAATGTTTTTACTACTGCACTTACTTTATCATTATGGATTTGATAATACACTTCTAATCCTCGTCTTTCAAAGCGTACTACTTTATTTTGCTTTAACTTCGTTAAATGTTGTGAAACAGTTGATTGTGGAATTTCTAATACTTCCTGTAGCTGTGTTACATTACATGTTCCTCTTTGCATAAGTTCCATTACTAGACGTAGACGAAGTGGGTGAGCTAACGCTCTTAACATTTGTACATCTTCTTCTGAAATACGACATTCGAATTGATTTTGGCTCATAAAGTTCCCCTCATTTTCGTTTTTATTTGCGTTTTTATGTTCTTTTTATTTATTTATATATCTGTTCTTATATTTCCTGTTACGACATAACTTTATCAACCTATAAAGCCGAAAAATTTTTCCATCTTTATCAGCAAAAATTCAGGAAAAAATCCTTGCTGATTTTGAATATTATACTATATGATATAACGAAAAAGCAAAATAATGGCCTACGAATACTTTGCTTGCAAACGTTGTTTTATCAGGCTTTTTGTTATATTTTCACCTCATTGAAATGCACAGTAACGGTATTGTAAAATACCGTCTATAATTGATAACCTATCGTAATGTAGTTGAACTATAATTAACCTCTTTGTTACGCTAAAAGGAATTTTCAGTAAAAAGAGATGATGTGATATTAAAAATTTGTTTCTTATTTTTTATTCGTATTGCAAGCGGTTGGATTGTTGTGCAAAACTTCCTATTAAATCCACTCACCGTTCCCCCCGCTAGATCAAACAGGACAGATAATTGCATATATCAAACTTTATACTTAATATAAAAGACTTCATCTAATATACGCCTATAAGGAACATGCCATCTGAATAAGCAAAATAATATGCAAATAGTTTATACAGCACACTTAAATTCATTTGAGTGTGTTTTTTGTCTACTTTATGAACAAAGCTTTTCTTTTAACACTATTATGGAATAATTATACTTTTTTACGTTGACAATAGTGTTGAAGGAGAATATACTAAGCATGTAAGTTGATTGTGAATTGTTTCACAAATAATGTGAATTTCTTCACATATAATAGATAGGAGTTGTCATTATTATGAGTACTTGGACACAAATTTATGACCCGTTAAACAATATTTGGTTATCTGCACTAATCGCAGCACTTCCAATCTTTTGTTTCATCATTTGTTTAATGGGATTCAAAATGAAAAGTTACATGGCTGGTCTTTATAGTGTGATTGTCGCTATTATCCTTGCAATATTTGTTTATAAAATGCCAGCAACAGTAGCTGTAGCATCTGCCGGATTCGGTGTTTTATCTGGATTTTATCCAATTTGTACTATCGTTATCGCTGCAATTTTCCTTTACAAATTAACTGTTAAAACAGAGCAATTCAATATTATTCGCGATAGTATTTCAAGCATTACAAATGATCAACGTTTACAAGTATTATTAATCGCTTATTCTTTCGGTGCTTTCTTAGAAGGCGCAGCTGGTCTAGGGGTTCCAGTTGCTATTACAGCTGCACTACTTGTAGGTATGGGCTTTAATCCATTAAAAGCAGCAGGTATTTGTTTAGTAGCTAATATTGCTGGTGGTGCTATGGGTGCTATGGGTATTCCAGTTACAGTACCAGCACAATTAACTCAACTTGACGCATTAACTATTGGTCGTCAAACTGTTCTTATTTTACCTTTCATTAGTGTTATCTTACCTTTCTTACTTGTTTCAATGGTCGATGGAATTAAAGGTATTAAAGAAACTTGGCAAGGTATTCTTGTAAGTGGTGTTTCTTTCGCTATTACTCAATTCGCTGTAACTTACTTCTTAGGCGCAGAACTTACTAATATTTTCGCAGCCGTTGTAAGTATGATTGCTCTTGCATTATTCTTACGTGTTTGGCAACCAAAATCTTCTACTAAAGAAGAAAAACAAGAAACTAAAGTATCACATACATTCAATCAAATTTTATATGCTTGGTCTCCATTCGTATTCTTAACTGCATTTGTAACAATCTTTAACTTAAAACCGGTTAAAGCTTTATTTGCTCCAGATGGTGCGTTAGCAAACTTAGTATTTAACATTCAGTTCCCTGGTCTTCATAATGCTGTTATGAAAACTACACCAATTACAAAAGCTGATACACCTTTCGCAGCTGTTTTCAAATTTGATGTATTCTCTTCTACAACTACTGCGATTGTACTAGCAATTATCGTTTCACTTATCGTTTACCGCGTAAAAGGTAAAATGGTTAAAGAATTAATGATTGAAACAATGAAAGAATTAAAAGCTCCAGTATATACAATTTGTAGCGTTATCGCGTTAGCTTACGTAGAGAACTACTCTGGTATGTCATCTACACTTGGACTTGCATTCTCTTCTACTGGTAATGCATTCCCAGTTCTTTCTCCAATCTTAGGATGGATTGGCGTATTCATTACAGGTTCAGTAGTTTCAAGTGGTTCTTTATTCGCACCACTTCAAGCAGTAACAGCAGACCAGTTAAACATCGTTCCTTCTACACTCGTTGCCTTAAACGTAGTAGGTGGTACAATGGCAAAAATGGTTTCACCACAATCTGTAGCAGTTGCTTGTGCCGCAGTTGGACTAGTTGGTAAAGAATCTGCTCTATTTAAAACAGCAATGAAATACAGTTTAATCTTCTTAGCTGTTATTAGCTTACTTCAATTAAACGCTGTATTTAATATCTTTTAAAAATAAAACACCGATCCAAATGGATCGGTGTTTTTCACATTACATTTTTTTATTTTTTAATAAAGAAGCTCCAGCAATTTCAGGGTGAGTCATTTCGAATGGATCTAAAATAATATCCAATTCCTCTTCTGTCAGTACGCCATGTTCTAAACATAACTCCCTAACAGATTTTCCTGTTTCAATTGCTTCACGTGCAATACGAGATGCTGCTTCATAACCAATATGAGGATTAACTGCTGTAATAATTCCAACACTTTTCTCAACATATTGCTTCAGCAATTCTTCATTTGCTGTAATTCCTTCAATACAATATTCACGGAATACACGGAATCCATTATTCATAATACTTATAGATTGAATTAAATTAAATACAAGCACAGGCTCCATTACGTTTAACTCTAATTGTCCTGCTTCTGATGCTAAGCAAATTGTATGATCGTTTCCGATTACTTGGAATGCGACTTGGTTAATCACTTCTGCCATAACTGGATTTACTTTACCTGGCATAATCGATGAACCCGGCTGACGTGCTGGCAATTGAATTTCAGCTAACCCAACACGTGGCCCAGACGCCATAATACGAAGATCGTTTGCAATTTTAGACATGTTCATCATGCATACTTTAAGTGCTGCAGATACTTCTGTGTATGCATCTGTATTTTGCGTTGCATCAACTAAATGCTCTGCACCAACAAGTGGGAATCCACTAAACGTTCTTAAATGTTTTACTACTTGTTCAATATACGTAGGATTTGCATTTAATCCTGTACCAACAGCTGTCGCCCCCATATTCACTTCATATAAATGTTGACGAGACTGTTTAATTCTTTTTATATCACGCGCAAGCACTCGGCTATACGCTTCAAATTCTTGTCCAAGGCGAATTGGAACTGCATCTTGTAAATGTGTGCGTCCCATTTTAATAACGTGATCAAACTCTTTTGCTTTTTTACGAAAAGCAGAATGAAGTTCTTCCATTGTAATAAGAAGCTTTTCTAACATCATAAGAGTTGCAATATGAATTCCTGTCGGAAACGCATCGTTCGTTGATTGGGCCATGTTCACATGAGTGTTTGGACTAATTTTTGCATACGCCCCTTTTTCATATCCCATACGTTCTAACGCTCTATTCGCAATTACTTCATTTGTATTCATATTAATAGAAGTTCCGGCTCCGCCTTGAATAGGGTCCACGATAAATTGATCATGAAACTTTCCATCAACAATTTCTTGCGCTGCTTCTGCAATTTCATGTCCAATGTCTTTAGCTAAGTAACCAGTATCTATATTCGCAAGTGCCGCCGCTTTTTTCACAATTGCCATTGCTGTAATGAGTGATGGATGAATGCGATATCCTGTAATTGGGAAGTTTTCTACGGCACGTAATGTTTGTACACCATAATAAGCTGCACTTGGTACTTCTTTTTCACCTAAAAAATCTTTTTCTATACGTATATCCTTCGTTGCTATCATTTTTATCACCTATACTTTTTCATTCTAAATCCTTATCCAAAAAATCCGCCCTCTAAAAACACGAGTATCATTCAGAAGAATTTTTCAGTATCCACCTTCACTATATAGTACCTTTTTTGAAAGCGCAAACATTTATTTTTCTGTATATCCTTTTTATTAAAGTTTATAGAAAATCATTCTTCTACTTTCCTTATTTCCACTCGTTTAATTTGATGCATATCCTTTTCAAGGACTTTAAAATAAAAACCGTGTTTCTCAATAATATCTCCTTCAGCAACGATTTGTTTTTGTACCATAATCCAGCCACCAATTGTATCTACATCATCAGCAATTAAATGTATGCCAAGCAAATCATTTACTTCACTAATAAGCACTTTTCCCTCTACGATTTTATAACCTTCACTTACATGCTCTATAGGTGGATTCTCATCTTCATCGTATTCATCTCGAATTTCTCCAACAATTTCTTCTAAAATATCTTCTAGTGTAACAATCCCTGCTGTACCACCATATTCATCATACAATACAGCTAATGGAATGTGTTTTCTTTGCATTTGTAATAGTAAATCATGAATTGGAATATTTTCTAGCACTTCAATAACTGGCCTTGTATATGGCATAATCGAGCACTCCTCGTCCCGACTACCATCCATATAACGAATAAATAAATCTTTTACATTAACCATCCCAATAATTTCATCTTTATCTTCACCAAATACAGGATATCTCGTGTACTTTTCTTGCGCGATTACTTTAATATGTGTTTCAAATGGTTCGTCCTCATATAAGCCTACAACTTCCGTACGAGGTACCATAATTTCTTTTGCTACTCTATTATCAAATTCAAAAATATTATTTACATATTTAAATTCCCTTTGGTTAATCTCTCCGCTCTCATAGCTCTCAGATAAGATTAACCTTAATTCTTCTTCTGAATGAGCTACTTCATGTTCAGAAGCTGGATGTAATCCGAATAAACCAGTTACAACCCTCGCTGAACCATTCAAAGCCCAAATAAACGGATACATAACTCGGTAAAAATAAATAAGTGGTTTAGATAACAATAAGCTAACTTGTTCTGCTTTTTGTATAGCAAATGTCTTTGGAGCAAGTTCCCCAATGACAACATGTAAAAATGTAATTACTGCAAAGGCAATAATAAATGAAACTGTACTGGAAATTGTAGGTGAGAATTGCAATTTTAAAAACAACGGCTCGAGTAAATGTTTAATGGTTGGTTCCCCTAACCACCCGAGCCCTAAAGCAGTAATTGTAATACCTAGCTGACAGGCCGATAAATATTCATCTAAATTTGTAGTTACCTTTTTAGCGGCCAGTGCACCTCGTCTTTTTTCGCTAACGAGTTGATCAATACGACTGCTACGTACCTTAATAATTGCAAATTCAACAGCCACAAAAAATGCTGTTAACCCAATAAGAATTACTACCATCAATAATTTTAAAATATCCACATATGCTCTTTAGCTTTCTTAGCTAAAGTTACACCTCCTTTTAAAAAGAAGTTTCACTTTAGTTTCTTCAATTATTGGAAAGCAACTCTATATAAAATCCACCAATTTTCAAACCTCATACAATTCTAAAGGTAAACCATCAGGGTCTTGGAAAAAGACGAATTTCTTCCCCGTTATTTCATCAATACGGATCGGTTCGATCTCAACACCACATTGATTTAAATGCTTCACAGCTTCTTCTATATTTGTAACAGCAAATGCTAAATGTCTAAGACCGGCTGCTTCTGGAAAACTTTTGCGCTCAGGCGGATTTGGAAATGAAAATAATTCGATTTGATACTCTTCTCCTACACATAAATCTAATTTATAAGAATCTCGTTCCTTTCTATATACTTCATTCATTTCTTTAAACCCTAATATTCTAGTATAAAAATCCTTTGACGTCTCATAATTCGAACAAATAATTGCAACGTGATGTACTCTACATATATTCATACTCTCTCTATTCCTTTCTTTACCAAAGATGCATATTCTCCCTTGAAATGAAAAACATATATAGCAGAATATCTCTTTTAGGGGGCTTACCATGAAATTCATTACTTTTTTCGTCGGATTAATTGTTGTTTTCTTGCTCGCTTATATTGCTAGCAATAATAAGAAGCATATTAAATTTAAACCAATTTTTATCATGCTTATTATACAGTTAATTTTAACCTATTTACTATTAAATACAGAAATCGGCCTCATACTTATTAGAATCATTTCCAGTTTGTTTACAAAGCTACTCGAGTATGCTGCTAATGGAATAAATTTCGTATTTGGTGGTCTTGCAAATAAAGGTGAAATGCCATTTTTCCTTACTGTATTATTACCAATCGTCTTTATTTCTGTTTTAATTGGTATATTACAACATTTCAAAATACTACCATTTTTCATTCGTTGGATCGGGTACTTTCTTAGTAAAATAAATGGTCTTGGGAAATTAGAATCTTACAACGCTATCGCTTCTGCCATTGTCGGCCAATCAGAAGTTTTTATTACAGTGAAAAAGCAATTAGCTCAAATTCCAAAACACCGTCTTTATACACTTTGTGCCTCCGCTATGTCAACCGTATCTATGTCTATCGTAGGTGCCTATATGACAATGATTGAACCTAAGTATGTAGTAACTGCACTCGTTCTCAATTTATTTAGCGGTTTTATTATCGTACTCATCATTAACCCTTACGACGTTAAAGATGATGAAGATATTTTAGAAATCAAAGGTGAAAAACAAAGCTTTTTTGAAATGCTTGGAGAATACATTCTTGATGGTTTTCGTGTAGCCATTGTTGTCGGCGCTATGCTCATCGGATTTGTCGCATTAATTAGTTGTATTAATGACTTGTTCCTCATTATATTCGGTATTACGTTCCAACAATTAATTGGCTACGTATTTGCACCTATCGCATTCCTTATCGGTGTACCAAGCTCTGAAATTGTAGCAGCTGGCAGCATTATGGCAACGAAGCTTGTAACGAATGAATTTGTCGCAATGATGGACCTTAGTAAAATTTCTAATAGCCTTTCTCCCCGTACAGTTGGTATTATTTCTGTTTTCCTTGTGTCTTTTGCCAATTTTTCTTCCATTGGTATTATTTCAGGTGCGGTAAAAGGACTAAACGAAGAACAAGGAAACGTTGTTGCGAGGTTTGGCCTTAAATTACTATATGGAGCTACTCTCGTTAGTATTTTATCTGCAATTATCGTAAGCATTATGTTGTAATTAGGTAAAATTTTATCATTTTCTTATCCCTATCTTTTGTATACAATAACGAATAGGTGTCTTATAAAGTGAAACTTTAATCAGAGTGGGGCTATTAGCCTCCACCAATCGGGTATTTACGGGCAGTTATCTCCCACCTAACTTCATTGTATTCACTGGACTTTGAGGTGGGCGTTTTACTGCTCGTTAATACGGGATAAATAATCAAGACATCTATTTTTTATACATGTACAATCGCTTTTATTTAGCGTAAAATATTTTTTATGTGTTTGAATACACTTCAAAATGTATACACTTTGATAGTTTTAAAGGAGAAAAAATGATGAAATCCGACACGAACAACGATACGCGAGCCAAAAAAGGACGCTCAAAGAAAAAACGCCTACTTTGGTTCCTTCTTATTCCATTACTAATTGTAGGACTTGGAGCAGGAGGCTATTCCTTCCATATATACAGTAAAGCAAAGTCCGTCTTAAATAATGCTTATGCTGAACTAGGTCGAGGAGATAAGTCCAGTAAACGTGAAAAAGCTGTTAAACCTATGACCGACAACATTTCCGTACTTATTATGGGTGTTGATGAAAGTGAAATTAGGGAAAAAGGTTATGGAAAAGCGACTCGAACAGATGCGTTATTACTTGCAACAATTAATAAAAACGATAAATCCGTTAAACTTGTAAGCATTCCACGTGACTCACGCGTCTACATTAAATCACGTGATAAATACGATAAAATTACACATGCGCACGTATTCGGTGGTGTAGACAGCACAATTGATACGGTAGAGAACTTTTTAGATGTTCCAGTTGATTACTATGTAAAATTCAACTTTAAATCCTTTATTAAAATTGTTGATTCTCTTGGTGGTATTACTGTAGACGTTCCAGTTGAGTTCACAGAGCAAAATAGTAAAGATGAAGCAGATGCAATTCATCTTAAAAAAGGACGTCAACATTTAAATGGAGAAGAAGCATTGGCGCTAGCTAGAACTCGTCATATCGATAGTGATTATATGCGTGGCCAACGACAACAGCTTGTATTAGAGGCCATTGCTGAAAAGGCACTATCTCTTAATTCCATTAATAAAATCGGTGGCCTACTAGACGCTGTCGATAAGGATTTAAAAACTAATTTAACTTTTGATGATATGATGACAATTACAAAAAATTCAATGGATTCAAATTTAAAGATGGAAAAAATGCAAGTAGAAGGTACAGATAAATATATAGGTGGTATTTATTATTACGTTCCAAATGAAAAAAGCGTCGACACTATTTCAACTACCCTTCAAAAACATCTCGGTGTTACGAATAAAAATGAACATAAAAAATTATAATAAAAAGGCTGCTAGATCTTTCTAGACAGCCTTTTTATTATATTTTTCAACATATTTTTCATACACATTGTGACAAGAAGTGACAATTATTACAGCGATGTAACATTTTTTATGAAAACATTACACACACAGTGAAAATAATAGTATACTAGTACGTACATAATGTTATTTTCATCATTTTTATACAAAAAATGTAATACATATATTTATACATAAATTTCTGGGGGGAAATAAATGAAGCTAAGTAAAATACTGATTGGTTCTGCAATTGCTGGGGGCATATTACTTTGTGTAGGCGGTGTTGGGGGATATCAATATGTATCCAAATTAAATAATCAATTAGATACTACTGCATTACCAAATACTACATTTGAAGGTATTTCTCTCGATGGAAAAAATAAGAAAGATATTCAAGCAATTATTAATCAAAGGGTAACTGAATTAGATCAAAAATCCCTTACCTACATATTCCAAAACGATAAACAAACTTACACATGGAAAGATTTAGGAGTAAATTATAAAGAGAAAGATATTATTGACAAAATCTTTAAAGAACAAGAAGGAAACGTAATGAATCGTTACAAAATGCGTAAGCAAGCTGAAAACGGTGAATTAAAACGTGACTATAAATTAACACCACAATTAAATGCAACAGCTTATGAAACCTTTATAAAAGATAAATATAATGAAACATTAAAAAATCCTGTTAATGCAGAATTGAGTATTGAAGGCTCAACAGTAAATGTTAGTCAAAGCCAAAACGGAGAAAAAATTGATAAAGGGAAACTAAACGATTTAACAAACGAAGCTATTACTACTGGTAAATCAGATGTTACATTGCCAGTTACATTTATAAAACCAGAACGTTCTACAGAAGACATACAGAAAATGGGTATTAAAGAAGTCATCGCTGAATATTCTACTCCAATGGCCGGCCGTAACGGAAATCAATCATTTAACGTAAATAAGTCAGCCAATACTTTAAGTGGGGTTATTGTCGCACCTGATGAAACGTTTAGTTTTAACGGCCGCGTTGGCGTAACTGATGCTGCACATGGTTACAAATCTGCAGCAGTATATTCACAAGGTAAAGTAATACAAAGTGCAGGCGGAGGAGTTTGCCAAGTCAGTAGTACATTATACAGCGCAGCTTTAAGGGCAGATTTAGGCATTGTTTCTCGAAGCAATCATTCTATGCCGGTAAATTATTTACCACTTGGGCAAGATGCAGCAGTAGCAGATTATGGTCCAGATTTAAAATTTAAAAATAATACGGGCAATCATATTTATATTCAAGCATTTTCAAATGGAGGTAGTATTACTACACGCATTTTCGGTACAAATACTGGTAAAAATGTTGAAGTTTCTTCCCAAGTAATTAGTAGGACTAGTGATAAAATCACAGCGGTTACGTATAAAAAAGTAACACAAAACGGAGCAGTAATATCAAATGGACAAATTTCAAAAAGCGTATATAAAAGCGCTCCAAAAGAATAGATAATATCAACCGAATAGCATAAAGAGAAAGGCGTGATTTAATCACGCCTTTTTCTTTTGCAGTAATAGTAAAAAAGTTTCAAGATGGTCTTTCGTTTCTTCTAAAGACCACATACGATTCCCTTCCTTCGCAGCTAATACACACGCCTCTTCCCACACGTTCTTTTTCTTCATATTTATTAATTCATCACGTAATTTCAAAACGATTTCTTCGTCTTCTTGTTCAATAAACTCTTCCATCACGCTTACTATTTCATCCTCATGAATACTTAACGTACAGTACGATTTAAGAAAGTATTGTAATGTCGTATACATAATGTACTCCCCCTTCTTATTTATCAGATGGATAAGAAGTAATAATCTTAAACCCTAATTCTCCTGACTTATCTCTTGCTAAAACAGTAACAGTTTTTACCAACTTGTCTTTTACACTCATATTTTTCTTTATTACCGTTTTTCCAACCGGGAATGAATGTGTTGTATTTAATACGAGACGAGCCTCTTTAGAATTTTTTAACCAGTCTTGAATTTCCTTATCATGCTGCTTCAAACTATCTTTTACAGCTTTCGTTGCTGTTTCCTTGTCATAGTATGTACTTGCTGCTGATACTTTATCTGTCTTCAAGCGATTCTTCAAATCTTCTTCTGATTTGCCTACATGTCTTTCAATCGTATGACCATTTTTAGGTGGCCCTTCCATTTCATCTAAAATATTATCACTAATTTTTTCTACTGATGTCGATTGATTCCCTGTTTGTTTCTCTGTTTTTTGTTCTTTTCCTGCACATCCACTTAAGATCAGCATTAGTGCCAATAAACCACTCAAGAAAAGACTACTTATTCGTTTCATCATATCACCTCTTTCATGATTATTATCGCAACTTCACTAAAAGTCAATTTCACAACGAAAAAATCTATCAGTTTTCATTTTTTTCATCTATTTTTCCATATTTACCCGCGCAATTTCATCAATCCTCTATTTTTCGACTTTTATAATATATACCCCCTATATTTTATGATTATTTCCCATATAAAAACAATGATAATATAACTATAAAACTCTTTCATACAAAGGTTTTTATAGTGTTTTTCAAAACATTTTAAAATACCCCTGTTTTTATATACCCAATACCCACATAAGGTATAAAGACCCCTTCTTATCAACGTTTTTCTACATTATGTAAATTTACCCTTGCCTATACAAACGAAATATGGTGTAATGCAAAAAAAGATAAAGGATTTTAAACAATGGCTGAAACGATTCAAAATTTCTTAACAGAATACTATTCAATCGCAATTCCACTTAGTATCTTAATTAACATCATCATTAGTCTTTTAGGCGTTATTCCTAGCATCTTTTTAACCGCCATTAATATACAGCTCTTCGGTGTAACAAATGGCACAATCATTTCAATCGCAGGTGAGGCCTTAGGGGCTATTATCTCGTTTTATATTTACCGCATAGGCCTTCAAAAGTTCACTCACGATAAAGTAAATAAGTACCCAAAGGTAGAGCGTCTTCTTTATGTACAAGGTAGAGAGGCCTTTCTACTCGTTCTATCGTTTCGATTGATACCTTTCATCCCATCAAGTATCGTGACTTTATTTGCAGCTCTAGGGAAAATGTCATTACTCTCCTTCAGTATTGCCAGTACAATAGGTAAAATACCGGCATTATTGATTGAAGTATATTCGGCATACCAAGTCATGAACGGAACAAATGAAGCGAAGTGGATTGTGACAATCGCAGGTTGTATCGGATTATATTATTTGTGGAAAAAATGGAGAAAAAAATAAAGAAGGAGCCTATGCTCCTTCTTTATTTTTGAGGTATTTTATTAATAGCTATCCTTTAAATCCTTAGTTAATACCAACAGCACTAAACGATTGCTTAACTGCCGCTACTTCCGCAGAAGTCGCACCATATAAATCAGCTGCAGCTTGTACTGCACCAGCACGAGCTTGGCTAAATGTAGTAGATTGCGTGAAATATTGTGTGTTTGCACGGTAATAAATTGCACCTAACTTATCTTTACCAATGCCCGTTACAGTTACACCCGAATGCGTACCACCATTTGCTAATAAATAAGCTTGTTTGTTAATGATACCACTGTTTGTATGAACCCCACCGTTATCACTAGTACCAGTGTAACGCTTAGAATAATGGTCTGGATCACCGTATTTCGCTGGATCACTCATAGAGCGAAGCGCATCTCCTGCTTTACCAGGCGTATAAATATCTTCACCAATCTCCCAATCCGGGTTACGGTTATCATAGAATTCTACTAAAGTACCAAAAATATCAGAAATTGCTTCATTTAGCGCTCCTGATTCATTTTGATAAATTAAGTCCGAGCTATTTTCAGTAACAGCATGCGTTAATTCGTGACCAATTACATCAATTCCACCAGATAATGAAGTGAATGTTACACCATCACCATCTCCGTATACCATTTGTGAGCCATTCCAGAATGCATTATTATACTTACTTCCGTAATGAACTGTCGATTTTAACGGAGCTCCTGCATCATTAATAGAGTTTCTGTTAAATGTAGCTTTATAATAATCATATGTTCTACCTGCATAGTAATGAGCATCTACTGCTGCTGCATCATACGCTGCATTGAAAACATTATCTGCATCTACCCATAATGTTCCTGGCAATGTAGTACGATTTTTCGCATCATATGTGAAAATCGTTGCTCCGCGCGTATTATCTTGTAAGTAGTAAGATGAACCAGATAACGTTGTATTAAGTGATTTTGTATCTCCTAATACACCTTTACCAGTTCCTACTTTATTTGTTCCTGTTACAGGTTTTACTACTGCTTTCGCATCCTGTTTAGGAGCCTCTTGCTTAACTGGTGATTTATCTTCATTTGTTACATGATCCAATTTATTATATTTATTTAATACTTTACCGCTGTCTGCTTCAATGAAATAGTAGTAGTTTCCTGGACTTGGATCTAAGAAGTTTAGATTTACAACGTATGCATATGTTGTTTCTTCACCATTTTGATATACATATAAGTCCGCTTTTGGTTCTACCTCATATTTCGGTGTTACCCCTAAATCTTGCTGCGCGATTTCAATTGCTTTTGCGCCTTCAATCTTATTTTTATTTTTCAACTTTTCCTTTTTGTCTAAATCAGATGCAACTGTTCCAGACAATACTTTTAAAGAACCGTCTTTACTTACGTGAGCCACTTGAGTAGAACCCCATACAGGTACTCCTTCGTAAACTTGTTGCATACGTACTACTGTTGAATCAGTTACAGCATCTTTCTTCACTTGTTTCACTTTGAAAGAATCTTGCGCACTCTTTTCCCCTAGCTTGTAATCACCTTTTGCTGCATTTAAGTAATCAAACACAACAGATTCCGCTTTCTTACCAGTCGCTCCAGTTAGATCACCAGAAATAAACTCAGGTGACTGTACTGTCTCATTGTACTTCTTCGTAGAGAGTACATTTTTAGAATCCGCAAATGCAGAGCCTGTCCCTCCAAATGTTGTAACTGCCATTCCTGTCGCTAACACTAACGCTAAACTTTTCTTTTTCATGAACCTTCCCCCTAATAAAAAATTTTTTTGAAAAAGAGTAGTTTTATATTAGCATTATGTTTCCACTATTAATATACTAAAAATTCAAATAATTATTTTCTCAAGTTTTGTAGAATTTTGAGGAACAAATATTGAAAAACCCCTTTCCGATTGGAAAGGGGTTTCTGTTAAGAATTTATTAATTCTACTACTTTTTCTCCTTGACCATAAATATCCGATGTCCAAGCATATTGCGGTTCCAATACCACTAATACAGCTACAAAAGCCAAAGCACCAATAATTATTTTTTTCATATTATTTTCCTCCCTTTTCTTCTAATAAATTAATTGCTAATTTATAGTAGTTATTACTTTCCTTAAATTCTAGTAATTCCTCGTGATATCCTGCTAGTTCTAAATACACCATTTTTAATTCCTTCTTATTTTCTTCGCCTCTAAAAAATGGGATTGCCTCAACTTCTAAAAATCTTTTATAAACATCTTTCGTTTCAAAGTATTTATTCTTAAGCATTGAAAGTATATATAGCATACTTTTATACTTTTCATCCCTCTTGGCAACATCTATCCCTTTATTAATCCAATCTTTCGCTTCTTCAAATTCTTTTAATTCAATACACTGCAAAGCGATCTCATACACTGCATCAATATAATTTAAATCCTCTTCCTTTTTGTACTTTAGGCATTGTAAATAATAATCTTTTGCTTTTGCATAATCTTTTAAGTTATAGTACAAGAAGCCTAAATTATTTAAAGCAATAGCTGTTATACTTTCTTTATCAGCAAAAGAATTTGCTTCCCTCAAAATATTATTATAAATAGATAGTGCTTCATTATATTGCTTTTTTTGTATATAACTCAACGCAATAAGTAACTGGCAATTTATCACATAACGGAATTTATATTCATTCTTAAACCCTTCCATTGCTACATTAGCAAAATGTAAAGTCATATGTTCAACTTCTAATTCATTATAAACAAGAGCCAAATTGAAATATATTCCATTCTCATGATAACCTTGTTCCTTTGCCATTACTTCTGTTCGAGTCAAATACTCCAATGCCTTCTTATATCTATGTTGTAAAAAATAATATAACCCTTTGCTATACGTATATAATAATTTTTGGAATGGTGAATACTTTTTGTACATCTTCTTTAAGCTCTCTAACTCTTTTTCGACAGCAGGAAAATCTCTTTTCATAATTAAATAACGTGTATACAGCAGTTTATAATAATTTATAATTTCAAAATCCAACACATGCTTCATTTCACCTTGCAACTCTTCATATATACGTTCTACTTGTTGCTTGTCTAAATGAACTAGTGCATTCAACCATTCATCCAGCTTCCCCTTCACATCTTCTTCTACATCCCTCAAATCCGTCACGGCAATTTCTAATCTTGCGCAGAGCAATTGTAGAATTTCTTCTGATGCTTCGATCTTTCCATTTTCAATCTTACTTAAGTATGAGACAGAACAAATGCCCTGACATAATTCTTCTTGTGTCATTTTTTGCTGAAGCCGTTTGTAAAAGACTTGTTTGCCTATTTTTTCTAATGTTTGTTGCATTGTCCTCCTCCATTCTCATTACCCCATTACTCTAATAATACATAAAATCTGGAGAAATATAAATTGATAAATATAAATTTTCTAAAAAATATGCATAATTTCATTTTTTTCTCTCTTGACTTCACTTCAATATCTCTTCTTTGCTACGAATGGTGAAAAATTGGTATACTATAACCAAATTATGGAGGTGTTCTCGCGATGACTCATTATAAAGACGATAGTTATGCCTTACATACAGACCTATATCAAATCAACATGGCTTATACATATTGGAAAGATGGTATTCATAATCGCCGTTCTGTTTTTGATTTATATTTTCGAAAGCTTCCATTTGAGAACGGCTACGCTGTTTTTGCTGGCCTTGAGAAAATTGTAGAGTACATAGAAATTTTCAGTTTTACTGAAAGCGATATCGCTTATTTAGCAGAATTAAAATTTGAAGAAGAATTCCTTCATTATTTACAAAATATGAAATTCACTGGGACGATTCGCAGTATGCAAGAAGGTGAAGTTGTATTTAATAACGAGCCTTTATTACGTGTTGATGCACCACTGGGTGAAGCACAAATTATTGAAACCGCCCTCTTAAATATTGTGAATTACCAAACATTAATTGCAACAAAAGCTGCTCGTATGAAACATGCTGCAAGTAATGATGAGCTTTTAGAGTTCGGCACAAGACGTGCCCATGAGTTCGATGCCGCCCTTTGGGGGACACGCGCTGCCTTTATTGGTGGTTTCTCCTCTACAAGCAACGTTCGTGCTGGGAAACGCTTCGGGATCCCTGTAGCTGGCACACACGCTCACTCTTTCGTTCAAGCATATCGCGATGAATACGTTGCGTTTAAGAAATACGCTGAAACTCATAAGAAGTGCGTCTTTCTCGTTGATACATATGACACATTGAAATCTGGTGTTCCAAATGCAATTCGTGTTGCAAAAGAATTTGGGGATCGTATTGATTTCTATGGTATACGTCTTGATAGTGGTGATATGGCTTATTTATCGAAAAAGGCACGAAAACTACTAGATGAATCAGGGTTTACAAATACAAAAATTATCGCTTCTAGCGATTTAGATGAATACACAATTATGCACCTTAAATCTCAAGGGGCAAAAATTGACGTATGGGGTGTTGGGACAAAATTAATTACGTCCTTTGAGCAACCTGCATTAGGGGCTGTTTACAAACTAGTTGCAATTGAAGATACTGACGGAAAATTAAATGATACGATTAAAATTTCATCTAATCCTGAAAAAATTACCACTCCAGGACTGAAACGAATTTATCGTATTATCAATCGGGTTAACGATCATGCAGAAGGCGATTATATTGCGTTAGATTCTGAAGAACCTGGAAAAGAAGAGCGCTTAAAAATGTTCCATCCAGTTCACACATATATAAGTAAATTCGTAACAAACTTTGAAGCCCGTGAACTCCATAAAGACATTTTCGTTAACGGTGAAAGAACATATGAACTACCAAGTATATTAGATATTCAACAATATAATGAACAGAGTCTCGCTCTATTTTGGGAAGAATACATGCGAACTTTAAATCCCGAAGAGTATCCTGTCGATTTAAGCCAAGAATGTTGGGATCATAAAATGAATTACATTCAAACTGTTCGAGAACAAGTTGAAAAAAACATACAAAAGTAAACAGAGAAGTTTCTCCTTCTCTGTTTTTTCAATACTATATGGATATTTGTAAAAAATATATTAAAATAATACGACGAATGTTTTTTATTTGTAAATTTTAATATTATATTATTTAAAAGTAAAATAATATTTGATATTATTTTATTAAATCAATTTCAACAAAATAACCAATAAAAAAGAGGACGCAGGTTGCGTCCTCTTTTTTATAAATCTTTCACTCGTAATACACGCATTGCATTTAACACTGCAAGTAGTGTCACACCAACATCTGAGAAAACAGCTTCCCACATTGTTGCAATACCAAAGGCACCAAGTAATAGAACGATCCCTTTTACACCTAAAGCAAAGATGATATTTTGCCACACTATACTTCTTGTGCGTTTTGCAATTTTTACAGCTGTCGCAATTTTTGAAGGCTCATCAGTCATAATAACGATGTCTGCCGCTTCAATTGCTGCATCTGATCCTAAACCACCCATCGCAATACCAACGTCTGCACGGGCTAATACTGGTGTATCGTTAATACCGTCACCAACGAAGGCAATTTTTTCTTTTCCATGCTTCGCTGCATCAATTTTTTCAATCTCTTCTACTTTTTGTTGCGGTAGTAATTCCGCATGAACTTCATCTAAGCCTAATTCTTTACCGACAGCTTCACCAACTGTTTTTGCATCACCAGTTAACATTACTGTCTTTTTAATACCTAGTTCTTTTAACTTTTGAATCGCTTGTTTCGAATCCTCTTTTACCTCATCAGAAATAACAATATAACCTGCATATTTTCCATCTACAGCAACGTGAACTAATGTACCTACTGTTTCTGGTTGCTTAAATTCAATATTTTCTTTTCTCATTAATTTTGCATTACCTGCAAAAATTTCTTTTCCTTGTACTTTTACGACTGTACCGTGACCAGAAATTTCGTTATAATCATCGATTATTTTTTCATCAATTGATTTTCCATATGCCTTTCGAATAGATTGGGCAATTGGATGGTTAGAATATACTTCAGCAAATGCCGCATACTCTAATAACTCTTCACTTGTAGTACCTTCGCTCGGTTCCATTTTTGTAACTTTGAAAACACCTTTTGTTAATGTTCCTGTTTTGTCAAAAACAATATATTTTACATCATTTAAAGCTTCTAAATAGTTACTACCTTTTACTAACACACCACTTTTAGATGCACCACCGATACCTCCAAAGAATCCAAGAGGAATGGATACAACTAACGCACATGGACAAGAGATTACTAAGAACACTAAAGCTCTATAAATCCACTCAGAGAATGTAGCTCCTTCTAAAATGAGTGGTGGAATAAACGCCATGATCGCCGCTGTAATAACTACAACTGGAGTGTAGTAACGTGCAAACTTCGTAATAAAGTTTTCCGTTGGTGCTTTTTTACTGCTTGCATTTTGAACTAAATCTAAAATTTTTGATACAGTGGATTCACCGAATTCTTTTGTAACTTCAATTGTCAACACACCATTTTGGTTCACAAAGCCACTTAATACATCATTTCCAACTTCTACTTCACGTGGTACAGATTCACCTGTTAATGCTGAAGTATCTACCATTGATGTTCCTTCAATTACTTTTCCGTCTAACGGCACTTTCTCACCTGGCTTAACGATAATATAATCGCCAATTTTTACATCTTCTGGTGATACTTGCTTCGTTTCATTTCCAATCTTTACATTCGCATAATCAGGACGAATATCCATTAATGAAGTAATTGATTTTCGGGAGCGGTTTACCGCAATACTTTGGAATAGTTCTCCCACTTGATAAAATAGCATTACTGCTACAGCTTCAGAATATTGTTGAATTGCAAAAGCTCCTACAGTTGCAATTGCCATTAAGAAGTTTTCATCAAATACTTGGCCACGAGTTATGTTTCTTATCGCTCTCCAAACGATATCTCCACCTATTAATAAATAAGCAAGGACAAATAACGGAATTGTTACCATTTGTGGTAAGCCCGCTAATGCAGCAATTGCTGTCAAAATTCCGCCGATCACTAATCTCCCTACCATCTTTTTCACATTTGCTTCACCATGATCGTGACTATGTCCGTGGTCATGACCGTTCTTCTCTTCACGAACAACTTTCACATCTGGTTCTAACTTTTGAACGACATTTGTTATATTTGCTACAGTCGCTTCTAGTTCTCTTTTATTCGCAACTTCTACTCGTAATTTCTTCGATACGAAATCAACAGTTGCTTCTGAGACAGCTGGCATTTCCTTCACTTTATTTTCAATTTTCATTGCACAGTTCGCGCAATCTAAACCTTCTAATATAAATACTTCTTTAGCAATTTTATTTTTTTGTTCTTCTTGAACTTTAATATGCGGTTCTAATTTTGTAACGAGTTGTTTTGCTTCCGTAACAACTTCGTTTTCTTTATTTTGTGCTGTTTCTAAGATCATTGTCTTTGTTGCGAAGTTTACAGAACAAGAATTTACCCCTTCTATATTCCCAACACCTTTTTCAATTTTCATTGCACAGTTCGCACAATCTAAACCTTCTAACATCAGTTTCTTTTTCACCAATGCTTCAGCCATCGTTCTCCCTCCTCGCGTTCTTTTATTCTTCTTCGTTTACGTGTTCAAACGCTTGCTCGAAGATATGAATTACGTGCTGGTCAGCTAACGAATAATAAACAACCTTTCCTTCTTTACGATTCTTCACAAGTTTCGCTTGCTTTAACACACGAAGCTGATGCGAAATAGATGATTGTGTCATTCCTAATAAATAAGCTAAATCACAAACGCACATTTCAGCTTCAAATAGCGCATGTAATATTCTCGTACGTGTACGGTCACCTAATACTTTAAATAGTTCTGCTACTTTACTTAAACTTTCATCAGTTGGAATTGTTTGTTTTACTTGCTCTACAACTTCTTCATGAATTATCGTTTGAGAACATGTCTCTTGTGGTGTTTCTACTTTATTTCCAGCCATTATAGCTCACCTCTTTAATTGAACATATGAACAATCATTCATATATCTTATACTCTTATTATATGAGCGTCCACTCATATGTGTCAATGAAATCTGAATTTTTTTTATGAACATTCCGTTCACATTTTAATAAGTCGTATACATATTTTCCGCACTCTCTATATTCTCATACAAAAAAGGATGCACAATTCGCACACCCCTTTTTACTTACTTTTCATTTTTTACCGCATCCACAATTAAAGAAACAAATCCTAACTGATTATCCCGATTTCTATGGTCAAAACGTTTCGAACGATAAATAAATCCATCTTTCTCATTCCAATCATTATAGTGAAACTTACCATTCTCATCACAGTATTCTAAGAGCATCACTTGAAAACCTGCTGATTCAAACATGGACTTGATTGTTTTATAGTTATGAACAATTTTATGGCTTGCTGCAGGATGATCTAATGGACCAGGTCCACCTACTTGTACCCCTTGCTGATATTCTTCATCTGGAAAAAATGCATCTGGTACTGCACAACGAATATATCCATTCTCTATTAAAAACTCATAACAAATTTTTGCAGCTTCAATTCCTTCTTCATATGATAAATGCTCCCATACATGTTCTGCCAAAATTACTGATAAAGAATTAGGTTGAAATTTATCAAGCCAAGTTTCTCTCCGTAATAAATTTAATTCTTCTTCATTCGTATGTAACCAACCAGGGTTATTATTATAACCCTCTGCTCCAACAACAACTTTTGCTTCTTCCATTTCGCTCCCACCCTTTTTTCATATTCCGACAGAAAAATTCGACAAAATAATATACATTCCCTTTATTTCAACAAAAGAAAAAGCCTTGCGCGCTCCCTAGACGCACAAGGCTTACTGTGTTTATATCCCTTTAATTAGCTTGTTCTAAATTATCCTGCGAACTTCCATCGTCTTTTAAATGACTATGTTTTTTCGAATAAACAAAGTATACAACTACTCCGATTGCTAACCAAGCACCGAAGTACATCCATGTTTTTAATGGTAGATTTACCATTAAGAATAGACAACATGCAATTGAAATAATCGGCAAGATCGGTACAAGTGGTACCATAAATCCACGTTGTAATTTTGGATGTGTTTTACGAAGAATAATAACTGACACACCAACCATCGCAAATGTTAACAACGCTCCAATATTCGCTAAATTCGACAATTCTTTCAAATCGATAAATCCAGCAATTAAAGCACTACCAATTCCTGTTAACCAAACTGTAAATGTTGGTGCTTCTGTCTTTTTATTAATTTTCGCGAAAGATTCTGGCAATAAACCGTCACGGCTCATAGCGAAGAATACACGTGTCGTTGCATAAATGTAAGCAAAAATTACTGCCATAATACCAATTACAGCTCCAATTGCGATTATACCAGCTACTTTATCTTGTCCTACAACTTCTAACACATACGCCATCGCTTCCGGTACATCTAGCTCTTTATATGAAACCATACCCGTCATAACGAGACAAACTACAACATAAATGATTGTACAAATGACTAACGAAGCGATAATACCAATCGGTAGATCACGTTGCGGATTTTTTACTTCTTCAGCAGAAGTTGCTAATGCATCAAATCCTAAGAAAGCAAAGAATACTGCTGCTCCCCCCGCGAAAACTCCACTTAAACCATACGGTGCAAATGGTATCCAGTTTTCTGGTTTCACGTAGAATACACCAACTGCAATGAATAAAACAACGATACCAATTTTAATTAATACCATTATGTTATTCACTCGTTTACTTTCTTTCGTACCTCTTGATAATAACCAAGTTATAACTAATGTAACGATAACTGCTGGTAAATTCACTATACCACCTTGAGACGGAATCGTTAGCAGTGCTTTTGGAATTTCAAGCCCTAATCCACTCACTAAGTTATGGAAGTAACCAGTCCATCCGCCAGCTACTGCGGCAGTCGTTACAACATATACGGATAGTAATGTCCATCCCATTAAATGAGCTACAAACTCGCCAATTGTTGCATATGAGTATGTGTACACACTACCTGAAACAGGAAGTGTAGAAGCAACCTCTGCGTAACATAATGCTGCAAATCCACAAACGATGGCTGCAATCATGAATGAAAAAATAACTGCTGGACCAGCATCTCTTGCTGCTACTAATCCAGTTAATACTAGAACTCCTGTACCAATTATCGCACCAATCCCTAGCATTGTTAGGTCAAATGCCCCTAGCGTTTTCGTCAAAGTTTTACTTTTACTTTCCCCTAACAATTGCGTAACGGATTTCTTTTTAAATAGGTTGGCCACGATGTATGCCCCCTTTTGCCAAGAAGAGCTAAGAGATCTTCACTCTTAGCTCTTATCATGTTGTTTTATATATTGTTCGATTTTGTTTTGTATAATGCTTCTATTAGCAAGATACTGTTTCTGCTTCTAATAATTCTTTAGCACCTTTGTACTCTACACCGTGAGCTTCTGCAACTGCTTCAAATGTTACATAGCCATCTAATGTGTTAATACCTTTTAATAGTGCAGTGTTGCCTAGGCAAGCTTCTTTGTAGCCTTTGTTAGCAATTTGTACTGCATATGGTACTGTTACGTTTGTTAATGCAAGAGTTGATGTACGTGGAACCGCACCTGGCATGTTTGCAACTGCATAATGAACAACGCCGTGTTTTTCATAAGTTGGGTTATCATGAGTTGTAATACGATCAGTTGTTTCGAAAATACCACCTTGGTCAATCGCGATATCTACAACAACAGAACCTGGTTCCATTGATTTAATCATTTCTTCTGTTACAAGTTTTGGAGCTTTTGCACCTGGGATTAATACTGCACCGATTACAAGATCAGACTCTTTAACAGCTTCTGCAATATTGTAAGGATTAGACATTAAAGTTTTTACTTGGTTTCCGAAAATGTCATCTAATTGACGAAGACGTTCTGCGCTTAAGTCGATGATTGTTACATCCGCACCTAGTCCAACTGCAATTTTAGCAGCATTTGTACCAGCTTGTCCACCACCGATGATTGTTACTTTACCACGTTTAACCCCTGGAACACCTGCAAGTAAGATACCTTTACCGCCTTTGTTCTTCTCAAGGAATTGTGCACCAATTTGTGCAGCCATACGACCAGCTACTTCACTCATAGGTGCAAGTAATGGTAATGAACGATTTTCTAATTGTACTGTTTCATATGCAATAGAAACAACTTTTTTCTCGATTAAAGCTTTTGTTAATTCTGGCTCTGGAGCTAAGTGTAAGTATGTGAATAAGATTAAGCCTTCACTGAAGTGTTTGTATTCGCTTTCAATTGGTTCTTTAACTTTCATAACCATTTCCATGTTCCAAGCTTCTTCAGCTGTATCAACAATTTTTGCTCCCGCTTCCACATACTGAGCGTCTGTGAAACCAGATCCTAAACCTGCACCCTTTTGAATGAATACTTCGTGATTGTTACGAATTAAATGTACAACACCTGCTGGTGTCATTGCCACACGGTTTTCGTTGTTTTTAATTTCTGCTGGTACCCCAATACGCATAATGAAATGCCCCCCTTATAATTAACAGAAAAAAGAGATTCTTTTTTCTTTTTGTAATAATTAATAACTTATGTCCTTATTCTAGCATAACTTAAAAGTTATGAAAACGCTAACATACCATTTTCCTAAAGTTTTTATATTTAGAATAGTGTAAATATATAAAACATTGATTCTATTAGGGGTTTCGTGTCATTTCATTATCTATCACTCTATTTTTATTATACCTCTTCAAAATAAACAGTAACCTTTTATTATTTGACAATAATTTAACATTGTAAGAAACCTAAGCGATAACGTATACATATACAGTTATTATTTTACTCAATACTTTAGAGATATATTCTTTTCAAAAAAAATAGCTGCTAGCATTTAGCTAGCAGCTGGGTAACTTATAAATAACTTAGAAAATAAATCATCTGTCGTTTCAGTAATTTTATCAAACAGATCACTTTCTTCCGCTTCTTGCTCTTTTAACATCTTAATTGTTTCACGTGCATCTTCAGGGTAATCGGTTATGATACCATCTACGTTCAACTTATAATATGCCTTTAAATTTTCCATATCATTTACTGTCCATACGTAAATTGGTTTGTTTAACTTCCTTGCTTCTTTTACTAATTTCTTATTTAACATATATTCTTCTGCTACGTAAAAGTCAGCCTTCACATTCTTTAAGTTAGCTCTACTTGCATACAATATATACCCTACTTTTATATCTGGATTTGCACGCTTAAACTCTTTAATAAGTGGATAGTGTAACGTTTGAATTACACATTGCTTCTCAAATTCATTATCTTTAATCGTTTTTAAGACTTTGTTTACAAAATCTTTTTCGCCCCCATGAAGCTTCACTTCTATATTAAGTTTGATTTTGCCATTTGCTAGCTTAATGATTTCATCAAGTGTACTTATTTGTCCTGAAAGTCCATCTTGACTAAGGGTAAGCTGCCTTAACTCAGCCATCGTTAAATCTGACACATACACATTGGCATTTGCGAGACGTTTCAGCTTCAAATCATGTATAACCGCTAGTTCACCGTCTTTCGTTTGTAATACATCTATTTCAGCGTAATCTGCTTTTGCATCAATAGCACCTTGCACAGCTTCTTTCGTATTTTCTACACCTTTTGATATATACCCGCGGTGCGCCATAATAATCGGTTCTTTATATGAATTTGAAATAAACGTTACAATGAAAGCAACGACCATTCCGGCAGTAATAATTCCTACAATGTATACGCCAATGAATTTCCAACGATGTTTTTGGAAGAAACATTTATCTGCTTTCGTTTTCGAATAATCTAATCCTTCTTCTAATAAAACATCCTCAACCGGTACCTTTTGTAAGTATAATCGCGTAATCGCCATAATATAAAATGGCGTCACGATAAAGCTGAATAAATACAATGTGCTCGTTAAAAATACAGAAATCGTTGACTCAGCTAATAATGCAAATGTTCCTTTCGGGTTTGTAAATTCATAAACACCCCATAGGCACAATAAATATATTCCCAAAAACACGACATATACAATTCCAATTGAAATAAAAAATCCTACTAAAAAGAATAGTACTTTAAAAAAGCTTTCCTTTACTAAAGTTGCACTTTTACGTGCTGCCACGCGAAATGGTTTTTGCTCTAAAACAACAATGGGTAGAACGAAAATCCATCGAAGATTCAAATACGCGACTACAGCAAAGAACGTGTAATAACCAACTTGTCCCATCGTTGTCTTAAACAGTTCTCCTGTAATAAAGTTAGGAATTTGAATTTGCGGGATTAATGCCGTTTCATATCCCATATTTAAAAGAGGCAACAATACGACAGCATATAAAATAAATCCAGGTAAGCAATATGTGAAAAGAGTAGGTAAATACGTTACCGTTTTATATAAAATCGGACGTAATTTCACCTTCTGTCTTTTATGAGCGAAATACGAAATAATAATAAGCACTGCAAATTCTGTAAAGATAAGAAACAGTGCTGACAATGATAAAATTACGATTGCTAAGATGCCATAAGGCGTCTTTAAAAACGCTAATAATTCATCATTTGTCGCATTTGCATAACCAGCAAAATACAATAACTTATTAAAAATGATTCCAAATAGTGGAACAAACACAATCGCTGCTAATAATTTATAAGCAAGTTGAAAAGTTAATACATTCCAAAAAGCAAATTTAACTGTTTGAAAGGAATGTCTCATTACTCCTGGTATAGATAGTTTTTTACGGTGTTGCATATATTCCTCCAAATTCTAAAACGGTATTTGAGATGGATTCCATATTTCAAGTTCTAATCCATCTTTTTAATAATAATATATTCCGCTTAACATGAACACTCTTATACATATAATGAAAAAAGTGATGGCTACTTCCCATCACTTTTTCATTTATTCTATTTTTTCTCTAGGCCTTGTCCAAATGCTTTCAAAAAGCTAAAACCGAATGTAATAGCTCTATTGATATCTGGATCTTTTAATACTTTAAAGAAATCCATTACTTTTGTTTTTTTACCACTATTTAATTCATCTGTTGCAAATTGCAATCCTGTAACTAAACTTGACGTAATTTGCTTCGTTATTTCTGAATCAACTGAAGATAATGCTTCTCCTGCCCCCATCATATTGTTGAGTGCATTTTTAACTGGTTCACGATTTAATTGCTCCACAGCGATTTTTGAAACATCTTCCTTCGCAGCAAGTAAACTAATTGCTGCATCTAATATACCAGCCTTCTGCAACTGTGCTAAAAGCTGCATCGTTTCTTCTACTGCTTCACGATTATTAGATAACTCATTTAGAAGTTCATCTGCTACTTGCTGTTTCTGTTCTTCCTCTGTTACAACTTTCTTTTTAATTACAGTAATTTCTTTCGCCACTATCTCCGCCCCCTAGTCCACAAGTGATACGTATTGTTTTCTTTGCCATTTTTGCTGGATTTCAACACCATTTTGCGGATTACGCTTTTTATCTCTCGGGTTTGAAGATGGTAACGGACGATTCCCTTTTTCACGTAGTACACGCATCTTTACCATCGTTTGTTTATACGCTGGTGTACACGTATAAAGATCTGTCGCCGTTCCAGTTAAAATATTGATTGCCTCTTCATTTACCGTTGCATGCATCGGTAAATATAGCTCTTTCCCCGTTACACGATCTGTAACAAGTGCCTGTACTTTAATTTTCCCAAATGGTGATGCTAATTCTACAAGACCACCATCTTTCACATTGCGCTCTAGGGCAAGTTCCGGGGAGATTTCAACGAACACTTCAGATACTTTAGATAAAATACCAGCCGATTTATTCGTCATATTTCCTTCATGGAAATGTTCTAACATACGACCATTATTTAAAAGTAAATCATACTCATCTGGTGCTACAACTGGTGGTACCCATTCATCTAATGATAAACGAGCGAGTTTATCTGGGAAGTTAAATCCGTCTACATATAATAGCGGTGTATCGCTACCATCATGACTACCCCAACATAAACTATTCCATCCTTCTAGACGGTCGTACGTTGCTTGAGAGTATAACGGTGCAAGTGACGCGATTTCGTCCATAATTTCACTTGGACTTTCATAATTCCAATCCCCACCTAGTGCACGAGCAACTTTTTGTAAAATCCACCAGTCTGGTTTTGAATCACCAAGCGGCTTCAATACTTCATATAATCTTTGAATGCGGCGCTCTGTATTTGTAAACGTTCCTTCTTTTTCTAAGCTTGGTGCCGCTGGTAAAATAACATCAGCAAAACGAGCTGTTTTCGATAAGAACATATCTTGAACAACAAGGAAATCTAAATTCGCTAAAATATGTTGTACATGGTTGGCATTCGAATCTACTAAAGCCATTTCTTCACCCATAACATACATACCACGCAGTTTTCCTTCATCTGCCGCAAGTAACATTGCAATATTATTTAAGCCTGGTGCTTTCGGAATTGTAGTACCGTATGCTTTTTCAAATTTCGCACGGAGCGCATCATCTGAAACCGCTTGGTAACCTGGAAGCCAGTTTGGTAATGTTGCCATATCACAAGCGCCTTGTACGTTATTATGTCCGCGTAATGGGTATGCTCCTGCACCAGGACGACGATAGTTACCCGTAACAAGCAATAGATTTGAAATTGCTGCTGAAGTTGTACTTCCTCCAGTATTTTGAGTTACACCCATTCCCCAAAGTACACAAGTACCATCTGCTTCATATACCATACGAGCCATTTCTTTCAGATTTTCTTTCGAAATCCCCGTGATTTCTTCTGTATAATCAAGCGTATACTTTTCTACCATTTTGCTATATTCATCAAAATTCTTCACATTTTCAGCTATGAACTTTTTATCGTGCCAATCTTGATCAATAATATATTTCGTAATACCAGCGAGCCATACGTAATCAGTTCCTTGGCGCGGATGAATGAATAAATCCGCACGCTCTGCCATTTCATGTTTACGAAGGTCTGCCACAATTAATTTTTGGTCATGTAATTTATGTGCACGTTTTACACGCGTTGCAAGTACAGGATGTCCTTCTGTTGGATTTGCTCCAACGATAATGACAAGGCCTGCTTCCGCAATATCTTTCACTGTTCCAGCGTCCCCGCCCATACCGACAGTTTTAAATAAACCGTCTGTTGCTGGAGATTGACAATAACGGGAACAGTTGTCTACATTATTCGTTCCATATATTTGACGGGCTAGTTTTTGCATAAGATAATTTTCTTCATTCGTTACTTTCGAAGAAGAAATAAATCCAAATGCATCACTTCCATATTCTGATTTAATATGCTGCATATTGGATGCAACAACTTCAAGAGCCTCTTCCCATGAAGCTTCAACAAACATATCTCCTTGGCGAATTAATGGCTTTGTAATACGATCTTCACTGTTTACAAAATCCCATCCAAATTTGCCTTTTACACATGTGGAAATACCGTTAACCGGCGCATCTGAAACAGGCTGTACTTTCAAAATGTGGCGGTCTTTCGTCCATACTTCAAATGAACAACCTACACCACAAAATGTACAAACTGTTTTTGTTTTATTCACTTTCGTCTTACGCATCGCAGCCTCTACTTCTGAAACTGCTAAAATACTACTATATCCAGGTTCTACATCCTTTACAAAATCAATCATCGGATCTAACACATCCGGTTTCAATCCTGTCATGAATCCAGCTTCACCCAGCATTGTTTTTTCCATTAACGCATTACATGGACATACTGTTACACACTGCCCACAACTTACACAAGATGAGTCATTTATACTTACACCATTGTCCCATATAACACGTGGACGGTCTAAGCTCCAATCAATCGATATAGTTTCATTCACTTGTAAGTTTTGACATACTTCTACACACTGCCCACAAGCAATACATTGATTTGGATCATACCGATAAAACGGATGTGACATATCCACTTCACACGCACTTACTTTTGGCTCATACGGATATTTCTGTTCCTCAATTCCCATCATATGTACTGTATTGTGGACTTTACAGTTACCATTATTGTTATCACAAACGGTACAATACAGTAGATGATTCTCTAATATTCGATCCATTGCCTCAGTCTGTGCCTCTTTTGCACGCTGGGACTGTCTTTCGATATGCATACCGTTCTCTAATTTCGTTGAACAAGCACGCATTAACTTCCCATTTACTTCTACAATACACGTATCACAAGTTTGAATTGGATCTACTTCTGGTACATGACAAATTTGAGGATGTTCCAAATTACTCTCGTTAAATAATTGTAGTATCGTCTTTTCACCTGATGCAGAAAATTCTTTACCATCGACGGTTACACGGACTGTCTGTTCTGCCATAGTTTCCCCTCTCCTTACAACCAACTGTACAACACAATTATGAATCCGTTTTCAAAATCGCATTACTGTACATATTTTTGAAACGCTCTACCCAAATACTTTCTTATGAAGTCGATTCTAGATGTTATAAGGTATAACTACGAAAGCTTGAAATTATCACTATTCTACAGTTCTATTATATCGTACATATACAATAATAACCAAAATAATCTGTGATCTTCTTGTTAATAGGTGTTTTTATTTTTCCCATTGTTTTATGATAAATGTGGGAGAGAAATACATATAAAAGGGGAATTTAATATGGGGCCTACGCAAGAGACTTATACAATTGTACGCTATCAATCTGGTACATTTTCAAAACAGCTTGATGAGATTGTTACAGAATCTCCTATTACTATTAAGTTGAATGGTGAAGAATATGTAACAGTCGTATGCACACCAAATTATATTGAAGATATGGTAATTGGTTTTTTAATTTCTGAGGGGATTATTTCTTCCTATAAAGATGTTGAAGAACTATGGGTTCAAAAAGATAACGGAATTGTCCATGTAAAATCATCAAAAGTGAATCCGCTCTATCAAACTTTATATAATAAACGATACATCACTTCTTGCTGCGGAAAAGGTAGACAAGGTTTTATTTTCGTAAACGACGCAGCAAAAGCAAAAGACTTACATGATATACATGTAAAAATTACTCCTGAAGAATGCTTTCACTTAATGAATACCTTGCAACAATCTTCTACTACATTTCGCCAAACTGGCGGTGTTCACAATACCGCGCTATGTGATCGAAACAATATCCTCCTATCAAGAATGGATATTGGAAGACATAATGCATTAGATAAAATATATGGTCATTGTTTGCGTAACGATATATCCATTAAAGGAAAAATCATCGCATTTAGCGGACGTATTTCATCCGAAATTTTACTCAAAGTTTCAAAAATCGGATGTGAAATTGTTCTATCTAAATCCGCTCCAACAAAACTGGCATTGCAACTTGCCCATGATTTAGGCATTACAGTCGTAGGGTTTATTAGAAATGAATCTTGTAATATTTACACACATCCAAAACGAATTGATGGCTATCAATCCAATGTTTAAAAAATAACTCCTCAATCGAGGAGTTATTTTAGTTATAAAAATGTAACATATCAAACACTTGAATAGTTAACAAAGTTAATATATAATTTCATTACATAATTAAAACAAAACATTGTAGCATATATCTTTTCATTCTTTTACAAATTAAAAGAGAATACTAACAAAACATATACTCAATCTTATAAAAGTAATGGATTTATTTGAAATCCACCAGGGAGGTTACAACTATGGAAATTCGCTTATTAACAACAGAGGACGCAGAAATATATTTAAAAGTTTGTATGGAAGGTTTAACGAAGAATCCGGAAGCTTTTAGCTCTTCTTATGAAGATGTTCTTAAACATGAAAATCCTGTGGCTGCTATGGCTAAACGATTAAGCAATCCGGATAAGTATACTCTAGGTGTCTTCAAAGATAATGATTTAATTGGTATCGCTACTTTAGAAACAAAACCATTTATTAAACAAGAACATAAAGCAAAAATTGGCTCCGTTTTTGTTTCCCCAAAAGCACGTGGTCTCGGAGCAGGACGAGCTCTAATTAAAGCAATTATTGAAAATGCCGATAAATTACATGTAGAACAACTCATGCTTGATGTTGTAGTTGGTAACGTTGGTGCAAAAAAATTATATGAGTCATTAGGTTTCCAAACTTACGGCGTACAAGAGCGTTCATTAAAACATAACGGTCAATATTGGGACGAGGAACATATGGTTCTGTTCTTAAATGATTAATACTTCAATATAAAGTGAAACTTTACTCAGCGGGTGATTTTTCCATCCTTCACTGAGTATTAGCTGAACCAATCGGGCTTTTACGGGCAGTTATCGCCCACCTAACTCCCTCGCATTCGCTGAATTTTAAGATGGGAGTTACTGCCCACAAATAGCGGGGTAGTTTTCCAAAAACATCTTTCTTAATAAGAAAGATGTTTTTTTGCATTACAACAATGTAATCTTCATGTCACCTTTATCGATCGTACCAATCCTTACCATTCATTATACTAAAAATATAAAGTGAAACTTTACTCAGTGGGGAACTACATCCCACGCCGATCGCATGTACTTGATATGTAGAGGAGAATGTGACATGAAACAAAACAAACGAGCTATGCTTTTAATATTTACTACAGCAATTGTAACTTCTGGGTTAGCAATTTTACCTTGGTTTATCATATAGGAATACTCCCCTAACAATGAAAAAAGCTGATTGCTTCTTAAGAAGCAATCAGCTTTTTTTATATTATAAAATCCCCAAAATTTTATTTACGCAACTTATAATAATAACCATAGATACGGCAACGCACATGACAACCGTATTACGATCTTGCTTTTCTTTTTTTGAAATTTCTTCTTTTGAATTCATGTGTATGATCTCCTTTTAAAAAAAGTGTGAGATAGGAAATTTTTCTTATCCGATGCGAGGTGAATACGAAAACCCTCTCTATCTCACATACACAATAGAATGGAATTGTCATTTTATAAATAAAATGACATGACGTTATGTCGCAACATAGGGTATTTTGTGTCGCTACGTTTTCTATTATAAAAAATAGTTGTGCAAAACTAGTGCATTTTTTATGTCAATTACTCTGAGCGAAAAATAACTCTTCCACTCAATCACATAAAAAGAGTTTTTTATTATTTTCATGTAAACTATACAAGTAGAATGAACAGTTTGGGGTGCACAAGATTATGGTAAAAATTTTATTAGTAGACGATGAAGAACGTATGTTACGATTATTAGATCTGTTCTTAAGCCCTCGCGGCTATTTTTGCATGAAAGCTACCTCTGGCCTTGAAGCACTAAATTTAATCGAACAAAAAGAATTCGATATTATTTTATTAGATGTTATGATGCCAAATATGGATGGATGGGATACTTGCTATCAAATTCGTCAAATTTCTAATGTTCCTATCATTATGTTAACAGCTCGTAATCAAAACTACGATATGGTAAAAGGCCTCACGATGGGCGCAGATGATTATATTACAAAACCATTTGATGAGCATGTATTAGTCGCACGAATCGAGGCTATATTACGCCGTACAAAAAAAGATGGCTTTGTTAGTTTCAATGGTATTGAGTGGGATAAAACGAAACATACTGTCACAGTTTATGATGAAAAAATCTCATTAACTCCTATCGAATTTTCGTTACTCGGACTATTTTTGCAAAATACAAACCGTGCTTATAGCCGAGATGATTTAATCGAAAAAATTTGGGGCTATGAAACAGATATCGAATATAGAACAATTGATTCACACATTCGTAATATCCGTGATAAACTACGCAAAAAAGGATTTCCAATTGAAGATTACTTAGAAACGGTCTATAAAGTCGGATATAAATGGAAAAGTGAATAATAACTTCGGTCAGTGGGAAATCGTATACCACTGACTCTTTATTATGAATAAGGTATGGTGAAAAAATGAGTAAACTTTCCCTTAAAATTGGGACATACTTTTTAATATTAGCTTTATGTATTGAAACAATTGCTTTCGTATCTTTTTATAAAAGCCTTTCAAAAATGCGTATTGTAGAGGAAACAGATGCTCTTTTAGAGAAAGGTAATCGCTATAGTAAAAAAATTAAAAGCCGCGAGAGACGGGATGAATATTATAAAGAAATGAAACACGCTGAACATAATAAAAGTCCTAAACGCCCTGTGTATCCTGAATTCGATATTACGAATGAGGCTGCACACTTAGTTGAATCGGAATCAATTTCTAACTCCGATATAGCTATCATTATTACTGACCATAACGGCAAAATTATTTCCACCTCAGAACCCGTAACAAAAGATATGCAAAAACAACTTACTTGTAAAACAGAAACTGTCCCAGACGGCGGATTGGTCGTTGAAAGGAACTGGAAAAAATCAAAGTTCATCACAACAGTAAGCCCACTTAACACAACAAAGTTTCAAGGAAAGCTATATATGCTATTAAAAACATCTTTCCTAGAAAATATGTTACTTAAACTCATGAACCAATTTCTTATCATTAGCGTTTTAACAATTATTTTAACAACAATTTCTGTCTTTGTTTTTTCACGCGTTATTACAGAACCACTTGTAAAAATGAAGAGAGCGACAGAAAAAATGTCAAAATTAAATAAGCCAATTCAATTAGGTATTAAACGGAATGATGAACTCGGAAGTTTAGCAAAAACAATTGAAGATTTATCGAGTGAACTTACGTATATGAAAAAAGAGCGCAATGAATTTCTCGCTAGTGTCGCTCATGAACTATTAACTCCATTGACCTATATGAAAGGTTATGCAAAAGTAGCAAAGAGAGACTCTTTAACAAAAGAGGAGCGAGAAGAATACTTACAAATTATTGAGGATGAAACGGATAGTGTAACCGATCTCGTCCAAGATTTATTTATGCTTGTACAATTAGAACAACACCAATTTGTTATAAAAAAACAAAAAGTGCTTCTTCAGCCATTTTTAGAACGAATGGTTGAAAAAACAAAAACAACATTAACGAATAAGCAAATGCAACTTCATGTATATTGCAAAGATGATTTAGAAGTTTGTATAGACGAAAGACGTATGGAACAAGTTATGTTAAATTTATTACACAACGCTTATCAACATTCGCCAGAAAACACATCCATTACGATACGTGTACTCATGGAAACAGATTCTTTTACAATAAGTGTACAAGATGAAGGTGAAGGTATTCCTGAAGAAGATATCCCGCATATTTTTGACCGTTTTTATCGTGTTGATAAATCTAGAACACGAGCTACAGGCGGAAAAGGCATCGGGCTAGCTGTTGCAAAGGAAATTGTAGAATTGCATAACGGTTCTATTCTAGTAACAAGCCAATTAGGAGCGGGAACAAACTTTATAATCAAGCTACCTTTTGAATAATATGCGTGTGAAAACACCAGTAGTAGTAAACACTACTGGTGTTATTTTGTTCATAAAAACAGCTCATATAAGCTAAGCTTTTGAAATTATTCTTATTTCAATATAAAATAAAGGTACATTTGCAAAGATTTGGAGGGTGATATAATTGGATATCCATGTATTAACAAAAGACGAAGCAGAAATTTACTTAGAACTTCGCGTAGAAGGATTAAAGCAAAACCCTGAAGCATTCAGCTCTTCTTATGAAGATATTATTAATAAAGAGTGTGCGATTGAATATAAAGCACAAAAATTAGCACAAGATGAAAACTATACGCTAGGTGCATTTAAAGATGGAAAATTAATCGGGGTTGCAACACTGGAAACGAAACCATATGTAAAACAAGAACATAAAGCTAAAATCGGTTCTGTATATGTATCTCCAAAAGCACGCGGACTTGGAGCAGGAAAAGCACTTATTAAAGAATGTCTTGAGCTTGCTAAATCTTTAGAAGTAGAACAAGTTATGCTTGATGTTGTTGTTGGCAACGATGGAGCGAAAAAACTTTATGAATCATTAGGTTTTAAAACATTCGGTGTACAAGAACGTTCATTAAAATATAACGGACAATATTGGGACGAAGAGCATATGGTCTTATTCTTAGATGAAAATAAATAATAAAAAACATCCTCATGTTTGGAGGATGTTTTTTACTTTCTTGTAAACCATGCCGTGTGTAATAATTGAATCGCTTTCGCAATCTCTTCCTCTGATAATATCGCAAACCCAAGTAAAACTACACTCTCAGGAGCCGTACCGTCTTTATAGTACGTAGACACAGGATATATTTTAATACTATATTTCGCAGCTTCTTGAATTAATTCTTCTTCCCGCATTCCATTATGCACTTTTAATAAAATGTGTAATCCGGAATCTTCTCCTATCACTTCAACACGATTAGAGAAATACTTCTCTATTTCAAAAACAAGTCTATCTCTCTTCTTTCGGTAGACAACACGCATTTTATGAATATGTTTTTCCCAATATCCTTCATTTAAAAATCTTCTAATCACTTCTTGATCTATTCTTGAAACACTTTGTGTATAAAATAAATATTGCTGTTGATACTTTTTAATTAATTTCTTCGGCAATACCATATAGCTCATCCGTAGCGATGGCAATAATGCTTTAGATAGCGTCCCCATATAAATAACTTTCCCCTCTGTATCTAACCCTTGCAGCGCCGGTATAGGCTTTCCAGAATAACGAAATTCACTATCGTAATCATCTTCAATAATATACCTGCTCTCTTCTTTCTTTGCCCATTGTAAAAGCTGCATCCTTCTCGTAATAGGCATAATCATTCCAGATGGAAACTGATGGGAAGGTGTAACAAATACAACATTCGCATTGCTATTTTCTAAATCTGCAATACAAATTCCATCTCTATCTAAAGATAACATTTTGACTCTTGCTTCTCCCTGTTCAAAAACAACCATCTTCCTATGATACCCTGGGTTTTCAACTGCATAATTGCTTTCCTTTAACAATTGAAACAATAGTTTCACTAATATTTGTGTTCCCGCTCCTAATACAATTTGACTAGCTGAACAACGCACACCTCTAGATTCATACAAATAATTCGTAATCTCTTCTCTTAAGCTTGCTTCCCCTTGAGGGTGTCCTAGAAAGAGAAGTTCGTTATTATGCGGTTGCCATACTTCATTTACAATTTTCCGATACATATTAAATGGAAAAGCATTTGTATCAATTCCTGTTTGTGTAAAGTCAAATTTATAACTCTTCTCCTGAAACGGTACTTCTTCTATTCTATCTCCGCTATCCTCTATATGAACCATTTGCTCAATCTTGCATACAAAATAACCTTTTCTCGATATCGACTCAATATAACCTTCTGCAAGTAATTGTTCGTACGCTGCCTCTACTGTATTTTTACTTACTTGTAAATGTATCGCTAACTTTCGCTTAGCCGGTAATTTCGTAAAAGGGACAATCGATCCATCTTTAATTTCTTTTTTTATATACTCATACAATTGCACATACAATGCCTTTTTACTATTCATATTTAAATTAGGCGTTAATTCTAACATAATATCTGACCCCTTAATAAAACTAAAATCTGATACTTTTTACAGTACCAGAAGTTATATATAATTCCTTTTATCATGTCACACATCAAAAATCAAATACCGGAGAGGAGAAACATGATAATGAACAATGGTAGACGTATCGGACTCATTATGATTATTACAGGGGCTACATTATGGGGATTATCTGGTCCAATGATTCAGTGGCTATTTCAGCATACTAATGTATCCTCAATTGATTTTTTAACAATTCGATTGTTACTTGCAGGAATATTTATTTTGTCTTTCTTACTTATAAAGAAACAAAACATATTTCAAATTTGGAAACACTCTAGATATTCTATACAACTTATTATTTTCTCTATTCTCGGCATGCTTGGTGCGCAATACGCCTTTATCGAAACGGTTCATATTAGTAACGCGGTCACAGCAACGCTATTTCAATTTCTAGGTCCTGTTCTTATTACCATGTATGTTGCATTTGAACAAAGAAAATTCCCTGCTTCCATGCAACTATTCGCAATTATAGCCGCGCTAATAGGAACATACTTTATTATTACAAATGGCTCAATTGAAAATGTTGTTTTATCTAAAGAAGCTATTATTTTTGGACTATTAACAGCAATTGGATTTGCATTTTATACCCTTCATCCGGCTTCTCTCATTAAAGAATGCGGGACAACTGTAGTAATTGGTTGGGGGATGTTAATCGGAGGAATTGCACTACTTATTTATAATCGTTCATTCGGGTGGAATCACTTTTCACAAACCTTTACACTAAAAACTTTTTCTATGCTTATTCTTATCATTATTAGTGGTACCCTTTCTTTCCTTCTATATATCGGTAGTCTTAAATATTTAGCAGCAACAGAAACAAGCATTTTATCTAGCATTGAACCCCTTGTAGCTGCCATCGTCTCAATTACTTGGCTAAATGAATCTTTTGGAACATATCAATTATTAGGCGGCGTATGTATCGTTCTGTCCGTTATTTTTTTGACGATGCCTCAAAAAGAAACCGAACCAACCTATACAACGGAACAAATATAAAGTGAAACTTTAATTAGTGGGGCTATCTCCCACTGATTATTAACCTACACCAATCGGGCTTTTACGGGATAAAAAATGTCAAAAGAGGTCGTACAAAACTTACGACCTCTTTTTATACTTTAAAGGAATTGTCCCGCCTTCTAGCAAATACAATTACACTAACAATAAAAACTAGGAGTGTGGCACCATGAAAAAAATCGGAACTATGCTACTTCTCTCCTTCCTCATCACTGGATGCACACCAGCACAACCTGATTCAAAAGCATCTAAAACTGAAGCTGTCGCAACGTCATCCAATCAAGTGAACGCACCTTCCTTCTTTCATCTTAGTGTTTTAAAAGATGTAAATTGGGAAGAAGCCCCCTCATTCATAGACGGAAAAATACCTTTAAAAGGCATCGAAGGAAAAATCGCAATGGCTGATAGTCCTATTATCGCAAATGAACAAAATGAAATAATGTGGTACTTTCTAGATTCTGAAATACCAACTGGAAAATTGTCTATTATTGCGCTAAAACAAGGATCTGTAACGCCAACACCAGTACTCTTTCAAAAAGAAATTTCCAAACAAACTTGGACTACTTCAAATACAATCAATTCTACTACAAGCGAACTCCCTCTCGCTATGTCACTACCTTCATCTGGATTATGGTTATTAAATATATATGTGAATGAAAAATATTATGATCAGTTTGTAATCACCGCTGAGTAAAGTGACAAAAATAAACCACTTTCTTACAACAATGTAATTTCTACGTCATGTACTTCGATAGTTGAATTATCTCTCTTCTCTTATACTTAAAGTAAGAAATGAATGAGGAGAGATGAGAGATGAAAAAAATGATAGAAGTAATCATAGCAATAACTGAGGTTTTAGTGAATGGTAAACAAGTTGCAATGGAATTAAATAAATAGTGAAGAAACATAAATAATTCTACACTTCTTCATTATTTTGATTTCTTATCTCAAAAAAGCAGTGCCTTTTAGGCACTGCTTTTAGCTATTAATAACGTGGTATTTTCGTAATTTGTGCCACGCCTGAATCAATAGCTGCTTTCGCTACTGCTTCCGCAACACTTGGAACAACTCTTTTATCTAATGGATTCGGGATTACATAATTCGCATTACGTTCTTCATCAGTAATGATGTTAGCGATCCCATATGCTGCCGCTAATTTCATCTCTTCTGTAATATCAGTTGCGCGCACATCTAACGCACCGCGGAATATTCCGGGAAACGCCAATACATTATTTACTTGATTCGCATAATCCGAGCGCCCAGTTCCTACTACAGCTGCCCCAGCCTCTAATGCATCCTCAGGGAAGATTTCTGGAATTGGATTCGCCATTGCAAACACAATTGCTTTCTCATTCATCGTCTGTACAAGTTCTTTCGTTAATACGTTAGGAGCAGATACGCCAATAAAAATATCAGCTTGGTTAATCGCTTCTTTTAACGTTCCACGCACATGTTCACGATTTGTCTTTTTTGAAACTTCAATTTGTGCTTCGTTCATCCATGTTTCACCTTCACAAACAATACCTTCTAGGCTAACTAGCGTAATGTGCTTTGCACCAGCCTTTAATAATAATTTTCCAATTGCAATTCCTGCCGAACCCGCACCGTTAATAACGATTTTCACATTATCCATTTGTTTGCTAACAACTTTTAATGCATTAATAACAGCTGCTAAAACGACAATAGCTGTTCCATGTTGATCATCATGGAATACAGGAATATTCGTTTCTTCTTTTAATCGTTTTTCAATTTCAAAACAACGCGGTGCTGCAATATCTTCTAAATTAATCCCTGCAAATGTAGGCTCTAAATTTTTCACAAGGGTAACGATTTCATCTACATCCGTTGTGCCTAAACATAATGGGAAAGCATCTACATTCGCAAACTTCTTAAACAAAATACTTTTTCCTTCCATAACAGGCATAGCCGCTTTCGGTCCAATGTTTCCTAAACCGAGTACCGCTGTTCCATCTGAGACAACTGCCACCATATTACCACGTGCTGTATAGTCATACACCGTTTCTTCATTTGCCGCAATTGCTTTGCAAGACTCCGCTACACCTGGTGTATACGTCAGGCTTAAATCATTCGCTGAATTTACTTCTACTTTACTTGTAATTTCAATTTTCCCTACTAATTCTTTATGCAATAACAATGATCTTTCATTAATTTGATTTGCTAACATACTTATAATCTCCCCTTAATTTGACAAGCTAGCTATATGAATATAGCTAGCTTGTTTGATCATGAAAACATCTTTAATAATATTGTCGCCGTTACAACCATTGCCGCCCCGCCTAAACGAGTCGAAATTTGCGCGAACGGCATTAATTCCATACGATTTGAAGCCGATAAAATAGCAACATCTCCAGTTCCACCTAAACCGCTATGACATCCAGTTACAATCGCCGATTCAACTGGATACATCTTCATCACTTTCCCTACAAGAAAACCTGATGCTACCATTGTAAGAACAACCGATGCGCACACAACAACATATCCTACTGAAAGAACTGCTGCTACGTCTTTTAACGGAATATATAGCAATCCTAATCCAACCATTAAAGGCCAAGTTAAATTCTTTGAAATAAATTTATATAAATGGAATGCTCCTTGCTCCATTTTTGCTGGCATTAATTTAAAGTATTTCACAAGCGCTGCTGAGAAAATCATAATGATTGCCCCAGGAATACCGATGAACTTAGAAGCAAATCCTCCGAAGATGAAGAACGTACACGCAATTAATAAACCTGCTCCCATTAATGAGAAGTCAATTGGCTTCTCTGTATTTTGTTCTTTTAATAATTCTGCTTGATTGTCTGTTTTCACTAATACACCGTTACCACTAAGCTCCGGTTTCTTCTCACCTAAACGCTTCATATACCCTGCACTTACAATTGCGAACATATTTCCAATAATAGCTGCTGGAATAAGCTGTGATACAAACGTTGCTGATGATTCATTTAAAATATCACTATAAGCTAGCGACAATGGTAAAATCCCTTCCCCGATACCACCACTCACAATTGGTACGATGATAAAGAAGAATGTGTGCTTCATTTCAAATCCAAATAATGAACCGACCAATAATCCCACTGCTACAGAAGCTAACGTCCCTACTACTAAAGGAATAAACATGCGAACGAAACCTTGTACTAACACTTTACGGTTCATTCCTAAAATACTTCCGACTACTAAACAAGAAATATATAAATATAAAAAGTTCGATTTTTTCATTAACATAGTCGCAGCTTCCATTGAAGCTGGATTCATCCAGTTAAAAAATACAAGTAATGATGGAATAAATAACGAAAGTATTGCTGGACCGCCGATATTTTTTAAAATTGGAATTCTCATCCCAATATCGCCTAAGAAAATCCCCATGATCATAATAACTGCAAATCCACCAATCATATCTGCTGGCAATTTATTATATACAGATGCCCCATAAATAATAGCAGCCAATACTACATATAATGGTAAAGGTATAACACCGATTTTTACATTCATAATTTTAGAAGCGAAAGATTCTCTTTGTACTTCATTTCCTTCAGAAAATGATACCGCTTCCACATTCTTTTGAATTCCCATATGGCACCCCCTCGTTTTCTTAATAACAATATTAAAACGCTTTCAATAGTAAAAATAGTTTTTGTAAGTTTTGTAATTGATTTTGTAATTAAAAAAAGTATAAGCGACTTATATTAAGTCGCTTATACGTAAAACTCTATTTTCTTTTGATCAACACATCTTAATTTACTTACAGGTCTTCCCACATGTTGGTACATCATTTCGTTTTCTAACACCCCAATGTCAGTCAGAAACATTACATATTTTCGAATAGAAACTCTTGAAATTCCAACTAATTGTGCCATTTCATCTGTTGTAAATACTCTTCCATTCAGAGACTCGATCTTCTGCCAAATTAATTGCAACGTTTGCTTCGTTAAACCTTTCGGAAGCTCTTTAGTGACAGTAGGCTCTCTTTTTTCTTTTTGTAAAATTAACGAATCTAATTCCGATTGACTAATTTTTTGTTGTTCTTTCATGAAAGTAAATTTTTCTCGATATATAGTTAATGCCTCTTTAAATCGTTCAAATGTAAATGGTTTAATTAAATAATCTACAACTCCATATTGTAATGCTTTTTTAATACTCCCCATATCATGTACAGCTGAAATCATCATTATATCGATTTCTTTTTCTTGGTTCCGGATATACATTAAAAGCTCAAACCCAGTCTCTTCAGGCATAAAAATATCAAGTAATACTAAATCTACTCGTGATTTCTCTAATACTTCTATCGCTGACTTTACTGAGTTAACTGCTTGAACAAGTTCAAACCCTCCTACTTGTTCTAAATAATGCGTATTTAACATTGCTACCATCGGGTCATCTTCTACAATTAAAACTTTAATCATATTTGCCTCTCATCCCTACCTTTAGGTATTTCAATTGTTATCGTTGTTCCCTTTCCTACTAATGAATGCATATGAATTTCCCCATTTATTCGCTGTATACTTTCTTTTACAAGATACAAACCATAACCGCGGTTATCTCCCTTTGTGGAATAACCTTTCGTAAATAATTCCTCTATTTCTTTTTCTTGTATACCTTTTCCCGTATCTTGTACTGTAATAGTTAGTATATCCCCATGTTGTATCTCAACTTCAACTTGCTTCTTTTCACAATTCGTCACTGCTTCTAATGCATTATCAATTAAATTTCCGACAATCGTAATAAGTTCATGAGTAATACTTTCATCATCTATTTCCGGCATATAAGAATCTTCACTTATAATTAATTTTATATTTTTCTCTCTAGCATAGCTGAGCTTACCTAGTAAAAAACCAGCAAATACTGGACTTTTTATTCTTTTCATAACTCCACCAATTTCATATTGATGCTCTGATACCATGCCGCTTATATACTTCTGTAATTCTTCATACTGTTTCATATGTGTAAGCCCTAATACGACATGCATCTTATTCATAAACTCATGAGATTGTGCCCGTAATGCTTCTGCATATAGTCTAATACCAGTTAGTTCCTCTGCTAGTTTTCTAATCTCTGTTTTATCACGAAATGTTGCAATTGCACCAACTATTTCTCCTTTTACATATAAAGGAACTCGATTCGTCACAATCGTAATTCCATAAATATTTTGTTCTTCGTTTAATTGTACTTCTCCCGTTTGCAATACTTCTTTTATACGTGAATTTGGCATATACAACTCAACATCTTTACCGATAAAATCTTCTTCAAGTCCGCTTTTTTTAAATAGACGTTTCGCTTCATTATTAATTAACGTTACTCTAGCCTCTTTATCTACAGCAATAATACCTTCCTTTACAGATTGTAGCATCGTATTTCTTTCTTCAAGAATTTTTGCTATCCTGTGCGGCTCAAGACCGAATAAACTTTTCTTTATATGTCTAGCTAGCAATATTGCTCCTATAATTCCGACTAATACACCCACTCCGACACCAATATAAATGATATGTCTACTTTCCTTAACTCTCTCTTTTACATTATCTGCTGAAATACCAACAGCCACTGCTCCAAGTTGTTCACCTGTTTCAGAAAATATTGGTACAAACACTCGCATGGAAATACCTAAAGTTCCTTCTGCTAACGATACATGTTCTTTTCCTTTCAATGCAGGCCCTTCATCTCCCCCAATAAAATGATGCCCTATTTTTTGAGGATTTGGATGTGACTTTCTTATTCCATTCATGTCCATAACTACAATAAATTGAACACCTGTGTTTTGTAATATTCTATTTGTATACGTTTGGATTGCAGAGGTATCTGCTTTCCCAACCAAACCATCGATTACAATCGAATCATTCGCCACAATGTGTGCAATTGTTTTTGCTTTCTCTGCTTGGCTATCCTCCGTCGTCCGTTCTACATTATGACTAATTAATATATCTGTCACAAGTAAAGAAAAAATTACAACTGTACAAACTAACAATGTAATCGTTTTCCATAAATTCCATAGTCTTTTTCTTTTTTTCATCCTGTTAATGACTCCCCTAATTGCTGAATAGAAAAATAAGTAAGGTGATATTATTTTCACCTTACTTATCTGCTGTTATTATACTTTAAATTTACTAGTCATCGCTTGTAGTTCTTCTGCCATCTCAGCTAAGTTTTGCGAAGCTGAACTAATTTCCTCCATGGAATTAACCTGTTCTTCTGTTGAAGCTGCAACACTTTGCATACTAGCTGTATTTTCTTCTGCAGCAGCTGCAATTTCATCAATAGCATTTGTCACTTCATTTGCATCTCCAGCAATTCTCTTCGTTGTTTCTACCATTTGATTAACTTGAGAAACAATATGTGTAGTAGAACTTAAAATTTCCGTAAAACTTACTTTCGTTTTTGTTACAACATCAAGGCCTTGTTGAACTTCTCCATTCACATTATCCATCGCCTTAACAGTATGTTCAATATCCGCCTTAATTTCTGCAATTAAATTTGCAATCTCTCCAGATGACTCTCCTGATTGCTCTGCTAATTTTCTAACCTCATCTGCTACAATAGCAAATCCTCGTCCCTGTTCACCTGCTCTTGCTGCTTCAATAGCCGCATTTAAAGCTAATAAGTTTGTTTGAGTTGCAATGTTTTGAATTGCTTCAGAAATAGCTCCTACTTGCTTTGATTTCTCATCAAGAAGTTTAATAATAGCATCTGACTCGGATACCGACCTAGAAATAGACTGCATTTGTTTTGCGGTTTGTTCAACTAAATCTTCTCCCTCTTCAGCTCTTTCACGGGCATGTAATGAGGAAATAGAAATTGACTCTGCGCTTCCGGTTACATCTTGAATTGCTGTATTTACTTGTTGTAATGTAGCAGCACCTTCTTCAACACCTTGACTTTGTGACTCAGCCCCACCTGATACTTGTTCCATCGCAATTGTAATTTGATCTGTCGCATCATTTGCTTGCTGTACGCTCGCTGTTAACTCTTCAGCCGATGCTGCAACATGTTCTGCTGAAAAGCTAATTTGGGTAATAACATCTTGTAAAGACGTAGACATTTCATTAAATGAATTCCCTAATTTCCCTATGTCATCCTTGGAATGGATTGTAATTTTCTCTGTTAAATCTCCCTTACTAATTTTATATGCCGATTCAGCTATTTTTCGTAATGGCCCTGTAATAGACTTTGTAATGAAATAAATTAATATACTACCAAATGCAATAGCAATAGCAATAACAATAAAAGTCTTATAAAATACTGGATTCGCAGCTTGGGTAATTTCTTCATCAAACATAACTCCAACTACTTTCCAGCCCGTTTTCTCATTTGTTGCAAAGATTAAATTCTTTTTATCATCTTGTTCTGTATAAGAGACATTTCCTTGTTTTTCTTCATAAATCGGTTTAATCCAAGGATCAGTAACTTTTGCACCTGGTTTTCTAGATGGATGACTAACAATTTGCTTATTTTGATCTAAAATAACTGCATAACCTTTTTCACCAATGTTAATCATTTTGGAAATTTTCAAGATGTTATCTAAATTTAAGTTAATTCCTATAACACCTTTACCATCTTTTACTTCTTTTGCAATTGTTACTACCATATTTTTTGTAGATGCTGATTGATATGGTGCAGTAACAATTACTTTCCCTTTATTTTCATGTGCTTCTTTATACCAAGATCTATCTGTTGGATTATACCCATCATCCATTTTGATAAATGGTTCTCTTATAAACTTTCCTGTCTGCGTTCCAATATAAATACCTTCTACTTCTGGATGAAGTTTTATATATTGCGCTAGCTTCGTTCTTACTATTTCTTCCTGTCCATTTGGATATGTATCCTCTGTTAAGATGTCTGCAAAGTACGTCGCATCAACAAATTTCTCTTCTATATTTTGAGAAATAACAGTATTTAAAATCGAAATATTCTCCTTTGCTTTAGCTGTCATTTGATGTTCAAAATTTGTTTTGGCAGTTTGATATGAAACACCACCGATAATAATTCCTGGTATAGTTAAAATAATAAAAAATGAAATGATTAATTTTTTATTGATACTCATACATTTAACCCCGTTAAATATTTTTTGCATAATAAGCCTCCTTTATGTAATGTGGATACTTGTGTCATTTTATACAATTAACATATATAAAACAATATATAATGATAACATGTAAATTTTTCGTCAATTATGCATTTTTACATATTCACTCCTTCTAAAGATGTAATCATAAAAAAATAAGAGAACTTCAGCTTATATAATAAGTTCAAGTTCTCTTATTTCGTAACAAAAAACCCCCACAAAAACTCCTCTTACAATTCCTTACATCTCTTTCCTTACTCATTCATTTAGAGCTTTTCACATAACTAATCGCCTGACTCCCCATTTGCATCCATGCCTTTTCAAAACTTTCTCTCGGTATTTTTACATCTAAACTTTCATTAAGAGGATCTCGAATATATACAAATTCCTTATCATATCCAATAAGCACTACACAATGTTCATTATACGTAATTGAAACATCTCCACTATTTGTTTCCCATGTAGTAAATTCATCTGCATCTAATGGTGCAAATGTTGCATTTGTGATCATGACTACCGGTTGTCCTGCTTTTACACTCTTATAAATTTCTTCTATATTCTTCCCTGTTAAGTCTACAGCTTTATTAGGTAAATATTTTTCCGCTAACTGAAAAAGTGGCCCATGATATACACCGTATCCTGATTCAGAAAATGTATAAATATTACCTACAAATCCTTCATTTGGATTCCCGCGCACACCATCATCTATAAAATCAACTTTTTTTATTTCATTTGCTAATGTCATCTTATCCACTGAAACACCAGCGTATTGTAACATCATCGCTAAGCTTGTCACTTCACAGCCTCGATCTAGCTCTGGTAGTTGCTGAATTAATGGTACACTTGATAAAATGACCTTTTCATCATTATTACTAAATTCCGGTTCTTTTCCGTTTTGTATATTGAAGAATGTCAACTTCTCCACATACTTTGTAACTCCATTTGTATATACACTCCATACCGCTATAGCTAGTAATGCTATACATATATACCACTTAAACCTCCGTATCACTCTCACGCCCTTTTTAGTTCGTTAAATAAGAATAAAATGCGTCAGCATCCGTTCGAATCACTGGTACAAAATTTAGTTCTTTTTCTCTCTCAGGTTGATCTTTTTTTATTTTTTCTGTTAGCTCTTGAATATTCATGTTCGCTTTGTCCATATTAAGCTCATCTGCCAATTGTAGGACCTTTTGTTCATTAATTTCTCTTAATACTTGATATATATCTTTCCCATACAAATCAATATGATATTTTTTTGCTTCTTCCTGCACTTTTTGTTCGTACACCTCTTGTGCTAATTCTTCAATTTCTTTTCCCTTTTGAGAAATGTCTAACTTCCCTGCTTCTTCTCTTACTTTCTTTCCATAGATTTCTTCTGCAATGTCCTCTATTTCTTTTCCATTTGTCGAAATACCTAATTTATCTGCTTCATCATTAATTTTAATCATATTAATTTGATTAATTAAATTTACAATTGATGTATTTTCTATAGATATGCCTAGTTTTAACGCTTCTTGCTTCACTTTTGTTTCATAGATTTCTTCTGACAACGTCCCAACATCTTTTCCTTCAATCGATATGCCTAACTGCTCTGCTTCCCTTCCTACTTCTGTTTCATGAATTTCTTTTTCTAGTGTAATTTGTTCTTTTCCTTCCGTTTCAATACCTAGTTTCTCTGCTTTTTCTTCTGTATGCACTGCATGTATCTTACCATTATTTAATTGTTCTTTACTGCGCTGCGTGTAATCAGTCTTTCCTTTTTGTGTTTCAGAAGGAGAGGCACCCCCTAATATACTTAAACTCATTACTCCAATAGTGAATACCGTCATCATTTTCTTTTTCAAAATTAATTCCTCCCTCTTATACTTTCTTTCCCATCATTCCCCTAGTTTTTTTAATACTATACATACATCTCATCGCTGCTTGAGATAACATTATGATTGATAAACCCCACTCACATACACCTAGTCTCTTCTTCATGTAACGAACTTTCTTTATGCCATACATAATATAAATAGTTTCTTAACTTTACCTTAAAAAAAGACGACCTTGTGTAAAAACAAGGTCGTCTTTTTACTTATATTTTTTGGTTTTTAGGGAAAATCACTTCAAAACAAGTGCCATCTCCCCATTTGCTCTCTACTGATATTTTTCCGTAATGCTTTTCTACAATCCAATTTGCGATTGAAAGACCTAATCCAGCTCCTTCTGACGTACTTCTTGCTTTATCCCCTTGATAAAAACGATCAAATAATTTCGGAATATCTTCTTCTTTCACTCCTATCCCGTCATCTTTCACCTGTATACGAATTGAACTACTCGTTTGCGTGCAATCAATTTGAATATGCCCACCTTCATTTGTATACTTCATCGCATTATCCAACAGTATGACCATCATTTGATGAATCCGCTCTCTATCCCCCATAAAAGATACACCACGTTCTACTTTTAGCATCATTTCTTTTTCTTGATAAGAAGCAATCTCCTTATATGGAGCTACTATTTCTTCTAACAATTTATCAAGTTCAAATATTTTCTTATCCATCTCAATTTGATTAGAATCAGAACGTGCTAGCAATAATAAATTACTAACGAGTTTCGATAACCGCCTACATTCTTTTGAAATTGTAGAAATATCCATCGCTTTTTCTTCTATCGTAGCGGATGGTGACTGAAATAAAACATCCGTTTTTGATTGAATAACTGCAAGTGGTGTCCTGAGTTCATGTGATGCATCAGAAACGAATTGCTGCTGTTTCTCCCATGAATTTTGAATAGGTACGAGTGCTCTGCCAGCTAGGAAAAAGCCGATACCTATCGCACAGAGGCTTCCTATGCTACAACCTATAACGAGGATTAAAAATAAAGTATTTAACATTCCTTCTTCCGCTGTTATATCTCGCACGATTTGAACTATTTCTCCATCTTTTTGAAGCGAAAATGCTCTAAAATATCGTCCTTGTACTTTGATATCTTGTAACTCCCCTATTTTTTCCGGAGAAAACTTTTCCAAATTCTCTTCAAAAATAGAACGGAATTTACGGTTATCGCCCTCTATTTTCACTATTTTCCCATTCCAAGTTATTCTAGTTACTCGCGGATCTCCAATTTGGATATTCTCCATACGTTTTCTTGGTGGTATTTTAACATCTAATTTTTCTCTATACTGAGCCATCATTTTTATAGATTGATCCACTTCATTATAAATACGCTTATATGTGTATGAATAAATAATACTACCTAATATACCTATTAATAGGATAAATACTAATGAATTCACTATAGTCAAACGAATGCGTGTCTTTTGAAACATACTTCCCTTTTTCATTGTTCTTTTAATATATATCCAATACCTCGAACGGTTTGAATATCTTTCTGATAACCGAATGGTTCTAATTTTTTACGCAAATGATGCACATACACTTCCACAATGGCTACTGTCGTATCTGAATCAAATCCCCAAACACGATCAAAAATTTGTTCACGCATTAAAATCTTCCCGCTATTTTGAATGAGATACTCTAGCAGCTCATATTGTTTCAATGTCAACTTAATACTTTGTCCATCTACTTGAACGTCTTTATCTTTTCCGAACAATTCAATCCCTTTATAACGAATCGTTTGCTGCGTTGTTAAACTACCACTTCTGCGTAGTAAAGCGCGAATTCTCGCTTTTAATTCAGGGGCCTGGAATGGCTTAACGATATAGTCATCTCCACCAAAATCCAATCCCTTCACCCGATCTTCTAAAGAATCTCTCGCTGTCAAAAACAGGACTGGTGTTTCAATCTTTTCATCACGTATTTTTTGAATTACTTCAAATCCGTCCATCCCTGGCATCATCACATCCAGTAAAATTGCATCATATATATTTTGAAGAGCTAAAAACAATCCATCTTCTCCATTTATTGCCGTATCTACTTCAAATTCATCACGCAAAATTTGTACGATAGACTCTAATAACGAGGCATTATCTTCTACTACAAGTAAGCGCATGCTCTCACCTTCCATCAAATAGTTCAATTCTATTTATTATTACATTTCTTCTCTTCATAACAAAAGAATGTAGTTACATTACGTTTCATTTTTAACTATTTCCTTCTAAAATTTTGAAGTTTTATTATAAAAACTTTGTCTTAAATTTAGCTTAATAAAAAATTGAAAGAAATAAGATTC
>NZ_JH414714.1:18178-42117 GCF_000238655.1 Bacillus sp. 7_6_55CFAA_CT2 | reverse complement strand
TTTTTATTACATATACCTTTTTACTCGGCAATTCCAAACAATTTAGCTGACCACCGTACACAGCCCCGCCATCAATTCCAATAATACGATTACTACCAAAATACACTCCGCAATCCTCACTACCATGAAGCGTTTTTGTTTCCGTATGCCCAAATACAACAACCTTTTCACCGCTATATCCATTATGAAATTCATTACGGATCCACATTAACGTATATGGTTCAGATTCAGAAACTCGTTTCATCGGTTCAACCCCAGCATGTACAAATATATACTCTTCTGTTTCAATGTAATGATCTAATTCTTGAATAAACTTTATATGTTCCTCTAATACACGAGAGTGTAAAATCGGTTTTTGGAAGTCTTTGTCATTAACCGCAATATCCTCTTCTACAAATCCATAGCTATATAATGTCTTATCTCCACCATTTCTTTTTACCCAATGGTTCCATGAACGTTCCTCATTTGTCGTTAACGCCTTAATCATCATATCTTCATGATTTCCCTTTAAAATGAGTGCTCCCTCTTCTTTCAATTCTCTTACCTTTTCAATTACAGCACGCGCATTTGGACCACGATCTACATAATCTCCCAGTAAGATTAATTGATCCTGTTTCGCATCATATTGTGCTTCTTCCAATAACTGTTCGAACTTTTCTATCTCTCCATGAATATCACTAATAACAAGAATTCTTTTCATATTATCCCCCCTCTTTCTAATTATAGTTCAAAACAACAGAAACTTCCGAATCTTAATCTTAAATCAAATTTATCCCGCATTAACGGGTAGTAAGCCCCCCACTGATTACAGTTTCACTTTATTACAAACTAAACTATTATCCTTACAACAATGTAAGTCTCTTGTCATCCAATTCGATAGTTGTAATTACTGTATTTCCTTATACTGAGAGTAAGAAATGAAACAAAAAATAAGGAGAGATGAGCGATGAAAAAAGTAATGGAAGTTGTAGTAGCGGTAGTAGAGGTTTTCGTAAATGGTAAACAAGTGGCAATGGAGTTAAATAAATAATGAAAAGGACAACATTCACTCTAGACCCTTTACTCATATAAAAGAGATAAGACTTCATCATTTCTTTGATCCCTTATCTCCCTATAAAGAAAGCCGTATCCCTTTTAAGGATACGGCTTTCTCTTATTTTTGACTCGTACGAGCTGAAATGCTAATTGCTCTATCTGTTGCTTTGGCAGCTTCATCTAACGCTTCTTTACTATTCTTCCCGTCATACATCGCTTCTAATGCTTTTACAACTGCATCTCTTGATTCTGGAAATACACTAATTAAAGCACCTTGTGTTGCTGGAGATTGCTTCGTTGCTTGCAGTTGATCTACTGTTACTTTCAACTGTGGGTATTTTTCATATTGCTCTTTTACTAATGGCTCATTATATGCATCTGGATTAATTGAGAAATAGCCTGTTGCAGTATGCCATTTTGCTTGTACGTCTGGCTTCGTTAAATATTTCATAAAGTCCCAAGCACCTTGTTGCGTTTCTTCTGAAACCATATTCGTCATCCATAATGATGCTCCACCAATAACAACACCATTTTGTTTCGAATCCTCTGGATACGGAATATATGAAACACCTACATTAAACTTAGATGCATCAATTAAATCACGAACACCTGCTGAAGAATCTAAATACATAGCAACTTGTCCAGACTGGAACGCGGCACGAATATCATCCCAACTTGCTCCATACTTTCCAAGTGCGCCAGCTTTATTTAAATCATCTAACATTCCAAATACTTTCTGTCCTTCTTTACCGTTAAATACCGCCTTCTTTGCAGCATCCTTACGGCCGTTTTCGTTATCTACATATAAAGCACCTTGTGTCGCTAACAATTCTTCAAAGAACCAACCATAGTTAAGCATGGAGAATCCATATTGTTTTACATTTCCGCCTTCTTTAATCGTTAACTTTTTCGCTGCTTCTTGTAATTCCGCATATGTTTTCGGAGCTTTCTCTGGATCTAAGCCCGCCTTTGCGAAAGCATCTTTATTATAAATTAATACTGGTGTAGATGAATTAAATGGCATAGAATACATTTTTCCATCAACTGAATAATAATTTGTAATTGCTTTTTCTAATTTTGACGTATCGTACTTATCTTTTTTTATCCAGCTATCAATTGGTGTGATTTTTTTACTATCAATCATATATTTCGTTGTAATTTCACTCGATTGAACAAGAGCTGGCGCTTCTTTCGTTGCAGACATCGTTCTAAATTTCGTTAAAGACTCTTCATATGTTCCTTGGAACTCTGCCTTTATCTCATATTTATTTTGCGACTTATTATAGTCTGCAACAAGACCATCTAGTACTCCTTGTGTTTTTCCACCCATCGCATGCCAGAAGCGAATTACAGTTTTATCACCATTTTTTTCAACTGGTGCTACTTTTGCCTGTGCTTCAGGTTTTCCTTCTGTTTTACTATTTGAACAAGCGGCACTAGATAATGCCATTGTTGCTACCATTAATAGAGCAGCACCTTTTTTAACTAGACTCATTTAAATCTCACCTTCTCTTAGTTATTTAATTGCACCTTTTGTTAATCCTTGTTGTAATTGCTTTTGCCCTAAAAATAGTAAAATCAATGTTGGAATAACGATAACCGTAACACCGGCCATTACGCTTCCCCAATCAGTTGCAACTTCTTGAGACTGAAGCTGCTTCACACCGATTTGCACTGTTCTTACTTTTTCATCAGTGGTCACTAAAAGTGGCCATAAATACATATTCCATGTTGTTAAAAAGCTATATACTCCAAGCGTAATAAAACTCGTTTTACAATACGGAATTACAACGCTGAATAAAAATCTTATATTTCCAATCCCTTCAATAAACGCAGCTTCTTTCAGTTCATTCGGAAGTGTCATAAAATGTTGACGTAACAAGAAAATACCGAAAGCTGTTGCAAAAAACGGCACTGTCATCCCGGCAAAACTATTGATCCAACCAAAGTTTTGAATCGTTAAAAAGTTAGGCACCATCGTTGCTTCCCACGGAATCAGCATCGTTGAAATAAACAGGAAGAAAATTAAGTTTCTCCCTTTAAACTGAAGAAAAACAAAAGCATAAGCTGCTAAACTTGATACGATAAGTTGTCCAATCATAACGACTGTCGATACAATTAAACTGTTATATAAGTATGTAAAAAGCGGTACCTTTTGAAAAATATTAATAAAATTATCAAAAGTAAATTGAGTCGGAAATAACCTTCTCATTTGAATATCGTCTGGTGTCATAAAGCTTATTAAAAATGCATACAGTACAGGAAAAAATACCATTACTGCACTAATAATGAGCAGCATGTATAATAGGAAATTTTGTTTCCACTGTTTAACAATCATTTATAATGCACCTTTCTCTCAGCAAACTTAAATTGAAGTAATGTAGCAATGAAAATGAAAACAAATAATACCATTGCTTGTGCACTTGCTGTTCCAAATTGATGATTCACAAACGCCTCTTTGTAAATCGAGTACACAATCAAATTCGTTGCATCATTTGGTCCACCGTGCGTTAAAATATCAATTTGCCCAAAGCTTTGGAACGCACTAATTAATGTTACTGTTACAATAAAGAATAAAGTTGGTGATAGCATCGGTAATGTAACACGGCGAAGTTTATATAAATAACTAGCACCATCTATAGATGCACTCTCATATAACGACGTATCGATATTTTGTAAACCACCTAATATAACTAAAAATGCAAAACCTGTATTCACCCAAACTGTTGTAACTGATACAGAGAATAGTGCCCAGTCCGGACTCGTTAACCATGCGATTGCAGGAAGGTTCATAGAGGCTAATATATTATTAAATAATCCTACACTTGGATGAAATAAAAATAGCCAAATCACTGCACTAGCGGCTACTGATATTCCCATCGTCGAAGAAAACAGAACTCGGAATAACCCAATACCTCTTACTTTTCCATTTGCAATCAATGCAAGAAACAAGGCAAATATAATACTCGTAGGCACTGTATATAAAACAAATAATAAAGTTGATTTTATACTTTTGTAGAAGGCTGGATCAGAGAATAAGTATTGATAATTTTCTAAGCCAACGAAAAGATTAGCTTCCCCATGTATATCGGTTAAATAAAAGCTATAGTAAATCGTCCTAAACAATGGATAGAACAAAAAAATCGAAAATAACAAAATAGATGGCGCCAAAAACAATAATCCTATTCTTAAATCTTTCGTTCTCCCCCATAATTTTTTCTTTTTTGACACCTTTGTTTGAACTGGTAACTTACTTACTCCGATCATTATTTCGCCACCACTTTCAACTCTTCTTCAGCTACCACTTTTAAGCGTTCATTCGTGTTTTCATTAAAGAAGCATAACTTTTCTTGCGAGAATAATAATTTTACTTTGTCACCTTTGTTCAAGAGTAACTGTCCGATGACTTTCGCACTCCAAGTTGTTCCATTTACCGCAAAGTTCAATATAGATTCATTCCCTAATACTTCTACAGATTGCAACGTCACTTCTTGTCCCTCCTCAGACAGTGCAATATGCTCAGGGCGCATGCCTATGCGAATTGTTCCTTCTGGTAATTGCTTTAACTGTCTAATAGATAATGGAATTTGCAATTGCCCTATATGTAATACACCTTTTTCTTTATTTACTTCCCCATCATTTATATTCATAGAAGGAGAACCTATAAAGCTTGCAACAAATTCGTTTGCAGGTTCGTTATATATGTCAAGTGGTGTTCCAACTTGCTGTATACTTCCTTTATTTAAAACCATGATACGATCTCCCATAGTCATCGCTTCTATTTGATCGTGGGTAACGTAAATCATCGTAATTCCTAATCGCTGCTGAATTTCTCTAATTTCAATTCTCATTTGCGCACGTAATTTCGCATCCAAATTCGAAAGTGGTTCATCCATTAAACAGATTGGTGCTTGACTCACAATTGCCCTGGCAAGTGCAACACGCTGTCTTTGTCCGCCTGATAATTGGCCTGGTTTCATTTTCACATACTCTTTCAGTCCTACCATTTCAATAGCTTCCATTAATCGCTTTTGTCGCTCTTCTTTTTGTACTTTTCTTACCTTAAGTCCAAATAAAATATTTTCTTCTACAGATAAGTGTGGATATAATGCATAATTTTGAAATACCATTGATAGATTACGGTCTTTCGGCTCTAGATCATTTGCAACACGTTCATTAATAATTAAATCTCCTGAAGAAATCTCTTCTAAGCCAGCGATCATTCGTAATAATGTGCTTTTCCCGCATCCCGAAGGTCCAACTAAAACAAAAAATTCACCCTTCTTAATATGAACCGATACGCCTTTAACCGCTGTCTCTTCTGCATTTTTATATACCTTTGAAACATTTTTCAATTCAATCACAAGGTTGCACTCCTTTTTTCTTCTTGTATCCATACTTCATAATGACTTGTTGAAATCGCACTTGCTCCTGCACGAATTGCAATTTCCGCATCTTCTCGCGTTTGAATCAATCCTCCTGCAATAATAGGAAACTCTATTTCCTCTACTAGCTGTTTAATAATAGAAGGCATAATCCCCGGCATAATCTCTACTGCATTTGGTTTAGTCGTTTTACAATTTTCAATTGATTTAGTAAGAGATAAAGTATCTACAATAAAAATACGTTGAATTGTTTTCAATCCAATTTTATTAGCATTTCGAATTGTTGAACCCTTTGTTGAAATAATACCTTGTGCCCCGATAACATCTTGAATATACAAAAGCGCTTCCTCTGTATTCGTATTTAAGCCTTGTATAAAATCACAATGAAGAAATACATCATGTCCATGTTTCTGCAATTCATATACACGCTCTGGTAATTCCAGCATTGAACCAGTCATAAGAAAAACTGTTTTCGGCAATTTTTTGTATGCTTTGTATCCTTTCCAATCCTTTATCATCGCAATATAAGGTTCTTTAAACATTTTTTCCACCTAACTGTTCTATTTTTATCCAAACTAAAAACACCTACTTACATAGAACGCCTTTCTCCTTATTTGAACTCTAGGGAATAGAGCACACCTAAGAAAGTGGCACATTATATGTAAGTGGGTGTTCTCAAATGTTCTCTACCCTATTTATTTTGTTACCTTTACTATATTACGCATTTATTAAGTCAGTTTTGATAGATTGTTAATTAGGTGTTAATCGAATGTTAATATTCACCATATTTTCTTAATATTAATCTAGATATACAAATAAATCCCAACGGCAAACAACTATCTTTAAAATTTAAGTGATATGCAAATTCATTCCATAGTTAATTAGTTTTAGTTTTCTCGCAACGGCTTGTGAAGCATAATTATTCCAAGAAGTACTATAAAGTGGAATGCTTTTTTCTTCTTGTATTGATATCGCCCAGGCTGTAACACCATCAGTACCATATCCGTTCCCTTGAAACTCCGCTAAAGTTTCCACACTTGCCTCAGCAGCTACGGGCGTACTTCTGGCACTGCAACAAACAGAAACTACCTTTTCATTTTTTACAATTGCCAAATAAGGTTGCCTCCTTATTTACTCCATTTACCATCCATTCATAATCTATTTTTCATGTTCAAAATAAAAATCCCATTCAAATACACATTACTGAATCCATCATACTAACTGATTTCTTCATTCTGTCTATCTAAATGGGATTATTTTTCCGTTTTTTACTCTACTGGTTGTTGTGGCTGTACTACTTCATTCGCTCCAGCTACCCTCAACATATTTACAATATCTTTAAAACCTCTTTTTTCAGCGTATTGCAGTGGCGTCAGATGTTCCTTGTTAGCCATGTTTACATCTGCACCGTGATCAATAAGCAATTGAATTACTTTCTTATGGTTTTCACTACCATTTCCTAATACAATTGCTTCTAATAACGCTGTTCCACCACGTTCATTTTTATAATTCACATCAATATCTGTATGCTCTAATAATTCTTTAACAACCTCTACATGGCCACGCTCAGATGCAGAAATAAGTGCTGTCCCACCTGACCTAGTCGTTTCTTTCGTATTAACTCCTGCATTAATTAATACTTTTACAATATCCGTATATCCTTCTCTACTTGCATAAAGAAGTGGATTACTTTTTTTCTCATCTTTAATTTCAATATTAGCACCTGCACCAATTAATGCTTTAACTGTCTCTACATGATTTTGGTACGTCGCTGCAAGGACAGGCGTTTCTCCGTTGTCACCTTCTACGTTTATATTCGCTCCATCCTGAATCAACTTCATAGCTGTCTCTGTGTCTCCAAGGGTAGCTGAAAGTAACAACTGTTTGTCCATTAAATTTATACTTTTCTCTTCTTTAGATTCTTCCTGTTCTTTATGCTTCTCTTTTTTCTTTTCATTTTTCACATGAACCGGTTTCGATTCTGGTTCTTCTTGCTTATCGCAAGCCACTACCGTCATTAAAAGTCCTAATAAAATACATAATAAAATTTTTTGTTTTCTCACAACTACAGCTCCTATGAAAGATAATGTTTTCTTAACCATTCCTCCATCACATACAATAACTCTTCTTGAGTACATTTATCCATAAGCCCTTTAGATTCCTTCTTTAATCGGATTATCTTAAGCTTATACTATGTTTCTCAACCTATTGAAATGATACGCCTGATGGCCCCATCATTAACATTATGAAGCAATTAGTTTAGCACGTTTTTACCGCATTTGTATACATTTCTAAAAAGTACATAAAGTGAAACTTTAATTAGTAGGGGTTTTGTTCATCCACCACTAATTATTAGCCCACACCAATCGGGCTTTTACGGGCAGCCCGACTCCACCTAACTTCTTTGCTTTCACTAAATTTTGAGGTGGGGATCTTATTGCCCGTTAATGCGGGATAAATGATTGCTTTAGGTTACTATATTCCATTGTAACCGTTCTGCTAAAAATTTTACACCTTTTCTATATTTGCACCTGAGTAATAATAGAAAAAGACAACTACATAGTTGTCTTTTTCTATTAATGATGTCCACCATGATTTCCTGCTTTCGGTTTCCCCATCATCTCTTTATTCATTTCCCATTTATGCTCTGCTAGCTCTTTATACGAAAGAACTTTCCCCTTATAGTTAGATACAAAGCTCTCTGCATCTTTTTTATTTTTAAATGAAATGACATTATAAGCCATCGGTGTCGTTATTGTTTTATCATATACGTAAGTAGCGTCTTCTAACGAAATCCAATCTTTCGAATCATAATCTCGGACAAATTTCTCTTTCGTCTTTTCATCTGAGTTGATCTCCATCCATTTATACATACAACCGATATCATCAAACTTTAACGCTTTTCCATTTTCTAAAATAATTTCTGTTGCAAATTGATTATCTGTTACCCCAATTTGGCAAATATCACATTTATCATGTTTCTCATCAATGGCAACAGCTGCTGTTTCCTTTTTCCCACACCCGACTACCGTAAATACGAAACATAAACATATAGCAAGTACGACATATTTTACTTTCATCAATATTCCTCCCTAGAAACCGTATACTCCACGAAAAGAATACCAAAAGGTTGTGTGAGATTTGTGAAAAAACAATGTGCTTTTTGTAATATAGGAAACAAAAAAAGATGTGTAGTTATTTCTACACATCTCTCATCACTCACAACCTGTAATTAATAAATCATCTTCTAATTTAACTAATAATGTATCCGCACTAATTTCCTGTCCAACTTCTACATTTACCAATCTTATATTTCCACTAATCCCGACTGCAATTTTTTTTAGCTCACCGTCATTTTTTCGGATCATCAGTAATTTTTCCCATTCATATACGTAAGAAGATTCATTAATAAAAATCTCCTCTACTTTTCCTTCATAAGAGCTATAAATCTCTTCTATTCTCGTTTTCATATAACATCTACTCCCTATTTCACACTTCACTATTTTCATCTTATTCTACCATTCTTACGAGGAGTGGCTTACTTTTTAAAAATTCAAATTAACTACCGTGAACAAAATGAACAAAATAAAAATTATGCTTCTAATGATGTTATTTTTCAAATTATTTACCATTTGAATAGCTGCTTTTATTATAAATAAAAAACCTTTTTCTGAATTTTTATTCTATTTTGAAAGCGCAATCATTCTTTTGAGGGGGAAATTACATGTTAGCACTACTTGGATTTGCGATGGTATTTGTCTTTATGTTTTTAATTATGACGAAACGTATGTCAGCACTAGTAGCCTTAATATTAATTCCGAGTGTTTTTGCAGTAATTGGCGGATTCTATGCCAATATGGGGCCTATGATGTTAGAGGGGATTCAAAAATTAGCACCTACTGGTATTATGCTTATGTTCGCTATTTTATATTTTGGGATTATGATTGATAGCGGTTTATTTGATCCTGTCATTAGTAAAATTTTAAAATTTGTAAAAGGAGATCCTTTAAAAATCGTTGTCGGAACGGCTATATTGACTATTATCGTTTCTCTAGATGGTGATGGTACAACAACATACATGATTACAGTTTCCGCAATGTATCCACTATATAAGCGCCTTGGAATGAACCCCCTCATATTAGCTGGAGTTGTTATGTTAGGGGCGGGGGTAACAAATCTTACACCTTGGGGTGGACCCACAGCTCGTGTTATGAGCGCACTTGGACTTGAGGCTTCCGAATTATTTACACCTCTTATTCCAGGAATGATTGCTGGTGCAATTTGGGTTGTTTTCGTTGCCTACTATCTTGGAAAAAAAGAAAGAAAACGTTTAGGAATTATGGATGTACAGTATTTAAAACAAATGCAAACAATGGATGAGCAAGCTGCAACTGTTGAAGCTGTAGCGCATAAACGCCCTAAACTTCTATGGATTAACTTTTTATTAACCGCTGCATTACTTGTTTGTCTCATACTAGAAGTTATGCCGTTACCTGTTTTATTTACAGTCGCTTTTGCTATCGCTGTTATGATTAACTATCCAAACTTAGAACAACAGAAAGAACGTATTGCTTCTCATGCAGGGAATGTATTAGCAGTTGTTTCTCTCGTATTTGCTGCCGGTATTTTCACTGGTATTTTATCTGGAACAAAAATGGTAGATGCCATGGCTAACAGTGTAGTAACTCTTATACCCGATGCACTTGGACCACAATTGCCAATTATTACAGCTCTTCTTAGTATGCCATTCACATTTTTCATGTCCAATGATGCATTTTACTTTGGGGTATTACCTATTTTAACTAAGGCTGCTGCTACTTACGGAATTAGTGCAGCTGAAATGGGACGTGCTTCCTTACTTGGGCAACCCGTTCACTTATTAAGTCCTCTTGTTGCATCCACTTATTTATTAGTTGGGATGGCAAAAGTTGATTTTGGTGAACATCAACGTTTTACTTTATTGTGGGCAGTTGGAACGACAATGGTGATGTTGATTACTGGCATTGTAATTGGGATTATTCCAATATAAGACGCAAAAAACAGTAGAAGAAATAAATCCTCTACTGTTTTTTATTATGAAGAAACAAGAAAATACCGTCTCTCCGGTCTCCCCACACTCCCATATATTAGCTCTGCGTGGACTTTCTTCCCAGATATTAAATACTCTAAATAGCGCCTTGCAGTTGATCGACTTACGCCTACCATTGAACTTAGTACCTCTGCTGTAATCCCTTCTTCATTAACTGTTAACATATGTTTTTTTATTTTTGCTAAAGTTAAGGGGTCTATCCCTTTCGGGGCATATTCCATTTCATTTCCCTTTACGCCTCTTTGAGACCATAAATGTTCTATTTGTTCTGTAGATAATTGATTATTTTTCTTCAGCTGCACAATCTTTTTTTGATAACTTTCCAAACTCGCCTTAAATCGATCAAACATTAGTGGCTTTACAATATAATCTGTTACTCCGCCCCGCAGGGCGTGCCTCACTACATCTGTTTCCGATGCCGCTGTAATCATAATAATATCTGTATCGTGCAAATGATGCCTAATATATGTGACAAGTTCCGTTCCTTGCATATCAGGTAAGTACACATCTAATAACACAAGCTGTGGCTTCACAAGCTCTAGCCATTCTTTCGCTTGTTCTCCAGTCGTTGCCGTTCCAATTACTTTAAATCCCTCAATTTTTTCAGTAAAACGACGATGAATGTCAGCAATCCGAATATCATCTTCTACAATTAATACTTCAATCTCCTCACCCATTACTATTCGCCTCTCTCTTTCGGTAGTGCAATAATAAATAACGCACCACCTAAATCCCCTTTTTCAATTGCAATACTTCCATTTAAATCTTCTACTAACTCTTTCACTTTTGCTAATCCATATCCTCGCTCTCCTCCTTCTTTCGTCGAAAAGCCTTTATAGAATATGCTAGTAATTATTTCATCATGAATCCCTTGCCCTGAATCTTCCACTTCAATTACTATTTCTTCTCCAATATCAGTTACAAACATCCTTACTGTCTTATCATTCTCTTCATTTTTTTCAATTGCTTCAAATGCATTCGTAATTAAATTTCCTAAAATAGAAACGACATAATTACTCTCAATATGTGGACTTAATTTTTCTAAACCACTTTCTCTATCTAGCATAAAATCAATCTTCAACTCTCGTGCTCTATTATAAAATCCAATTAAAATTCCACCTAGCCATGGATTTTGAATCCGCTTCATAATAAATTGAACAAAATCTTGATATACCGCTGTTTCCTTATGAATAAGCTCTAAAGCATCTTCGTATGATTCTAATTGGATAAGACCTGAAAGCGTATACAATAAATTGTTATATTCGTGCGCTTGCGCTCGTAATGCCTCTGTATATTGCTTCGTCTGAGATAATTCTGCTGTTAACTGATCCATTTCAGATTTCAAACGTAAGCTCGATACAACGCCAGTTACTTTATTCTTTACTTTAATAGGTAGACGGTTCGCAATAACAGCCTGTCCTTTTATATTTAATTGGCGATCAAACTGTTCTTCACCAGTTTGAAGTACATCTAGTATCGTTGAATTAGGAATTACATTTAAAATAAATTCCCCAATAATATTTTGTTGTTTATCTAGCGAAAGAATATCATAAGCTGCTTGATTGACTAAACTAATCATGCCATTTTTATCGATTACAATAATCCCTTCACGTACAGATTGAATCACTGTACTATGCTCTTCATATAAAGAGGAAATTTCTTCTGGTTCCATACCGAACATCATTCTTTTTATACTTGCCGCTAAATATATAGAGCCGATTACTCCAATTAATAGCCCTATTATTGTAATCCAAAATACACGCTTTCCATACACTTCTACCGCTCCATGAATATCGTCCATTGAAAATCCAACAGACACCACACCAATGATTTCATTTTCCTGATTACGGATTGGAACTTTTCCACGTAATGAAGGGCCTAATGATCCAGTTGCTTTCGAAACATATGATTTTCCTTCTAATAAAACACCTTTGTTATCTCCACCAATCATCGCTTCTCCTATTTTATCTCGCTCAGGATGCGCATATCGAATCCCCTCTTTATTTCCAACTACAATGAAGTCAGCCTCTGTATCCATTCGAATTCTTTCTGCAATCGGCTGAATGATAGAAGCTGGGTTTTCTTTTTGAAAAGCTTCCTTTATTTCAGGTATAGCAGCAACTGTTTTCGCAACATGCAAAGCTCGTTTCCCAATTTGCTCTTCTACCGTTTCAGATAATATGTAATAAAATAAATAACTCGTTAGCATAAGTACAACTAAAATAAGTGTACTTATAGTTAATGTAATTCTCGGTTGGAGTTTTAATTTTTTAAATTTCAAAACCATTCCCCTAACATGATTAAAGATAGAATTTAAAGAATATACAGTCTCTTTAATTATACTTAATCATAACACGGTTACTCTATATTTCTTTCTTTTTCTCTTCATAAAAAAAGAAACGAAGTAAAATTACTACCTCGTTTCTTAACATTCGTTATTACACTTTAAACTTACTAATCATCTCTTGTAATTCTTCTGCCATTTGTGATAAATGAACTGCTGCTGCATTTATTTCATCTACTGAAGCTAATTGTTCCTCAGAGGAACCAGCAATATTTTGAACACTTGCTGCATTTTCTTCAATCGTAGCTGCAATTTCATTAATAGATGTACTTACTTGTTTTGCATCTACCGTCATTTGTTTTGCTACATCTACCATGCTATCAATTTGTACAACTGTATCATTTGTAGACTTCAATATTTCGGCAAAGCTTTGCTTCGTTTCATTTGCAACTACAAGTCCTGATTGTACTTCTACTCCAACTTGATTCATAGAGCTTACTGTTTCTTTTATATCAAATTGAATCTCTTTCACTAGTTTCCCAATTTCCGTAGAAGACTGTCCTGATTGTTCTGCTAGCTTTCGCACTTCATCTGCTACAATTGCAAATCCTCTTCCTTGCTCTCCAGCTCTCGCAGCCTCAATTGCCGCATTTAACGCTAATAAATTTGTCTGTTCAGCAATATGTTGAATCACTTCAAGGATTGCTCCAATTTGTTTCGACTTATCGTCTAACAAACCAATGATTTTGTCTGACTGCGAAACAGACTCATGAATTAATTGCATTTGATTCACAGTTTGTTCAACTAACTTCCCACCATTTTCAGCTTTTTTCTTCGTATACATAGAGGCTGTAGATACTAATGAAGAACTATCTGCAACACGCTGAATTCCTTCTGTAACCTCTTCTAACAATGTTGCTCCTTCTTCAACTTCTTTCGTTTGTATTTCTGCACCACTTGATACTTGCTCTATCGCCTGTGTAATTTGTTCCGTTGCTTCGCTTGTCTGCTTCATACTAGCTGTTAATTCTTCTGAAGATGCCGCTACATGACTTGCTGAAGTGTTTATATTGGAAATGACACTTTGTAACGATGCAGCCATCTCGTTAAAACTTTCTCCTAGCTGTCCAATTTCATCTTTAGAATGAACTGTAATTGACTCTGTTAAATCGCCTTCACTAATCTTTTTCGATGATATAACAAGTTGTTTTAACGGACTAATAATAGAAGCAATTATGAAGTAAATTAAAATCCCACCAATTACTAATGAAATACCAATAACAGTTATTGTTTTATAGAAAATAGGGTTAGCTGCTTCGATAATTTCTTTTGAAGGCATAATTCCTGCTATTTTCCATCCAGTCTGCTTATTTGTTATAAAGGTAATATTGCGATCATCACCATCAAGTTTGAATTTAAAATCACCTGTTTCTTGTTTATACAATTCCTTCTCCACTTTTTCTTCTACCTTGTCACCTGGCTTCATCGTTGGATGCGCTATTACATTTTTAGATTGGTCAAAGATTGCTACATATCCTTTTTTGCCGATATTGACCATTTTTGAAGTATTTACAATATCATTAATAATTAAATCAATACCGAGAACACCACTTTTATCCTCATTTTGTTTTGCTATTGTAATAACAATATTCCCTGTTGTACTTGACTTATATGGGGCTGTGATAACCACTTCTCCGCTTTTTTTCGCTGCTTCTTTATACCAATCTCTTTCGGTAGGATTATACCCATCTGGCATTTGAATAGACGGTGATTGAATAAATTGTCCCGTACTAGATCCCGTATAAACTGCTTCTATTTCTGGATGTAATTTATTATATTCTTCTAATTTATTTTGCACATTTTGGAGCTGATCAGTTCCGTAACTTACTCCATTAAATAACTTTGTAAAATATACTGCGTCTACCTTTTTACTGTCTATCTCCTTGTTAATAACATTATTTAAAATCTTTACGTTATCTTTCGCTGATTGTAAAATTGTTTCATTAAAATTTGTCTTTGCTTGTTGATAAGACGTCCAACCAATTACAATACTTGGAAGAATTAAAATGATAACAAATGACACAAGTAACTTTGCTTTTAGACTACTACTCCTTAATTTCCCTTGAAACATATTTCTACCCCTCCATACCTTTTTAAATGTAATTATCTCACATTTAATTTATTTATATAAATTACACGATTAATTGTATTAACTCTTTGTCTCTTTTTCTATTAAAGAGTTAATACATACCTTTTTCATTCTATATAAATTAAATAATTAAAACAATATATAAAAATGTATATTATTCGAAATATTATAATTCACAGAAGAACCTCTAGCATCGTACTTACTAGAGGTCTCTCCCGCCTTACTATTCTTTCTCTTTTTCTACTTCTTTTTTCTCATCTTCTACTACAGATACAACAGGTTTATCACTTGATAATTGTTGTACCGCTCCTTTTCCTGCAAATCCTTCTAATAGCTCTTTTAAGTCAATTCCAGAAGAAGCTTTTAACGTTTCTTGCATTGTTGCCATTAAATCAGTCGCATAACCTGCAACTTTTCCGGCGCCGCTATTTTTACCACCGCCACCTGTATCGACAACTGTAATTTTATCAATATTGCTAAGTGGGCTTGCAATTTCTTTCGCATAACTTGGAAGCATTTTAAGAACCATATCCATAATTGCCGCTTGGCCATATAACTCGAATGCCTCTGCAATTTTTTGTTTCGCTTCTGCCTCTGCTAAACCTTTTAATCTAATAACATCCGCTTCCGCTGTACCTTGTGCTTTTTGTACTTCTGCTTTTGCTTGACCTTGCGCTTTTTCAATTTCCGCCTTCGCCAAACCTTCTACACGTACTTCTTCTGCACGAGCTCTCGCTTCAGCTTCAATCTTATATTGATCCGCATCTGCCTTTTTAATTTGTTTCACTTTTTCTGCTTCCGCTGATTGCTCAACAGCATAGCGATCTGCATCTGCTTTTTTCTTAACTTCTGCATCATATTGCTTCTCACGACGCGCAATCTCTTTTTCTTCTAATTCAATTTGTTTCTCACGCTCAATGATTTTAACGCGCATTTGCTCTTCTGTAACACCTTGTTGTGCTTTCGCTTGTTGTAATTCGTAAGAAAGATCCGCGTCTGCTCGAGCTTGTTCTTGCTCTCTCTTATAAGATTGTACTTTTAATTCTTTATGTTTTTCAGCTTCAGCGATTTGAGCATCACGTTGATATTCAGCTTCTTTTGCTTCTTTCTCAGCACGAGCTTTTTCAATACGAGCTTCTTTTTCACGCTCTGCATTCGCAATTGTTGCATCACGCTTCACTGTCGCAATTTGCGGCTGACCAAGTGCATCTAAGTAACCATTCTTATCCATAATTTCTTTAATTGTAAAGGAAACGATGCGAAGACCCATTTTCTTTAAATCAGTAGAAGCTACTTCATGTACTTTTTGAGCAAATTGCTCTCTATTACTATACGCATCTTCTACTGTCATAGAAGATAAAATCGCACGTAAATGACCTTCTAAAACTTCTTTTGCTTCTACTTTTAACTCTTCTGTTTCTTTTCCTAAATATTGCTCAGCTGCTGTAGATACTTCTTCAATCGTAGAACCTACTTTAATAATAGAAACACCATTTACTGTAACTGGAACACCTTGCTTCGTATACGTATCACGTGTACCCACTTCTAACTTATAGTTTAATAGGCTTAAAGGCTCTGCTCGTTGCATAATTGGAACTACGAATGTACCGCCACCGCGAATAATCTTAATCTTCTTTCCATCATCAGTGGTAACTACATTTTTTCCGCCACCAAGCCAGTTCCCTGTAACAATTAACGCTTCATCTGGTCCAACTGTTCGATACTTCGTAATGAATACTAAAATGAGTAGAATTAAAATTGCGAGTAACACTCCACCAATAATTAATGGAATCGTCATGTGAATTCCCCCTTATAATTTTGGTTTTTTTAAAGAATAAGCGATGTTTTGTACAAGTAAAACACCATCTTGGACTCCCTCGATAATAACTTCAGTTCCTTGTGAAATATCTTTTTTCCCAATTGTTTTAGCTGGAATTGCATTACTTCCAAATTGAGAGGATATTAGTACTTCTCCAAATCCTTCTGTAGGAATTGTTGTAATGACTTCCCCTTTGCAACCTATGAACTCATCCATACGTTGCACAGTATTTTGTTCTGCTTCTGCAATTGGCTTTAAAATTAGTATTTTCATTATGAATACACCAATAAAGGATATAGCACATGCAGCCCCGAAAATAAGAATGCTATTAAAGGAAAATAAATATTCTCCTATATAACTAAGCCCACATAACATGGCGAAAAAACTAAGTAATAAAGTAACAACGGATACCGATCCGCCTCCAAAACTAAATATGGATTCAAATATATCTCCAAAAAAGATATAAATCACAGTGAGTATAGTAGCAATAATAAATCCGTATAAATAAATTGTTTCAAGTGGATAACCAAACAAAACCATTTCTTATCCCCCTCTCTTAAACAATCCCTTTTTTGTTATGTGTATGCCCCACCTCTTTCAAAGATTATAGTTCTTAATTTTCAGTTATTTATCTTTTAAAGAAAAACCTGTAAGACAGGCCTCTAAAAAAGAACAGGAGAAACCTATTGTGACAGGCTCCTCCTAGAAAATAACCGATATATTATATATCTATATAATATACTATTTTCCACAAAAAGTAAAGTTAAACATACATTGGAAAAGTACTTATTTTATTGATAATTTGTACGTTCCATCGCCATTATCATATTTATATACATACAAATAATACTTACCTGGTTTTGCATTCATTTTTGCCTCTATATGATTTCCATTAGCTTGACCGTAAGCTGCATAATTTTGCATATCTGATTCATGGTGCAGCACCCATGTCATCCCGATTCCATACTCATTTAAAACGGAAATATCGATATCTTTCGCTGATGCTACATTAAATGTATAAACATCAGTGTGGTCCCCGCCAATAAGACTACCTTTTATCGTACTATTTAGCCCGATACGATTTGCTTCCTCTGGACGATTATTTGGTTCTGATTCTGTTAAACTTCCATCTTTAATCGTAACAGTTGTTTCACTTCTGCTCTCTTTGCCTTTATCATCTTTTACTCTTAACGATACTTTATAAGAACCTTCTCTTTCATATACATGTGCTGGATTCACTTCTGCACTTGTGCTTCCATCTCCAAATTCCCATAAATAAGAAACAATTTTTCCATCTTCATCGTTTGAGCCATCACTTTTAAATTGAATTCCCTCTTTTACAAGACCGCTATAAGGGCCATTTATATTAACCGTTGGAGCTTTATTTTCTCCGTCATCTTTTGCGATTCCATGGAAGACTACATCATATTCAAATTCATTTGAACTATTCACACGATAATTGACGAAGTATGCTGTAACAGTTTTGTAGCCACTCCATTCTTTTTGCGCCAATTGTTCTAAAGATTCATTTACTCTTTTACTCATTGCTTTCCAATCTTCTGATTCACCTTTTGTGACACTACCTGTATACGTACCTTCTAATGTAAATGTATTAAAGAATTGAGAATTATGTTTTGTCATTTTTGTATCTTTCATAGGCAACGTATCACTAATTTCTTTCTTCACCGCTGCTAACGACTTCGTTGCATGTTCAGCTAAATAATCATCTGCTACTTCCGGTACATTATATTTATCTTGATTATCGATTAGCTGCTGCATATACTCTTGATACTCTTTATTTAACTTAGGATCTTTACTTAGATTTTCACGATATGCATCATAATTTTTCACGTCATTCGCTCGAATTAAATCTTGAATTTTATCAAACGTTTCAAATTGATGTGTATATAAATAAGATTGCAATGCGAACGAGTAATTATAGAAATCCCAAGAACCGTATTTAGCAAATAGTGTACGCTCTGCTGTATAACGGCTTGCAGGATCAGATGATAATCCGCTAATTATACTCTTTCTTGGTACAACGTTATTCGTACGAGTAGATCCTGCGAAAAACTCTGCATTTCCTTCTTGGAACCAAGTTAGCCTTTCATTTTGATACATATCTCCTCTTCCAAATAAACCAGGAACTTCATATCTCCCTTGCAGATAATGAGTAAATTCATGACGGAATAACTCTTCTAAACTATAAATACTTTGCTCTGGTGTACGCTCATATGTAAAGAATGTACCTGTCTCTTCAATATAAATTCCACCGTTGTTTGTTTCATATCCATACAATTGTCTATTTAACTGATATTCATCTGGACTATTATAAATTACGATCGTTAATACATCATCCGCATTTCCTGGCTCTAACGCTTTGTCATTTCCAATTACCCGGTGATACTGTGCCTTTACTTCCTTCGCAGCCCAATATAGTCTCTTAATTTTTTCTTCTGATACTTTATCTCCTGTTTTGAACACAATTGATCCATCGTCGAATGTATACGTTTTTGGTAAGTATTGCTCTTTTCCTTCTTTACGTATTTTCTCTAAATCTACTGTATTCCCGCTATAATCTTTACCATTATAATTTGTTGTAATTTGTTCTACCGCAACAAAATACGGTTCACTTAAGCGCGGGTACATATGCATTGCTTGTGTAACAACCTCTAATCCTTTATTTGGATTACTATGAAACTTCCCTAAACGGCTAGCAAAATAAATGCCATTATTAACGAGCCATTTATTTTCTGGCGTTACTTCATTTAGAAGAGCAATACGATTTATTTCATTAATAAACCCATCTACTTTTCCATACCACATCGTTTCATTCGCTTCTTTACGAGCCACAGTTAAGTACGACTGTATATCATAGTCAATACCTTGCATAATATCGTATATTGCTTGCCCCTTCATTCGATCATTTACATAAGTAGTATAATTATCATTGTATTGCTTTAAAATATTCGATGCGTATTGAACCGTTTCAACATCACTTGAAGCATTACTAATTAATTTACCGTATGCAGATACGACTGTATCTTGTTCAACTGTACCAAGCTTAAAATTCGGATTTTTTGCGATTGCTTTTAAAGCAGGTAAACATTTGTCCTGGAAGCTTCTTTCATTTAAGTCGCTTAATTCACTATTATAAAATGCAAGATAAAAAGCTGAACGCAGCACTTCAGTAAACGCTTGAATTCCTTTTGAATCATCTTTCGTAAATGTACTACCTCTATGAGCTAATTCATCTATAATGACTTGCATTTTTCCTTTATCTTTATAAAAAGCCTTTGCATCTTCATTAAACTGGAATAAGTCTGTAATTTGGTGCCACTTAATACTGCCTAACGTTTCAACTAATTCTTGATCATTCATTTTGTTTAAATCAGCCATTGAATAGCTTTCTTTAACTTGCTTTACTGCAGTTTTCTTCGTAATAGATGCTGGTCGCTGTGAAAAATCTCCTACTTTTAAACGTTCTTGAAATGATAAAGTTTCATCAACTTTTGAAATATGTCCAACTTCATCTACCGACTTTTCAATTCCAACCGGTTTCGTTTTCAACACGTTATACGGTGCTTTTTCTTCTGCTGCTGCATGAGTTTGAAGTGCGCCTAACGATAAAGCCATTGTACTAATGCTAAGCATCACTTTATTGATCTTTGATTTCTTGTTCATATCCTTGCCCCCTATTTTAATATTCCATTCAAGAATTTAACATAAAATCTGGATGTAACAATATAAAATGCAATATTTCATATTATTTCTTCCTATAATTTGTACATATCGTGAACACATTGCTCTTTACCTCCCTAAAACAAATTGCATCCTTTCACATTATAAAAAGGGAATTTTTTGACAATTTAAAACTTAATTGTTATGATTATTATAATTGTTAACTTTATTAAATAAGGGTGGGATTCTATGATAAAAAAAGAAAACAGTGTATTTTATATCTCCTTCTTGCTAACAACATTATTCATTATATGGGGAATTACCCCAGCAAGTTGGATACAAGGCTACGATTTACAAAGTGTTACATCTTCTTTAAACTCATTTATCCTCAATAAATTTGGGTGGTTTTACTCTCTACTTATGACTACAATGATTATTTTGGCTGCTTATTTAGCATTTTCTAAGTACGGTTCTATTCGTCTTGGTAAAGATGGAGAAAAGCCAAAATATAATTATCCATCTTGGCTATCCATGTTGTTTGGAGCAGGAATGGGGATTGGACTCCTCTTTTATGGAATCGCTGAACCGATTTCACATTTTACAGATCCATTAACAGGAAAAGCGGGGACAGAGGAAAGTGCCAAACTCGCTATGCAATATTCATTTTTCCACTGGGGTCTCTTTCCATGGTCACTATACGCAATGGTCGCTTTAACAATTGCATATTTCACATTCCGCAAACAAAAAGGTGGCACTATCGGGGCTACAGTTACTCCATTATTTAATCGATCGAAAAATTCTCGTATCGGAAAAACAGTCGATATTTTAGCTGTTTTAGCCACAGTATTTGGCATTGTACCATCTGTTGGGATTGGTGCTCAACAAATTGCTGGAGGATTAAGCTATTTATTCCCTTCTATTCATAACACTTTACTTACACAGCTCGTACTTATCGCCATCTTCGCCGTTTTATATTTAACGAGTGCACAAACTGGCTTAGATCGTGGGATTAAATATTTGAGTAACTTAAATTTCTCTCTTGCAGGTATTTTACTCGTCTCCTTTTTATTTTTAGGGCCAACCGTATTTATTATGAAATATTTCACATCTACACTCGGTTCTTATATTGGAGCTTTGCCTAGTATGGGATTAAATTTAGGAGCATTTAATGAAAAATCTTCTTCTTGGATTGAAAACTGGACTATTTTCTATTGGGGATGGTGGATTTCTTGGTCTCCATTCGTCGGTACATTCATCGCTCGTATTTCTAAAGGGCGCACAATAAAAGAATTTATTTTTGGAGTTGTATTAGTCCCGACTCTTATCTGTACATTTTGGTTTGCAGTATTTGGTGGTACCGCAATCCATATGGAAATGTTCCAATCGCTTGGAATAGCTGATGAAATTGCAAAAAATGGTACAGAGATTGGATTATTTGCTGTTATTTCACATCTACCATTCTCTACATTTTTAACGATTATCGGGTTAATTTTAGTAGCCACATTTTTCGTTACTTCTGCCGATTCAGCAACATTTGTTGTTTCCATGCAAACGAGTAACGGAAGTTTATCACCGAAAAATAGTTTAAAACTTATATGGGGATTAACAATCGCGATAATTGCCGCTATTTTATTACAAGCTGGAGGATTAAATGCACTACAAATCGCAGCTATAATTGCTGCGCTACCATTTTCTATTGTAGTCGTTCTTATGGTTACTTCACTCTTTAAAGAGCTACGAAAAGAAGATGTTAATTTGCAAACGAAAGAAGTGCCGAAAAAAATAAAAAAGGTTATGTAACGATTGGCGCCTCAAATCACTTCTAAATCCGTAATAAAACCCATTCATATGAATGGGTTTTTCACTCTATTATATAGTGTTGTAAACATGCTTTTTCCTCAAAACCTACTTTCTTGTACAATTTCATCGCATGATCATTATTCGTATTCAAACATAGTACTATCTCTCTCATCCCTTGGAAAGAGAAAATATACTGAATTGCCCCTTGCAATATCCGCTCTCCGACACCTTTTCTTCTACTATTTTCAGCGGTTGCAATAAATTCAATATTAGCTTCATGAAACTCCGGATTTACTTCAACATATACATAACCTTCTAACTTACCATTCTTCATACTTACAAATAATTTATTCGTATCACTTAAACGTTCAATGATTTCATTTCCTTCATAATATGTATTAGGAAAAATATTATTATGTAAAACAATAAACTGCTCAAATACTTGTTGAGATGCTTCCTCTACTTGATTTATTGTACATTGCTCCACATTAGTTTTCTTTAAAATTAAAACGCTATGTTTCTCTTGTTTTTTAGCTTGTAAATATTTCATAAAGTCGATACCATTACTATTTTTCACGTGATAAAATCCATGAAACTTTTGAATATGAAGTGGAATTTTCTCGATAAGTTTCTTCCACATACTTAAAGCAATCTCTCCCCAATTCGAAGCTATAATAAAAGGCCCCCAAATCTCCGCACTTTCGCTTATCTCATCTATATCAAATCCTAATACACCTACAATTTCATTATTATCATTATAAGAAACGACAAAAGACTTCTCCCACCCTATATCAGAAAAACCATGAAGAATAGCGTCCAATATTTCTTCATGATTTTCCCCGCAATAACCAACATGCTGCGTAATATCTTTATTCATCATCGAAATAAATTCTGCAGCTTCTTCGATCTTTGAAATAGAATTAATATGCATAACTTCCCCTCCTTTTCTAATACACTTAGACAATCACTAGTAATATCCTTCTCTAGTAAAAAAAGACATCATCATATGCATGTTTCTAATAAAACCGCCATGATAATGTCTTCTCAAAAAAGCAAAAATTAATTATATATAATAATAAGATTAAACGTTATTTATTTCTTAAATAATCTCTTTCTAAATACGAACATACTTAGTGCGGAAAGAACAAGTGTTATGCCAGAAAGTAAAGTCGAAGTGCTAGCTTCACCGCCTGTTGATGGTAAAAATTTCTTACCTTCCTCTGGCTTATTAGTATGTTGTTTATTTAAAGTGTCTGCTTTTCTTCCCTCGTTTTCAACAACTTGATTATTCCCTTTTGGCTCTTGATCCAATCCTGTTGCTGATTCTTTTACTTCTTTCTTTGGTTCTTTCGCTTCTTCAACTTCTTTTGTTGGCTCTTTTTCTTCTTCTTTTGTTCCTTCAACTTCTTTTACCGGCTCTTTCACTTCTTCTTTTGTTCCTTCAACTTCTTTTACCGGCTCTTTCACTTCTTCTTTTGTTCCTTCAACTTCTTTTACCGGCTCTTTCACTTCTTCTTTTGTTCCTTCAACTTCTTTTACCGGCTCTTTCACTTCTTCTTTTGTTCCTTCAACTTCTTTTACCGGCTCTTTCACTTCTTCTTTTGTTCCTTCAACTTCTTTTACCGGCTCTTTCACTTCTTCTTTTGTTCCTTCAACTTCTTTTACCGGCTCTTTCACTTCTTCTTTTGTTCCTTCAA
>NZ_JH414714.1:0-17766 GCF_000238655.1 Bacillus sp. 7_6_55CFAA_CT2 | reverse complement strand
GTTCCTTCAACTTCTTTTACCGGCTCTTTCACTTCTTCTTTTGTTCCTTCAACTTCTTTTACCGGCTCTTTCACTTCTTCTTTTGTTTCTTCAACTTCTTTTACCGGCTCTTTCACTTCTTCTTTTGTTTCTTCAACTTCTTTTACCGGTTCTTTCACTTCTTCTTTTGTTCCTTCAACTTCTTTTACCGGTTCTTTCACTTCTTCTTTTGTTTCTTCAACTTCTTTTACCGGTTCTTTCACTTCTTCTTTTGGTATTAATTTTTCTACTATATTCTGCATTACAATGCCACTATATAATATGCCAGTCTCATAATGATCTGCATCTAAATCAAATTCATATATTTTTTCTCCTAAAGTACGCCAAATGATTCCCTCATCAGTAAGCGTTCCACCTTCACTCTTTAGTGTAATTTTTTCAATTGGCTCTCCCTCTAAATCATATACAGAAATTTTCACTTCTTTATTTATTTCTGCATCATCCAAAATGACCTTTTGCCTTCTAACATCAATTGTTATCCACTGACCTAATTGTATTAATGGCCTTACATCACGAATCTCATTTTCAGCTAATTTTAAACTAAGTAAGTCTAGCATTGATCCAAGAACCGTTACATCTTTAATACGATTATCTGTAAGATTTAACCACTGTAAATTTTCCAATGAAGATAGTGGTGTTATATCTTCAATTTGATTATGAGATACATTCACATTATTCAATTGTTTCAAGTTTGAGATGAACTCAATATTTTTCAGGCCTACTCCTTCTAAAGTGAGTTTTTCTAAGTTCGTCATGTACTCTAAACCTGTTATATTTTTTATCTCATTTCCATTTTCTTTAAGTATCTCTAATTTTTTAATCTGTAATAAATCTTCTTTTGTAATAGGAGCGTTTAAATTCTCTCTACCTAAATTCTCTTTATTAATATGTTGTTGTAAAGTTTTATCGAGAATTACATTTTCCTTTTGTTCATTATCCTCTTTTATTGTTTCCTTGATTTCGTCTAATCTTTCAACAACATTTTGAATTACTGTTCCATTAAACTTAATACGATTCTCTTCTGGCTTTATATCCAACATAAATTCATATGTTTTTTCACCAGTAGTCCCCCATTTAACAGAACCATTATTAACTATCCCATCTTCACTCTTCAATTGAATAGTATCAAGTGGCTCCCCTTGTAAATTATAGATAGGTATTTTAACTTCCTTATCTTTTTCTACATTATCTAAAAAGATTTTTTGTCTTTGAATATCGATATATATTCTTTTTCCTAGCTCTTGAACAGGTCTAACATCACGAATTTCATTTGAACCTAGCTTTAAATCATATAAGTCTGTTAAGTGACTAAGTGGCGTTATATCTGAAATATAGTTTTCTTCTAAATTAAGTGATTGTACAGTAGATAATCTTGATAAAGGTTCGATGTTTTCTAATTCATTTTTAGCAAGATCTAACTCTACTAATTTTTTCATTGATGTAATATGTTCAATATTTGTAAGTCCATTGTTACTTAAAGATAAGTTTTTTACATTTTTCAATTGCTCAATTCCAGCAAGGTTATCATTACTAATTTGATTATTTGCCACAGTCAAAGTCTTTAAAGATTTCACTGTAAATAATGGTTTAATATCTTTTATATAATTACTATTTAAATCTAGCATTTTAATCTTCTTCATTTGGCTTAATGGGCTTAAATCTGAGATTTTATTGTTTCTCAAAGTTAAAAACTCAATATGCTCTAACTCAGCCAAAGGTCCAATATCTTCAAGTTCACCATAGGTTATACTTAATGATTTTAATTGTCTCAATCCCGAGATAAATTTTATATTTTTTAACTTAACTTCTTCCAACTTTAAGTTTTCTAAGTTCGTCATATATTCTAGACCGCTTACGTCTTGTATTCCTTTATTTTTAGCTTCAACGACTATTAAAGATTTAACTTTTAATAAATCTTCCTTAGTTATTGGAGTATCTAGATTTTCTCTATTCAAATTATATTTATTAATATGCCTTTGTAGTTGCTTATCTACTATTACATTTCCAATTCCATCTTGTTGATCCACTTTATCCTCTTTATTTTCCTTTTGTTTTTCTGGAACATTTTTCTCTAAATTCAATGTATTTACTTCAAACTGTACTTGATACTTATTGTCATAGGCCATCGTTGGAATATAAATATGCATTTTCATATTGTATCTTTTTCCTAATTCCCCTACTTCAAACTGAATCACTTTCGTTCCATTTTTCTTTTTATCTTCTGATATTACTTTCACATCATGAAACACACCTGGAGTATGAATATCCTCTGTTTTCAAGTATTGAAAGAAATCACTATCACTTAATGTTGCTGTTACAATTTTCTTTCCATTCTCAATTGTTAATTTCGGATCCTTTATATAAACAGCTGCCATAGACTCTTCATTCGTTTTATCTTTATACGCTTTAATAACAGCGTCATATGTACCATCTTCTAAACCTTGTCCAGTTTTATTCGCCTCAATTGCTACTGCCGCTAAAGCAGATGTTGAATAAACAGCAAACGGAAGTGATAACGCTGCCGCTATAATCATTGCATTTATACGTTTTCTTTTATTTTTTTTCAACTTTACATCTCCTCCGAAATATATAATTCGAAATGTAATCATTTCTCGAATAAATGATAATGATTTTCATTATCATTGTCAACTAGGAAAATAAAAAGTTTACAAAAAAAGAACCTCTTTAAAAGAGGTTATGCCATTTTCTCACCTGATTCTTCTCTAAAAAAGCTTTTCATCGCATGAAACACGTCTGCTTTTTGCTTTAAAATATAGTATCTAAAGTTTTCATCTTTAATATTTTTATAGGCTGACATGAGTGTACTATGACGGTTGTACTGGTTCACTTCCCCATACCCAAACATATTACACTTCTTCATTAGCTCTTCAACAAGTTTTACACATCTAGCATTATCTGATGTTAAATTATCACCATCTGAAAAATGGAATGGATAAATATTATAGCGGTCTGGTGAATATTTATTATCGATAAGTTCGAGTGCTTTTTTGTATACAGAAGAACAAATCGTTCCGCCACTTTCTCCTTTTGAGAAAAACTCTTCCTCTGGAACTACTTTTGCCTCCGTATGATGGGCAATAAATTCAATATCTACTGTTTCATACTTTGTGCGTAAAAATCTTGTCATCCAGAAAAAGAAGCTACGTGCCATATATTTCTCCCATATTCCCATCGATCCACTCGTATCCATCATCGCTAATACAACAGCTTTTGAATCTGGCTTTAATACTTCATTCCAAGTGCGGAACTTTAAGTCTTCTTGGTGAATTGGATGAAAAGATGCTTTACCACTCATTGCATTTCGTTTATATGCGGATATCATTGTTCGTTTCTTATCGATATTTCCCCATAATCCTGTTTTTCTAATGTCATTAAATTCAACATGTTCAATCCGGTTTTCATCCATTTCTTTTCTCTTTAAATTAGGCAGTTCTAACTCTCTGAAAAACGCTTGCTCTAATTCTAAAATAGAGACTTCAGCTTCATAGTAATCTTCCCCAGCTGCATCTCCTGCTCCTTGCCCTTTTCCTGGCCCTTTTTGTTTTTGACCACCTGATCCATCTCTCGCAACGACATCACCAACTTTGCTGTCACCGTTTCCTTGCCCAACATGTTTATTTTTATCATAATTGTATCTAATCTTATATTCATCTAGAGAACGAATTGGTATTTTTACAACATCCTTGCCATTAGACATAACTATACTTTCTTCTGTTACAAGATCGGGTAAATTATTCTTAATTGCCTCTTGTACTTTTTCTTGATGGCGCTGTTGGTCGTCATATCCTTTGCGATGGAGGGACCAGTTTTCCTGTGAAATCGTATAATTTGGTTGATTTTCTTCGCCCATTCCTTTCCCTCCTTACTGTAATTGTCTTCCTGTATGAACAGCAATCTATAAATTTTGTTCTGTAATGTGCAAGCTAGAATGTTTGAAAGGTAACTGCCCACAGAAAATCATCCCATAAACATTTATAACGTTTTTCATACAATACCCCGAGCATCCTAAACAAAATTTTGCCACTCACATAATAGAAAGAAATATTCAGCCACTGATAAGAAAGAAACACAATGCATTGTTGCACACATTTTTACTTTGCAACATATTGTATTGTGTTGGCTTTTTTCGTATGAATGGTTGGTTACTCTATCATATGCATATTGTAAAAATAATTGACAATAAATTCATAAAATTGCATCTTAATTTATTATATTTGGACAAGGTATGACACTTTATACACATATGAACGGATAATAAAACGCTGTCCCGCAAAATACAAGAGACAGCGTTTTGTTATCAAACTATCTGTTTAACAAGCTACCTACATAGCGTAGTAATTCATTTGCTGAAGAAGAATTATAGCCATGCTCATCAATTAAACGCGCAACAACATCATTGATTTTCTTAAGCTGATTTTCGTCCGGCGTTTTCGTTGACGTTGTAATTTTCACTATATCTTTTAAATCAGCAAATAGTTTTTTCTGAATCGCTTCACGAAGACGTTCATGTGAATTATAATCAAAGCGTTTTCCTTTACGGGCATAAGCAGAAATGCGAATTAAAATCTCTTCACGGAACGCTTTCTTAGCATTTTCTGAAATTCCAATTTGCTCTTCAATTGAGCGCATTAATTTTTCATCTGGACTCATTTCTTCTCCTGTTAACGGATCACGTAATTTCGATTTATTGCAGTACGCCTCGACGTTATCTAAGTAATTATCCATAAGCGTCTTAGCTGATTCTTCATATGAATAAACAAACGCTTTTTGTACTTCTTTCTTCGCGATTTCATCGTATTCTTTTCTCGCTAATGAGATGAAGTTCATGTAACGTTCACGGTCTTCATTACTAATGGATGGATGCTGATCTAGCCCATCTTTTAAAGATCTAAGTACATCTAACGCGTTAATAGATGGTACCTCTTTTCGAATGATTGTAGACGAAATTCGGTTAATGACATAACGAGGATCAATACCCTTCATACCTTCATCTTGATATTCGCGTTGTAATTCTTCTACATCAATCGCATTATAACCTTCTACCGTTTCTCCATCATACAAACGCATCTTTTTAATTAAATCAATATCCGGACGCTTCGGATCTTTTAAACGAGTTAAAATGGTGAACATTGCTGCAACGCGAAGTGTGTGTGGTGCAATGTGAACATTCGATACATCACTTTCACGAATCATTTTTTCATAAATATGTTCTTCTTCACTTACTCGTAAATTATAAGGAACTGGCATTACAATAATTCTTGAGTGCAATGCCTCATTTTTCTTATTTGCTATAAATGAGCGATACTCTGTTTCATTCGTATGCGCTACAATTAATTCATCTGCTGAAATAAGCGCAAATCTTCCCGCTTTGAAATTCCCTTCTTGCGTAAGTGATAATAAGTGCCATAAAAACTTCTCATCGCATTTTAACATCTCTTGGAACTCCATCATTCCTCGGTTTGCCTTATTTAATTCTCCATCAAATCGATACGCACGCGGATCTGATTCTGAACCATATTCTGCAATCGTAGAAAAATCCAGACTACCTGTTAAATCTGCAATATCTTGTGATTTTGGATCAGACGGGCTAAATGTACCAATCCCTGTACGGCGATCTTCAGAGAAGAAAATACGCTCTACAACTACATCCTCAATTCTTGATCCGTATTCTTGCTCTAAACGCATGACATTTAGTGGTGATAAATTCCCTTCAATTCTAACCCCATACTCATCAAAGAAATCATCTCGTAAATGATGTGGAATTAAATGCAGTGGATCCTCGTGCATTGGGCATCCTTTAATTGCAAAAATTGCTCCGCGATCTGTTCTTGAATATGTTTCTAATCCTCGTTTCAACATTGTAACTAACGTTGATTTCCCTCCACTAACAGGACCCATTAATAATAAAATTCTTTTTCTAACATCTAATCGTTTTGCAGATGGATGAAAATATTCCTCTACAAGACGTTCTAGAGCATCCTCTAATCCAAAGAGCTGATTACTAAAGAAGTTATACTTTCTTCTACCATCAACTTCTTCAATTCCAGCATCTTTTATCATATTGTAAATGCGAGAGTGTGCTGTTTGAGCCACCCATGGTCTTTCTTTCACAAGCTCCAAATACTCCGCAAACGTACCTTCCCATTGTAAACGTTCTTCTGCTGCTCGATGCTGTTCAATCTTTTTTAGAATATCCATTATAGCTCCTCCCCCATCTCCTTGTTCAATCGGATTATTATAAAAGGTATGCTAGGATGTCCTTAAACATTCTTTAAATCAAAACGAAATATATAATAGCACGCTAAAATTCTCTCCAAAATTCAAAGAAAATTCTGTATAATATAGGTATTAACGTTTTTACACTGCTATTCATTATAAATAAATTCTTTTCTTCTAAGAACCTTACATACATTTTGGATAATAAATAAAACTCATGAACCGAAAAAAGTAAGGAGGATATTAGTATGAAATTATTATTAATTTTAGGTGTATCACTCACATTTCTTACAGCTATTTTTACATCCGGTTACAATGACAAACCAGGTACACATAAAAAATGATGTGCTTTTAGCACATCATTTTTTTATTTATAATACATATTTTCCATATCATATTTGGATAGTGGTCGGCTATAATAATAACCTTGTACAAGCTTCACATTCTTTTCTTTCAAAAACTGTATTTGCTCCTTTTTTTCTACTCCTTCTGCAATTACATTCAATTCTAAAGTATGAGCTAAATGAATAATTGCAGCTGTAATATTCGTATCACGTTCATCTATATGTATACCTTCCATAAAAGAACGATCAATTTTTAAAGTATCAATTGGATATGTTTTTAAATAACTTAAAGATGAATAGCCTGTTCCAAAATCATCTAAATGAATCTTTAAATTTTGCTCTTTTAATTGTAGTAACACTCTCTTCGATATATCTTTATGTATAAGAGCTCCTTCTGTAACCTCTATCGCTAATAAATGAGTTGGTACATTGTACTTATTTAAAGCCCGTGTAATCATCTCTATTAATGTAATAGAACGAAAGTGTCTAGCTGAAATATTAACTGCAATTGGGACCACATCATACCCTTTATTTAACCATTCGCGCAATTGCTGACACACTTGATTTACTACCCATTCATCCAGCTTAATAATAAATCCTGTTCTTTCTGCCAACGGAATAAATTGGTTTGGAGAAACAAATCCTAATTCCTTATTCTCCCACCTTATTAAAGCTTCCATACTAGCTATTTTTTTCGTTTCAATATTAATTTGTGGCTGATAATATAAGAAAAATTCATTTTTTTCTATAGCACGATGTAACTGATTTTCTATTATAAACCTTTGTTCACGCTCACAGTCTAATCCACTACAATAAAAATGATAATGTCCTTTTCCTTTTTCTTTTGCTTTTTCTAAAGCAGCATCGACTCTCTGAAATAGTATTTTTTCATCTTCTCCATCTGCTGGAGCCATTACAATTCCAATTGACGCGCTTAAATATACATCTTCTTCTTCGATTACAAAATATTCACTAATGTTTTTTAATATGCTTTTTGCAACTTCCTCTACATATTCTTTCGTTATATTTTCTATCAACATAACAAATTGATCATCGTGTTCTCTAAATAAGTGCATATCTTCTATTTTTAGATTGCTTAAACATTCTGTAACTTTTTGTAATACTTTATCTCCCTCTTTATGACCAAATGTATCATTAATACGATGAAACTCATCTAAATCTATAAATACAAGTGCAAAATTTACACTCTCATTTAAAAAAGTATTTAACTTATTTGTACATGAAATTCTATTCATTAATCCCGTTAACTGGTCATAGTAAGCTAAATATTCTGTTCGCATTTCGTTTAATACTTGCCTTGTAACATCTCTCGTAACAATATAAATCCCAACAATTTCACCGTTCACAATAATCGGGATAGTTCTCAAAGAAATATATAGCTCGTACCCTTCTTTATGAACATATTTCTTTGAAACAATTTGCTTTGCTTTTCCTTGCATCGATCCCTTAAATATAATTTGAAAATCTTTTTTATATTCTTTATTAATGAATTCAAAAATAAATTTATTATTTAATTCCTCATACCGGTATCCAAATATTTCATACGTTGCCGGATTTGCATATGTAACTCGCCCTATAGAATCTATAGATATAATTGAGTCATTATTATATTCCAGTAACGACTTAAATAACATTTGTTTTTCCTCTATCTCTGTCTTCTCCTCAATTTGAGCTGTAATATCTCTTGTAATACAAATAACAAATTGACATATTCCTTCTTCGTCGCAGACAGGATTAAGTGAAGATTCATAGTGTATCTCACCTTTTGGTAAATTGACTACATCACAAAAGGTGTGTGCTTTCGCTTCTCTCACTACTTTTGCATATTGCCTTTGCAATATCCCCGCTATATCTTTTGGTAATACTTCTGCAAAGGTTTTTCCATAGCACTCTTCGCTTAACCTAGCATAATCCATTCCTATTTTATTCACATACATATATTGAAACGTTTCATTATCAATAACTTTCAATATGAATACTAAATCTTGAATAGCATGTAATAATCCTTGTCTAATTAAATCCATATCTATCATACTTAAAAAGGTATTTTGATTACTATACTCTTCCTTCATATTTATCTCAACCCGTCTTATCTATTTTTAATCATATATCCCATTCTATATGATTATGTCCTCTCTTTTAAATGTATGATTATATATTATTTTTATTTTATAAAAAAAGTCGCCATATGGCGACTTTTAATAAACGATTTCTAAATCTAATCCAGGGTAATTTTGTTGACGGAACGCTTCATAAATTAAAATTGCTGCTGTATTAGATAAATTTAATGAACGTACTTTATCTGTCATTGGAATACGTAAACAATGATCAAAGTTTTCTTCGATTACATTAGCTGGTAAGCCGTTTGTTTCTCTTCCAAATACAAAATAGTAATCCTTCTCGCGCTTGCTATAGTCAAACGCTGTATGAGCTTTCTCGCCATACTTTGTTAAATAGAAGAATTCACCGTCTTTATTTTTTTCATAAAATTCTTCAATTGAATCATAGTACGTAATTTTTACGTGCTGCCAATAATCTAATCCTGCACGCTTTAACATTTTATCATCCGTTGAAAATCCAAGCGGTCTAATCAAATGTAATTCTGTTCCAGTTGCTGCACAAGTACGAGCAATATTTCCTGTATTTGCTGGAATTTCTGGCTGATATAAAACAACATGTACTCCCACGCGATATTCACCTCTGTTTTTTGTCTACTACGTATTATACCACTTGAGCGAAAAATCTCTACCCATTAATAATATGAAAGAATTTATATTTCATTTGTGGTGTATATTTACTAGAGTCTTCATAGTTCCAATAACGTCGACGGCTATTCGCTGAATGTGCATTTACAAGCGGCATACCATCTGCATCTTTTGCTACTACAATCGTCGTATGATTCCATCTTCCGTCATCCTCGAAATCATAAGCAATGACATCTCCAAGAATAAGTTCTTCTGGCCTCTCTACCGCCTCTGCTCGAAGTCCTGTTGTAGCACCTGACAAATACCAATAAAAAGAATGTGCAACAGCCCAGCTCCAGCTCCACTGATTCTCCCTTTGCCACCATCCTTTACGAATATTAGGATATCCGCTCATAGGTACTTCTCCAGTATGAAGACATTGAGAAATGAAATTCGTACAATTATCAGGGAAATTACGATACATAGGATTTCGGTCATCCCACCAACGCTCTGCATATTTCACTGCCTCTAAACGATTATACTGATAAGAACCGTACTTCTCTTTCGTAATTTCCCTTTCTAATGTCTCACCCATTCTAATTTCTTCTGACACTTCAATAGCATAATCGCTTATAATCCGACTATTATTTAAACAAACTCTTCGTTTTAATTGTTCCTCTTCAATATAAAATAATTCTTTATGCTTAATTAAATATTTAAAATGTATTTGATAATCAATTTCTTGATGGTCATTACTATTTAATTGTCTAATGAAAGAAACATCCGCAGTTGCTTTCACTATATGTGCACTACGCCTTTGAAACAATTGTTTCTTTCTCATTGCCATTTGTAGTAAATCCTCAGCAATACCATCCACGTCTGTTCGTTTCTCTGTGATATATGCTAAAAACTGTTGTACTTGCTTTTCAATATTCATTTTTACAGCCATTTCGTTTCCCTCCCATATTACAATATGAAAAAGGGAAATATTATCTACTCTTTTTTCTGTGCTAACAATTCAAGCCCGCGATTCATTTCATGAAGTACTTCTTCATCTTTCTCACGTTCCATCGCTTTCTCAATCGCTTCGCCTACTCCATCTCCCCCAATTTTCCCAAGTGCCCATGCTGCCGTTCCGCGCAATACCGGTCTTGGGTCATCTTTCATAACACCAATTAAATCAGGAATTGCCGATGTTTCTTTAAAATGTGCTAATGCTAAAATCGCATTTCTTTGCAGTGGTTTTTTCCCTCTCCATGACCCTGACATAATCCCATATTTCTCTTTAAAATCACGATTACTAATTGTTAAAAGTGGCGTTAATAATGGTTTAACTAGCTCAGGATCCGGCTCCATCTCAGGATGATTATGAAAATCCATTCCTTTGTTTTTCGGGCAAACAGTCTGACACGTATCACATCCATATATACGATTTCCTATTTTATCGCGATATTCTTCAGGTAGGAATCCTTTCGTCTGTGTTAAAAACGCAATGCACTTCTTCGAATCTAACTGTCCCCCCTGTATTAAAGCACCGGTAGGACAAATATCGATACATTTCGTACAGCCCCCGCATTGATTTTCTATCGGCTTATCTGGCGGGAATGGAACATTTGTAATCATTTCCCCTAAGTATACGTACGAACCAAATTCAGGTGTAATAATAGAGCAGTTTTTACCGCTCCATCCAATGCCTGCACGCTCTGATACAGCTCGATCACTTAATTCACCTGTATCAACCATGGACTTCACTTCTATATCCGGAAGTTTTTCAATTAAATATGCTTCTAATTTTTGCAAACGATCTCGTAAAACAAGATGATAATCTTGTCCCCAAGAAGCACGACAAAAAATCCCACGGCGTTCTCCACGCTTACTTAATGGTGCATTTTTTAATTTTGAAGGATATGCTAAAGCAATCGCAATAATTGATTTAGCACCCGGTAATAACAGTTGCGGATTTGTTCTCTTCTCTATATCAGGCTCTTCAAATCCAGATTGATAATTTAATTGTTGTTGCTGGATTAAGCGCTGCTTTAATTCCTCAAAAGGAGAAGCACTCGCAAAGCCTATTTTATCTATGCCAATTGTTTTACTATACGCAATTACATCTTGCTTTAATTGTTCAAAATCCACTCTTAATCGCCTCCTCAGATGAATCCATCCCTTATGTAACGACTCTATTGGTTAGTAATTCACTTTTGGAATACTATTATTTACTTCTATTTTCGCATGTAATTAGGTTTTTCAAACATTAAAAAACGCAATGCCTCGTTTATCTCGGAAACGAAACACTGCGTTGATCACAATTTATAGAAAAACATTTAATAAAATTTGGAGCGGGTGAAGAGAATCGAACTCTCGACCAGAGCTTGGAAGGCTCTTGTTTTACCACTAAACTACACCCGCAAATATGAATTACATATAAGATATTAGAATAACTTATGTAAAGTAGTATAGCATGTAAAAAAAGTAGAGGCAAGAATTTTATCGAAAAAAGTCGAAAAAGTGATGAGAGACCTCATCACTTTTTCAATTCTTTATCAATTGCCTTCTTCATACTATCGAAATCAGGGTTTGCAAGATTTCCGTTTACATATACAGAAGGAGCACCTTGAACTTTTAATTTTTGAGCACGATCTGAATCTTTACGTACTTTTTCTTTAATGTCTTTACTGTGTAAATCTTTCTTAAATTGCTCTACATCAACTTTTGGAAGTTTCTCTTTCACAATGCTAAGAAGCAAATCTTCTGTAATCCATTCTTCCGTATCTTTCCTTTGATTTTGATAAATCTCATCATAGAAAATCCAGAATGAATCTTTATCTTGTTTATAAATTGCTTCACCAGCTGCTGCACCTAAATCCGAGTCTTTTCCGATAAATGGGAAGTTAATAAAATATAACTGCACTTTGCCTTTATCAATATACTCTTCTTTTAATCGAGGTAATACTGTTACATCCCAAGTACGACAAGCAGGACATTTAAAGTCTCCAAATTCAACTACCTTAACTGGAGCATCATCTTTCCCTAAAGATTGTTGCGTAGAATAAGCAAACATCTCATTCCCTTTATCTTTTTTGTCATTTATGATGCTATACGCAATTGTTCCAATTACAATCAATACTGCGATAGAAAAAACTATACCAAGAGCCATGAGTTTATTTGATTTCATATACATTCCTCTTTAAATTCATATTCTGCATACAGCATTGTACACAATACACATAATATCAACACTTATATACGTCACGCAATGAACACGCTCACATAAATTACAAAAACACAATAATTGTGACGATATTGTGTCACAATTTGTCACAATTTATTCAAAAAAAGAAGCTCCTCTGTAGGAACTTCTCTTAACTTACTGCTTTTTTACGCGCGCTATTTAACATCGACTGCTCTATTTTTATATCATGACGAATTACTAATTTCTCACTAACTGCTTGAACATACTCATCATGGCTTATATAGCCTTCTTTCTCCATTAGTCTCAAAACGACATTTCGTCTCTCTACTGCTTTATCATAGTTTTGGGCAGGTGAGTAATAAGCAGGTGCTTTTACTACAGCAGCCATCATTGCACTTTCAGCCAACGTTAATTGGTTCACCTTTTTACCGAAGTAAAGGTTTGCTGCTTTTTCAATTCCCCACGCTCCTTCTCCATAATAAATATTACTTACATATAATTTTAAAATTTCATCCTTCGTAAACGTGCGTTCAATTTTTTTCGTATAAAAAATCTCTTTCCACTTACGAGAAAATGTACGTTCATTTGTTAAAAAGGCATTTTTAGATAGCTGTTGTGTAATTGTGCTTCCTCCTTGTACGACACCACCAGCCTTTATATTCTCAACTGAGGCCCTAATAATTGCTATATAATCTAAACCGTTATGATGATAAAATCTTTTATCTTCTGTCGCAATAAATGCATGTGTTAATGATTCTGGCACCTCTAACTTAGCCGGTACATGTAATTTACTAATATCACTTTTCTCAATCATTACATTTCCAATGAATAATAACGTACAACTTAACAATAATAATAATATAATGGCTTTATAAAAAAGTTTAGTCATTGGATTTAATGCAACTTTTTGATGATAGTTCACCCTAGATAATACTCGTTCTTTCATCTTGAACACCTCTTTTCCACACAGCATATAACTCTTACTTTAAGAATACATTGTTGTAAAAAAATATCCCATCGATTTCTCTTACACGTACCTTACATCATTGTAAGGTATAAAATGAAACTTTAATGAGCCCTCATCAATCAGGCTTACTGCCCAGCAAATAGTGGGATAAAAAAGTATTGTATCACAGTATTTTTTTATCTACTATTCATCTGAAATATTGAATATAGGTTATGTTAAAGCACGAATAACCAATAAAAGAGAAACCCTTAAGACTATTATATTTTCACTTTACACTTTAATTATATCATCTACAAATATATATACTTTTGACTATCTAGTAATCTAAATGTATATAACATATAGATTTATTATACAGAACAAACGTTCTACAAATCAATACTAGTGCTATTATTATTTTGACCTTTTTCTTAAACAGTATACAAAAAAGAGTAGTGATTCGAATGTATCTCAAATCGGCTACTCTTTTCTTTACAATCTTCCTATTAAATTATACGGCTGTACTTCCCACGTTTCATACGGAATAAAATGTGTTGCTCTCATTGCATCAAGCGTTCTGGATTTCATATGAGGACGCGTTATATACTCATCTATGTTCTCTTCATTTAAATCAACAAATTTAGCCTCTTGTATCTCTTCAGGTTGAGTTTTTATTTCACCACTTATATATGCTACTTTAAAAACAACAGCTAGAATATGCATAGAGGTATTATAATAAACCCCTGTAATTCCGATAGGCTTCACCGTTAACCCTGTTTCCTCTTTTATTTCCCTACAGACAGCTTGATCGAGCGCTTCGCCCTCTTCTACCTGTCCTCCTGGCAACTCCCACGTATCAGCTCGCCAGTGCACTTTTGTTAATAACACTTCATTTTTTTCATTTGTTAAATAACCTGCTACAGCAACTATATGCTTTGGTGTCTTATGTTCCATATTAAGCCTCCTAGAGATAATGAATATTATATATCCCTATAATCATATTCACTACCTACAACAAAATACCTTTAATACTTCATCACCTTAATTAACTTCATAAAAAAAGACCCTATCCGCTAAGCGAAAAGGGTCATCTATCGTATTACTCTCCTAAGTCTACGTTGTGATAAACTTGTTGAACATCTTCCAAATCTTCTAATGCATCAACCATTTTCTCAAATTGTGCTTGAGCATCTTCAGGAAGTGTTACATCACTTTGTGCAAGCATTGTTAATTCTGCAACTGTAAACTCCTCAACGCCAGCACCTTTAAGTGCAGATTGTACTGCATGGAATTGATCTGGTTCAGCATACACGATAACAGAATCTTCTTCTTCTAGAATATCACGTGCATCTACATCTGCTTCCATTAAAATTTCAAGAACTTCATCTGATGTTTTACCTTCAAGGCCGATAACAGCTGTCGCATCAAACATGTAAGCTACAGAACCGTTCACACCCATATTACCACTGTTTTTGCTAAATGCAGCTCGTACATCTGCTGCAGTACGGTTTACGTTATTTGTAAGTGTATCTACAATAACCATAGCTCCATTTGGTCCGAATCCTTCATAACGAAGCTCGTCATAATTTTCTTCTGAACCGCCTTTTGCTTTTTCAACTGCACGATCAATAATTGTTCTTGGAACATTGTATGTTTTCGCACGCTCTAATACAACTCTTAGCGCTTGGTTTGATTCTGGATCTGGCTCGCCTTGTTTTGCTGCCACATAAATTTCACGCCCAAATTTCGCGTATATACGGCTTGTATTTGCATCTTTTGATGCTTTTTTGTCTTTAATATTGTTCCATTTACGGCCCATACTTTCCACTCTCTTTCCCGTTTTAAATCTACATAAAAATATTAATATGAAATATAATGTGTGTTCAACACATTTTTAAAAGAAATATAAAAAGTTCATTTTTGATTCATATTACAGACATAATATAAATCACTATCATTTTGTTCTTTCGACAAGTTATATTATACATGAATTCCTACGTTTATTACGAATTTTAGAAGCACCTAGTATAATTTAACAAAAAGAAGTTTTTAGAGATTACAAACTTAACCGTTGATAATGTACTAATATCTACTGGTGGTATCGGATTTAACTTCATGTCACCGGGGTGGAGAAATTCTCTCTAGAGTACTCGAAAGAAATATTGTATATACAATATTTTTTCTGCTTATTTTGTCATGTAATGAAAAGAAAACAAAAAAGCTCTATACTAATTGTATAGAGTCTTTTTTACGCCGTTCATGATACCGATGGTCGGGGTCGAACCGACACTCCCGAAGGAACACGATTTTGAGTCGTGCGCGTCTGCCAATTCCGCCACATCGGCACAAAAGAAAAGGCGGCAACCGGATTTGAACCGGTGATAAAGGTTTTGCAGACCTCTGCCTTACCACTTGGCTATGCCGCCATATTAAATTTTATTGGAGCGGAAGACGGGATTCGAACCCGCGACCCCAACCTTGGCAAGGTTGTATTCTACCACTGAACTACTTCCGCAAAAATGGCTGGGCTAGCTGGATTCGAACCAGCGCATGACGGAGTCAAAGTCCGTTGCCTTACCGCTTGGCTATAGCCCATCGAATTCTTACTTAATTATATGTAAGTATCCATTAGATTATTTGCAATTTTTAAAATAAAAATGGGGCGACTGATGGGAATCGAACCCACGAATGCCGGAGCCACAATCCGGTGCGTTAACCACTTCGCCACAACCGCCATGTTGTTTAAATATATTTGGCAGGGGCAGTAGGAATCGAACCCACACTGGAGGTTTTGGAGACCTCAGTTCTACCTTTAAACTATGCCCCTATGTAAATGGTGGAGGGGGGCAGATTCGAACTGCCGAACCCGAAGGAGCGGATTTACAGTCCGCCGCGTTTAGCCACTTCGCTACCCCTCCGAAACTTACATGGTGCCGGCTAGAGGACTTGAACCCCCAACCTACTGATTACAAGTCAGTTGCTCTACCAATTGAGCTAAGCCGGCGTATTTTATTAAAATAAATGGTGGCTCGGGACGGAATCGAACCGCCGACACGAGGATTTTCAGTCCTCTGCTCTACCGACTGAGCTACCGAGCCTTATTAAAATGGCGGTCCCGACCGGGGTCGAACCGGCGATCTCCTGCGTGACAGGCAGGCATGTTAACCACTACACCACGGGACCATTTGGTTGCGGGGACAGGATTTGAACCTGCGACCTTCGGGTTATGAGCCCGACGAGCTACCGTGCTGCTCCACCCCGCGATAATACTATTTATATAAAATTTATATGGTGGAGGATGACGGGATCGAACCGCCGACCCCCTGCTTGTAAGGCAGGTGCTCTCCCAGCTGAGCTAATCCTCCAAAGTGGTGACCCGTACGGGATTCGAACCCGTGTTACCGCCGTGAAAGGGCGGTGTCTTAACCACTTGACCAACGGGCCAAATATTATAAATCCTATGGCGGAGAGCAAGGGATTCGAACCCTTGATACGCTTGTGACGTATACACGATTTCCAATCGTGCTCCTTCGGCCAACTCGGACAGCTCTCCAATGGCTCCGCAGGTAGGAATCGAACCTACGACCGATCGGTTAACAGCCGATAGCTCTACCGCTGAGCTACTGCGGAATAATATTGCCTGGCAACGTCCTACTCTCACAGGGACAAGGTCCCAACTACCATCGGCGCTAGAGAGCTTAACTTCCGTGTTCGGTATGGGAACGGGTGTGACCTCTCTGCCATCATTACCAGACATTATTCTTTTGAGACAATCATTATTATAACTTATTTACTTTAAAAGTCAACAAGTTTTTTATGTTCTCTCAAAACTAGATAACATTGCTACATATTATATGGTTAAGTCCTCGATCTATTAGTATTCGTCAGCTCCACATGTCACCATGCTTCCACCTCGAACCTATCAACCTGATCATCTTTCAGGGATCTTACTAGCTTACGCTATGGGAAATCTCATCTTGAGGGGGGCTTCATGCTTAGATGCTTTCAGCACTTATCCCTTCCGCACATAGCTACCCAGCTATGCCCTTGGCAGAACAACTGGTACACCAGCGGTGCGTCCATCCCGGTCCTCTCGTACTAAGGACAGCTCCTCTCAAATTTCCTACGCCCACGACGGATAGGGACCGAACTGTCTCACGACGTTCTGAACCCAGCTCGCGTACCGCTTTAATGGGCGAACAGCCCAACCCTTGGGACCGACTACAGCCCCAGGATGCGATGAGCCGACATCGAGGTGCCAAACCTCCCGTCATGTGACTCTTGGGGAGATAAGCCTGTTAT
>NZ_JH414713.1:194408-213881 GCF_000238655.1 Bacillus sp. 7_6_55CFAA_CT2 | reverse complement strand
CATAAGTGACAGCCGAAGCCGCCTTTTCAATTTCGAACCATGCAGTTCAAAATGTTATCCGGTATTAGCCCCGGTTTCCCGGAGTTATCCCAGTCTTATGGGCAGGTTACCCACGTGTTACTCACCCGTCCGCCGCTAACTTCATAAGAGCAAGCTCTTAATCCATTCGCTCGACTTGCATGTATTAGGCACGCCGCCAGCGTTCATCCTGAGCCAGGATCAAACTCTCCAATAAAGTTAGTTTGTCTAGCATCTAAAATAAAAATTGACGTTTCACGTTGTTTGTTTCGTTCAGTTTTCAAAGAACTACTTAGTCGCTCATTCGCGACTTCCTTATGTTAACATCTTCATTTTTCAATGTCAACTAAGTTTTTCAATTTCTTTTTTGTCGTTTTCTGCGTTTCCGCATCAGCGACGGTTATTAATATATCATGCAGTATATACAGGGTCAATACTTTTTATAAAAAAATTTCACATCCCGTTAAAAACTTAAAAACCGCTGTAAAAATCCTTATAGCGTCCATTCATTCTTCATGGTCCCCCTCCTATTCATTTCATATCTTATCCCTTTATCAATTTACACGAGAGTGAAAATTCTAAATTGTATGTTATATTATTAGTATAGGAGCGTGGTGAGAATGAGCATTAAGTATTCAAACAAAATCAATAAAATCCGGACCTTTGCATTAAGTTTAGTATTTATCGGCCTCTTCATTGCATACTTAGGTGTCTTTTTCCGCGAAAACATTATTATTATGACAACGTTTATGATGGTTGGCTTTTTAGCTGTTATCGCTAGCACTGTCGTTTACTTTTGGATTGGTATGTTATCTACTAAGACTATCCAAATTATTTGCCCAAGCTGTGATAAGCCAACAAAAATGCTCGGCCGTGTCGATGCATGTATGCACTGCAATCAACCTTTAACACTAGATCGAGATCTAGAAGGAAAAGAATTTGATGAAAAGTATAATAAGAAGAGTTATAAATCATAAGTATCAAGGGAAATACGAATTTGCAACACTACAAACGTTTCAACTCATTAAAAAGTTGATTTATTAAAAAATCAACTTTTTAATTGTTTTATTAAATTTATTACACCTATTTTTTCGAAATAACAGTAAACATCCCTGTCATATTAGGCGAATAATCTTTAAAATCATATTTTTCGTAGAATGATGTTTTACCTTGCGACGCAAACAAACCAATGAATGCTTTATCTGGAGCATTCTGATTTAAGTATTCTACTAAAGTATTCATTATTTTCTTTCCAATACCATTCTTTTGATACTCTGGATGAACCACTATATCTTGAATATAGAAATAGATAGCCCCATCACCAACAATTCTCCCCATGCCGATGATTTGATTATTATCCTTGACTGTTATACAGTAAATCGAATTTTGAAGTGATATTTCCGCCACCTCAAAGTTCATATAGTTAGTCCATCCCACAGAATCACATAAATATTTATATTCTTCCAATGTTGGAATGTTATTTTTAATCTCATATTTCTTCAAAATGTCCCCTCCCAGAATTCATTTCCACCAATACAAAGTAAATTCGACAAACTTTTATCTAACCCTTCTTACTAACTTAGCACTGTAAATCCCGATTAGCCTCACTCTAATCCTTATATAATAAAGAAAGAGGCTGACGTATAGCCGTCAGCCTCTTTCTTTATTATATATTACGCCTTATGACACTCTGGACAAACGCCATAAATTTCTAAGCGATGACTATTGATAACGAAGCCTGTCGTTTTCGCAGCTTCCTCTTCCAGCTTTTCCAAGCCTCCATAAGGAAAATCAACAATCTTACCACATTTTTCGCAAATCACATGATAATGTTGACTTGTAACATAATCAAATCTACTTGAAGCGTCTCCATAAGTTAATTCCTTTACAAGTCCAACCTCTTTAAACACACGTAAGTTATTATAGACAGTTGCAACACTCATATTTGGAAACTTACCTTCTAATGCTTTATAAATATCATCCGCTGTTGGGTGCGTCATTGATTCCACAAGGTACTCTAAAATAGCATGACGCTGTGGAGTAATGCGTACACCCGTATTTTTCAGCATTTCTAGCGCTTCTTTTAATTCTTCTTTGACCACCGTCATGCACCCCGATTCTATACGGATTATTATTTTATAATTCTTATAAAGAGTGTACTCCTTTTCTTATAAATCGTCAATATTTCTACTATAAGTATGTAGTTTATTTTTATATTCAGGACTTGTTTTTATGTATCTTTCCCTTTTTTCTTCATATATTCCATAGAAAAAAGTGCGACATAATCGCACTTGGAATACTATCATCTGAGGAGGTATGCCCTACACTTCCACTTTATGTAAGGGAGTAAAATATGTATAGACACTTGCCTTGTTTCTGCATATTTTATCTCCAATGTAGATTTATTTTATATAAGAAAGAACATCCTCAATATGTCCTTTCACTTTCACTTTACGCCACTCTTTTACAAGTTCACCGTCTTTATTAATAAGGAATGTAGAACGCTCGATTCCCATATACTCTTTCCCAAAGTTCTTTTTTAACTTCCAAACATCGTATAACTCTGCTACTTTATGATCTTCATCTACTAAAAGTGTAAATGGCAATTCATGTTTCTCAATGAATTTCAAATGTCTATTCGCTGAATCAGGACTTACTCCAAGAATAACCGTATCCTTCTCTTGAAATACTCCATACGCATCACGAAAATCGCATGCTTCAGTTGTACATCCTGGCGTCATATCTTTCGGATAAAAATAGAGAACTACATTTTTACCGCGGAAATCAGCTAGGCGAACTTCTTCTCCGTTACTTCCCTCTAATGTGAATTCTGGTGCCATTTCTCCTACTGTAATCATAGTTATCACTCCTACTCTTTTCCTTTACTATAACAAATGCTTCCTTATTTTTCATTGTCTATTACAGACCTCATCACAAAAGCAAAAGGGAGTGTATATCCAATTAGCGCTTCTGCGATTGCAATCCATCGCCCAATTCCAATCGGAGATATGTCACCATATCCAACAGACAATAAAGTAACTGCGCTAAAATATAAACAAACTTCGACGAGTTGAAAAGAATGAGCGTTCAAACTTTCTCCGTCCTCTTTCAAAACTGCGAAACCCATTTCCTCTAATACAACGTAACTTAATCCAAATGCGATTAGTACTGTTGTATAGATTAAAAATAATGTGGCCAAATTATAGAGCGAAAAAAAACGCGTTGAATCCGAATAGGAACTCCATAATAATTGGACACTTTTCAAAATAGCGATTGCTGCAATTAATAGAATAAATCCCCATAACATGTCCTCCACCTCATTTTATATGTATGAGGTGGAGAACTGATTTATCCCTTAGAAACGAACAAGCTTCTATAATTAATTACCCGCGCCACGATACCTTTTTACCCCTTGGTTCCAGAGGGTGATTGCAATCGTAAAACAGATAATACCAACCATTGGCGTCGCAAATGCATAACTATTCCATTCTGTTTTTCTTAAAAAGTATGCCGCTGGATATACTCCAACAAATGCAAACGGTAAAACAAACGTTAAAATGAAACGAATTACACGATTATAAATATTAACAGGATAGCGCCCGTAATTACCTATGTTATACATAAGAGGCATAATTGAACTTTTCGCATCCGACCAAAAACCAAGGCTCGCCAGCGTAACAAATATCCCTCCATATACAAGTGCTCCTCCTCCTACCATCAATATAAATAAGAAGAAATCATACCAGTAAAAAGATAATTGTAACTCCACAGCTGCATATCCCATTACAACAATCCCTGTAATAGCTCCAATTAAAGATTCAAGTTCCATTCTTTCTAATATAATTTGAAATAGGCTATGGATCGGTCGCGTTAATACACGATCCATCTCCCCTTTAATAATGTATCGATCATTAAAATCCCATATATTAAAGAAAGCTGAAAAGATGGCAAATGGTACTAAAAAGAAACCATAAATAAAGATTACCTCTTCTCGACTCCATCCCTTCAATGCTTGTGTATGCCCAAATACAACGAGAATAAATATTAAATTAACTGCTTGAAGCGATAAATCAGAAAGTAAACCAACGATAAAATCGCCTCGATACTCCAATTTCGTTTTTATATATTGACTTGCATATTGTAAAAATAAGTTTATATATAGCATCTCATCATCCCCCTTGTACAATTAGACGTTTTCTCGCCGTTCTCCACATGAGTACAATTGGAATAATAAGTACAATCGCCCAAATCACTTGAAATACTAAAGCCTCATACAACTTACTCCCCTGTATACCTTCAGAAAAAATCATACTTGGAATATAACTAATAGCCTGAAACGGTAAAAACATCATTGCTTTTTGGGCCCATAACGGATAAAAACTAATTGGTAATAATAGACCTGAAAATAAATCAATAACAACGCGTTTTGCATACATAATTCCACTATTATTAAATAGGAAAAACGTAAGCATTCCCGTCATTAAATTAATTTGTGTATTAATAATAAAGCTAAATATTAAAGATAAGAAGAAATATAACCAAGTTTGAAAATTCGTTGTAATTTGCAACGAAAATAATAACGTAACGATAACCATGCCTGGAATGGAAAAGAAGGCAAAACGGAATATTCCCTCGCCAAGACCTTGCATAACTTTCATTCCCAAATAGTTATACGGACGAATTAATTCTACAGCCACACGTCCTTCTTGAATCTCCATCGCAATTTCCCTATCTATATTATTAAAATAGAAGGCACGTGCCATCCACGCGATTGCGATATACGTGGTCATTTGCGAAATAGATAAACTTTCAATATTCTCTTTTCCGCTATAGATTGCTTGCCATAAAAAATAGTAAGCACCGATATTAATCGTATAAATTAAAATCCCGCTATAGTAATTTGTACGATACGCAAGCATCATTAAAAAGCGAATTCGAATCATTTCAATATACTTACCCATGCGTAATACCTTCTTCATAAATGTTACGAATAATTTCCTCTGTAGACACTTCGTTAATTTTTAAATCTTTAATTTGAAATGCTTGTACTACTTTAGAAATAAGCATTGAAATAATAACTTCTTCATTCGGAATTTTTGCAACCCATGCATTTTCCTCTTTCGCTTTCGACCAAACGACATGATTATCTGGCATAACCATTGATAAAGCCTGATAGGAAACTGGTGCAACAAACTGAAAGTGAATTTCCTTCTCTGCTCCCCACTGCGTACGAAGATTACTTAAAGAACCGTCATACATAATATTCCCTTCATCCAGCATGATAACGCGCTCACATAAAGCTTCAATATCAGTAATATCGTGTGTTGTTAATAAAATTGTTGTTTTATAACGTTCATTCATTTCTTTTAAAAATTCACGTATTTTCAATTTCACAAGTACATCTAACCCAATTGTTGGCTCATCTAAAAATAATAACGGTGGATTATGAATTAAGGCTGCCGCTAATTCACAACGCATCCTTTGACCAAGAGATAATTTTCGAACTGGTTTATCTAATAAAGGCCCTATATCTAACGTTTCAATTACGTGCTCCATGTGCTCCTTATACTGAGCATCTGATACACCGTACACTTTCTTTAATAAACGAAACGATTCTTGTACTGCAATATCCCACCAAAGTTGCGAACGCTGTCCAAAAACAACACCAATTGTTCTTACAAATTCTTCTCTTTGTTTATGTGGGTTCATTCCATTTACTGTGATTTGCCCTGATGTCGGAGTTAAAATCCCCGTAAGCATTTTAATTGTTGTTGATTTACCAGCACCGTTCTCACCGATATAACCAACCATTTCACCTTGCTTTACAGTAAAAGATACATCATTTACTGCTGGTACTATTTTATAATTACGATTTAATAAATCGCGAAATGCACCCTTTAAGCCCGGACGACTTGAATAGGCTGTAAACTCTTTACGTAACCCTTGTACCTCAATTACCGATTTCATAATCGGACCCCCCTCCTAAATGTCACAACGAATAGTTTACCCAACTGCCTGCGCTATCACAAACAATACGTCTTTTCGAAAAACATGTTAGAATAATACATAGATTTTTGTAAGGAGATGAATTGTAGTGAAATTCACAAAGTCAGAAGCATTACATAAAGAAGCTTTAGAGCATATCGTTGGCGGTGTTAATAGTCCTTCTCGTTCTTTTAAAGCAGTTGGCGGCGGCGCTCCTGTTGCTATGGAACGTGGGAAAGGCGCTTATTTCTGGGATGTAGACGGAAATAAATATATCGATTATTTAGCAGCATACGGTCCTATTATTACTGGACATGCTCATCCGCATATAACAAAAGCAATTACAACAGCTGCTGAAAATGGGGTACTTTATGGAACACCAACAGCGCTAGAGGTAAAATTCGCAAAAATGTTAAAAGAAGCAATGCCTGCATTAGATAAAGTCCGTTTCGTAAACTCTGGTACAGAAGCAGTGATGACAACGATTCGTGTTGCTCGTGCTTATACAGGTCGCACAAAGATCATGAAATTCGCTGGTTGTTACCACGGTCATTCTGATTTAGTACTTGTGGCAGCTGGATCTGGTCCTTCTACTTTAGGAACTCCTGACTCAGCTGGCGTACCACAAAGTATTGCACAAGAAGTTATTACCGTTCCATTTAATAATGTAGAAACTTTAAAAGAGGCTTTAGATAAATGGGGTCATGAAGTAGCAGCTATCCTTGTAGAACCAATCGTTGGAAACTTCGGTATTGTAGAGCCTAAACCAGGATTCCTTGAAAAAGTGAATGAACTTGTTCACGAAGCTGGCGCACTAGTAATTTATGATGAAGTTATTACTGCTTTCCGCTTTATGTACGGTGGTGCTCAAGACTTACTTGGTGTGACACCTGACTTAACAGCGCTTGGTAAAGTTATTGGCGGCGGCTTACCAATCGGTGCTTACGGTGGTAAGAAAGAAATTATGGAACAAGTTGCTCCGCTTGGACCTGCATACCAAGCTGGTACAATGGCAGGAAACCCTGCTTCTATGGCATCAGGTATCGCTTGTCTAGAAGTGCTTCAACAAGAAGGGCTTTATGAGAAATTAGATGAACTTGGTGCAATGCTTGAAAAAGGAATTTTAGAACAAGCAGCGAAACATAATATCGACATTACATTAAACCGTCTAAAAGGGGCTTTAACTGTATACTTCACAACAAATACAATTGAAGATTACGATGCCGCACAAGATACAGACGGTGAAATGTTCGGTAAATTCTTCAAGCTTATGCTTCAAGAAGGAATTAACTTAGCACCTTCTAAATACGAGGCATGGTTCTTAACTACAGAACATACAAAAGAAGATATTGAATATACAATCGAAGCTGTCGGCAGAGCATTTGCCGCCCTAGCAGACAATAAATAATCCCGTCATTAAAAGGAAAAAAGAAAGCTCACCTTTCTTTTTTCCTTTTTTCTATTTCATAAATCACGTATTAATAGTATAATTATTCATAATTATCTGTTTTATATTCTTTTACAGCATTACTATCTCTGTGTACAAGGTGATTCGCACCTTAAATAGTAAGATTATTCTAATTTTTACAAAAGGGGGGATTGACGGATGCTCAATAAAAAAATACATGGACACCGTCTTTATTTCGAGATTATAGAAATGCAGAACATGATGCGTGTGGAATCGTTTCCGTTATGGAGAAACGAAAAATTGCTACAAAAGAAAACATTGACCTTTGCATACAATCACTCGTCAAAATGAATCATAGAGCTGGTTTCATTAATGGTGAGGGCGATGGCATCGGCATTCACATTGATATACCAAAAACGCTTTGGAATGAAAAACTAAAAAGTAGCGGATATAATCCAACGATTGTGGATCATCCCCACTTTATCGTTGGACATTTTTTTCTAAATAAAAAAGAAGACATTACTGCCTTAAAAGATTATATTCGTACGCAATTAAACAACAAAAACTTTACTATCATTTTCGAAAGTGATGATGTAACAAACTCAGATGCGCTCGGTCCACTTGGTAAACAAGAAGAACCTTTATTTTGGCAAGTTGCCCTTATCGCAGAAAACGAAATTACAAATATTGAGCAAACATTATTTTCTGTCACAATAAAAATAGAGGAAAACGAAGCAATTCATGTTGCTTCATTAAGTCGTGATCATGTTGTATATAAAGTTCTAGGTGCTGGTGATACGCTTGTTGCCTACTATAATGATTTACAACATCCGCTTATCGCTTCAACTATGACATTAGGACATAACCGCTACTCTACTAATACATTATCTAATTTTTTTCGTGTACAACCATTTAGCATTCTCGGACATAATGGTGAAATTAACACAATTGCGAAATTACGCGATCAAGCCGAAATGATTGATGTACCACTTACTGCAGGAGGCAGTGACTCTCAAGATTTAAACCGCACCTTAGAAACCCTACTTGTTCAATACAACTACAGCTTATTTGAAGCAATGGAAATTCTATTCCCACCAATTATTAATGAAATTAAACTTTATGAAACACCTTTACAAGATTTATATACGTATATACGTGAAGCATGGGGACATTTTGCCCAAGGACCAGCTGGCATCATTTCCCGTTTTAAAGATGAAGCTGTTTTCAGCGTTGATTCCCTTGGATTACGCCCAGTATGGAAAGTAGAGACAGAGAGCTCTTATATTTTCTCTTCTGAACCTGGAGTTGTATCACCAACTAAATATGTAGCAGAACCAAAACCACTCGCTCCTGGAGAAAAAGTCGGATTAAAATGGAATGAACAAGCTGAACTTGTTCTTTATGAATATGACAAATATCAAATCCAAGTATATAACCGTTTTAAAAAGCGAATTGATACTACCAATTACCATTTAAATTTATCTATCCCTGAAACGAAAAAAATCCAAGGGCTATGTGATTCTGTTCAAGTTGAAACGAAACAATACGTCGCTTTCGGATGGGACCGAGAACATATTCAACTCCTTGAACAGATGGCAACAAAAGGCGTTGAGCCAATACGCTCACTTGGGCATGACTCACCACTTGCCGCACTTGATACTGATAGACGAAATATCGCTGACTTCATTAAAGAAAGTGTAGCTGTTGTTACAAACCCTGCAATTGACCGTGACCGTGAAATTGAACACTTCTCTACACGTACTGTACTTGGAGAGCGTCCAAGTTTATTAAGCGGCGCAAAACGGCCATTTGTAGTTGAAATGCTTTCACCAATTATTTTAGAAGGAAGCGTGGCACAACCTATTGCAGAGGAATTACACACAATTACGTACGAACAACTCATAGAGCTATTTAAAACTCATAACTCTATCGCCACAATCTCTGCTACATTCAGCTCGTCAGAAACTCTACAATGTGCATTAAGCCGCATTAGTTCTGAAGCGATAGCTGCTGTTAACAACGGTGCTTCCCTACTAGTATTAGATGACGCAAAAGCCCATCTAAATGAGCGATTGTGGATTGATCCACATTTAGTTACTGCTAAAGTACATCAAGCATTAAGTGAAAATAAATTACGCCGCAATTGTTCTCTCGTTATACGTTCTGGTGCCCTTCGCTCCTTACATGACATTGTCACGCTATATGGATTAGGAGCAGATGGTATTAATCCATATTTATTATTCGCGACTGTAAATGACGGAACAAAAACACCAATTACGAATCTGTATAATGCACTTAATAAAGGATTAGAAAAAGTCATTTCAACAATTGGAATTCATGAGTTACGTGGTTACGGACGTCTCTATTCATCTATTGGGTTACATGAAGAAATCGCAAATATATTACAGATTACAAATTTCTTCGGTTCAAATGATTTAGCTTTTTCACTTGAATCACTTGCTGAAGATGCAAAAATGCGAGCGGATGATTATAACAATCCTAAAATTAGAATGCGAAAATCATTTCATATATTCCCGCGAATTTGGAAAGCAATCGGCGATGTTGCAAAAGGAAATTCTTATGATGATTACCGTGACAAGTTAAGTGAACTAGAAGAGAATAATCCCATCGCAATCAGACACCTTGTTCAAACGAAACAAACAAAACATGTCGTTCCAACTGAAGAAGTATCTATCGGCATTAAAAACCATGATTTTCCATTCATTATTAGTTCTATGTCATTTGGTTCTCAAAACGAAATTGCCTTTCGCGCATATGCAGAAGCGGCCGATCAGCTAAATATGATTAGCTTGAACGGTGAAGGCGGCGAAATTAAAGATATGATTGGAAAATATCCACATACACGTGGACAACAAGTGGCATCTGGGCGATTTGGAGTAAATGCCGAACTACTAAACTCATCGAACTTAATTGAAATCAAAATCGGTCAAGGCGCAAAGCCTGGGGAAGGTGGGCATTTACCTGGTTCAAAAGTAACAGCCAAAATCGCTGAAGCACGTAATGCGACAATTGGCTCAGATTTAATTTCACCTTCTAATAACCATGATATTTATTCAATTGAAGATTTAGCTCAAATGATTACGGAAATTAAAACAGCTAATCAACTTGCCAAAGTAGCCGTGAAAGTCCCTGTCGTTCCTAATATCGGAACAATTGCTGTCGGTATCGCCAAAGCTGGTGCTGATTTTATTAACATTAGCGGATTCGATGGCGGAACAGGTGCTGCACGTATTCACGCCTTGCAACATGTAGGTCTTCCTGTAGAAATTGGTGTTAAAGCCGCTCACAACGCTTTATTAGAAGCGAGCATGAGACATAAAGTAGAGATTTGGGCAGATGGTGGTATTCGAAGTGTAAATGATGCCTTGAAAATCATGCTTCTCGGAGCAAACCGTATTGGATTTGGCACACTATCAATGATTGCAATCGGCTGCACTACTTGCCGTGGGTGTCATCTAGATACTTGCCATGTCGGAATTGCGACACAAATCGAGTCTGAAGCACAAGCAAAAGAACATGGGTTACGCCGCTTCGTCCCACGCGAATTAGAAAGCGCAGTTACTGGCCTGCTAAATTTATTCACCTCTTTCGGTATAGAACTAAAACGATTAACAGGACAGCTTGGGTATAAAAATTTACAAGCAATTGTTGGGCGTTCTGATTTATTAGAGCAAGTTCGAGGCGAAAATTTATTAAACTTACGTAATTTATTACAAATAATAGAACATCCATCTGTTACAACAACAGATGGCGTACCAGAAAAACAATTTAAGACAGTTCATTCCGCTGACTCAAAAGAATTAGTAGGCGTTGGTGTAGAGCAACGCGTTATGGGTGGTCTAGAATCATGTTATCGCGTTCGCAGTAAACTATATGAAGCTACTCAACTTGAACCACTTACATTAAAGTATACGAATGGTTCTATTCCCGGAAATGGGTTAGGCGCTTACAATAGTGAAAATTTATTTATACACGTAAATGGCGGCGCACAAGATGGCATTGGTAAAACTTCCTTTGGTGGTGGGATTTATATAACGAAATCAAAAGGAAAAGACGGAGTATATTATAACGGTTCTGTCGGAAAAGGATTTGGATATGGTGCACAAAAAGGGGCACTATACGTGCAAGGGAACGCTGATGCTCGCGCTGGCATTCGCCTTTCTGGGGCAGACATGATAATTGGAGGTAGAATAACAAAACCACTCCGTGAAAAAGAGCAAGGAAATATAGGGGCATACTCCAATATTAAAGGTTTTGCTTTTGAATATATGACAAATGGGCGAGCGCTTGTTTTAGGTGACCCTGGTCCATGGATTTGTGCTGGCATGACTGGCGGTGTTGTTTATTTACGTCATGATTCAAACTTAGGCCTAACAGAACAGGCCTTAAAAAGAAGAATTGCAAAAGGGGCAAATGTTACATTACAATCAATTAGTAAAAATGGTTTGAAAGATGTAACTGAATTATTGCTAGACTATATTCGTGTACTAAACGAACATGAGCAATATGAGGAAGTTGCTTTATTAACAGCATTATTAGATGATATACAGAACCAGTTTTTTGAGATTATCCCGAAAAAAGAACAGGCAGACCCATCTATCTCAACAGAGTAAAATGAGTAATTTTCATTATTAAGAAAAAATTGACGAAGTACGCTTCTCATAGTAATCTATAGTAACAATTTGAGACCTGCTGAAATTCAGCAGGTTTTTTTACTAAAAACTGATGTTTAAAAGGAATTAGGAAAAATTATAAAGTGAAACTTTAATTAGCCTACACCAATCGAGCGTTTACCGGCATCTAGCTTCTAATTTTTGAGGCAGGAATCTTACTACTCACAATTAGCGGGATAAAATGAAAACTAATTTCTTTTAACGTCACTAAAATATCACTTGCTAACATATTGTAATGAATGTATAGTATCATGTTGTACATTCATTATGACAAGAGAAAGGATCTTATTAAGGGTATGAAACTTGGTGCTCGCATTTTAAAAACGGGTATTGCCATCACGTTAGCTTTATTTGCTTGTATTTTACTTCAATTACCGAGTCCGGTATTTGCGGGAATTTCAGCTATCTTTGCTGTTCAACCGTCTGTATACCGTTCTTATTTAACAGCACTTGAACAAATTCAAGCAAATGTAATTGGTGCGATATTTGCTATCGCATTTGCTACTGCTTTTGGACATAATCCTTTTATTATTGGATTAACATGTATATTAGTAATTGCTCTTACATTACAATTACGATTAGAAAACACAATATCAATTGCTTTAGTAACAGTTATCGCCATTATGGAGTATCAAGGCGAAGATTTCTTTAGTTTTGCCTTACTTCGATTTGCGACGATTATGATTGGTATTATTGCGGCTTCACTTGTAAATTTAGTATTTATGCCGCCAAAATATGAAACAAAACTTTATCATCGTATCGTTGATAATACAGAAGAAATTGTAAAATGGATTCGAATGAATAGCAGGCAGGCTTCTGATTTTACAACGCTAAAAACTGATATTGATCGTATGAAAGAAAAAATGATCAAACTAAATCATTACTATTTGCTGTATAAAGAAGAAAGAAGCTATACGAAAAAAGTAAAGTTCGCAAAAATTCGTAAGCTCGTTTTATTCAGACAAATGTTAGCGACAACAAGCCGTGCTTTAAGTACGTTAAAATCATTACACCGTACTGAAAATGAACTGCGCTATATGCCAGAAGAATTTCAGGAATCTATCCAAAACGAACTTGACTCATTAACGCATTATCATGAACAAGTTTTATTAAAATTTATTGGTAAAGCAAAAAAACAACAATCAGTTGAAATGCTTGATGAAGTTGAAACAGGTAAACAAGAATTAATTGATATCTTTATGGAATATCAAAATAAAGACGATGAAGAAGCATATAAAACATGGTTACATCTCTTCCCTCTTATTTCTTCCATCATTAACTATAGTGAAGAAGTAGAGCATTTAGATTTGCTTGTAGATAGCTTCTACACATATCATAAACCAGAAAAAGAACTCCAAATCGATGATAAAAAAGAAGACGAATAAAAAAACAGCTCCTTTTATGCTAAAGGAGCTGTTTCTGTTATATGTTGAAGTTGATATAAATTGTAATAAAATCCTCTTTTTCGCATTAACTCTTCATGAGAACCAGTCTCTTTAATCTCACCGTCTTCAATGTAAATAATCGTATCAACATGTGTAATCGTCGCTAATCGATGTGCAATTATAATCGTTGTCCGGTCAGCAGCTAACGTCTGAAGCGCCTCTTGAATATACCTTTCATTTTCTAAATCTAATGCTGAAGTTGCTTCATCTAATATAAGTACCGACGGATTCTTTAGAAACACTCGTGCAATTGCCACGCGTTGTCTTTGCCCGCCTGATAGCTTCACACCACGTTCTCCAACGACAGTATTATAACCATCTGGTAAGTCTATAATAAAATCATGAATTTGCGCAGCTTTGGCAGCTGCAATCACTTCTTTCTCTGTAGCTTTCGGATTTCCATATAAAATATTAGCTCCAATTGTATCGCTAAACAATAAATTATCCTGCAGTACAATTCCAATATGACTACGCAAATTTCTCATATTGTACTTTCTTACATCTATGCCATCTACATAAACCGCGCCTTCAGAAACATCATAGAAACGCGGGATCAAACTAGCAAGAGATGACTTTCCTCCCCCACTCGCTCCTACAAGCGCTACTTTCTCTCCAGGCTGCATAGTTAATGACAAGTTGTGTAATATCTCTTTTTCATCTGCATTATAACGAAAAGAAACATTTTCAAATACAATTTCTCCATTTAATTTTTTCGTTTGTACCGCATTTGGTACATTAACAATATCGTATTTTTCATCTAACAGTTCAAACACACGGTCCATCGATGCAAAAGATTGTGTTAATGTTGTAGATGAATTAACAAGGCGGCGAAGCGGACTATATAAACTATCCATATATCCAACAAAAGCTACCATCGTTCCTAGCGTTAACTGCCCTTGAATTACTTCATATGCTGCAAAACCAATCACAAGTAACGGACCTAAATCGGTTAACGTATTTACTGCCGAAAATGTTCTTGCCGTCCAACTTGTATGGGTTAATGCTTTCGTTAAAAATTCATTATTTCTTTTTTCAAACTGCTTCCCCTCATACTCTTCTAACGCAAAGCTACGTGTCACTTGCATTCCTTGAATACGTTCATGCAAATACCCTTGCATCGTCGCTAACGCTTGTGAACGCTCTTTCGTCAATTTCCGAAGACGTCCGAAAAAATATTTCACTGCAATTACATAAATAGGTAAAATCAATAACGCAACAAATGTTAATTTTATATTCATAGAAAACATAACAATGATAGCAATAGCAATTGTTGCAGTATCTAACCAGACGTTCATCAAACCAGTAATTACAAAATCCTTCGTTTGTTCTACATCATGGATGACACGCGAAATAATCTCCCCTGTTTTTGTATTGGAGTAATAACGTAAACTTAACTTTTGTAAGTGACCGAAAATATGCTTCCGCAAATCATACAGTATTGTATTTGCGATACGTTGGGCGAAATATTGACGATAATATTCAATCGGTGGTCTTAATACCGCAAAAATAAAAAAAGCAATTCCAATCGCTGTTATTAATTGAGATGTTTTATCTTGAAGTGAGCCCGCGCCTTGAATTACATCATCGATAATATACTTTAATAACCACGGCATAATAAGTGGGATACCGAACTTAACTAGTCCAATAATAATTGTAATAGCAATAAGCCATCGATATGGTTTAACAAATTGTAAATATCTTTTTATGCCTTGCACATAATCCCCCCTCTAATAGGACAAACCTGCCGGGAAGCCCCCTGCAGGTTTGTTTTAATTTCTGTACATTAAATATCGTTCATACCACATATCTACGAAGTCTGGTGCAAATGGACCTTTTCTTTGATGAATCCACTGTGTTAAATGTGCTACATTTCGTTTTAAAATTGTATCAATAACAGGTGGATACTGCATAATTTGACTATGTTTTTCATACTCATCTTCATCTAGAAGCGTATATGTCATATCTGGATATACTTTAATATCTAAATCATAATCAATATACTTTAATGCTTCAGGATCATACGCAAAAGGTGAGCTTAAATTACAATAATAATATACGCCATCTTCCCTAAGCATCCCAATCACATTAAACCAATAGTTGGCATGAAAATAACAAATTGCTGGTTCACGAGTAATCCATGTTCGGCCATCCGATTCTGTAACTACTGTACGATCATTCGCTCCGATTACAAGACTCTGTGTCCCTTTTAAAATTGTTGTTTCTTCCCACATTCTATGAATGGAGCCATTATGTTTATAACTATGTATTTGTACTTTTTCTCCTTCTTTGGGAAATCCCATATATGCTCCCTTCTTTCAACTGCAAATGCCCTTTGAACGGCATTCACTTTTTTTCTATTATAACTTTTTTGTCGAAATTTTAAAACTAAAGGGATAAGACTCTATTTTTCAAACTGAATATGCAGGAGGTTTATCGTTGAATACTATGCCCCAACTCTTCTTAAGAGATAGGGATTGTACTGCATTATTTATAAGCGAGGACATGTAATAGAAAAAGCCCTTCTCTATTTCCATACAAAGAAGGACTTTTCACCTGAAGATAACAATATATCTTACCCTAAATTTGAAATCATTTTTTCAGTTGCAAAAGATTGAATTACACTATTCGTTTGTTCTTCAAATTTCTCATGTAACATCTTCAACGCTACTTCTGTTCTATATATTTCCTGACGGATAAAATGCAGTTCTTTTTTATCGCACGTATCTTTTTCATTCATTTCGATTTGTTGATACTTCTCTAGATGTGCTTGTAACTTTAACAACTCATCCATCGTTTCTAATTGCTCCCCTACCAACTTATCAAAATCGTTCATTACTTACCCCCTTTTGGACTTATTCATCAGTTATTATTCCTAATTACATAATTCTAATTGTTAACTTCCTTCTCCTTTGACTACATTTGTTGACTTATTAGAAGTTATGTCGTTCGCTTTCTTTTCATTACAACGATCCACGCAAAAAGAAAACACTTCTCCCGAATTAGAGAAGTGTTTTTCTTTCATTACTGATTTGAGCTAGAAGATTGTGATTGTTTTGCAGCTGACTTAGCATTTTGTTTTTTCACAGAATGCACGTCTGTTTCAGTTGCAAATTCTGTACCATAACTAGCGTTTGCACTTTGTGCACCAGAAGCTTGTGCTTTCTTTGCTTCTGATTGTGCGTTTGCTTGTTTTACAGCTTGTACATCTGTTTCAGTTGAAAACTCTGTACCATAACTAGCATTTGTACTTTGAATGCTAGCACCAGAAGTTGCTTTGTTATAACCTTGTTGTTTTTTACTCATCTTTCTCACCTCCACAATCAATAATGTAACCAATTCACTTAGAAGCTATCCGTAATTTTCTTTTTTAAAATTTCCGCATATAACTTTTGTTACTCATTCAAACTATAGAAAATGGAGGTGTAAATATGTATATAGGACGCGATATGACTGAACTAACGATGATTTCAAAAAATGAATGGAAAGAAGATGAATTAGCTTATTTTCATCACTCACTACAACAGGTTCTGCCTTATTTAAATGTAGAAGGGCAAAGTATTTACAAAGAAATTGTAGTAGAAATCGAATCAAGAGGCGGCTTACAAGAAGGTGAAGCTAGTTGGACTCATGGGACAAAAATTTCTTACGATTAAAAAAGTGTTCCCTAGATTGGGAACACTTTTTTATTTATTGCATTGTAATTTTCTCCACACAATTTTCATAAATAGTACGGTGTGATTTTGAGAAAGGTAATTGCTCAAATACCTCTTTTGATACAAATTTTAATGTATCTGTATCAACAATATTACCTGTTACTTTTCCGTAAAATACAAATATATCCCAAGTACGATGTGTAAACGTATGTTGTACATTCATTGCGTATTCATCAATAGAAACCTCGAGCTCAAATTTTTCTTTCATATAATCTATAAGCTGTTCCTTCTGATTTCGAATACTTTCTCCAAGTTCCACATTCGGAAACTCCCACATGTTAGCTAACAAACCTGTACTTGGACGTTTATTAATAACGTAACGACCGTCTTCAGTTTGAAGTACACCTGCAACAATAGGTACCATTTTAGGAGCTTTCGCTTTACTTTTTACTGGTAATTCTTTTTGAACACCTTCAGCATATCCTCTGCAATGTTCACGTACAGGACAAAGTAAGCATGCTGGATTTTTCGGAATACAAATTAGTGCACCTAATTCCATCAATCCCTGATTAAAATAAGATGGGTTTTCTACTGAAATAATTTCACGCACAATCTCTTCAAAAACTTTTCGAGTCTTTGGTTTTGCAATATCACCCCATACTGATAAAATACGAGATAATACACGCATAACATTTCCATCAACTGCCGGCTCTGGTATACCATATGCGATACTTAAAATAGCACCTTTTGTATATGGTCCCACTCCTTTTAACTTTTCAATTTTCTTTACATCACTTGGTACAACTCCGCCGTATACTTCTTTTACCTCTTTTACTGCCGCATGTAAATTACGTGCTCTAGAATAATATCCTAAACCTTCCCATGCTTTTAATACTTCTTCATCATCTGCATTCGCTAACGCTTCAAGTGTAGGAAACTTCCCCATAAAATTTGCGTAATATGGTTTTACAGCTTCTACTCTTGTTTGCTGTAACATAATTTCAGAAACCCAAACGCGGTATGGATCTTTATTCTTTCTCCATGGTAAGTCGCGCTGTTCTTCTTCAAACCAACCAATTAAATCATTTTGAAACTGCTCTATATTAAAATTGTTTAGTATTTCAAGTGTCAAACTTGATCCCCCTCATTTTTTTGCATATAAGTACTATTATAAAGATTTTAGGAAAAAATTTAAGTAAGATGATACAGGAAATAGAAGGCAAAGGACTTGAGGTATCGAATAAAAAGAGTTACATTAATAAAAAACGGAGGTGGATTTCTATGGACACAGCCACTCACCTTGTTATGGGTATCACTTTAGGTAGCTTAGCAACATTAGATCCAGCCATAGCACAAAGTGATATTGGCCCCCAAGCTGTTATGCTTGCTACAATTGCTGGTTCCAACATTCCTGACATTGACACAGTTTTAAAATTGCGTAATAACGCTAAATATATAAGAAATCATCGTGGGATTACTCATTCTATTCCTGCGGTAATTCTTTGGTCATTCCTTATAAGTGGCATCTCTTTCGCCTTCTTTTCAGACGCTCCATATCTTCATCTACTGCTTTGGTCATTTATTGCTGTCTTCCTTCACGTCTTTGTAGATATTTTCAATGCCTATGGTACACAAGCATTACGGCCTTTCACAAAAAAATGGGTCGCACTCGGCGTGATTAATACATTCGATACCGTAATTTTCTTTATCCATATACTTGCAATTGCTTGCATGCTCGTCGGTTCTCATAAGGGATATACAGCTTTAGCGGCATATATATTAATGATTGTTTACTATATCGGACGGATTATGATGCACAGAAATATAAGAAGCGTTGTACACAAACGTTTCAAAAATGTCGAAAAGATTATCATTTCTCCTTCTTACCGATTTTACCATTACCATTTAGCAATCGTTACGGCTGATTATTACTACGTTGCGAGATGGCACCGTGGTAACATCATGATATATGATAAGTTCGATCGGGTACCGTTCCCAGACAATAATATTATGCGAGCAGCTAAACAAGATGAAAACATCTCGGCCTTTCTATCTTTCTCTCCTGTATATCGCTGGGATATTTTTGATCATGACCATTATTATGAAGTACGATTCATTGATTTACGATATCGAAGTAAAGATTATTATCCATTTGTTGCAATCGTTCAGCTCGACCACAATTTAAATATTATTAGTTCCTATACAGGATGGATCTTTAGTGAAGAAAAGCTTCGAAAAAAACTGGAATTACTTCCACATTTAAAAAAANA
>NZ_JH414713.1:151138-194152 GCF_000238655.1 Bacillus sp. 7_6_55CFAA_CT2 | reverse complement strand
AAGTCGTCTTTTTTTAATGTTTCAAATGATCTTCTTGATTAATTAAATGACTATACTTCGGATTATTTGTACGCATTTCATGAAGGCGTACACCATGATTATTAATCCATGATCGTACCACTTGTTCTGTCATTTCATCGCCTTGATAACGACCTGATTTTGCATAAGTTGTTTGAAAATCTTCCCATAGTAACTCAACCCACGCACGAGCTTGTGCGTAAGAAAGCTTGTCATTCTTGTCTAATAATTCTTTCGTTAATGTTTCATAAATATCATTCATATTATAATCTCCTTTTACCTATTTATCCCTTCATTTCTAAAGGATAGTTTCTTCAATTTTGCACATTCTATAATTGATACTTCTTAAAGAGGTATCAACCGATAATGAGGAGGGCGTTCGTAATGGGTAAACAAGCCGAATTTTGGTCTGAGTCAAAAAACAACAGCAAAATCGACGGTCAACCGAAAGCGAAATCACGCTTCGCTTCGAAACGACCTAACGGCACAATTAACACGCACCCACAAGAACGTATGCGTGCTGCAAATCAGCAGGAAGAGTAATACAAATTAAATTAACTTCCTACACGAGGTGATAAAGATGAGCTACCGTGATCGCTTAGATAGTCGTTCTGAATTATTTAACCATACGTGGACTCGTCCAAAACATGCGAAAGCGCAAGTTAACGGACAGACGCAACAAACCCAGTCTCTCATTATATTGGCAAATGAATGTAAAAAACGCCAATTTTAGAATCTCCTATCTCCTTTAACGCCTACCAAAGATGAAAACCAGAGAGATATATGCTCTCTGGTTTTTATTTTTCTTGCAATAAGGAAATTGGTATGCCAATCTCTTCATTATCATTTTGCTTATATCCCCAAGCAAATACCCCATTGAAATACGTAATTTTAAATAATACACCAGGTTCTTCTACTAATTCATATGTTTCACCAATACGGAATTTGTTTATATCCGTCATATAAGCACGAGCCATTGCCATTTTTCTCATTAATACATCAAATTCATTGACAATCCCAAGCTGCTCAGCTTTTACTGCTTGCTCCTTCAAAGCGCCAATTTCTTCCCTTAGCTCATGCGGTGTCATTTCACTGTAGCGTTTTGGCATATTCATCTTATTCTCCTCATTCCTCTTCGCGTTTCATTTGCAAAAATATCTCGATTTCATCAATAGAGAATCCTTTTCGATATAACGCTTGTTTCATCTTGTTTTCAAATGTCCATCCATCATGCTTCTTATATTTCTCATAATATTTATTCCCATGATAGTGTAACGCTTCTTGTTGCTTTTCGTCATCTTTTTCGTCTTTCAATTCTTCCAAACAAATTTGAATTACTTCTCTAGAATATCCTTTTCGAACAAGCATCTCATCTAACTTTAGTTTCATTTGTAAAAAAGAATGTTTTTGATAAGATTTTTTCTTCTTCTCTATGAGAAACAAGGCATTCCCAATTTGCTTTTCCTTCGGATATTCTTGTAAACTATGTGTAATAATTAAATCCTGAACACCTTTATTTAATAACTCTCTTTTAATAACAGTTGGACCTTTTCGATTCACATTACTTTGCGTTCGCGTATATAAAACAGCATACTCTTTATCATTAATATATCGGTCATGTAATAATTTCGAAACGACTTCAGAGATGATGGCCTGTCCCACTTCTTTTTTTCGTAAAAAATCTTCTATTTCTTGTTTTGTTCTCATTTGATAGGATAAATAGGAGATTGCTTGTAAATATGCTTTTTGCACTTCTTCATTGTACAAAATATTTCCTAACTCGATTTCATCAATTTCTAAGCCTTTTTGTAATCCATGTTTTATTAAGATTACTTGATCCACACTAAATCCGTACTCTTCGCCTTGACCTTTATCAATATAAATATTAAATCGTTCTTTCGATCGTTTTTGTACTTCTATTTTTGTAATGACAGCCATACTCTCACCTCTCTATTATTTTAACATAGTCGAGGAACATTTTTTCTTTTCAAGAATATATATAATGAGGAGGAAATACTTGTGAAAATCGCAATTTCTGGTGGTACAGGCTTTATCGGTAAATCCCTTTCTACTTTTTTTATTCAAAAAGGATATACTGTTTACATTCTCACACGAAAAAAAACTACTGAAACTTCCGATCCTAACCTTCAGTATGTTCAATGGACACCAGATTTACAAACCTTCCCCCTCTCTTCTATTGATGTAGTTATTAATCTAGCCGGAGAGTCTATTAATAGTAGATGGACAAAGCAACAAAAGAAAGCCATTTTAAACAGTAGAATTCAAACAACAAAAGGACTCATTAAACAATTGCAGGGACTCCATACAAAGCCACACACATTTATTAACGCAAGTGCTATTGGATACTATGGAACGTCTGAAATAGAGTCTTTTACAGAACAGCATGAGACTCCTGGAAATGACTTTTTAGCAAATACAGTATATTCATGGGAACAAGAAGCATCTAAAGCGCGTTCTCTCGGAATACGAACAATCTACGCAAGATTTGGAGTTGTATTAGGTGCAAATGAAGGAGCTCTTCCAAAAATGCTACTTCCCTATCAATTCTATATCGGCGGCACCATTGGTTCTGGGAAGCAATGGTTATCATGGATTCATATAGACGATGTCGTTCGTATGATGGATTTCATTATACACAAAAAAGAAATTGATGGTCCTCTTAATATGACAGCACCAACACCTATAAGAATGAAGGAATTTGGAGAAACCATTGCAACTATAATGAAAAAGCCTCATTGGTTGCCTGTACCTTCTTTTATCATTCAAACTTTATTAGGTGAAATGAGCATACTTGTACTAGAAGGGCAACGTGTATTACCCATTAAAGCAATTGAACATGGATACCAATACACATTTCCAGAAATAGACCATGCATTACAAAATATACTTTCGCATACAATGTAGTACTTCTAAAACACAATTTTACATGGGCTCTTTCAAAACTTTCATTTTCTAGGATCCGAAGCATTACCATACAAATAACCTTTCAGTTACTTTCCCTTAACTTCCATTAGCATTATAAAGTAACAGAAATGAGGTACCTATGAAAATATTGCTCAAACAAGCCATTGTATACCCTATTACATCTCAAAAGTTTCAAGGAGATGTACTCGTTACAGGAGAGCGAATTACCGAGGTCAAACCTTTTATTCCACCTACTCAAGATATGACCGTTATAGATGCACGAGCACTCCATCTCTTACCTGGCTTTATTGATGTCCATACTCACCTTGGTCTCTATGATGAAGGTACTGGTTGGGCTGGAAATGATGCCAATGAAACATCTGAAGTTTCAACACCACATATTCGTTCTTTAGATGGAATCCATCCTTTCGATATTGCCTTTCAAGACGCTGTACAAAACGGAATTACAACCGTTCACGTTATGCCTGGCAGTCAAAATATTATCGGGGGTACTACTTGTGTAATAAAAACAGCTGGAACTTGTATTGATCATATGATTATTCAAGAACCTGCTGGTTTAAAGATTGCCTTTGGAGAAAATCCTAAAAAAGTCCATAGTAATGGAACAAAAGAATCCATTACACGTATGGGGATTATGGGGTTACTTCGGGAATCATTCTATGAAGCACAACACTACGGGCACGAAGCTGATTTTCGAATGCTTCCTATTTTAAAAGCACTACGTCGTGAAATACCCGTACGTATCCACGCTCACCGAGCAGATGATATTAGTTCTGCTCTACGCTTTGCAACAGAATTCAATCTCGATTTACGCATTGAACATTGCACAGAAGGACACTTTATTGTTGAAGAACTTTCAAAACACAATTTGAAGGTTTCAGTTGGTCCCACTCTGACACGCCGTTCTAAAATCGAACTAAAAAACAAAACATGGGATACTTACCATATATTATCAAAAAATGGTGTGGAAGTTTCTATCACAACAGATCATCCTTATACACCCATTCAATATTTAAATGTTTGCGCTGCTGTTGCAGTAAGAGAAGGGTTAGACGAGAAAACAGCACTAGAAGGAATCACCATATTCCCAGCACGAAATTTGCGTTTAGAGGATAGAATTGGAAGCATCGAGGTTGGAAAAGACGCCGATCTCGTGCTATGGACTCATCATCCTTTCCATTATTTAGCCAAGCCTGTACTAACTATGATTGATGGAAAAATAATTTACAAAAAAATAAAAAAACTAGTTTATTTTTTTGACTAGATAAAGTATTATACGATTATAAACTGAATGAAACCATAATCAATTTGTGTCGTGATTATCATTTTCAAATTGATGAATGGGGAAGGCAAATGGTGCGCCACCAGCGTTAGAAACTGGTTCTAGTGGGTTCGATTCCCACCCCGAAATTTTTTAAAGATTGATATAAAAATTTCGAGGGTGGGGTGTTTTTTCGTCATGCTACCCTCGTGTGAGGAGGAGTTAGTATGTTGAAAAAACGCGACTTACACGACAGCCACGTTCTATACGAGTTAATGGTGGATCCAGCTGTCTTCCCTTTTGTGCGTCAAAAGGCTTATTCTTATGAAGAATATTTATTCTTAACGAAACAAACGATTGAAGCTGAAGAGCGTGGTGAATTAATTTCACGCACAATTTTAGATGAATGGGGTAACCCTATCGGAACAATTACTTTATTTGATGTGCAAGAAAAAGCTGGATTTCTCGGGACATGGCTTGGCAAACCATATCATGGAAAAGGCTATAACAAATTGGCAAAAGATTCATTTTTTAGTGAACTTTTCTATGAATTAGATATTGAAACAATTTTCATGCGTATTCGTAAAATAAATATTCGTTCTATTAAAGCTGCAGAAAAACTGCAATATGTGAATCTAGCAAACGAAACAAGAAAAGCCGTATATGATGAAATTAACGCAAACGAAGAAGTGTATAACTTATATGAAATTCCAAAAGATCAATACACACTTGCTACAATGCGAGATACAACCTTCCAAGATGCTCATCAATTAAAAGAAGCGTAATCTAAATTTTCTGAAATGATAATCAATCGTTAACATTTTCCATATGCGTATATCCCCTCATGTCTTTGGAAACGATAAATAGTAACTTTAAGACACGAGGTGATTTGTAATGGATAAAAAGAAACGTGATAAAGCAAAAAACACATTATCTAGTACACAAGAAGTTCTCTATCAACACGAATTTCAAAAAGCAGATCGTGCAGCAGGATATCGCTCGAAAAGCATTTAAAGTGAAAATGAATAATTAGAAGTTTCCCCCCTAATTATTCATTTTCATTACATAATTTTCTCGACTGATAGAAGTAAGCAAAAAAGCCCCTTATACATAAGGGACTTTTTTGCTGTGGACAACTTTATCCACAAAACTGATGAAATTGTTAGTAATTTTCAAAAACATTTAATATTTTTCTATATTAAAGCATATATCAGCTGTTTTAATTGTGGATATTTTTCTAAAAATTGTGGACAATGTGGATATAGTTGTTAATATTCCGACTTTACCGTTTAATGAAAGCGCAATCCTTTTGTGGATAACTCACTAAATTTTCTTTAAAAATAATAAAGAACCCTCTTTACATATACAAAGAGGGTTTCATATTAAGTAAAAGATTGTGCAAGAGCAGGTGATTTAATAGGTATATGACGCGGTTCTGCATGATTTTCCGCCAAAATTGCATCTACAATATGGCCAGCTGGCTCTGGAAGATAGATGCTTTTCATTGCTTCTTTCATTTGAAGAAGCTTCACATCATCTTGTAATAATGCCTCTGTTTTTGCAAAAACCTCACTATCATCGCGAATGACAACTGCTGCTCCCTTTCTTTCAAAGTACATCGCATTTTCATTTTCTTGTCCTGGAACAGGCTTATATAAAATGACAGGTACTTGCAACGCTGCTGCTTCACTTAATGTTATTCCGCCTGGCTTCGTAATCATACAAGAAGTAACACGGAATAATTCATCAATATTTTCAACATACCCAAACACTTTTAATGCATCGGAATTTTGCTTCTGTAAACTTAATAAATCCTGTTTTAAAGCTTCATTTTTCCCACAAACGACAACTACTTGTAAATTAGGCACTGACATAAATGATTGGCATAGTTCTTTTACATTTCCTAATACCCCATGAGCACCTGCTACAATTAGTAAAATCTTTTTATTCTTACATAACTGATATTTATTATATATGATTTCTGGATTTACCTTTAACTCAAAACTACTCCGAATTGGAATTCCTGTTTCAACAATTTGTTCCGCAGGTACACCGATATCAACCATCAATTCTTTCACATGATCCGTTGCAACAAAATAACGATCTACTTCTCGATGAATCCATATTTTGTGCACGCAAAAATCCGTTAATACGTTATAGACAGGAATTGAAATACCTGTTTGTTTCTTTAATTCTGGTACAGCGATAATTGGAAATGTATTAATTACAATATCTGGTTTCTCCACCTGTAAAAGTGTTTTCAAACGTTTCCTTCCAAAGTTCGCATACCAAGATGCTATTTTCTTATCATAAATTTTTTCTACCCCGTAATAAAACAAACGATATAATTCTTTTCCTATTGTATAACTTTTTAAATATAGATATTTTGTAATGTCAGTTATAAATGGATGTGATTCTCCAAACAAGTCGCATACAATAACATCTTCAATTCCTTTTTGGCGAAATGTTTGTTCTAATGTTTTTGCTACTTGCACATGACCATTACCGTAATGTGCAGTTAATATTAAAACCTTGGGGTTTTTTATCAAACAAATCCACTCCTAGCTTTTTGTTTCTCCATATTGCATATACGACAATAGGAAAAACATTTTCCTTAAAAATTACATAAACAGATTTTAATAATTCCCTTTCAGCTATGTACCTGTCGTGGATATGCAAAGCATATAAGATTGACCCCTTAATCCTATCTGTGCTCATATCTTTACATTATACTTTCCTATAAGAGCTTTCGCAATAACTTACAAATGTTCTCTATTCCATGATACTCACTCTTTTACTTCTTAATTCTTTTTACTATTTTGATTTCCCTTTACAATTATGTAAATTTCTCCATTTATTCCGTACAAAATTATGGATATTCTATTTTCAGTATACTCTTTTATCAATATATACTCTAGATTTTATTGTAAAGAAAGCAAAAAGCCTAATCCAATATTTGGATTAGACCGCTTGTAAAATATATTTAGCATGTTCTACATTTTTCTCAGTAGGTGGTTCTACATTTGCGAGTGGATACTTGTGTCCAAGCGCCTCCCATTTATATACACCAAGCTTATGATATGGTAACACTTCAACTTTTTGAACATTAGACAGACTTTGAATAAAGCTAGATAGTTTTTGTAGATCCTCTTCATTATCCGTAACACCAGGAACTAATACGTGTCGTACCCAAATCGGTTTATTCTTATCCGATAAATAACGAGCAAATTGTAAAATATGTTCATTTGGTTTCCCTGTTAATTTACGATGCTTTTTGGAATCGATATGTTTCAGATCCAATAAAACTAAATCTGTATAATCCATTAAAATATCTAGCTTATTTTGGAATTCTGGTTCCTCAGAATAACAACCACCAGAAGAGTCGATTGTTGTATGGATACCAGCCTCTTTACACTTTTTAAACAACTCAATTAAAAAGTCTAGCTGTAATAATGGCTCTCCACCGCTAACTGTTATACCGCCTCCGGAAGCTTCAATAAATGGAAGGTAACATGTCACATCCTGCATCACTTCTTCAACTGTTATTTCTTTACCTTTACCGATTTCCCACGTATCAGCATTATGACAATATTGACAACGTAATAAACACCCTTGTGTAAATATGACATAACGAATCCCTGGGCCATCAACAGTACCACAAGACTCTACAGAATGTATTCTTCCTTTTACCATGTTACTTCCTCCTTTATTGAAACAGCCTCCCTTCGCTATATATTAAGAGCGAAGGGACACTTTTTTCATTTACATGCTTTCATGCATTGTACGGTTAATTACATCAATTTGTTGTTCACGAGTTAATTTAATAAAGTTTACAGCGTAACCAGATACGCGAATTGTTAATTGTGGATATTTCTCAGGATGTTCCATTGCATCCATTAATGTTTCACGGTTAAATACGTTAATATTTAAGTGGTGGCCTTCTTTTACTGCATAGCCATCAAGCATTGATACTAAGTTACGTACTTGTACATCATCTTCTTTACCAAGTGCTTTCGGAATAATAGAGAATGTATTAGAAATACCATCTTGTGCATCTTCATATGGTAATTTAGCCACAGATAATAATGAAGCTAATGCACCTTTTGTATCACGTCCATGCATTGGGTTCGCACCTGGTGCAAATGGTTCTCCAGTACGGCGGCCATCTGGAGTATTACCAGTTTTCTTACCGTATACAACGTTAGATGTGATTGTTAAGATTGACATTGTATGAACAGAATTTCTGTATGTTTTATGTTTACGAAGTTTATTCATAAATGTTTTTACAAGATTTACAGCAATCTCATCTACACGATCATCATTGTTACCGTATTTAGGGAAATCTCCTTCAATCTCGAAGTCAACTGCAATACCATTTTCATCACGAATTGGTTTTACTTTTGCGTATTTAATTGCACTTAATGAATCTGCTACTACAGATAGACCAGCAATACCTGTTGCCATTGTACGAAGAACGTTTGTATCATGAAGTGCCATTTCAATACGTTCATAGCTATATTTATCATGCATGTAATGGATAACATTTAATGTGTTTAAATATAGACCCGCCAACCATTCCATTGTCATATCAAACTTATGCATAACTTCTTCATAATTTAATACTTCAGAAGTAATTGGTGCGTACTCAGGACCAACTTGTGCTTTAGATTTTTCATCTTTACCACCGTTAATCGCATATAATAATGCTTTCGCTAAGTTTGCACGAGCTCCGAAGAACTGCATTTGTTTACCGATTCTCATTGCAGATACGCAACATGCAATACCGTAATCATCGCCGTATTCAGGGCGCATAATGTCATCATTTTCATATTGAATTGCTGATGTTTTAATAGACATTTTCGCACAGTAGTTTTTAAAGTTCTCTGGTAATTGTTTAGACCAAAGAACAGTTAAGTTTGGTTCTGGAGCTGGTCCTAAATTATCTAATGTATGCAAGAAACGGAATGAGTTCTTTGTTACTAATGGACGACCATCTAATGCCATACCACCGATAGATTCAGTTACCCAAGTTGGGTCACCAGAGAATAATTCATTATAATCAGGTGTTCTTGCGAATTTCACAAGACGTAATTTCATAATGAAGTGATCTACAATTTCTTGTACTTCTTCTTCTGTTAAAGTACCATTTGCTAAATCTCTTTCAATGTAAATATCTAAGAATGTAGAAGTACGCCCAAGACTCATTGCAGCCCCGTTTTGCTCTTTAATCGCTGCAAGGTATGCGAAGTATAACCATTGGAATGCTTCTTGCGTGTTTGTTGCTGGCTTAGAAATATCGAAGCCATGAGAAGCGGCCATTTCTTTTAACTCTTGAAGTGCACGCATTTGCTCAGATAACTCTTCGCGTAAACGCATTGTATCTTCGCTCATTACACCGCCAGTTAAATTTAAATCAGCTTTTTTCGCTTCAATTAAATGATCAATACCATATAACGCTACTCGGCGATAGTCACCGATAATACGTCCACGTCCGTATGCATCTGGAAGACCCGTAATAACACCTGATTTACGTGCATTTCTCATTTCTGGTGTGTATGCATCAAATACACCTTGGTTATGAGTTTTTCTCCAATCTCTAAAAATACGACTAAGTTCTTTATCCATTTCGTATCCATAAGATTCACAAGCTTGTTCTGCCATACGAATACCACCATATGGTTGTAAAGAACGTTTAAATGGTTTATCAGTTTGGAAACCGACTACTTTTTCAATATCTTTATTTAAGTATCCAGGGGCATGTGATGTAATAGAAGAAACAATTTTTGTATCCATATCAAGAACGCCACCGTTTTCACGTTCTTTCGTTGTTAAATCCATTACTTGATCCCAAAGTTGTTTCGTTGCTTCAGTTGCTTCTGCTAAGAAAGATTCGTCTCCTTCGAAAACGTTTACATTATTTAAAATGAAATCGCGAACATCAATCTCTGCTTTCCATTTTTCACCTTTAAAGTTTTCCCATGCGTTTTTAACATTTTCTAATACTTGAGTCATCCTAATCTCCTCCATTTTTGATTAGTACAGGACTAAGATTTTTTATATAACAGCTTACACACTTAGAATACTACTTTTTTACGAAAGTGAACGAAATAGTTGTGACATGTTTGTGAAATATTGAGCAAACTACTATATATATAGTGTTAACTTCATTTAAAAGTCTTTAAAATTAACCCTTTCCTTAATTGTATTTTTTTGGTATCCTTATATACGAGTCCTATTTTGTAATATAAGAACAATACCCATTGTAGAGCTGTAATACTCTTATCTCCTAATCTGTTATAGTTTTTATAACAGAACAAAAAAGTGTACACATGTTGTACACTTTTTTTGTTACTTCTATAAAACATCTCTTTTTCTATTGCCATCATAGAATCCGCCACGATTGTCTGTTAATGAAATTATTTGCTCTAGCCCCTCTATATGATCACCTATAATTCGAAGTACAGCTGGAGGGTGACCTATTTTTGCGAAATGTTCACTGGGACGAATACGGTTCATCTTATCAACCTCAACACGATATACACATGCAATTTCAAATCCAGACAGAAGAGCCTTCACTTGTGCTACACAAGGTGACAATAAAGATTTATACCCAATTGCTTTCAAACACTTTTGGCTAAATGCATTAGGTACCGCAATAAGTGAGCCTACCCCTAAATCCTTTCTATCACAAGCTAAATTTAGTGCATACTTAAATGCAGTTACAAGATGAAGCGGTACTCTTAAATCTAAATAATGATTTAAATCATTTAATGCGACGTCCTTTCCATCTGCTATAGCTTTTGCAAAAGGATATAGCTCACTCGCTGGAATAATAAAATCGCCGTCTATAAATAACACAATTTCTCCTTTTGCAAAATACGTTCCAAGTGAGCGCCCCACATCATTTCCGAGTGCTTCTTTATATACAATTGTCGTTGCCCCTTTGTCTTTTGCAATTTTTTTCGTTTTATCTGACGAACCATTTACGACAACGATAATTTCGAAGGGTTCAATTTTGCGAAGCTCTTCTATAACGTTTCCGATTGTTTTCTCTTCATCTTGTACGGGAATAACAACAGATAGTTGCTTTCCTTTATACAAATTAGATGTGACGCCCCATCCTTGATAAAACTCTTCAAAACTTAAAGTATGATAGACACTATCCCTTTTCCTATTTCCATCATAATATCCTCCGCGCTCATCACTGCTTAATATCCGTGCCGCTACTGCTTCTATATGATCACCTATCATTCTTTTTTCAGATTGGGAAAGATTTGTTCCATATGCAGCATGTTGGAATGGACGAAATTTATTTGGCGTAATAACGTCAATGGCGCAATGACGACTAATTCTCCATTTACTTTGAAGTAGGCGTAAATGAGCCACAATAGGATTAACAAAACATTCATATCCGATGCTTTGAACGACTTCTTTCGTCAGCGCATGAGGTACATCTAATAAAGAATTAATTTTTAATTCTTCACGCTCTAACATTGCATTTAATATTTGGCGCCATACTGTAATAGAAGTAGGTTTTTGCCTTTTTAAAAATAATGCATCCAAATTATTTAAAACTACATCTGCCTGATCGTATAAAATCGGATTAAGGAATAATTTTAATTTTGAAGTTTGAATAGCAAAATCACCATCTATAAATAGTAATACATCACCTATCGCATGTTTTGCGCCGACTGCACGTCCAACATCGTTCCCTAGTAGCTCTGTATGTTTGATTACTTTACACCCTAAACGATCTGCAACATCTTCTGTTCCATCATTACAACCGTTTGCTACTACAATAATTTCTACTGGATTTAATGGTCTTACCGATTGAATAACGTCTGAAATCGTATCGACCTCATTACATGCAGGAATAATAACAGATAATGACTTAGCCATTGTTTTGTTCACGAAACCACTTAATTGTTTCCTTCAATCCGTTTTCCCACGTTACTTTCGCCTGAAATTGAACAAGCTTTTTTAATTTTGTTACATCTGGTCTTCTATTTGGAATTTCTTCAAAACCATGAGGATATACTTCTTCAAAAGGCACTTGTACAATCTTCGAAGAAGAATTCGTTAATTTTTTAATTACTTCTGCTACTTCTTTTATACTCTGTTCATTCTCAGAACCTATATTAATAATCTCACCATTTACCTTCTCATCCATTGCCCGAATTGTTGCTTCTACCGCATCACTCACATACGTAAAACAACGTGTCTGCTTTCCATCTCCATATACGAGAATGTCTTCTCCTTGCAAAGCCGCACTAATAAATCGCGGGATTACCCCTGCATACGGACCATCTTTCGCTCTTGGACCATAAATATTAAAATATCGAACAATCGTTACCGGTAAACCTTCTAATGCGTATCCTAAACATAATGTCTCTTCCAACGTTTTACAAACTGCATAACTCCAACGAATTTTAGAAGTTGCCCCGTATAATCGATCTCCCTCTTCAGAGAAAGGCGGCTTGGCCTTACCATATACTTCTGAAGTAGAAGCAAAAACTACTTTCTTCTTTCCTTTTAACGCTGCTTGTAAAATATTTCTCGTCCCATCAAAATTCGTTTCTATGAGCTCTATACTTTTTTCCATTGTTGTTTTCACACCTAAAATTGCTGCTAAATGAAACACGACATCATGCTGATCTACTAATTCATAAATAGAATTTTTATCTAAAACACTTATTGGAATAACACGGATTTTTTTCATTAACTCTTCATGGTACTTATTTTTACCTTTATAAAAGTTATCCACAACAGTGACCTCATAACCTCTTCTCATCAACTCTTCAGCTAAATGCGACCCGATAAATCCGGCCCCACCTGTAATTAAACATTTCTTACTCATTTACTCACCTTCTTTACAATCCCGCGTGTATCTATTACTCGGTCCATTCCTTTAAAAAGCTTCCAATCAATATTAGAATGATCCGTTAAAATTAAAATACAATCCGCTTTTTTAACTTTTTCTTTATCTAAAGAAACAGATTGATACACCTTATCTCCAATTTCCGCGAAAGAAATATAAGGATCATGATATTCTATCTCGTATCCTTGATTTCTTAATAATTGAATAATCGGTAACGCTGGTGATTCTCTCAAATCATTTACATCTTTTTTATACGCAATCCCTACAATTAACACCGTTGCAGGTGATTGCACCACACTTTTTACTTTCCGGACCATTTTCTCTGGCATTTCTTCATTAATTATATGTGCTGCCTCAATTAATTGACTAATTGCCCCATTCTTTTTTATTCTCCATTGAAAATATAAAGGGTCTACTGGAATACAGTGTCCCCCTATCCCTGGCCCTGGCCAATATGGAGTAAACCCAAATGGTTTTGTAGATGCCGCTTCAATGGCCTCATAAAAATCAATGCCTAAACTTTCACATAGTGTGTTTAGTTCATTTACTAAAGAAATGTTAACTAAGCGCTGAATATTTTCAAATAGCTTACACATCTCTGCTACTTTCGGAGAGCTAACAGGTACAACTTCGTCAAAAATGGTACTATATAAATCCTGTACCTTTTGTCTACACTTTTCTGTTTGTCCACTAATAACTTTTGGAATAGCTTGAACTGAATATTGACTATTTGCTGGATCAATTCTCTCAGGCGAATATCCGATATAGAAATCTTCCCCTACCTTGTTACTATTTTGAGAAATAATAGGTAGGATGACTTCTTCAAGTGTGCCTGGGTATGTGGAGCTTTCAAAAATGAAGGTTTGTCCTTTTTGAAGGTTTTGTTGTATATAATGCGAAGCTGAAATGAGGGCACTTAAGTCTGGTTCTCTTTGTTCATTAATTGGAGTCGGGACAGTGACAATAACATAATCACTATTTTGAAAATCAGCAATGCCTTGATCTGGTGTATTTACTGTTAAAATTTTTTTCGTCAATAAACTTTGTAACTCTTTAGAAGAAACATCTGGAATATAACTTTCTCCTTTTATAATTGAGTCTATTTTTCTAATATCTTTATCTAATCCAAGTACTGTATGCCCTCTTTCTGCAAAATGTACCGCTAAAGGAAGGCCAACATACCCTAACCCAATAATAGCTACTTTACTACTATTCATTTGTATTCTCTTCTTCCCTTCTCAATTGTTGAATTACATCTCTATCTCTATCTCCATCTGTAAAACCACCACGTTCGTCCGTACGTTGTAATAAATACGTAACCGCCTCAAGTTGATCACCGAAAATACGATCAAACGCTGAAATACGCCCATTTACAAATTCGTGTTGCTCTGGACGTACTTGATTTGTTTTTATAACATCTACTAACTCTACTGTTGTAATAGAGAATCCTTCTAAAATAGCTTTCACTTGTGCTAATGGCGGAATGATAAGGGAGTCATATCCTATTTTCTCTATTACCTTCTTATGAATGGCATGTGGTACAGCAGTTAGTGAGTTATTCCATAAATCTGGTCTTTTCGCTACCAAATTCAAAAAGTATTTTCCCATACTAATTGGATCTGCTGGATGAAACATATCTAATAAGCATTGTAAATCATTTAACACCACGTCATTTCCATCTTCAACAGCATGTAAAAATGGAGTGAGTTTTTTTGCTGGAATAACAAAATCACCATCAACGAATAAACAAATATCTGCCGTAGCATGCATGGCCCCTATTGCTCGTGCTACATTATGTCCAAGCGCCTTCGTAAATTCAACTACAATAACATTCTCTAGCTTTGCCTGTTTAACAGTCTCAACATCTGCTCCATTCGCGACAACTATAATTTCATCTACACCTGCTTCTTTCACTTCTTGTATAACAGACCTTATAGTTATTTTTTCTTCTGATACCGGGATAATGGCACTATATTTCGCTTTTTTCTTTTGTAATAAAACTGGTTTATACTTTCCTACAAACGCTCTATCTCTATTGTCCTCTGAAAAACCACCGCGATTACCGTATGTTTCGATTACGTATTGTAAAGCACGCAAATGATCACCCATAATACGACTAGTCGCTTTCGGATAAGGCGAGCCAGGTGATGTGCCCGTATGGACAGGACGAACTTTATTTGTGTAAATGACATCAACTGAAGCCATATCAGAAATATCTACTCCTCTAGACATTGCCATCGCTTGAAATAATGCTGGATCTGCTAAATTCCACCACCCCAGTTTTTCAATCACTTTACGACTTATCGCATGTGGTATTGCAATTAAAGATCCTACAACAAACTCCTTCTTGTTCAAATAACGATTTAACATATATTTTCCAACCGTCGTATAATGCGGTCTCATCTTCAAATAAACGGACCATGTTAAATTATTTAAAACAATCTCATGTCCTTGCTGTATTCCTTTAATAAAATTGTATAATTCTTCACTTTTCATGACGATATCACCATCTAAAAATAAAACAATTTCACCTTTTGCTTCTCTAGCACCAATTGCCCGTCCCACATCATTACCAAGGGAATATCTATAATAAATTACACGGCAATTATGCTGTAGCGCTATTTCTTTCGTACCATCTGTCGATCCATTATCTACTATGATAATTTCATATGGTTCGAGCTTTCTTACTTCTACTAAAACTTTTGATAAAGTACTTGCTTCATTATGCACTGGAATAACAACTGACACTCTCATACTTGTATCACTCTTACCCTTCCAAGCGAACATAAGCAATAATAGGAATACGCACAACTACATCTTCTGGTGGTCCATAAGAAGGAGAAGTACGAACAATTACTGCCCCATCCGTCACAGATAAAAGAACGCCTGCAATGATTTCTACAGCTGTCACAACTTGCACTAGTTCCCCAACATGGTTACGTAATTCATCAGTAAATAACATATATAACGCTCCTTTCTTACGCTTCTTTAATTGATATAATACTTGTAAATGGTAATAAAACTTCTGTTCCTATTCCTTCTTGCAATGTTAAGAAGTCATCACCAACTGCTACAATAACGCCTGTTAACTGTCCCACTGTCACAGTAATTTCTACGTTTTTACCTAAATACTGCTCTGCAATTTCTTTAAAAGGTGATGTAGTACATTCTTTTAAAATGTTACAAATAATAGATTGAAATCTACTTGATTCAATAACTTCTTCAGTAGCTTGCTTAGAGTTTCTTTGGATAAATCTCGCGAAGTTTTGTGAAAATAAAAGTCTTTCCACAGCAGGTAATAACTTATTATCTAAAAAATATTCTAATTGCCTATTAAACACTCTCGATAATTTATGCCAATATTTTCTGAACAGACACATACACTTCTCCTCCTATTATTTTTAGATTATAAAATTTCACATCCATACATCTTAATGTATACAAAATAGATATTTTTGTGATAGGTAAGACATACATTTTCTAAAAGAAATATTTAGTTCAAGGCATAAAAAAACTATCCAAAAGGATAGTTTCTTACACTTCAATATTCCGCAATATCGAATAAATATCGTTATTCACTTTACCAAATGATTTAATGTTATTTTGAATGTTAGATAATAAAACAACATATACACTACCATTTTTACTAAATCCGTTTAAGCAATTCCATCCTGGCATTACACCGTGATTCGAATAGCTTCCTGGGTCTACGTACCATCCAAACCCGTAATCCTTTTTTCCACCCGTAAACATTTGATCGTAACTCTCTTTTGAAATTAATTTACCAGAGAATAGTGCTTCGTTAAATAAATATAAATCATGCGCACTTGTGTATATATCACCACAACCATATAGTTGTGACATGCTCGGAATATTAGGTGTTGTCATATTATTATTTACTATTTTATAACCCGTTGATGGGAATCTTGTTTGTTCTAACGCTGTACCAAAACCAGAATGTTTCATACCAGCAATAGCAAAAATATGTTGTTTAATATATTCTTCGAGCGACTGTCCACTTACCTTCTCGGCAATGTATGCAAGTATAGAGTAGTTCGAATCAGAATACTTCCACTTCTCTCCTGGACCACCGATACGCTTTTGATTTCCTATCCGCTTTATCAGTTCTTCATGAGAAATATCTTCTTTTCCCTGCTCATATTCGGGAATCCCTGATGTATGTGTTAATAGATGTTTTAGCTGAATACTATTACCTTGAGGAAAATTTGGAATATACTTTGCAACAGTATCTTCTACTTGTAATTTATTTTGATCTTTCAACTGCATAATAGCAGTTGCTACAAACGCCTTTGAAATAGAACCAATATAAAAAGTCGTCTCTGAATTATTCGGTACTTTCTGTTCTTTATTTGCCATACCGTACCCTTTATTCAAAAGAACTTTTCCGTTCTTCACAATAACAGCTGTCCCGCTAAATCCTGCGTTTTGTAAATACTGGTCCAATTGAGCGTTTTCATTAATTTCTTGAGGTGGTCCCTCGGGAAGCTTCTCCACAGCTTGCGCTTGCTTCACTTGTTCTTCCTGCTCTTTTTGTTTTTGCTTCTGTACTTCTTGTTTCTTTTTTTCTTCTTTCTTTTTTAGCTTTTCTTGTTTCTTCATTTCTGCTGCCGCTTTTAAAGTTTCTTCTTTCTTATTATGCGCAACAATTTTTGTATACATGAAATATACAAGTGATAATAGTAAGACGAGAATGATTGTTCTTTTTATGTATACAATCGGCCGACGTACTTTCCCATTCGCATTATTTTTTTCCTGATCCATAATTGCTTTTTTCCCCTTACTCACCAATAATTTAATTCCTTTACTAAAGATTCGTTTTAGTAGATTATGGATAATCCACTCTATATCATCCCTACTTTATCACGCACTGCACATATTACCAACCTATATGTACAAAAAAGAAAAAGAAAATTTACAAAAGTAAGATTCCCGTTAAATTATTAACAAAAAAAGAGGATATCCTCTAAAAAATTGATGTTATCAATCTTTTTGGACATCCTCTTATCTCATTATTTATACGTGTTTTTTCATATCATCGGCAACAGATTCAACATTTGTACCTACGATAACTTGGACACTTGTATTACTTAATTTCATAACACCTTTTGCACCAGCACGTTTTAATGCTGCTTCATTTACTTGACCAGCATCTTTTACTTGTAAGCGTAGACGTGTTGCACAGTTATCAATAACTGTTAAGTTTTCTTTTCCGCCTAAAGCTGCTACGTAAGTTTCACCAATTGAACCTGCAACTGGTGCCTCACCATCTTCAACTAACTCATCGTCATCTTCACGACCAGGAGTTTTTAAATCGAACTTCTTAATTAAGAAGTAGAATACTATGAAATAAATTGCTGCGTAAATTAAACCGATACCTGCTAGTAAGACTGGTTTTGTTGCAATACCGAAGTTTAAAGCGTAATCGATTGCACCGGCACTAAATGAGAAACCATCATGAATGCCAAGCGATGTTGTAATGAATAAAGAAAGACCTGTTAATACAGCATGAATACCATATAATACTGGTGATAAGAACATGAATGAGAATTCAATAGGCTCTGTAATACCAGTTAAGAATGAAGTTAATGCTAGACCAGCTAACATACCAGTAACTGCTTTACGCTTTTCTGGTTTAGCAGCTGCAATCATTGCGAAACATGCTGCTGGTAAACCGAACATCATAACTGGGAAGAAACCAGTCATAAACATACCTGCTGTTTTGTCACCTGCAAGGAAACGAGCAATATCACCATTAACAACATTACCTGCTGCATTTGTAAAGTCCCCAAATACAAACCAGAAGTATGTGTTCATTACGTGGTGTAAACCAATTGGGATTAATAAACGGTTTAATAAACCAAATAATCCTGAACCAATTGCACCTAAATTAACAATTCCATGAGCTAATGCATCAATACCATTTTGAATTGTTGGCCAAATTTGTGCAAATAGAATTCCTAATATCAGCATCACGACTGATGTAACAATTGGAACGAAACGTTTTCCAGCAAAGAAACCTAACCATTCTGGAAGTTTAATCTTATGGAATTTATTATAAAGAAGTCCTGCTATAACACCAACAATAATACCACCTAAGACTTTCATATCTACTTTAGTCGATAATTCAGCAGCCTTAGATACTTGTGTCATTGTATCCGCAAGCTTAGATGGATCTACATTTGCGCTATTACCTATTAAATCTTGGACTTTACTTAATTTACCTTGTAATTCAGCAGTTGAATACCCTTTGCTAAGTGCATCAATACTATTTTTCATAACAAGATAACCAATTGCACCTGCAAGACCTGCTGCACCACTACCATCCACTGAAAGACCGATTGCAATACCAATTGCAAAAATAAGTGCTAAGTTATCAAAAACTGCTGCGCCGGCCTGTGCCATAACAGGAATATCAAATACATCTGGTTGCCCTAAACGAAGCAATAATCCTGCTGCTGGTAGTACTGCGATCGGAAGCATTAAAGCTTTACCAATACGTTGTAAAAACTGCAACATTTTAATTCCCCCTAATCAAATTTATGAAATCGTTATCATTATAAGTACGCTTTAGAAAACGCTTTCTATTACATAACCATAATAACATATAGTTGTATAGATGTGTAGTTTTTATTTCTGAACTTTTTATGGATAAATCTCCTATTTCCAAACTGTTATATAAAAGGAAAATTCTCCTTTTTAAAATACAGAATACTCGAAACGAAAGACCTATTATAGCACATTGAACTTTCGTTTTATCATTCCACTTTTTCATGTTATTATTTATTTCCGAGCATATCGGGAAAAGTAAACTTAGTTAATTCAAAATAGGAGCGTTGGTACTATGCAGTGCATTGAAACAAACAACTTACAACAGTTGTTAGAACAAGTAAAACCATATACGAAAAAAGGAAAACTTGCTACTTATATCCCCGAACTAGGAAATGCAAATCCAGACGATTTAGGGATTGCCATTTTCCATAAAGAAACAGAATATATCCATGCAGGCAACTCACAAACACTATTTACTCTTCAAAGTATTTCCAAAGTAATTACACTTGCCCTTGCCCTTTTAGACCGTGGTGAAGAATATGTATTTTCTAAAGTTGGAATGGAACCAACGGGTGACCCATTTAATTCTATTATTAAGTTAGAAACGACAAGTCCATCCAAACCCCTTAATCCAATGATAAATGCAGGGGCCTTAGCTATTACAAGCATGCTAGCAGGAAAAGATAACGAGGAAAAAATGGAACGTATTCTTCATTTTGTACGTGAAATAACAGATAATCCTACTATTAATTATTCCTCTAAAGTTGCCGATTCAGAACTAGAGACAGCTTACCTAAACCGTTCACTTTGTTATTATATGAAACAAAACGGAATTATCGATTGTGATATTGAAGAACTTATGGATTTATATACTCGTCAATGCGCAGTTGAAGTAAACTGCATCGATTTAGCACGTATCGGCTTAATTTTTGCAATGGATGGATATGATCCATATAAGAAAAAACAAATTATCCCTAAGCATATTACAAAAATTTGCAAAACATTTATGGTCACATGTGGTATGTATAACGAATCTGGTGAATTTGCAATTCGTGTTGGTATTCCTGCAAAAAGTGGTGTAGCCGGTGGTATTTTTGGCTGCGTAAAAGGAGACATGGGAATCGGTATTTTCGGACCAGCTTTAGATGCAAACGGAAATAGTATTGCCGGTTTTAAAATTCTTGAACTTCTTTCTGCTCAAGAAGGTTGGAGCATTTTTTAATCGCGAGTTATCCTGCTATACTAGCAGGATTTTTTATTTCGCCAAAACCTCACTTTTGTCAGTTATCAATCCTCTTACAAAAACAGTGCTGAAAGTTTCTCTATATCATGCATATTTGTTCCCCCCTCCTGAATAATATAGTACAACCTAGCGCTATATGTGGAGGTGTGAAAGATGAAACTAATATTTCAAATGGGAAAACAACCTGTTCTTGAAAAAACAATCCTTCTTTTTATATTGAGTATTGTAGAAAGCTTGAAGTTAAAAGTTGTTTCACTCGACGAAGCTCACCGATACATATTCAATTTAGAAGTACTTGAATTATTAATGGATCGGAACATCGATGATCAAGTACTTGAACTTATTCATTTCGGGATGGGACTTGAAGACATTTATCATGTGCTTCCTGAAGAACTTGAGCATACGATTGAGGAATTAAAGTGGCTTTGCATTCAAGTATTAAGTGAGTACAGTATGCATGAAGAATCCGAACAATTAATTGAAGATATACGGTAAAAAAGCACCTATGTAGGTGCTTTTAATGTTTTTTTAAACTATTTTTATACGCCTCAATATTTACTGGTAGCTCTTCCTCTTCCAAAGTATGTTCATTTACATCTTTATGAATGAACGCACCTTTAGGTGGTTGATGATCATGCCCTTTTTTCTTATGATCAAATGCTTTCCCGCGTCCCATACAAATCCCCCTTTCTTAAAAGAAATCCGTATTAGTATGGAGAAAAGTACGTCGATATATGCAATCTCTTGCTGTATTTCCAAGGAAATACTCGAACCTTGTTTTCTACTCTCCTTACAACAACTGATCGATCCCAATAAGAATTAATAATAGTCCTGCGATAACTGTCGCCCATTTCCCTAAGTATTCTGCCAAAAATCGTTTTCCTACATACGCAAAACCACTAATACAAATAAAACTAAACACCCCAGAAATAGTCGCTGTAAGCCAAAGATTTAAATTTGTTACCCCTGCATCAAATCCACCTGCAATATTATTAATAGACAACGCAACTCCTAAAACAATTGCTTCTGAGAAACTAATTGTTTTAGAACCATCAAAATCTGCTTTTTCCGGATTACGTAAAATGCCCATAAGTACATTACCATCTTTAGAACCTGCAGTATTTTTTTGACCCAAGAAAGGCTGGCACAAAATAAACACACCGATTACCCCTAAAACGATTGCTCCAATCAGATTTGCTGTAAACTCTGAAATAAATAACGCAATCCAGTTTCCAAAAAATCCAGCTAGTAAAGTAAATAAAAATCCAAAGAATGCGATGATAAAATTGTTAAACCACGAAATACGAATTTTACGAATGCCATATGCAATTCCAACACCTGCATTATCTAAATTAGAAGCGATCCCGATTAAAAAAATTGAAAATAAGCCTACTGTACTCATAAATAGTCACCCCTTTTTCTCACTTTTCAATGCATATTATGAAAATGTTGAGCAACTGTGCCTGTCTGTTTCATATACTTGTAATAAATGCTCAATATTTTTTCAATACTAAAAAAGGAGTGCCTACACTATGGCTAATGAAAACCCGAATGATCGGCTTGGCAAATTAATAAAAAAACTTTTAAAAGAACGTGCCTTATCTATGCGCCAACTAGGAATACTTACAAATATTGATCCTGCAACAGTCTCAAGAATTATTAATGGCAAACAACCGCCAAAACAAAAACATCTACAAAAATTTGCAGAATGTCTTCAAGTTTCACCCCAATTGTTATTTGATGAAATGTACCCTGATTCTCCTCACATAAATAAAGAAAAAACAGATATGTACACATCTATTGATACCATTCAGCAAACGCTACAATCCTCTAACTTATTCGATTTCGATTACACTACAACTCGCGTAAAACAAGAACTCGAAAATTACGAACGCTACGCCCAGACAACAGAAGGCGAAAAACGTATTCATGACAGTTTCGCAAGTAAATTAGAGCAAATTGATAGTGCTGGTCCTTTTATTGAACAATTAACAGATATGTATCAACAATTTTGCAATGAAACCATTTCAAAAGAAGAACGTGCAGTTCTTGGGAGCGCATTACTGTATTTCATTTTATCGACAGATATTATTCCCGACTATCTCTTTCCAATTGGCTATTTAGATGATGCGATCGCCGTTGAATTAGCAAAAGAGAAATTACTTGAAATAAAACGAAAGACATAGCAAAATAAAGAACTATTTCAGTTGTTTATTTTCACCTCTGAAATAGTTCACTAAAAAATCGTACAAGTATACATACTCGTACGATTTTACTATACAAATCTATTTTTTCGTGTGGCACCATTCATATATAAATGCCGTTATTACTTTTGTAAATTCAATTAACTGTTCAATTTCAACTTTCTCATTTACAGAATGTGCTTCTTCTAATGTACCTGGTCCATATATAATCGCTGGAATATGAAACTCACTAAACCAACCGCCATCAGTTACCGTTGCAGACATATCTAAAATTGCATTTTTTGATAAAATAGACTCGTGTACTGAGCTAAGTTTTTTTACAGCTGCATGTTCCCTATCTACTTCTAATGAAGGGAAAATTTCACCACGATCTACAATCATTGATTCTCCGCCCCACTTAAATTGTGGCGGATTTTCGCTTAACCATGGATCGGCAGCTGCTACCTTTCCAATATATTCTTCAATTTCTTTTATTATTTGTTCATGTGTTTCGTTCGGATAGAAGTGCACGGTTATCCATAACTGGCACTCATCCGCAATAAACGCCGCATGCCTTCCCCCCTCAATAACAGCTGGATTAATTGTTGTTGTTCCAGATGGATAGCCTTCATATGTTTTCATGACTGCCCAGTGACGCTCTAATTCTTGTAAGCTCTGCACAATTTTCATCATTTTTTCAATCGCACTCGCTCCAAATAAACGTCCTCCAGCATGGATCATTTGTCTGCGCGTTGCATCATGAAACGTTTGCGGACTTTTCACTGTAATCCATCCAGTAATTACACCACCTTGCCCTTGCATATGTAAATCACTCGTATCCACTACGACTGCAAAGTCAGCATCGTAACCTCGCCTGCAGCATTGAAGTGTTCCTGCCTCTCCAACTTCTTCCCCTATTACTGATTGAAAGATTAAATCTCCAGGTAATTCAATACCAGCTTCTTGTAAAAGTTGAATGGCAAATAGCGCTCCAGCCAGCCCACCTTTCATATCTGCTGCGCCACGTCCAACTAACCAGCCATCTTTTATAAATGGATCAAATGGATCTGTTTCCCACGCCTCATCTGCTGACACTTCAGCTACATCCATATGACCATTAATAATAAGACTTTTATATGAGTCACTTTTTATTCCTTTTTTTACCCCAACAACGTTCGGATCATTCGGATATACATCCCATTTATTAATACTAAAATTTCGTTTTCTTAAAAACTCTGCAACAAATTCTTGCGCTTCATTTGTATTTCTCGCTGGCGGTGCTGGTGTTTCAAAACGAATTAATGTTTTTGTAAGTTCTAACAATTCCTCTTTCCTTGAATCTATTTGTTTTAACAACTGCGAAATTTCTCGATTCATCGCTAATTCCCCTTTGCATACATAGTATGTTTCCAGCTTTATTTTCACAAAAAAAGAGACTGTTTACAATTTTACAGTCTCCTAATTGATCACTATTATAAACTCTCTACTTCCGTTGTATTTGTCTTTTCAATATGCTCTACATTACTTCCCTTATTTCTTGTAGCACGATAAAACAGTAAACAAACAATCATAAATGGAATACCACAATACAATGCCATTCTTTGTTCTGGAATAAAGGCCATGCCAACGATTACTGTTACATTTAATACTAACGCAAGCAGTGGTACGAATGGATACAGCGGTGTTTTAAATTTCAGGTCTTTCACATCCCCGCCCTGCTTTATGTATGACCTTCTAGCTAATAAGTTAGATAGAGCAATAGATGCCCAAACTAGTATCGCTCCAAATCCAGCGATAGAAAGCAGCCATAAATAAACTGTATCTTCCGCATAAATACCTGATAATAATGAGAGACAACCTACAATTGTGCTTACAATCAATGCATAAATAGGAACACCGTTTTTAGATAACTTACCAAAAATCGGACTAATCATTCCTTGATTAGACATAGACCATAGCATACGAGAAGTTGCATATAATCCTGAATTCGCAACGGATAGTACTGCTGTAATAATAACGAAATTTATAATATCGGCTGCATAAGGAATACCAATTTTATCAAATACAACTACAAATGGACTTTCTATTACTCCTGCTTGCTGCCAAGGGAATAGTCCAGCAAGAATAAAAATAGATAGTACAAAGAAAACAAGTATACGCCAAACTGTATTGTTAATTGCCTTCGGGATCGTTTTCTCTGGATTTTCACTCTCACCTGCTGCAATACCAACTAGTTCTGTTCCTTGGAAAGAAAAATTAACTGCAATCATCGTAATTAAAATGGCTGATAATCCATTCGGAAACAGTCCCCCGTAATCAGTAAAGCTAGAGAACATCGGTGCTGGTTCATTTCCTTTCATATCTAGAAAACCAAACATTGCCGCCCCGCCTAAAATAATAAATGCAATAATTGTAATTACTTTAATACTTGCAAACCAAAATTCCACTTCCGCAAAACTTCTTGAAGATAACGCATTAATAGCAAAGAGCAGTACCGCGAACACTACACACCAAATCCATGACGGTACATCAGGAAACCAACGTTTCATCAAAATACTAACTGCAATTAATTCAATACCTATCGTAGCAGACCAGTTTAACCATGACATCCATCCCACTACATAACCTGCTGCAGGGGAAATATGCTTTGTCGCATACGTTTGATAAGACCCTGCGTCAGGCATCGCAACAGCTAATTCTCCAAGACAGAGCATCGTTAAATACATTACAAATCCACCGACAAGATACGCTACAATTGCTCCTCCAGGTCCAGCCTCATGAATCGTATAACCTGACCCTAAAAAAAGTCCTGTACCAATAACTCCACCGAGTGCAATCATAAATATGTGCCTACTTTTCAATTCTCTTTTTAATCCTTGGTTTTGATCCATCATATAAATCCCCCCTTTTCACTTTGCCAACCCATTTAATGTAAGCGTTTTTAAAAGTATTCATTGTAAAAATAATGATTGAAAAGAGCAAAAATACACGTCACTTACATTAATCACTGCCTGTTACTAAAAGGTCATCCCTTACTGTTATTAATAATTTTTGATCAGCAATAGCTTGTCCTTCTACTACTTCTAATGATTCAATATAACCACTGATCCCTATCTTAATTTCTACTTTCTGTTTATCTATTGTTTCAATTAACGCTAATTTCTCCCACTCGTATACGTAAGAACTTTCCGTAACAAATAACTTCTCTACTTTTCCATAACAAGGACTATACACACCTTCTATAACTGTCTTCACTTTATAAATTCCTCCCTCTTATTAATTGACACCAAAACGTTGTATATCCTGTAAAAATTCATATTCTCCCCTCTAGAGATTTCGAATATTATTTATGCAAAATACGTACCAAGTCTCTAATTCATATATTAAATGAGAGTTTCATACAAAAAAATGTGCACAACCGCAAAATTTTTCGATCATTTAAAAAGTTTTAAACGAAAAATAGCAAAATTTTTTTGCGATTTTATAAGAATTTTAATAAAATTATAAAAAGTCAGTCTTCATAGGGTGAAATGAGGAGAAGATGTTACATGCATACAGAAGAAATTAATTTCAAACAACTTATTGAAATGAATATGCTATATGAAACTTTAATCAATGAACTCGATATCGGGATTCATATTATTAATGAGGAAAGTAAAACGATTGTCTATAACCGCAAAATGATGGAAATTGAATCAATGGAACGCTCAGATGTATTATATAAAAGTCCTTTAGAGGTATTTGCATTTGAAGAAAATAAAAATAGTACTCTTATAGAGGCATTAAAATTTGGAAAAACAAAGAAAAATATAAAACAAACGTATTTTAACAATAAAGGACAAGAAATTACAACGATTAACGATACTTTCCCTATAATAGAAAATGGAAAAATTAAAGGCGCTATTGAAATATCAAAAGAAATTAGTAACTTAAAACAAACGATAAAAATAAGTCCTTCTCGAAAACAAAGCACTAAATTTACCTTTGATCACATAATTGGTGATTCTGAAGCCATTCAATCAATCATTACAGAAGGAAAAAGAGTAATTCGTACATCTTCCTCCATACTTCTCGTAGGGGAAACAGGCACTGGTAAAGAACTATTTGCACAAAGCATCCATAATGAAAGTCAGCGTTCAACCAAACCCTTTATTTCACAAAACTGTGCCGCTATACCTGATACCTTAATGGAAAGCCTACTATTTGGCACAAATCGAGGTGCCTTTACAGGAGCAATAGATAAATCAGGCTTATTCGAAGAAGCGAACGGAGGAACTTTGTTATTAGATGAAATCAACTCATTAAGTCCAGCACTTCAAGCGAAGTTACTACGAGCTATACAAGAAAAAACAATACGAAGAATCGGAGGCACACACGAAAAAGAAATTGATGTTCGTATTATAGCAACTATCAATGAAGATCCTTTCGAAGCCATCGCACATAATCGATTAAGAGAAGACTTATATTACCGATTAAGCGTCGTTACTTTATGTCTTCCGCCTTTACGTGAAAGAAAAGAAGATATTCCAGATCTTGTTCAGCACTTTATTGAAAAATATAATACTCAATTTGGGCTCAATGTAACCGATGTAGATGTAAATGTAAGAGAATTTTTCTATGCATATGATTGGCCTGGAAACGTACGGGAGTTGGAACATATAATTGAAGGTTCCATGAACTTGATAGAAGATGAAACCATCATTACAGCGTTTCATATGCCTACTCGCTTTCGTGAACGAATAAAAACAGAATTCAATATGCAACATGCACTAACTAATCACAATACTCATGCACCTAAAACTTTAAAACACACAATAGAAAAAATGGAAAAGAACTACATTAATCAAATTCTTAAAGAGAATCATGGCAACATTTCACAAGCTGCAAAATTTTTAGGATTAAGTAGGCAAAACTTACAATATCGAATTAAAAAACTGCATTTACACATATGAAATAAACATGTCTCCAAGTGTAAAAATAAATTGGTAAAATATGTTATAATAAATATATAACATGCTAGAAAGGGGCTATATATATGAGTAATGATAAAAAATTAAAGTTATTACAATACTTATACTTTTTCCCTGCCATGCTCTGTATGATGTTATTCATTAATGCCGATGTAAGCAGCTCTCCTTATGCAAAGCTATTAGGAACAATTTTTGGCTCCTTTGCAGCTATTATGCTTGCTGCTTTTTGGAATTTGAAGATACGTATAAAAAACGAAAAATCTTCTTAATACTAAAAAAATCGAGCTACTTAGCCCGATTTTTTTATTTGCCATTAAAACTCAACATTCTCTAAATACAACCCACTTGCCTCAGCAAGACAATTAATTTGATTGCGCTGCTTTTCCTCTAAAATGTTTGGAATTGCTTCAGCATCTAATTGTCCTAATCCAACTTCAATTAATGCCCCGACAATTTTTCTTACCATATTATGAAGGAAGCCGTTACCACTTACTCTAATTTGTACAAACCCTGCCTCTTCCATCACATCAAGTGTATATACTTCTCGAACCATGGATTTTTTCTTTGATTTCGCATTTGAAAAAGCAGTAAAGTCATGTGAACCAACTAAATGTTTTGCAGCTGCTTTCATGCTTTTCACATTTAATTTTTTATTCACATGCATGCTGTATTTACGCATAAATGGATTTGTATGCTCTTCATTCCAAATTTTATACAGATATGTTTTTGCTTTAGAATTGTAACGAGCATGGAAACGATCATGTACTTCTTCCACATTCGTAATGCTAATATCGTTAGGTAAATATTGATTTAAATATTTTTTCACTTTATGTTCCACTAACTTCTCATCACTTTGAAAGTTAGCAACTTGATTCAAAGCATGTACACCAGTGTCTGTTCTACTACAACCGATAATTTCAATTTCTTTTCCGACCATTTCAGATATGACACTTTCGATTTTTCCTTGAATTGTATTATCGTTATTACCGAGACGTTGCCATCCTTTAAAACGTGCGCCGTCGTACTGAATCGTTAATTTATAATTATGCATAATATTCTCCTTCATAGAAAATATTCCCTCATACCATGAGGGAATATTAATAAACTTTACTTTCTAACAAGCTTCACTACATTTTCTACGTGAGCTGTATGCGGGAACATATCAACTGGTTGCACATACTCCACTTCATAGCTCTTCATTAATGCTTGTACATCACGTGCTAATGAAGAAGGATTACAAGACACGTACACAACTTGTTTCGGCTTCACTTTTAAAATTGTTTCCAGTAATTTATCATCGCAACCTGTACGTGGTGGGTCGACAACAATTACATCTGGACGCCATCCTTCTTTTACCCATTTCGGTAACCATTGTTCAGCTTTACCTGCTTCATATTTCGTATTTGTAAATCCGTGACGCTTTGCATTTTTTCTTGCATCTGCAATCGCTTCTGGAATTACATCCATACCACGTACTTCCGCTGCATCATTTGCAAGCCAAAGACCGATTGTACCAACGCCACAATACGCATCTACAATTTTCTCATCGCCTGTTAACGCAGCGGCTTTTTTTGCTTCATTATATAAAACAACGGTTTGCTCTGGATTCAACTGGAAGAACGCACGTGCTGATAATTCAAATGATAAATCACCAAGTGTTTCTTGAATTACTTCTTTTCCAGCTAATTTAAATGTTTTGTCGCCAAAAATAACAGATGTTTTACGCCAGTTTACATTTTGCATAATTGATTTAACCGCTGGCATCTGTTTTTGTACTTCTGCAATAAATTGTTCTTTATTTGGTAATTCTTCTTTTGTTGTAATAAGTGTAACTTGTACTTCACCTGTTTGAACTGCAGTACGTGTTACAATTGTGCGTACTAAACCTTTTTGTTTTTTCTCATTGTAAATAGAAACATTTAATTTTTCTAAAATACGTCTTACAACTTTTGTCGCTTCATTCGTTGCTTTATGTTGAATCATACAGTGAGCGATATCAATTAACTGATGTGAGTTTTGTTTATATAGCCCTGTAATAACCTTTTCGTCTTTACGCCCCACTTGTAATTGACTCTTATTACGATAATGCCATGGATTTTCCATGCCAAGCGTTGGACGAATTTTCTCTTCCATACTATTTTTCATGTACTTCTCAAATGCTTGTACAACGATATCACGCTTTTGATTCAATTGTTCTTTATAATCTAAATGTTGCAGCTGACAACCGCCACACTCCTCATATACTGGACACGGTGCTTTCACACGATGCGGTGAAGCTTTACGAACTTTTTTCACTTTCGCTTCAGCGAAGCCACGCTGAATTTTCGTTGTTTCTGCAACAACTTCTTCTCCTGGTAATGCCCCTGGAATGAAAACAACTTGTCTCTTAAAATAACCAACGCCTTCTCCGTTAATCCCAAGACGTTTAATTGTCACAGGAAACGTTTGACCAACTTCCAACTTACTCTCATGTTGCTTTTGTATCATTATTACACCTCTACTCTATACTTTTCCATAAATATAACGCTGCATAACTGCAGTATGGTTCACACTCTTGTTTCAATTTTTCTAAAAATGCATCATCAGGTTTATCATCTAATTGAAATATACCTTGCACTGCACGCTGAATCCCAATGTCCGCTTTCGGGAACATATTTTTCCGTCCAAGCCCAAACATTAAAAAGTTTTGCACTGTCCATGCACCAATTCCCCTAATTGGCAACAATTGTGCTGAAACTTCTTCTTCCGTCCCATTTTCTATACTCGCTAAATTTAATGTACCACTGACAATACTTCGACCTAATCCTACTATATATTCAGCCTTTCGCTGACTAAACTTCTGCTCTCTCAATTCTTCTATTGAAATATTTGCTACTATTTCCGGAGTGGGGAAAAAGAATACACCGTTCTTCTCTGTTCCATACCGTTTCACAAATTGTTCTGTTAACACAGTAGCAAATTTCAAATTTATTTGTTGGTGAATGATACAGCGAAGCAGACAAGCAAAATAATCAAATTCTAAAATAATTGGAGTATAAGCATATATTTCAAATAGTGGACGTAATGATGTGTTTAAAAAATGATTTTGTATATCTTGAAACGGTTCATTCCAATGAAAAATGGCTCTCATTCGTTTCATGACTTTCTCTGGATCTCCTGTCTGACTAGAAATCCAAAACTGTGGATTTTGAACAGTACCAATCCCTTGTAAGCGAACAACAACCTGTTCCTCGTCGATACAAAGCGGGATATAAATAACTTTCTCATCGAATTGAATGACGTTAAGAGGATCAAAAGATAAACGTTTTAATACTTCTTCAAAATGATACGGATACTCTAACGTAACATGCTCGCTCCACATACGTTTCCCCATCCTTTTTACACATCATTATAGCATGAGAAAACCGTAAGCATACATGCTTACGGTTGATTGCCTTTTACTAAGTCATCTAGACTTTTAAAATGATACCCTTTCTCGCGCAAATCATCAATGATTTTTGCAAGTGCTTCTGCATTATCTTTTGATATTGCATGAAGTAATAAAATAGATCCTGGATGAATCATCGTCATAACATTATTATGCGCATATTGCCATCCTCTTTGCTGATCCACTTTCCAATCCAAAAATGCAAGTGACCAAAATACATTATAATAGCCCATTTCTTTCGTAAGAGCTAACGTTCTTTCACTAAATACACCGCGCGGAGGACGTACATATTTCACTTCTTTTTGCCCAGTTACTTTTTTAATTTCTTCTGTTACACTCGTTAATTCTTCACGAAGTTTCTCATCATTTACCGCTGTAAAATCAGGATGACTCCAAGAATGGTTTCCAATAATGTGTCCTTCATCCTTCATTCTTAACAATAAATCTTTTTGTGTTTTAATGTAATGTCCCGTTACAAAGAAAGTTGCTGGTACTTTTTTCTCTTTTAATACATCTAATATTTTCCCTGTGTATCCATTCTCATATCCATTATCAAATGTTAAATAAATATCTTTTTTCTTCGTATCTCCTAAATAAAACCCGCCATTTTTTTGTAGTAAATCTGTATATAACTTTCCTGCATCTGGTACTGTTTCATTTTTAGGACGCGGGATTCCCCAGTTATGTGGAGTATTTGTATAAGCCAGTGCTGAAACTGGAACAAGTGCCATCATAATTGAAAAAATGAGACCGATATATAACCATTTATATTTCATAAATAGTCTCCTTTCCATATATAATCGTACTTGTAGTTTCTGTTGCAACGCATTCTTTCATGCTGAACATGTTTTTCTATATATACCAAAAAAATGCATCTCGAATCATTCGAGATGCATTTTTTATTTACTTAAATACTGGCTCTTTAAAGCTAGCTAATTTTTCAAGTGATGTTTTATCAACATCTGCATGTAAGCTATTACCATGAGAGTCCATCGTTACAACTGCTTTAAACCCGTCGATACGTAAATGCCACATTGCTTCTGGAATACCAAATTGTAAGAAATCAACATCTTCCACTTCTTTAATACATTCAGCATAATATTGCGCTGCACCACCGATTGCGTTTAAATATACACCGCCATGTTCTTCTAAAGCCGCTAATGTTTTCGCACCCATACCGCCTTTTCCAATGACAGCGCGAATACCGAATTTCTTCATAATATCGCCTTGGTACGGTTCTTCACGAATACTTGTCGTTGGACCTGCCGCTTTAATTTGCCAATTGTCATTTTCATCTTTCACAACAACTGGACCACAGTGGTAAATAATTTGTCCATTTAAATCTACTGGACAATCATTATCCATTAAATGCTTATGGATTGCGTCACGACCTGTATACATCATGCCATTAATTGTTACAACATCACCAACGCGAAGTTCACGAATTTGCTCTTCTGTAATTGGTGCTTCTAATACAATCTCACGTTGCTCTGTTTTTTCTTGTACTTCATGCTGAAGTGTATCTTCCCCTTCTTGATATAGCCAATCCATAATATCTCCTGTTTCAGGATGGATTTTCACACCAAGGCGACGATATGCCCAGCAATTATACGCAACAGATACATAGAAACTAGCTGGCAAACGATTATAGACGCCAATTTTACAACCAAGTAAAGTTGTTTCTCCGCCAAATCCCATCGTACCAATGCCAAGCTTGTTCGCATTTTCTAATACGTACTCTTCAAGATGTTGTAACTCTGGTACTGGATTGACATCATCTAATGTACGGAATAATTGATTTTTTGCTAATTCATAACCTGATGTGCGGTCTCCCCCGATACCAACACCAATTACACCAGCGCTACATCCTTGCCCTTGTGCTTGATATACTGCATGAAGAAGGCATTTACGAATCCCTTCTAAATCACGGCCAGCTCGTCCAAGTCCTTCTAGTTCACACGGTAAGCTATATTGAATATTTTTATTCTCACAGCCACCACCTTTTAGGATTAAACGTGCATCAATATAATCTTTTTCCCATTGTTCAAACTTAATCACCGGTGTACCTGGTCCTAAATTATTTCCACTATTATCTCCAAAAAGAGAATCAACAGAATTGGGACGAAGTTTACCATCTTTTGTCGCCCGCTCAAGCGCATTATAGATAGCTTCCTTCAACTTTAATTGATTCACACCAACTGGTGTATAAATTTTAAACGTTGGCATCCCTGTATCTTGGCAAATCGGCGAGATGTTATCATCAGCCATTTTAATATTATTTGTAATTGTGCCAAGTGCCATCGCAGAACGAGTCCCTGCATTTTCTCGCTCTTTCGCTTGTTGAATCGCACGACGAACATCTTTCGGTAAGTTCGTTGACGTTTCAACAATTAGTTGATACATGCTTTCTTGAAGCTTTTCCATTGTTACTTCCCCCTCAATTGTGAACGCTACCAAAACGTTATGAGCTGAAAATTCAATTGTTATGCTCTTTAGCTATTTATTTCACGCTATTAGAGCATAAATGAAATTTTTCACAACTTGATTATACCTCTTTTTCTATCGTCCTTCTATTACCCGAACAGAAAAAGGCTACCAAATTGGAATTGGTAGCCTTTTTAATATATTATTCGTCTTTTTTAAATTGCTCACATTTTAATTCTAATTCATCTAACATTGCAAGAAGACGATCTACATCTTCTAATTCTACTTCTTCGGGTTCAATTGTATCAATTACTTCAATGAACATATTTAAACGTTCTTTTAAATATACTAATTGTGTATCTTTATCTTGAATTGCTTTTCCCATGAAGGCACTCTCCTTTTAATTCGAGTTGCTTTTATTATACCGCAAAAACGATTGCTATGGGCATGAAATTTCATCAATTTTGTCACAGTCATCCACTATAATGTAAGCCCTCTCTCTTTTCATGCTAAAAAGTTTCACTTTATAAAAAGCACATATTCTTCTATTATAGAGAATGGACAAATTGTTATTTCAATAGTCAAAGGAGTATTTCATATGACGATATCACAAAAAATGAAGCCGATTACTCCTTCTTACGATCCATGGGAAGCGTATATGGACCTTGAAGAGTACGGCAAACTACTATTAACAAATGTTGAATTTACAACGACGACGTTATGCAATATGCGCTGTGAGCATTGCGCTGTTGGTTACACGTTACAGCCGAAAGACCCAAATCCGCTTCCGATGGATCTTTTATTAAAACGATTAGATGAGATTCCTCATTTACGTTCTTTAAGTATTACTGGCGGAGAACCTATGCTTTCAAAAAAATCCGTCGACAACTATGTAACACCACTCTTAAAATACGCCCATGAACGAGGCGTTCGCACTCAAATCAACTCTAACTTAACTATAGATTTAGCACGTTACGAACAAATTATTCCTTATTTAGACGTATTGCATATCTCTCATAACTGGGGAACAATCGATGACTTCGTTGAAGGCGGATTTGCAATGATGGAGCGTAAGCCTACTTACGAACAACGTGCAAAATTATTCGAAAGAATGATTACAAATAGTAAGGCTCTATCAGATGCAGGTGTACTTGTATCTGCCGAAACAATGTTAAACAAAAGAACTCTACCACATATTGAACATATTCACCGCCAAATCGTCGAAGAGATGGGCTGTAAACGTCATGAAGTTCATCCAATGTATCCAAGTGACTTCGCGAGTAATCTAGAGATTTTAACAAAAGCTGAAATTCGTGATGCGATTGAGCATTTACTAGAAATTCGCGATGAAAATGTATGGATGTTATTTGGAACTTTACCTTTCTATGCTTGTAGCGATGACGAGCGAGACATTGCCACATTTAAAAAGTTACAAGAGAGCAAAAATGTAACTGTTCGTAACGATCCAGATGGTCGGTCACGCTTAAATGTAAATATTTTTGATGGCAATATTATCGTTACTGATTTTGGTGATGTTCCACTTCTAGGAAACATACAAACAAACACATTACAAGAAGCGTATGAAAAATGGAGCGCTTCAAAAACAGCAAAATCATTAAGCTGTCACTGTCCTGCAGTAAAATGTCTTGGACCAAATGTTCTTGTAAAAAACAGCTACTATCCGACAGAAGATTTCTTATCAAAAACAGCAAACATTACATTATAAAAAAACGTCAGCTTATAAGCTGACGTTTTTTCATGTTATTGCGAGTGGGAAGAAGAAATGAATTTAAAATACAAATGATCATGAATTGGAATAGCAGCTCCAATTCCTTGAGAAGTAATATTTTTCACAACAAGTCTTTTTTGATTTCCCTTTAATACAAGATACACTTCTCCAAATGTTACTTTCCCTTTTTCATTTACTGCTGGTGTATAAGCGTATAAATATCCGAGTTGACTCGGACTAATATTATACACACGCTCATGTCCAGTACCATAACCAATGGTCGTTTTAAACGAAAGGGGTAATTGTACTTTTTCAAGTGCTTTGAGAAGCATCATTTTTTTCACATCTGCAGCATCTTTCATATCTGCTGTTAAATCGCCTTCAACCGTCTTTTGTGTTTCTTGCTTATAGCGAAGTGGATATAAACGGTCTCCTCCGCGATTATCATACACATTTCGATTCACTTGTTTATATTCCCAATTAATCGATGTGTCTACTGATTCATAATGTAAAGCCCATTGACCTAAATAAATTTTTGCCCGATACCCTACTGCAAGCGGCGCATTTGAAATTGTCGTTTCATTAAACATTCGAATTAAGTCTGGATTTTCAATTTTAATATTAGCCGTTTTCAATAGCTCTTGAGCAAATTTACTTGGTTGTAAACGTGGCAAATCTTGCGCATCATTTGGAAATGTATTGTCTTTTGAAATATTTAAAACAGATGAAGGCATTTTTGTTCCTACTGTTGTCTTTGCAAAACTCATGTTAGGAAATAATAAAATAAACGAGACCATAGTTGAAAGACATATGCTGTATACTCGTTTCACCTGTCTGGCTCCTTCCTATGTAGGTATATATACTACTTCGTTTATTGTTTTCTCTGAGCGCAATTGTTATGCCTATTTTTCATAATAAATAAAAACCAATTCCCATAATGACATACGCCGCTAGTAAAGTGCCACCTTCAAACCAGTTTGTATCTCCATCATTGGAAATCGCAATCGTTAAGAAAACGGCTGTAATCATAGACACAAGTTCTGGTATGGTAAATACTAAAGGCATCCTTTGCGCGAAGAACATAGATAGCAATACTAATACAGGAGCAACAAACATGGCGATTTGTAATGTAGAGCCTATTGCAATTTCGACTGCAATATTTACTTTATTTTTATAAGCCATAATAATTGCAGACGCATGTTCCGCTGCATTCCCAACAATCGCAACGATAATAACCCCTATAAATAACTCTGACCAACCAAATGACTTTGCAACAGTTTCAAAAGTATGTACGAGTGCCTCTGACACATAAGCTACTGCCAGTGTTGCTATCGCTAAAATAAGGAGCGCCTTCCCTTTTGACCACTCTGGCTCTTCTTCATGTGCTACTTCGTCACTTTTATGTTGATATACACCACGGTGCGTAACTAACTTAAATAGTAATGCAGCAAGGTACATGATAATCATAATAATAGAAACACCTATACTTAATTGATACGTCTTGCCAGCGTCCATCTTCATTGAAAAGATCTCTGGAATAACAAAGGCCACAACAACAGCAAATATTAATAAAGCTGAATTATGCCTTGCATCATATACATTAAAACTTTGTCTTTTGTATTTAAGACCTCCAACAAAGAAAGATAACCCTCCTACCAATAATAAATTTCCAAGTACAGAACCGGTTAAAGAAGCTAACACCACTTCAATTAACCCTGCTTGAAGTGCAAAAATTGAAATGATAAGTTCAACAGCATTACCGAAAGTAGCATTTAATAACCCGCCTATTCTAGGACCAGAAACAATTGCTAAACTCTCTGTTGCTCTCCCCATAAAACCAGCTAATGCGATAATCGTAATACAATACACAGCGAACATAAGTGTTTCTGGCCAATGAAGTGTTTTTCCAAGTACAGATAGTGGTACACCTATAAGTGCTACTATAAGAAATATTTTATTAAACATGCTTTTCATCCTTCCATCGTGTGTATTTCTCCTCAATATTATTATTATTCTTCTCCTAACTTGTCCGATTTCATCACAATTACGTTTAAAAAATCGACTTGAAGAAAACAGTATGAAAGATATTTAAATTATCTTTTTTAAACAGAGAAAATATAAATTAGGAAAAGAGGTAAAGAATATGCACTTAAAAGAGAAAATTGCAACTATTATTCAAGGTCAACGTACTGGTGTATTATCTACAGTACGAAATGAGAAACCTCATAGCGCCTTTATGATGTTTTTCCATGAAGATTTTGTACTATATGTTGCAACAGATCGACAATCAAAAAAGATAACAGATATTGAACAAAATCCTAATGTCCATGTACTACTCGGACGAGAAGGAAAAAAATTAGATGAAGATTATATTGAAGTTGAAGGGTTAGCTTCAATCGAGGAAGACTCAACATTAAAAAACAAGTTTTGGAATAATAGCTTAAAACGTTGGTTACTCGGTCCTGAAGACCCTAATTACGTATTGATCAAAATCAATCCCGACACAATTTATTACATTGATGGTGCGGGTACGACGGAGCCTGAGTTTTTACGACTATAAAATAAAACAAGCCCCCCTTAGGTGGGCTTGTTTTGTCGAAAAGTTCTTTAAAAAAAATAATAAAATAGGTGGAACTTTCCAAAGATTCTGTTATATAATAGCAGTAACTTAAATAAACTGTATTAAAACAGATTGAGAGGAGAAATAAAATTGATGAAGAGAGAAGAACGCAAAAATATGATTGAGTTTATTGAAAAGAAAAAAGGGATTGAGCGTGACGAATTACTGTTTATGACAGACGATGAAGTAGAACATATTTATAATGTAACGTACTTTTTATATGAGGAAATTGCAGAGTAGTATAATAATCCCCACCTTATTAAAAATATAAGGTGGGGATTATTTCGTTATTTAGCCCACTATTTACAGGCAGTAAAACTCCCACCTTAAAATTCAGGTGGAGCAAGAAGTTAAGTTGAAGTCGCACTTTCTATAAAGCTCAATTGCTTCAACTTTATACATGAGAATCATTTTCATGTATAATACTGTAAGATTGGAGGAATTTTACTATGAGTTCGTGGCTCTTATTTGCACTATTATCAGCAATTGCTGCTGCCCTTGTATCTATTTTTGGAAAGTTTGGTTTAGACGGCATCGATGCAAACGTTGCAACAACAATTCGATCTATTATTATGGCATTATTTATGATAGGCGTTATTATCATACAAGGTAAATTTCAAAATATCGGCGACGTACTGCTAAATAAAAAAGCACTGCTATTTATCACATTAAGTGGGGTTGCAGGTGCTTCGTCATGGCTATTTTATTTTCTTGCCCTCAAAACAGGAAAGGTTTCACAAGTAGCTCCTGTCGATAAATTAAGCGTCGTATTTTCTATCATTCTCGCTATGATTATCCTCGGTGAAAAGTTAAACTTTATGACCGGTGTTGGTGTAGTCTTTATTACAGCTGGTGTATTATTTATTGCTTTCAGCTAAAAAAACCGCTATTAGCGGTTTTTCTTTTTCTTTATGTACAACCATACAACACATGTAACAACTGCTGAAATTAATAAAATCCATATTCCATAATGATGTAAACTATACTCAACGAAGCGCCACTTCTCGCCTAACTTCCAGCCAAGCCCAATAAAAACACTTATCCAAATGAGCGCACCACCGTAAGCGTACAAACAAAAACGCCAAAGTGTCAAATTTGATACCCCAGCAAAATATGCCGTTAAATGACGTACTCCCGGTATAAAATAACCAATCATTAAAAGAAATGGCCCATATTTTTCAAATAAAATATGTGTTTTTTCAATGTGATGTTCTTTAATTCTAATTTTCGGCCCATATTTCTTTAAAACAGGGAGCCCAAGTTTTAAACCTAATATGTAGCTTAACGTGATCCCTAACATCGCACCAGCCATCCCACTTAAAAAAGCAGCAGTTCCTGACATAACTCCTTTTGAAACATTATAACCAACAAAGGTCAATAAAAACTCGTCTGGTATCGGTAATCCGACAATACCACCAGCCAAAGCTATAACAATTCCAAAATAGCCATAATGCGCGATTAACTCGCCAATATGTTGTTCCATTCGGAAGACACATCCTATGCACGATCGTTATTCCACATTGTACCCTTTCTATCTTTAAGGCAAACATGGTATACATATTCACTATACATTGTTTTTATAATGAACTCTACTTCTATCCTTTCCTTTAACAGAGATAAAGTGAAACTTTAATCAGTGGGAGTTTTGTTCATCCTCTACTAATTATTAACCTATGCCAATCTTGCTTCTACAGACATCCCGACTCCCACATAACTTACTTACATTCAACAATTCTGAGATTAGATTCTTACTGCCCGCAAATAACCCGATAAAAAATAAAAATTCATATGCGTGTTTTTTTGTTACAATAAAGGAAAGTTACTTTTCGCAACGGTTTAACTCTCAAGAAAAATGATATATCTAGCAAAAACATAGTTTGGTCTATATAATGCAACTTCTACCTATTAAAAGAACATACACCCTTTTACATACGACATCATTTTTCTAAATTATACAGGGGGGAACGAACATGACCATTGAAAATCAATTTATTCAAAAAGTTTACTATAAAACATTTTTAACAGAAGAAACTTCTACTCCTGCATCGGAAGTACTCGGTGAAGCATATATAAATGAATCTAAAAATGAATTCTCCAACATTTCTAATATTCGATTTGCTCAAGGTGAATTTTATTATCAAAATAAAGATTTTGAAGCAGCTATATTTAAATGGGAAAAAGTAAATAATGCTCTTGCACTTTGGGCGACAAAAAATATTGCAGATGCTTATTTTGAACTAGGATTCTTACCAAAGGCAGAAGAAATTTATCAATCTATTCAAACGGAAGATACAACTCTTACGATGGAGGTTTCCTTACAACTTCTTTCTCTTTATATCGAACAAGATCGTTTAGGACTCGCTTTTAAGACGATTAGTGAAGCTGTTGCATTCCAACCGGATTATCCAAATATTACTGCAATTGCACGTTCTTTCTATGAAAAACAAGAAGATTGGAACAACGCTATCGAACTAGCTGTTCAAGAAGGTATTCGAACACAATCTTTACACTGGTTTGATACGTTAATAAATTACATAAACAAAGGATTTACAAAAAATATTAAGCCTGAATATTTCTATGAGTCTTTAAAAGCTCTATATGCTGTTGATCAAGCTCAATTTAAAGAACTTGTTATTGCTCTTTGGAATAGCTATCAACATGAATCCTTATACCTTCCTTGGATTCAAAGTATTAATCATTTATTCTTGCATATTGAAACAGACAATAATGACGATTGGAATGAAATTTCTACTCGCTATCAAGAAACATACTTTGCATTAATTACCGGAAATCATTTTATGCATGAATTAAACGGACTTGTACCAAATTTATTAACAAATTGGTTTAGTTTAACGAAAGCAAAAGATTCTCTAGTTGTCTCTGCAGCAGTGTTAGCATGGAATGAAGTCTCACCTACAACTTTAGAATCATTACTCGTAAAAAGTGCTGGATCCTTACTTTCTAATACATCAGCTGAAGCAGATGTAAATATGGAAACAGTTTCTCATTTATTCGAAACAATCGCTGTATGGGCTGAGAAAAATGATGTAGATTTAAGTCATCAATTTACGCTACTAGTCCATGAACTATGTGATTTAAATGTCACACCAATACTAATAGCTGGAACTAGTGACCATGATAAAACATCATTTGTTAATTCAATATTGGGAGAGAACATCTTAACTGAAACTTTAACAACTCCTATTCTATTTAAAGACGCTAGTCAAACTGAAATAACAGAATTTACCGAGTTAGATATAAGAAATATCCCTAACCTTGATGAATTCCATCAAATAACGGCTACATCTGCTCAGTCAGAAATTGAGAAAAAATGTATAGAAATTAAGCTACCAAGTAGGTTTTTAAGAAAAAATAAGTTTACATTTCTTCTTACACCATCCATTCAAGAGCAATTGGATAAAAACAATGCATACTTTGAATACTTACAAGCAGCAGATAGTCTTGTTTACGTATTAAATTCTTCTTCACCATTGCATAGTAAAGAAATTGATACATTAATTTATTTACGTGAACAAGTACCAAACTTACAAATTCACTTCGTATTACACACAAATAATACGACTACTAATGAAAAACTAATTAGTAAACTTAAAGTACATTTTCCAGATGCACAATTCTTCCCATACTCTCCTTCGCAAGAGAGTAGCCAGCAACTTGGAGATGTAACAGAATCTATTCTCTCTACTCTTGCAAAACGCGATATAGAAAAAGAACGTATAGAAAAGCTAATATGGTTTACACAAAAGACAATTGCTTATCTCATAAATGAACGTGTGGAATTAGAAAATACATTAGTAAAATCCGTACGCTGGAATAAACACATCTCAGTGAAACTTACCGGATTTATTAATAACCTTACTGCTCTTGAAAAAGATAAAATTCGCTCTATTACCGAATCCTATCTTTTAACGAAAGAAGAAATTACACGAGATATACATTCTCAAATTCCTGAATTATTACAGAGTTGCTCTGATCTTGTTCAAGAAGATAGTGATTTCAAACTAGTTCATGAAGAATTAAATGCTGCAATGAATGAACGTGTTCAAAAGCATGTACAACAGGTACTTCTTCCTAAATTTACTGGGTCTATTCAAGAATGGATTGAAACCGCACATAATGAATTTATTCAAGCTCAAGCTTATTTAGATGAAATGAGTGAAACGTTTAATAAATTATATAAAGAAGAACGTATGAAACTTCCTTGCGATTTCAAATTATTAGATGATTGGAATCGAGATGTTGCACGAATGACAAATCGAATTACAGTAACGAACATCAATATTTTATTACGCTTTACACCGACACAGTTTTTCTTAAAAAGTGCCGGAAAATTATTTGGTAATATGCAAAAAAACCAATCTATGCTCGCCAACAAATATAAACAATATATTGAAACAGAAGACTATACAGAAATTGCTCACACAATTTCCAAACAATTCTTCCTTCAATTTGAAGTATTTGAAGGTGCATTAGAACGTGATATCATGATGTTCTTCAAAGATCCACTTAATATATTGAAACAAAATGTAGATGCAGCTCAACTTGAGATACAGGAAGACGAGCAAACATTAGCGACGCTAAGAAGCAATCCAGAAACATATCATGATCCTTTGGCGTTATTTAAACTACAATTACTACAACATAAATTTGTTTTAAGTACTACAAAGAAACATGAAGATATCTTTGTATCAAACGAATCTCCTATTGTTTAACAAAAAAACCAA
>NZ_JH414713.1:133153-150522 GCF_000238655.1 Bacillus sp. 7_6_55CFAA_CT2 | reverse complement strand
CTTAAATTTGTCTTGGTTTTTTTTACTTTATTATTTTCATATGTTCAAACGGATAATAAATGCCTGCTAACTTTCCTAACACATCTTCTCTATCAATAAAACCTAAACCATTTCTACTATCTTTACTTATTAAGCGATTATCTCCCATAACAAAAATCTTATTTTCAGGAACTGTAATCGGTCCAAAGTCCTCTGTTAAATTCATAAGTTTTTTTTCTGCTTGTTTTTTATTACTATCCAAATACTCTTCATCTTTCACTTCAGAATTTACATATAATTGATCATTTCTCATCTCAATTATATCTCCAGGCAATCCAATCACTCTTTTGACATAAAAATTATCTGTTTTCACAACAATAATATCTTCTCTCCCATAGCTTTCAAATTGTTTTGCTAACTTATTAACAATCACCTTATCTCCATCTTGCAACGTTGGCCTCATAGATGCTCCTTTTACAGTCGTCGGAAAAAACACAAAAATTTTCGCCAAAAACACCAATAAACATGCAATTGCAATAGTTCCAAAGAATTCACGCCAACGTTTTTTCTTTTGCATCATTTCACCAACTCATCATCTTTTTACTTTTATTATAAATAATACGACTGATGATTTTCTACAAAATTCTGAATTATAAAATTATAATATTAGAAATTTAAAAATAAAAATACTGATCAAATTAACAAGCAAAAAAGATACTCTCAAAATAGTCTATCCACTATTTTTGAGAGTATCTTTTTATAATCCCACATATATAATACACATTTGAGCAGCTACATATGTAAACCAAATCCAAAGTGGCTCATACTTTAATTTACGCCCTCCGATATCTGTCACGCCAATAATGAAATCAGAAATTACAAACAGTAAGCCACCAAACGCTGGTATCCACCATATCCCTGTATTTTCATAATATAAGGCGAATGCAAAGCAAGCCATTCCTCCAACCCACAATCCGTAAATTAGAGCTCCTATCGTAAACAACTTATCCTGCTTATCATTTCGGATAAAGAAGAACCATCCTACAATTAGAAAGAGCCCATATACGAGTAAGCCAACCCAAAAACCATTCCATGAAATTCCTGTTTGCAAAAATGCTTTTACATAAAAACAATGAGCAAGAGCGAAAGTAACCATCCCTCCAATTAATCGATGACCAATTGGAATCAGCCCAGCCATAAACAAATCTCCCACAGTCGATAAAGTCATACCAAGTGCAACCCACGTACTATACTCTACAGATGGATCTTGTAACCATATGCAAATTGCACTACCTGTTAAAGAAAAACTAAGAATAAGACGAATTGCTAAAGGTAACGGCATATTATCTTTCGTTCTTTTTGTCTGCCCCATTGCATAAATTGCACCAATAAAAAAAGAAATATTTGCCCAATTAACACCACGTAAAGTAGATTCATAATATTTTCTCCTCAATAAATGCTTTTTGTATCTTTTTTCGTTACACTTAGTCTATTATCCTTTTTCTATAAAAAAAGAAGAACAGTACTGTTCTTCCATTGTAATCGCTTTTCTGCTTTCTATGCTACTTGTTTTTCTTGCTCTATTTTTTGCTTAGCTGGCGTCCGATTTACTACAATAATTCCCGCGGCTACACATGCTAAACCGAGTAGCACAAATGAATGAATTGCTTCACCTAAAATCATGCTCGATAATAACACACCAAATACGGGTATAAAGAACATATACATAGATACTTTTCCAACCTTGTTATACTTCATAATTGTATTCCAAATGTAAAAACCAGCTGCAGATAAGAAAGATAAATAAATTAGCATAAGTAGTGCATGTAGACTAAATGTAAATGGCATGACTCCAACTTGTAAAGCCCCTATACATAATAATCCTATAGAACCAAAAATCATTTGGTATGCTGTCATATAACCAATATCTAATGTTTTACTACCTTCTTTTGCTAATATGTTTCCATATGAATACAGCATTGCTGCACTAAGAAGTAATAAGCTTCCGATTCCAAAATGAAATGATAAGCTACCATCACTCGGCATATTTACTAAAACGACGCCACAAAAGCCAATCGATACGCCAATTATTTTTCTCATATTGAGGGCATCATCTTTATATAAAAAATGGGCGAGTAAAATTTGAAAGAATGATGATGTCCCTGAAATGATAGCTCCTTCAATTCCCGAACTATAACTCATTCCAATATAAAAACAGATATATTGAAGAAACGTTTGGAATAAACCAATTTGTATTAACTGTTTCCCCGTTCCTTTTTTGAAGCTCATATCTTTTCCTAACAATTTAAAGAATAATAAGAGCATGAATCCAGATAAAAAGAAACGATAACCGGCAAATAATATTTGCTCTCCAACTTCTTGTGGTTGAATTCCAAGTTCAACATAACTTAATTTAATAAAAGGAAATGCGCTTCCCCATAAAAAAGTTGCTACTATTGCAGCAATAAATACGCCAATCGGATGGGTAAAAATTTTCTCTGTCTTCACTTGTTGTCTTCCTTTCCGACCTTTTTATGAACAATATTCATATATACCAGAGGAGTTGCGAAAACACAAGTTTTCCGTTTATACTTGAAACAAAACCGTACCATCTCATAAAAACATATGATATAATATAGAATAATTACAACATAAGAACTATTAAAAACAGATTCAACAGAAATGCTGCTATCCATTATGGATGGCAGCTTTCGTCGTTTTATAGGGGTTTCGATTTTGATTATTTTTCTCAATAAGAATGCGGAAGGAGCGGGTAGTAATGAACTCAGAAGTAAAAACGTTACAGTCAAAAGAAACAATTTCCCATCCCTCTTTATGGGACACATTAAAAAAACATTATGAACTTGTATTTGCAGTAGCATCTGGTATTTTTATTTTAGTTGGCTGGTTATTCACAAAGAACGATGTAATGAATGTAGGTATTACTTGCTATATCCTTGCTTATATAGTTGGTGGATATGCAAAAGCGAAAGAAGGCATTGAAGATACAATTGAAGAAAAAGAGCTAAATGTTGAAATGCTAATGCTCTTTGCAGCTATTGGTGCTGCAATTATTGGCTACTGGGCAGAAGGGGCTATCTTAATCTTTATCTTCGCGCTCAGCGGTGCTATGGAATCTTATACATTAAGTAAGAGCCAAAAAGAAATTTCCGCTCTTCTTGACTTACAACCCGAAGAAGCATTACGCATTTCCAACGGAACTGAGGAACGTGTTCCTGTTGGAGAGTTACAAATTAACGACATTATTTTAATTAAACCAGGTGAACGTGTTCCTGCTGACGGTACGATTCATAACGGTGAAACAAATATCGATGAAGCAGCAATCACGGGAGAACCTATTCCAAATGAGAAAAGACATGGCGATGAAGTATTTGCAGGTACTGTAAATTTACGTGGTGCTATCGAAATTAAAATTACGAAGCCGAGCGATCAAACATTATTCCAAAAGATTATCCGTCTCGTCCAAAGTGCACAAAGTGAAAAATCACCATCACAACTATTCATCGAAAAGTTTGAAGGAACATACGTAAAAGGTGTACTACTCGTTGTTGCGCTTATGATGTTCGTTCCTCATTTCTTACTTGACTGGAGCTGGAATGAAACGTTTTATCGCGCTATGATCTTACTTGTAGTCGCATCTCCTTGTGCACTCGTTGCTGCCATTACACCAGCAACGTTATCTGCAATTTCTAACGGAGCAAGAAATGGAATTCTCTTTAAAGGTGGCATACATTTAGAACGCCTCGCTTCAGTAAGAGCAATCGCCTTTGATAAAACAGGTACATTAACGGAAGGTAAACCTACCGTAACAGATGTATATGTTCGAGAAAATATAACAGAAAAAGAAGTACTTTCTATTACAGCATCCATTGAAAGTCACTCTACACATCCTTTGGCTGAATCTATTGTTAAATATGCACAACATGCGTACGACATTACATTAAAAAAACCTGAAAAGGTTGAAGATGTAACTGGTTTTGGGCTAAAAGGAATATTCGAAAACAACGCTTATAAAATAGGTAAAGCTGATTTTATCGGTGAAGAAACAAAAACATTTCATAATGGTATTTCTGCCTCACTTGAAAAGGAAGGTAAAACTGTCGTTTATATTAGTGATGAGGGAGGCATTCTTGGACTTATCGCTTTAAAAGATACGCTTCGCCAAGAAACAATAGCTGCTATTCGTGAATTACAAAGCATTGGTGTCGAAGCAATTATGATTACTGGAGATAATGAAGAAACGGCAAAAGCAATTGCCTCTGAAAGTAATATAAAGGAATATTACGCATCATGTTTACCAGAAACAAAAGTTGAAACGATTAAAAAGTTAAAAGAAAAATACGGTACAGTAGCAATGGTCGGAGACGGTATAAATGATGCACCTGCACTAGCTACTGCTAGCATTGGTGTCGCAATGGGAGAAGGAACAGATGTAGCTTTAGAAACTGCGGATGTTGTACTGATGAAGAACGAACTATCTCGTCTTTCCCAAGCAATTCGTTTATCAAAACGAATGAACCGTATTGTGAAGCAAAACGTAATCTTTTCGCTAGCCGTTATTGCCATGCTAATTTGTTCAAACTTCTTGCAATTTTTAGCTCTTCCATTCGGTGTTATTGGCCATGAGGGAAGTACGATTCTTGTCATTTTGAATGGCTTACGATTATTAAAAGGCAGCAAATAAAACGGGTCCCTCATAGAGGACCCGTTTTTTTTAATGATAGCTATTATGACCGTTCGCACTGCTACTCGTTTTATGCTTTGGATGCGAACTGCTCTTTTGTTTATTATTACTTTTATTGTTATGGTTCTTTTTATTATTACTCATGAAATATCCCCCCTGTTCCTTTTTATTATGGAACAAGAGCTCATTATTCATTACGGGAATTATTGTCACCGGTTCTATAATGGTGGAGTAAACCATTAATTTCACCGCCAAGTAAAATTACCCATCCAGTTAAGTAAAACCATAACATTAAAATAATGATACCACCGAGACCACCATATGTATTGGCGTAATTCGCAAACTTATCTACATAATAAGCAAATGAGTACGATACCACAATCCATCCTACAGTAGCAAATAACGCCCCTGAAATAACTTCTCTTCTTTTTAACTTTCGATCTGGGGCAAATGTATATAAGAAACTAAACAAAGCAAATAGCACGAAGAAACTCGCTACTAATCGTGTAATGCTCCACACGAAAGAAAAACTATCTGATAAACCGAGTGCTTTAAACACTGCTGCTCCAATAACTTGTCCGAATACCGGAACAATTAACGCAAAGACAATCATAAAAATAATGGCTAATGTAAACACAATTGATAACGCTCTTGTTGTAATAAAAGAACGTGTTTCCTTCACGTCATAAGCGCGGTTAAAAGCATTCATAACCGCATTAACACCATTTGAGGCAAACCATAACATGGATAATAAACCAAATGATAATAAACCACCATTTTGCTGGTTTACAACTTTATCTACATTTACCTCAATTAAGTTCATTGCATCATCTGGTACATAAACCTCTAATAAACTAAGCACATCCTCTGTTTGAATGGGAATAAATCCAAGAAGCGTAATTAAGAAAACGAGCCCAGGAAAAATTGCAAGCAAGAAGAAATAAGCGAGCTGTGCTGCCAAGCCCGCTACATCATCGCGCATCGTCCGGTCATATAAATCTTTACCAAACGAATAAGTACGATTTCTTCTCACCTTTTCTAAAATTTTTCTCATATATGTTTAAACGCTTTTCTTCTCTTCTTTATCTTGCTTTAACTCAATGTACGCTTCAGTTTTTTTTTCCACTGCATTTGAGTCTTTCATAAATAATTCACGCGCTTCTTTCATACCACCATCTTCAGCAACTACTGGCTCTTCTTCTGCTTTCAGCTCATCTACCTTTGGAGATACAGCTTGAATTTCAATCGTTTCTGGCTTTTCTTCTGGCTCAACTTTTTTCTTACTAAAAATTTCTTTCGTTTCTTTTAACGTCTCTACAACAGATGGCGTTAATTTTTTAATTTCTGCTACTTTCGCTTTTACCACATTGAAATCAGCAAGTTCGCGTCCTTTATCTGTAACAGTTTGCACTTTTTCTTTGATCTTTGCATTTTCACCAATTTCAATCATCTTTGTTTTTGCTTTTTCTGCTGTATTTTTTACTTTTTCACGGTTTTCTTTCTTTAACATGGATACAGCTACACCTGCCGCTACACCAATCGCAATGTTTCGAGCAATATTATTTTTCTTTGCCATATTCCTTCACCCTTTCATTTCTTATGTTAGAAAGTATTTCTTTCTAAGCTTCCTCATATTCCTTGTTCATTTCGAATGAAAGCTAATAGCTTTGCACACCCTTCTGTTACAAGGTCATATACTTCTTGGAAATTCCCTGTATAGTAAGGGTCAGGAACGTCTGTCCAGCCACCGTCTGGAACAAAGTCGGACAGCCTACCAATATAGCCTCCAGTTTTACCTAAACTTTTTAAATCTGCTATATTCTTGTTGTCCATGGCAATAATATAATCAAACTTTGTTAAGTCTTCTTTTTCTACTTGCCTTGCTTTAATTCCTTCAAAAGTGACTGCATTTTCTTTTAAAATTTTTTGTGTTCCTTTATGTGGCGGATGGCCAACATGCCAATCTCCAGTTCCTGCAGAATCAATGACAATTTTCTCTTCAAGTCCCTCTTTTACGACAAGATTTCGAAAAATCGCTTCTGCCATCGGAGAACGGCAAATGTTCCCAAGACAAACAAACAATACTTGAACCATACTTTTGTTTCTTCCCTTCTTGGTGCATTTCTTAATATATACTTATAGTATAAACAACCAATTATTAAATATAAAGGAAATCCCTACTAATTTAATGGGATTGAAAAGATTCATTAACGAAAATGATAAAAAATGTTAAGATAGCCTTATGTTATTTTAAAGGGGGACACTTCGGTGGATTTATCCGTAAAGTCAGAAGAAAACGTTGAATATATGGTCGAAGCTATTAAAGAAAAATTACGTATGGTTAATGCTGGAGCGATGAGAGCTGCTAGTTTTAACGAAGAAATGTACGAAGATTTACGTGACATTTATGAGCATGTTATGAAACGTGAAACATTCAGCATTAGTGAAATGCAAGCTATTACAGAAGAATTAGGTACATTAATTAAAAAGTAAAAAAGCCTCTCTTATATGAGGCTCTTTTTTATTTCCAACAAATTCATGACAACTCATCTCTTTCCCTCAACCAACTGTAAAATATTGTACAATAGAAGTAGAACCTCATCTTAGATTTTTTCTCCATACATACTACTCACAAATAATAGCAACACTACCATTGCTAACTGTTTTTACTGGAGGTGCTTACTTATGAGCAATTGGTACAGTAAGACGAAAGATCAAACATTAATTGACCTAGAAACAAACGAACAACACGGTTTAACAGATGAAATTGTAAGTGAACGTTTAAAGCAATACGGTTCTAATGAATTAGCTACAAAACAAAAACGCACTTTATGGCAGCGTATTTTCGCCCAAATTAATGACGTCCTCGTATATGTCCTTATTATTGCTGCCCTTATTTCTGCCTTTGTAGGTGAATGGGCGGATGCCAGTATTATCGCGCTTGTTGTAGTTTTAAATGCTGTTATCGGTGTTGTCCAAGAATCTAAAGCAGAACAAGCTTTAGAGGCACTAAAAAAGATGGCAACACCTAAAGCTATCGTCAAGAGACATGGTGAACTAAAAGAAATTCCATCTGAACACGTAGTTCCAGGGGATATCGTTATGCTCGATGCCGGACGATATATCCCATGCGATTTACGCCTTATTGAAACCGCAAATTTAAAAGTTGAAGAATCTGCTCTAACTGGTGAATCTGTCCCTGTTGATAAAGAGGCAATCTACCACCCTTCCATGCAAAGTGATGAACAAGTACCACTCGGCGATCAAAAAAACATGGCCTTTATGTCTACTCTTGTAACATACGGAAGAGGCGTCGGTGTTGCTGTTGAAACTGGAATGAACTCACAAATTGGTAAGATTGCTACCCTTTTACATGAAGCAGACGATGATATGACACCACTTCAAAAAAGCTTAGCACAAGTCGGAAAATATTTAGGCTTTGTCGCTGTAGCTATTTGTATCATTATGTTCCTCATCGGTTTTTTACAAGGCCGGGATACGTTAGAAATGTTTATGACTGCTATTAGTTTAGCCGTTGCAGCTATTCCAGAAGGCTTGCCAGCTATCGTTTCCATCGTTCTTGCAATTGGTGTGCAACGTATGATTAAACAAAACGTTATCATTCGCAAACTACCAGCTGTTGAAGCCCTCGGTTCTGTCACAATTATTTGTTCAGATAAAACAGGTACGTTAACGCAAAATAAAATGACCGTTACTCACTTTTATAGTGATAACACATACGATCGCTTAGAAAGTTTAAATGTAAATAATGATGCGCAACGTCTATTGTTAGAAAATATGGTGCTATGTAATGATGCGTCTTATAATAAAGAATCAAAAACGGGAGACCCGACTGAAATTGCACTTCTCATTGCTGGAACCACTTTTAACATGCAAAAAGATTATTTAGAAAAAATACATGAACGTGTTAACGAAGTACCTTTCGATTCAGATCGTAAAATGATGTCAACCGTGCATACATACGATGAAAGCTACTATAGCATGACGAAAGGCGCTATCGATAAGCTCTTACCTAGATGTACCCACATATTTAAAAACGGTAAAATAGAGGATCTAACAGAGGCTGATAAAAATCAAATATTAGAAGCTGCTGGGGCAATGTCTCGAGAAGCTTTAAGAGTGCTTTCATTCGCATTTAAACAATACAATTCAAGCAATGTGGATATAGATCATCTCGAAGAAAACCTCATCTTTATTGGTCTTGTCGGTATGATTGATCCACCGCGAACTGAAGTAAAAGATTCCATTACAGAATGTAAAAAAGCCGGTATTCGCACAGTTATGATTACTGGAGATCATAAAGATACCGCCTTTGCGATTGCCAAAGAACTTGGTATTGCTGAAGAAATATCTGAAATTATGATTGGAACTGAATTAGATAACATTTCAGATACAGAGCTAGCAAGCAAAATTAATCACTTGAATGTATTCGCGAGGGTCTCTCCAGAGCATAAAGTGAAAATTGTAAAGGCATTACGCGCGAAAGGAAATATCGTTTCTATGACTGGTGATGGCGTCAATGACGCTCCATCTTTAAAACAAGCAGATGTTGGCGTAGCGATGGGCATTACAGGAACAGACGTTGCAAAAGGGGCAGCAGATGTCGTGTTAACAGATGATAATTTCTCATCTATTGTGAAAGCCGTTGAAGAAGGTAGAAATATTTATCGTAACATAAAAAAATCAATTCTCTTTCTACTCTCTTGTAACTTCGGAGAAATTATCGCTTTATTTTTAGCGATTTTACTCGGCTGGGCAACACCACTACGACCTATTCATATTTTGTGGGTGAATTTAATTACAGATACACTGCCTGCATTATCACTTGGGGTTGATCCTGAAGATCCAGATGTGATGAAGGAAAAACCACGACATGCGAAAGAAAGCTTATTTAGTGGCAGCGTTCCTTTCCTGATTTTCAATGGAGTTATCATTGGACTTTTAACGCTAATAGCTTTTATCGCCGGAGCAAAATTCTATACTGGAGATACAAATTTATTCCCTCTTTTCCCAGAGCGAATTGATGAAGATGCTCTATTACACGCTCAAACGATGGCATTTGTCGTTCTTAGTTTTTCTCAGCTCGTTCATTCATTTAACTTGCGTTCAAGAACGAAATCCATTTTTTCAATTGGGGTATTTACAAATAAATATTTAGTCTTCTCTCTTCTTATCGGTATTTTAATGCAAGTTTGTATCATCTCTATCCCACCTCTTGCAAATATATTCGGTGTACATGCATTAACGATGCGAGATTGGGGATTTGTTCTCTTATTAAGTATCATTCCACTTGTTGTGAATGAGATTATTAAATTAGTGAAGAGAAACTAAAAGGCAATGAGGAATAGTCCTCATTGCCTTTTCATTTACCCTTGTAATTCTTTTTTAATGTTCTCAGTTAATGTAGCCATACGTTTGCGGCTTTCTTCACGCTCACGTTTGTTTTGCTCTTCAATTTGTTGTGTTTCTTGCATACCTCTTGAAATAATGTTCCAAGTTTCCTCAAGCGTTTCCATCTTAATACTAGAAGAACCTGATAATCTTGCTACTTCTACACTTTGCGTTGCGATATTTTGTGCATTTTTCTTAAGTAATTCATTTGTACGGCGATCCAGTTCAGCCATAGAATCTGCAACAAGCTTTTGACGCTTCGCATTTACCGCTTGAATGATACCATTTTTAAAAATAGGAATCGTTGTAATAAATGCTGTATTAATTTTACCAATTAATTTATTATTACCACGTTGAATCATACGAATTTGTGGTGCTGTAAGTAACGCAACCATACGTGCTTTTTCTAAATCATCAATACGTTGCTCTAAAATTTCAACAGAGTTTTTAAGCGACTCTAATTCAATACCTGCTAATTGATCATTATTACGCACACGCTCTTCATACATCGGAACTAATTCTGTATTTAAACGCTCTAATAGCATTTCTCCTGCTACTACGTACTTCTCTAAGTCTAAATAATATTTTAAGTTTTGCTCATACAAGCCATCTAACGTACCAATTGATTTTTTCATCTCATCTTGGTACTTCGTAATTTCCACATATACTTTATCAATTTCACGGCCCATCGTTTGATACTTGCTAAACATTTGTTCTATCATTTTATCCGCTTTTTTAAACATACGTGAGAAGAAACCACTTTTCTCTTCCGCAAAGTCTTTGCTATCAAATCTGTCCATAATTTTACCAAGCTGTTTTAATAATTCACCAGAATCTTCTATCTTTGATAATGACATTGTATGTAAAATTTGATCAGCAAAACGTGAAATTTCCATAGAAGGTTCTTTTCCAAGTTCAATTAATTCTAATTGATCTTTAATATCTACCGCATTATAAATACGTTGTACATCCGCATCTTTTCTAAGTTGTAAGCGAACATCTTGTGCTGTTTGCTCATTTAATTCTGTTTTCGGATCTAGTACGACTGGGTTATTCATATAGTATTCTCCCTTTCCTTATAAAAATGGACGAAATAGTCCTTTTATTGTTTGTGATAAATTTTTATAAGCTGATGAACCATGAAACTCAAGATCGAAATTAACCTCTTCAAGCCAATGGGAATCAAATGCCCCCGCTTCAATATACGGTTCAATATCGTTTCTTCCCGTTGGATTGAAATGGAATACATCTACTCCAATTTGATTTAAAAATAGTAATAAAACAGCATCAGAACGAGTTAACTCTCCACTCTTCTCATTATTAAATATAACAATTTTCGGTACATCTTGTGAATAATCAAATTTCTCAAGCTGTTCTAAAATATTCGGTGGTATTTGAGAAAGTTGCGCGAAAACATATAGCGCTACATCTTGTTTCGTCTCTTTCGCAATTGGTTTGCACATTTCACTTTCACACGTATGGATAATCGCTTCTGCAATCCCATGTTGTAAACCTTCCGGTAAACGCTTATGCGGCCACCAATGGCTATTCATAATTAAATCAGGATGTAATTTCCCCCCACGGTCTAATGCATCTCGGTAATGATATTGGAAATTTGCTTTTTGTTCTTTCGTAAACGGGAATGTATTAATTAATAAACTATTATCAAATGATGTAACAGCCTTTAATCGTTGAAAATACTCTTTATCATTCTTTGAAACACCTGATATTTTCGCAAATAAAGAAGGGATATAAATGTGTTTATTTTCAACAAAGAATGTCGGACGTACAAACGCCTTTTCTTTCGTAATTAAAAAGAGTTCATCATATGTTGTTTTTAGTGTACGAGCTACAGGCGTATAGGAACGGAATTGCCACGGCTTGTACAGCAGTGAATTATCATGGTGAAGTACTTGCTCAATTTCTTTTGAAGCTTGATACGCTACTGTTGCCACACGCTCGCGGCGGCGATCTGGAAATGGTTCAAGAGAAATACGGCCTGGATGAGACACAATAAAGGTCCTTCCCTCTTCATCGACATTCTCAAATCCATCTTTTCCTTCTGGATGATAATAAAGCACATCACAACCGAGCATAATAAGAAAGTATAAGAAATATATACGGCTTTCCTGTGCATCACCATACCAAACGATACGCGGCATTTGTTTCTTATAGTTAATTGTAGAGAACCACTTCGCTACGTAATTTTCGCTTAGTTTAATTATGTCGATTAAGAAACGACGGAAGCCTTCTGTCTTTAACGACTGATTATGTTGTTTCTCATATAATTTCAATAGTGAAATAAACGTCGTATGTATGTAATGCTGTAAATCAGGATTGTCTACTTTCGGTAAAAGTTGTTTCCCAGATAAGTGTGCAACTAACCTATTTACTGTCAGACCATTTGGTGCTTCTTGATGTAATCCGAACACTTCTTGAATATGACGAAGCTTTTCCGAATCAATCACTTTGTTTAAATTTTGTTCGTGTAAAACTTCGATTCCTTTCGCTTCACTATAATCAAACAGTTCATTAAAATATTCATCTACATCATTAGGAACGCCAAGGATTCGACATGCTATATAACTAAATTTCATCTCATTCTCTGTCAGTTCATATTGTGGACGTTTTTCTAAAAGCGTTTCAAATTGCTTTAAATCTGATTCATCTTTTAATGCATATGGTTGAAGTGTAAAACGTGAAAACACAACAGTTCACCTCCAAAAACATTTACGTTTTTTCTAAGTCCTTCTTCTATTATAAACTATTTTTGGTTATAAAAAATGGGCGCTCACAAAACGAGCAAACCCATTTCAATTATTTATTGTCTTCTTTAGTAGCTGCAACTTCTTCTTTAGCTTGTCCAGAATTCTTCATGTAGTGAATTATAAATGTTGCTCCAAATGCTACAACTAAAATAATAAAGAATAGTGTATGACTAATCTCAATCTCGATTAAAGACAGTAACATTTTCGATGCAATAATTAAGATTAAAATGTATGCTGTCGTTTCAAGCTCTGGAATACGCTCTAACAATTTCAAGAATACACCGGCAATACCACGCATCATTAAAATACCTAGCATTCCGCCTAATAATAAAATCCAAACTTCATTAGATACACCAAATGCAGCAAGTACACTATCTACAGAGAATGCGATATCCATTAATTCGACCATTGCAACTGTTCCCCAGAAGACACCGAACATTCTGAAGAAAATACTGTTTTGGTTCATACCATGAGCTTCCTCTTCTTCACCTGCACCTTTACGCTTATCAATAAAGTATTTTACTGATAACCAAGCAAGGTAAAGTGCACCAAGAAGTTTTACCCACCATAATTTAATTAAGAACATTCCAATTCCAATTGCAATAAAGCGGAATATATAAGCTCCAATAAGTCCATAGAATAATGCTTTTTTACGTTTCTCTTCAGGAAGGTGTTTTACCATTACTGCTAACACAAGTGCGTTATCAGCAGATAACAACCCTTCAAGTACAACAAGTGTACCAATTAATCCCCAAGATACTGGATCTTGCAACACTTTAATCCACATGTCCAAGTCGAAAAACTGAGCATACGTATCAAGGATTCCTTGCAAAATACTCATCTTACCTTTATCCCCTATTCTTTGCTAGATTTATAGAAAGGTCAAAAAAAGGAAACGAATATCGTTTCCTTTCTATGCATCCAAGCCATACGCTCTTACAAGCGCACCTAAACCACCTTGGAATCCACTTCCTACTGCATTAAACTTCCACTGTCCATTATGACGGTATAATTCACAAAAGACAACTGCTGTTTCGATGGAGAAATCTTCCCCTAAATCAAAACGAAGAACTTCTTCATTCGTCTCTTCATTCGCTAAACGAACAAACGCATTTCCTACTTGTCCAAAGTTTTGACTACGGCCTTCCGCATCATAAATCGTAACTGTAATAGCAATTCTGTGCACATCTGCTGGAACTTTCTTCAAATCTACAACAAGTTGCTCATCGTCACCTTCACCTTCACCTGTACGGTTATCTCCTGTATGTAAAACAGATCCACAAGGAGACTGTAAATTATTATAGAAGATAAAATCAGTTTCCTTCGTACATTTTCCGTTTGCATCTAATAAAAAGGCAGATGCATCTAAATCGAAATCGGCTCCGCCGTCATAAGATTTAATATCCCATCCAAGACCAATTACTGCTTTTGTTAAACCAGGGCTTGTCTTACCTAAATCGATTTTCTGGCCTTTTTGTAATTGAATAACCATCTATATTCACCTCTATATTTTTATCTTTAAAAATATATCCATCAGTAAACATACATTTCACCGATGGATATACAAATCAAATCTATTACTCTACATCTAAACCAAAGTTATTACATAGAGACGCTAATCCACCTTGGAATCCACTTCCGATTGCATTGAATTTCCAGTCACCTGCATGACGATATAATTCACCTACTACTACGGCTGTTTCAATAGAGAAATCTTCTCCTAAATCGTAACGAATTAATTCTGCATTCTTTTCTTCGTCGAGAATACGTACGAAAGAATTAGAAACTTGTCCGAAGTTTTGGCTACGGCCTTCTCCATCATAAATTGTAATTGTGAAACAAATACGTTCGATGTGAGCAGGAACATTTTTCAAATCTACTTTAATCGCTTCGTCATCGCCTTCACCTTCACCAGTGCGGTTATCTCCTAAATGCTCTACAGCACCATTCGCACCTTTTGGATTATTATAGAAAACGAAATCTTCAGCTCCTGAAACTTTACCATTCGCACCTACTAAGAAAATACTAACATCTAAGTCGAAATCGTTTTGTCCGTCATAACGATTCGTGTCCCAACCAAGTCCTACAAGAACTTTCGAAAGACCTGGATTCGTTTTTGTTAAGTCTACCTTTTGTCCCTTTTTCAATGAAATTGATGCCATATACAATTCCTCCTCGGTTATTTTATTGATAACGTGATACAATCTCACTTAAGTTTTTATCTTGCGTGCCTTCTCCAACTGCTGAAAACTTCCATTCACTTCCGTGACGATACATTTCACCTGCAATTAGAGTCGTTTTGCCAGCATAATTATCCGATAAATTATAGCGTGCTAATTCTTCACCAGTTTGCGGGTTTTGAATACGAATATATGCATTACGAATCATCCCAAAATCTTGACGACGATTTACACAGTCATAAATATTTACAACGAATACTAAACGATTAATACGGCTCGGAACTTTATGTAATTCTACGAAAATTGTTTCGTCATCACCAGCGCCTTCACCTGTTAAATTATCTCCTGAATGAATAATACTACCACAAGTAGAAAGTTTATTTCCGAAGTAAACTAAATCATTTTTGTTTAAAAAACGATCTCCTTCTAACATAACAACAGATGCATCACAATCTACATTTGGTTTACTTCCAAATAATGAAGACAGAAATCCACCTGATTGCCCAATTGGATCCCAGCCTAAGCCAACCTGTAGTTTTGCTACTTTTGGTTGTCCTTTCGTTAAATCGATCTTTTGACCTTTTTCTAAAATAATAGGCATGAAGTTTCTCCCTTTCTACAAAGCATTTTCCAAATCGGAAAATATTGTATTCTTCTCTTATATTGTAGCATTATTTACCTAGCGATAAAAAGGATAAATTCTCAGTTATATGAAAACATTCATATAATTTACTTATGATGATGTAAGAAGTGGTAAATAGCACCAATCATTCCTGCACAATTACCGTTTTGTGCAAGTTCAATCTCACAATTATTATAAATCTCTTGATTTAAGTATTTACTGATTTCTTCTTTTACTTCTTTTAAAAACTCATTTCCTCTATCGGTAATTCCTCCACCAATAATAATCGTTTCTGGATTAAAAATATAAGCAAGATTACTAATTCCGATTGCCAAATGTTTAAAGAAGATCCCAACTGCTTGAGCAACTTCCCGATCTCCTTTATCATACAACTCGAAAATTCTTTTCCCATTCCACTCGCCTTTGCCTTTATATTTTCTTACAAGCCGAATTAATCCTGAAATCGAAGCAACCTCTTCAAACGTTTTTCCTTCTATTAGCATATTCCCCCATTCACCAGCACTAAATGAATGTCCTCGGTACAATTCTCCATCTATAAAAATTGCTCCCCCAACTCCTGTTCCAATGGTGAGCATAATAAAGTTCTTTTTCTCTCTTCCACTACCATTCCACTTTTCTCCAAACGCTGCACAATTCACATCATTGTCAATCGATACTGGAACTTTTAATATCTCTTGCAATCTATCAATAATAGGAATAGTACTATATCCCGGAATATGATCGGCACCTCCCATCACAATTCCTTTATTAATATCAACAATTCCCGCAGTGCTAATACCAATTCCTGCAATAGTATGTTCATTCATTATTTCTTTGGATACATATATAAGTTTTTGAATAATTTGTTCTCCGCCTAAATGAATTTCTGTTGCAACTGTTTTATGCTTTAATACTCTCCCTATTTCTGAAACAATACCATACTTAATTTGCGTACCGCCAATATCAAACGCTATATACACTTTCATCTACTGCCACTTCCTCTACCGTTATAAATGTAAATTCTCCACCTCTACTATTTGTAGAAAATCTACATTAACTCCTTTCTGCTTTGACAAATACACCACCTTTTTCTATATATAGTTTTTTTTGCATAAAACTCTTTTTCCTAAGAAATATTACAAAGGGATGTATTGATGGAATATTAATTTCTTAGGAGGAAAACCATGACGAAAATCTTCATTTTAGCATCAACACTCTCTTTATCTTTTTTTAGCGGTTTAAATATCGGTAATGCCGCAACTGAAAACTTCCAACCATTAACAAACGCTATTGTACAAAATAGCGATCATTTTGCAGAAGGAAACTCAAAGGATAATAATAAACCTCCAGGAAATAACGGTTCTCAGGACGATAGTGGCTCTGGTGGCAATGGTTCTGGTGGCAGCGGCTCTGGTGAAAACGGTTCTGGCGGTAACGGTTCTGGTGGCAGTGGCTCTGGCGGCAACGGTTCTGGTGGCAGCGGCTCTGGTGAAAACGGTTCTGGCGGTAACGGTTCCGGTGGTAACGGTTCTGGTGGCAGTGGCTCTGGCGGCAACGGTTCCGGCGGTAACGGTTCTGGTGGCAGTGGCTCTGGCGGCAACGGTTCTGGCGGTAACGGTTCTGATGGCAGTGGCTCTGGCGGCAACGGTTCCGGCGGTAACGGTTCTGATGGCAGTGGCTCTGGCGGCAACGGTTCCGGCGGT
>NZ_JH414713.1:120938-132718 GCF_000238655.1 Bacillus sp. 7_6_55CFAA_CT2 | reverse complement strand
TGGCAGGGGTTCTGGTGGCAATGAATCTGGTGGCAGCGATTCCGGTGGTAACGGTTCTGGTGGTAACGGCTCTGGTGGCAGTGGCTCACACGGCGGTAATGGCTCTCAAGGTGGCAATCGTGTTAAAGGTGATAGCAGTTCTCAAGGTGGTAATGGCTCTCAAGGTGGCAATCGTGTTAAAGGCGATAGCAATTCTGAGGAGGGCAACGGTTCTCAAGGGGATAATGTAAAAGATAATACAAAAAAACAAGGTGATAAATTACCTAATACTGCAACGCATTACCCTATATCTATTTTAATGGGTCTTTCAACATTCCTAATTGGTATGTTACTGTTTATTCGTCGTAAAAACGTAAAATAAGAGCAGCATCCTTCCATCAAAAGAATACATGAAATACAGTATAAAACTAAAAAGGACTTTGGATTATATTTTATTATGCAGCCCAAAGTCCTTTTTATCACCTATCAGAAAAAGTATTAATACGCTTTTCCCCAATACACCATTTGTTTAGCTTCTTTACCACAACAAATGCATTCTTCAGCTAAATGCTCTTGCTCAAAAGGCATACAACGTGAAGATACTCCAACTTCTTCTTTTAGTTTTTCTTCACAAGCTAATTCCCCGCACCACATTGCCTTAATAAAGCCTTGCTTTTCGTCAGCTATTTTTTTCATCTCTTCGAAATTTGTCGCAACATACGTATTCTCATCGCGAAATGCTTTTGCTTTATTAAATAAAGCAATATGAATTTCTTCAAGTAATGCTGGAATACGTTCTTCTAATTGATCCATTGGTACAAACTCTTTTTCCTTCGTATCTCTTCTTACAAGTACAACTTGATTCTTTTCAATATCTTTAGGGCCAACTTCTAATCGAATTGGAATCCCCTTCATTTCATACTCATTAAATTTCCAGCCTGGTGTTTTATTACTAGCATCTATTTTTACTCGTGCAACTTTTTGAATATGCGCTTGTAACTCTGTTGCTTTTGCTAAAACTCCTTCTTTATGCTGAGCAATCGGTACAATAAGAACTTGCACTGGAGCGACTTTTGGTGGCATTACAAGTCCATTATTATCACTATGAACCATTATTAGCCCGCCTATCATTCTTGTTGATACACCCCAAGATGTTTGGTGCACATATTGCCACTTACCGTTACGATCTAAAAACTTAATATCAAATGCTTCTGAGAAATTCGTCCCAAAGTTATGAGAGGTTCCTGTTTGAAGTGCTTTTCCATCATGCATTAAACTTTCAATTGTATAAGTTGCCTTTGCTCCAGCAAACTTCTCTTTTTCTGTTTTTTGTCCTTTAATAACTGGTATTGCTAAATAATCCTCACAGAAAGAAGCATATAAGTTTAAAATATTTAATGTTTCAGCCTGCGATTCTTCTGCCGTTTCATGGATTGTATGACCCTCTTGCCATAAAAATTCAGTCGTACGAAGGAACGGCCTAGTTGTCTTCTCCCAACGAACTACTGAACACCACTGATTATATAACTTTGGCAAATCATTATAGGATTGCACAATTTTTGAAAAATGCTCACAGAATAAAGTTTCAGATGTAGGACGTACACAAAGTCTTTCCGCTAACTTTTCATCTCCACCATGCGTAACCCATGCTACTTCAGGAGCAAATCCTTCAACATGATCCTTCTCTTTTTGCAATAAACTCTCTGGGATAAACATTGGCATATATACATTTTCATGGCCAGTTTCTTTTAACTTCTCATCCATCACCTTCTGCATATTCTCCCATAAGGCATAACCATACGGACGTAAAATCATGCACCCTTTTACACTTGAATAATCAACAAGTTCGGCTTTTTTTACAATATCGGTATACCACTGCGCAAAGTCCTCTTCCATCTTCGTAATGGCTTGCACTTGTTCTTTTGCCATAGTCAGTCTTCCTCCTTCTAGAAAATACAAAAAAGCCCGCGTCCCTAAATAGGGACCGAGCTTTGCCGGCGTTACCACCCTGATTCATGCACAAAAATTGCGCATGCTCTCTTTTTGATAACGGGAAATTCCCGCTGCATATGCAGAACTCAAAGGCAGGTTCCATATTGCCTTTTTAAGAATCTTTCAGCCTGGCGGATTCTCTCTCTGCTAAAAAGGTTGAACATGTACTAGTCCTTTTTCATCGTTATAACGAAATAAATTTGTTGATTATCATAATACAAATTCTTTTTTAAAACAATAGCTAATTTTCTTATTATTATATATTCTTTTCGTTTTTTACAGTTTTATACGTAGCTTTTCCGCGTAATTTTCACAAGTTGATGTGCAATCATACCGATAAGTGTACCAAGTAGGACAAAGAAACCAATAAATCCATATCCCATTCCTTCCCACCCACCAATAACCATCATTGTAACGGGAAAGGACGCTAAGCAAAGAAGTATTAAACTAAGTGCAAATATAATATCGAACTGTTTGTCTGGAAACTGTTTCTTTAATAAATATGAAATAGCAAATACAAGGATAATCGTAATTCCACCAATGATGTAAAAGATACCAAATCCATCTAACCAATCCATAGTGTTTCCTCCTTCCATAGATTCCCTTATACTTAATTATATGTTTAATTTTTCTGAAAATAAATAATAAATTTTCACCTGAAAATATATTTTTATTACTAGGTATTAATAGTAATATATAAGAATAGGTTTTATATAATCAGGAGGGAACTTTATGGATAAAGCATTAACAAACCATGTCATTATTTTATCATTCGACTGTTTATCAGCTTTAGATTTTCCTATACTACAAAAACTACCTCATTTCCAATCTCTAATAAAAAGAGGCACGGTTGTCGAAAAAGTAGAACCAATTTATCCTTCTGTAACATATCCAAGCCACTCAACAATCGTAACCGGTAATTACCCTAACAAGCACGGTGTTGTTAGCAATACGTTACTTCAACCAGGGCGTGAATCACCTGATTGGCATTGGTACCGAAAATCAATAAAAGGAACAACATTGTATGATGAAGCGCGCAAAGCAAATTTAACGACAGCCGCCCTTCTATGGCCTGTTACTGGAAGAGCGAACATCAATTACAATTTACCAGAAATTTTCCCCAATAGACCTTGGCAAAATCAAGTGTTAGTTTCCTTATTTAGCGGTAGCCCACTATACCAATTAGATTTAAATCGTCGTTTCGGCCATATAAGAAATGGTTTATCACAACCAGAGCTGGATGATTTCGTCCTCGCCTCTGCTGTGCATACAATCCAGACGAAAAAGCCTAATGTCATGTTTGTACATTTCACCGATCTAGACATCCAAAGACACTATCACGGCTTTGAATCTAACGAAACAATAGCTGCTATCCAGAGACATGACGAACGTCTAGGAAAAATTATTCAAGCACTAAAAGAAGGTGACCTATACGAAGAAAGTACAATTATTGCCCTTGGTGATCATAGCGCTTTAAGTGAAAACAAATCCATCCAATTAAATGTGCTATTCCATCAAAGAGGACTTATATCTCTTAATAAAAAAGGAAAATTAGTAGACTGGAAAGCCTATTGCCAAAGTTGCGACGGCTCTGCCTATGTATATGTAAAGGACAAAAATGATACAGATACAATTCGCGAGGTACAACTACTCCTTGAAGACCTACTTCAAAATAAACAAAACGGAATTGAATTTATACTTCATGATGAAGCTGCGAAAGACTGCGGTGCAGACGGTAATTGTTTATTCATGTTAGAAGCACGAGAAGGGTATTATTTCACTGAAAACTATACAGGAGATTTTATAAAAGAAATTACCGAAAAAGATGTTACGCCTAGTAAAAAATATACATTTGGTACGCATGGATACTCTCCAACAAAACCTAACTATGAAACAATTTTTATCGCTGCCGGAAAAGGTATAAAAAGTGGTGTGACAATCCCATATATGAGACTTATTGATGAAGGTCCAACTATCGCTAGACTACTAGGTTTACACTTAGGTGAAACAGACGGAGCAACTGTAGAGGATTTACTCCAATTGTAAAGAACTGTGTATATATGTAAAAGTTATGTAAAATTCATCACTGTTTCTCTTTTTATAATTTTTATTTTTGTACACTGTTAGTAAAACAAATTTAAGGGGGAACATTATATGAAAAAAATGTCCAGACAAGAAAAAAGCTGGATATTATACGATTGGGCGAACTCTGTATACTCGCTCGTCATTACAACTGCATTATTTCCAATTTACTTTAAAGCAGCTGCAAAAGAAGCTGGACTATCTGGGGCAACTTCAACAGCATATTGGGGATATGCAAACTCATTCGCAACACTTTTAATTTCTATACTTGCTCCTATTCTTGGCACAGTTGCTGATTATAAAGGATTTAAAAAACGTTTTTTCACATTCTTCTTTGGACTCGGTATCGTATTTACAAGTATGTTAGCAGTCGTTCCAACCTCTCAGTGGTACTTATTGCTAGGGTGCTATATGCTCGCCTTAATCGGCTTTGCTGGAGCAAACATTTTCTATGATGCATTTTTAGTAGACGTCACTTCTGAAGATAGAATGGACCGAATTTCTACAAGAGGATTTGCATTAGGTTATATCGGGAGTACAATTCCTTTTATCGGTTGTATCGCTCTTATTATTCTTTCTCAAAAAGGAACTATTCCCTTATCGGTCGGCATTGCTAGTCAAATTTCCTTTGCAATAACAGCTCTTTGGTGGGGGTTATTTACAATTCCAATGCTAAAAAACGTAGAGCAAACACACTATATTGAGCGTCATCCAAGACCTATTAGAATGAGCTTTAAACGTCTTGCTAATACTTTTAAAAATATTAAAGAATATAAAACTGTATTTATGTTTCTAATCGCTTACTTTTTCTATATTGACGGAGTCGATACAATTATTACTATGTCTACCGCTTACGGAACCGATCTCGGTATTAGTGCAACGAATCTATTAATCATATTATTTGTAACACAAATTGTCGCTTGTCCATTTGCTTTACTATACGGAAAATTATCTGAAACATTTACTGGCAAAAAAATGCTATATGTCGGTATCATTATTTATATCATTATTTGCACATATGCTTATTTCTTAAAAACGACACTTGATTTTTGGATTTTAGCAATGTTAGTTGCTACATCTCAAGGTGGTATTCAAGCACTAAGTCGTTCATACTTTGCAAAACTAGTACCAAAAGAATCTGCTAATGAATTCTTCGGATTTTATAATATATTTGGAAAGTTTGCCGCAATTATGGGTCCGGTATTAGTCGGTGTTACAACGCAATTAACAGGAAAAACAAACGCTGGTGTTCTTAGTATTATTGTTCTATTTATTATCGGAGGATTCTTACTAACTAGAGTTCCAGAAAATAATACATCCGTTACACCACCTAGTCCAAAGACTAAAACGCTATAAGAAAAGATCCTCTTCTCATAAGAAGAGGATCTTTTTTATTTTTAAAGGTGCGCCTTATAATGAACGACTCTACTGCTTGTACAAAAATAATTTATCAACAGTTGTTCCTAATACTTCAGCTAAACGGAACGCTAACGCTAAGCTTGGATCATATTTATTATTCTCAATTGCATTTATCGTTTGTCTAGAAACCTTACATTTATCAGCTAATGCGCCTTGTGAAATATTATTTTCAGTGCGTAATTCATAGATTTGATTTTTCACACCATTGCTCCTAACCTGTAAAATTTTTTTTACAACATCAGTATATAATTGGCTCATATAGTTGTCAAAAGTTCCTCAAAGAAAAAGAGAGCAATTTTGCTCCCTTACAATAGTTATTTCGAAACTAACGAATTTGTTAGTGCCTCTTTATTAGCAACATCGTCTTTTTTTATTTGCATGCGTAGAACTGGCCCTATCGCTAATAAAATAAGTGCCATTGCTATACAAAACACAGTAACTAGTGAAGTTAGTTCCTTTAATCCTCCAGCTAATGAAGTTCCAATTAGCATTGCCCCCATAAACAGTGGTAAAATCGTTCCATTTACTCTTCCAACCATATTTTCTGGTACAAGTTGAATCATAAGCGTACCGACAACAATATTAACACAAGCTAAACAAATACCTGTTCCAAATCTCATGAAACTAGTAATCCAAAATGATGTAGATAGCCCTTCTACTAAAAATGAAATCGCTAATATACCCATACCGAATACAAACATCTTTTTCGGATTCACTTTTGAAGCGAAAACTGCAGCAACAATACCACCGAGTAACATACCTATTCCGTCAGCTGCCGCTAAATATTGAACAGCTTCTTTTTCCATACCTAAACGTTCAATTACAAGGAATACTTCTAATGGATTCGTTAATCCAACAGCCAAACCCATAATTGTAAAAGTGATCGTAATCATACGTAAATTTTTCGTATGAAGAACATACTTCCAACCTTCTTTTATATCATTTTTTAATGAGTCTCTCGCCACCTGCTCTTTTTCAACCCATTTTGGTAAGAATGAAAGGGCGATAGCAGATAACAAAAATAAAATGATTAAGCTATATAGTGATGTAAATAAACCAAGTTGTGTATACACAAGCGATCCTACCACTGGTCCAAAAATCAGAAATAATGACTGTAATGTTTGGTTAAATGCAATCGCATTTGCTACCTCCCCTTCTTTTACATAGCGCTTAAATATACGCGAAGATGAGGGCTGAGAAAACTGACCTACAATCGCGGAAATGAGTGTTGCAAAAAATATAGCCTGCCAATAATCCAGCTTTAACAACAAAACAATTCCTATAATAGACAGTACACTTAATACATCTCCAGCGACCATTGTTCTTTTCGGATTCCAACGATCAGCTAGCGCACCACCGATAAACGAGAAAATAAAAATAGGTGCATATTCCATAACTGATAACAACGAAACAGAAACTGGATCATTATTCGTTCGCTCCATTATAAAATACAAAAGAGCCATATTTCTGATCCAAATTGCAAATTGTTGTAAAATATCAGACGCCATAACGAGCATAAATGCTCGGTTTTTAAATAAAGCGTTCATTTTCATTCCCCTTTCACAAACCGACCGTTCGGTCTAATTTATTTTGTAAGAAAAGCAACTGACCTATTATTCAGCTGCCATTCCTTTTAACAATACATCTATTGCCTTTTTATAAATACGTTTCAGCTCTTTATAATCTAATTCGTAGTAAAGCACTCCAAGTCCTGATAATAATCCGTTTACAATATACATAAGATCACGAGTATTATCTTCACGGAACTCTCCAGACTCTATACCTACTTCAATTAATTTCTCAAACATAACATATGATTCTCTAGTTAAAGCTAACAGTTCATCCAGAATCTCTTTACTTACAACTTGGCTCATAGAGAATTCCTCTATTGCATTTGAAATTGGTTGCTGTATGTCCTCTACATGATATTCCGCGAGACCATATAGTTTTTCAGTACTAGTGCTATACAACTTCTCTTTTTCATTCCATTTTTCAATCCAATCATACGTATGCTGTTTCACTACAAATAAAAATAATTCTTCTTTACTTTTAAAGTGATAATAAATACTTCCTTTACTTCGCTCTGTAATTTCACAAATCTCTTCCATAGATGTAGCTGCGTAGCCCTTCTGTGAAAATAGACTTTCTGCTTTATATGCAATTTCTTTCTTTATCTCTTCTGCGCTTCTTCTCATATTCACACCTCTTTAAACCGACCGTTCAGTCTAATAATAACAAATCAAAAACCTCTATCGCAAGAGGCTATATTCCTTATTTAAGAAAACGTACTTTCAAACCAAGTTCGAATCATATGTATGGTTCCAAATTTAAATGCTAATTTAACAAGAAATACGCCTCCCGCAGCTAATAAAAATAACATTACTTTCCCCTTATTTTTCACTTTCGGTTCCCTTTTCATTTCCATTCCCCTTAGTATGTTAAAAATATTAAACAAACGTTTGTTTAACTGTGTTTATGCATATGTAAGCCGACTAATCAAACGTTTGTTTAAAAAGAAATACGCCTATATAAGGCGCATTTTTATCAATCACCACCGCCACCGCAGCTTCCTCCGCTATCTCCCCCAAAAGATCCTCCACAATCATGTGAGCCGCCATCATGCGAGCTATCATTATCAGATCCAGCAAAGAAAAATAATGGTGATGAGCTGTTAGATGAATTATGAATGTTATTTTGTTTTGTAAGATTTACCTTCTTTTTGTTCGATCGAACTGCTGTTACGATTGTTCCAACTACAACAAATAATAGTATGACAATAATAAATTCCATTTAAAAGCCTCCCTTATTCCTCGAATAATTGAATGGTTCTCTCTAGATTTTCAAGTGAAATGAAGCGTGATTCACGAAGAATTTCTTTTCCATTATGAAATAATAAAATTGTTGGCCCTGTAAATACTCCATATCGCCCCGCAATCTCCTGCATGTCTTGTAGTAATATCTCTATTTTCTCTACGTAATCATAATTCTCTAATACGCAATTTACTTTTCTTAGCATAACATCACAAACACCACAATTTTCCGTTTTAATAAACAGAAGTACCAATTGTTGTTCTTCGATATAGGTCGCTAATTCTTCTATCGTTTTAAATGTAGTCATCTTATCCCTCTTAGCGTAATTTACGAAATACTTTGTCTTGATACATACGAAAAGCTGAACTATCTTTAATCTTTCTCTTTTCCATTACCTGCTGAAAACGAAGCGTTTTTGCTGTTAACTCTTCTCGTAATCTCTTTCTCTCTTCTTCATCATAACAGCAAGCAATTAGATCCTCTATTTTTAATATATCTTTTTGTAGTTCCATTTCTGGTGGAATCATTCCCGCATTTTTTTAAATTTTATAACTCATTCTAAGTTCTGGAGGTACCATTGAAAGATCTTCTAATTGTAGTGGTTTTCCTTTTCCCGGAAGATAATCAAGATCACCATTCCGTATTGCTTGTCGAATTTTTTCTTCAGCAATGTTCAAAAACACATCCACACTATTCCCTCCTTTACATATTTTTACTATTATTTTACATGATATTTCCTTATCTTTCTACGTCTTTAATAATTGGCTCCATACAATTTTTTCTCAAATTTATTTATAATGAGCTTTTTCCTCCCATACCGATTTTTCGTTTTCATATATAGTTTGTATTCAAGCCTTTTTGTATTGAGAAAGTCTTTTTCAACTTAATAAAGCGTTTACACTAAATCTTACATTTGTTACGATTTAATCACCCCCAGCTCCCTTGTATAGACTTCGTGATGTCTGATCATTTTATCTAGACGTTTCACACGTCTAGATTCATTTTGATTTATTGGCGTATGCCTTTAAATATATCTTTTATTTTGAAAGGAGAAATGGCTATGAGGTCTCAAAAATTCACACTGCTATTACTATCCCTACTACTTTTCTTACCTCTTTTTCTCACAAATTTTATTACTCCAAATCTCGCATTAGCAGATTCACCAAAGCAAAGTCAAAAAATTGTTGGGTACTTTCCTTCGTGGGGCGTTTACGGACGTAATTATCAAGTTGCTGACATTGATGCATCAAAACTTACTCACCTTAACTATGCTTTCGCGGATATTTGTTGGAATGGAAAACATGGAAACCCTTCTACTCATCCTGATAATCCAAATAAACAAACGTGGAACTGTAAAGAATCTGGTGTACCGTTGCAAAATAAAGAGGTTCCTAATGGTACTCTCGTACTCGGGGAACCATGGGCTGATGTTACCAAATCGTATCCTGGCTCAGGGACAACTTGGGAAGATTGCGATAAATATGCCCGTTGCGGAAATTTCGGTGAACTAAAACGATTAAAAGCTAAATATCCTCACTTAAAAACAATTATTTCCGTTGGTGGCTGGACTTGGTCTAACCGCTTTTCTGATATGGCCGCTGATGAAAAAACAAGAAAAGTATTTGCTGACTCTACAGTAGCTTTTCTTCGCGCATATGGGTTTGATGGCGTAGATTTAGACTGGGAATATCCGGGCGTTGAAACGATTCCTGGTGGTAGTTATCGTCCTGAAGATAAACAAAATTTCACTCTCCTTCTTCAAGACGTCCGAAATGCTTTGAATAAAGCAGGTGCTGAAGATGGCAAACAATATTTACTAACAATCGCTTCAGGTGCAAGCCAACGCTACGCTGATCATACAGAACTAAAGAAAATTTCTCAAATACTCGATTGGATTAATATTATGACATATGATTTCCATGGCGGATGGGAAGCTACTTCTAATCATAATGCAGCTCTATATAAGGATCCAAATGACCCAGCAGCAAATACGAATTTTTACGTAGATGGTGCTATAAATGTTTATACAAATGAAGGTGTTCCAGTCGATAAACTAGTATTAGGCGTACCCTTTTACGGACGTGGCTGGAAAAGTTGTGGCAAAGAAAATAATGGACAATATCAACCTTGCAAACCAGGTAGTGATGGGAAACTTGCTTCTAAAGGTACTTGGGATGATTATTCTACCGGTGACACGGGTGTGTATGATTACGGTGATTTAGCAGCCAATTACGTTAATAAAAATGGTTTTGTACGCTACTGGAATGACACAGCTAAAGTACCTTACTTATATAATGCAACTACAGGCACATTTATTAGCTACGATGACAATGAATCTATGAAATACAAAACAGACTATATAAAGACGAAAGGTTTAAGTGGAGCAATGTTTTGGGAACTAAGCGGAGATTGCCGTACAAGTCCAAAATATAGTTGCAGTGGTCCAAAATTACTTGATACGCTAGTAAAAGAATTACTTGGTGGACCTATTAGTCAAAAAGATACTGAGCCACCAACGAATGTTAAAAACATTGTAGTTACGAATAAAAATTCAAACTCAGTTCAATTAAACTGGACTGTATCTACTGATAACGTAGGAGTTACGGAATATGAAATTACTGCTGGAGAAGAGAAATGGAGTACAACAACAAATAGCATTACAATTAAAAACTTAAAACCTAATACGGAATACAAATTTTCGGTAATTGCCAAAGATGCTGCTGGAAATAAATCACAACCTACCGCTCTTACTGTCAAAACGGATGAAGCTAATACGACACCTCCTGATGGAAATGGTACTGCTACATTTTCAGTCACTTCGAATTGGGGCAGCGGTTATAACTTCTCGATTATAATCAAAAATAATGGAACGACTCCTATTAAAAATTGGAAATTAGAATTTGATTATAGCGGCAATTTAACACAAGTTTGGGATTCTAAAATTAGTAGTAAAACAAATAATCATTATGTAATTACGAACGCAGGATGGAATGGTGAAATTCCTCCTGGTGGATCTATTACAATTGGCGGTGCAGGAACAGGTAATCCTGCCGAACTTTTAAATGCCGTCATTAGCGAAAACTAGACGTAATATCCATTAATTACTTCAATAAAGTTTGAATTTAGGTTTGAGCAATACCTCCTAAATTCAAACTTTTAATTTTATGAAAAATCAAAAATATAACAATAACCTATTATAATTATATTTAATTTCTAATATGAAGTTTATATGGAGTTCATTTGAATTTTACATGAATTTCCTTTAATTTCTATTGTCTTCCTATAATATCCATATTATCCTTTACATAAAGGAATTATTTTTATTCCATTTTGAACTATCTATATATATAAAGAAAGATAGTCACCTGTTAGGGAAAGGCTTTCGTATTATAAATATAACAAAAGAAAAAGCACGCTTATAAGCGCACCATAAGAGTGCTTCTTCATACAATTCTCATGTAAGAGTTCTCGAAAATCATGTTAATCATAAAGAAAAG
>NZ_JH414713.1:0-120468 GCF_000238655.1 Bacillus sp. 7_6_55CFAA_CT2 | reverse complement strand
ATTCATATTGTTCAGCATTCCATTCTTCTATATTTCATAATTTTGTTATCTACGATTCATAGAAAGAAGGTTCATGTGAGACAATTAAAACCGTTCCTTTGTATTGTTGTAACGCTTCCTGTAAAGCCATCTTAGTTTCTACATCCAAATGTTTAGTCGGTTCGTCTAAAATTAAAACATCAGCTTTTTCTATTTTTTCATATAAGGAGCTAACACACTTAAAATCTCTTCTTTATCCTTTTTTAATTCGAGTGATGTTAACATATCCATCGTTCTCGGCCTAGGTAATTTCACTTGTACCTCGCCAACTATTGACGCTGGTCTTTGAGATAAAATAAATACGCGATCTGAAAGCAAGATTGCCTCATCTAAGTCATGTGTAACCATAACGATTGTTTGCTTCTCTTGATGCCAAGAGTTTAAAAGCCAGCTATGTACTTCCATTTTTGTAAATGCATCTAATTTACCAAAAGGCTCATCAAGCAGCATAATTGGCTTTTCACATAAATATGTGCGCAGAAAACTAATTCTTTGACGCATACCACCAGACAATTCATCTGGATAATGGTCTGCATATTCATCTAGTTCGAACTGCTTTAATGCTTCCATTCCTTCTGTTAGCCTTTGTTTTTTCGGTTTCCCTTCAATTTCTAACGGAAGAACGATATTTTGCAAAGCTGATCGCCACGGTAGCAATAAATCTTGTTGTGGCATATAACTAACAACATCTTGCTCTTGTACTTGCTTATCGTTATACGTTACGTTCCCGCTTGTTGGTTTTTCAACATTTGCAACCATGTTTAATAATGTGCTTTTCCCGCAACCACTCGGTCCTACAAAGGAAACAAACTCTCCCTCTTGTATAGAGGCACTAATATTCTCTAATACATTCTTTCCGTCGAAAGATTTTACTATATTTTTTATTTGTAATCCGCTCATTTTTCATTTGGAAGGAATTCATTTGTAAAAGCATCTTTTACATCGATTTTCTTTTTAATAACTTTGTTGTCATATAAGAAATTCATGTAATTCGTCCAAATTTCTTCCTTCTGTACTCCCCATGCTTTAGCATCATCTTGATACTTCGTACTTAACCATTTTTGGCTTTCTTGAACTAAATCTTTATTCACATCTGGAACAGCTTTAATTAAAATATCAGCAGCCTCTTTCGGTTCCTTAATTGCAAAATTGTAACCTTCTGTCGTTGCACTCATAAACTTTTTCACAAAGTCTTTATCTTGCTTCGTATGTTTTTCACTCGTAATAATAACAGGACTATAGAAATCAAGCGCTGGATCTAAGTCCTTCACCATAATCGTATTTAACTCTTTTCCTTGGCGCTTCGCTTCAATACCATCCCAACCGTAATAAATCCATTCGAAATCTGCATCACGACCGATTGATTTAAAGAAATCTGTTTGTCCTAAGATGATTTTTTCAACTTTATTAAAATCAGCTTGATGTTTATCCATAATCGTCTTTAATGTCGCTTCTTCTGCTGGTCCTCCCCAGCCGCCGTAACGTTTGCCTTCAAAATCTTTCGGGGACGTCATATTATCTTTCTTCAGCGATGCAAACGCTGAAGTGTTATGCTGAATAATCGCTCCTACAGATACAACAGGAATTCCTTCTACACGAGCTAACGTTACATTTTCTTGTGCGCTTATTGCGAAGTCTGCTTTTCCTGATGCTATCATTTGCTCTGCTGTTACATTGTCACCTGGTTGAATAATTTCTACATCTAATCCTTGCTTTTTGTAATAATCTTTCGTTTGCGCTACATACAAGCCAGTATGATTCGTATTTGGAAACCAATCTAATACTACTTTTACTTTTTGATCTTTACTTGCACTTTCTTCTTTCTGCGCTGGATTACATCCAGCCACACCTACCGCTACTAAGGCAGCTAACATAACTTTCAAACCTTTTTTCATTTTCTGCCGTCCTTTCTATATATCCATGGTGCTGTTATTCTTGCCATAAACTCTACGATAAAATACAGGCATAATGTCACTATAACGATGATTGCTGCAACACCAAATACTCGGGCAGTCAAAAAGGATTTTGTAGCCCTCGTAAGCATAACGCCTAATCCTTCACTTGCACCGAGCCATTCTCCGATAATTGCCCCCATTACGCTATATGTAACTGCAATTTTTAAACCTGAGAAAAAGTATGGAAGCACTGCTGGAAATTTTACTTTCTGGTAAACTTGCCATTTCGTCGCCTTCATTGTTTGTAACAGTTTCAGCATGTTTTTATCTACTGTTTGAAAACCTTCTAAAATACTAAGCGCAATTGGGAAGAAACAAACGAGTATTACGACCATTACTTTCGGCAACATCCCATATCCAAACCAAATAATAAATAGCGGTGCAAGTACAACAATTGGAATTGTTTGCGAAATAACGAGCAATGGATTTATTAAAATACGAAATAACGGTATAACGTCCATAATAATTGCGATGCTCGTCCCCAATAAAATTGCAAAGAATAGTCCAATTATAACTTCCTGCAGTGTTTGCATCGTATTTGGTAATAGTAAATCTTTCATCCCAATTAATTCTTGAACAATGGCAGAAGGCTTTGGTAAAATCCACGGTTCGATTTTAAATAATGAAACAGATCCTTCCCATATCGCAATGAGAAGGATAAGCCAAATAGTTGTAATAAGTTTAGATTGCTTCTGGTTTTGCATATTCATCACGGTACTTCCAAACCTTTTCATCTATTGTTACACCAGTGCTTGGACGATAATGGATTTTAATAGAAGTAATCACTTCTTCTGCTCCAGCTTCGACGCAAGCTTGTTGTGCACGTTTAACGACATCAAGAAGTACATCTAATTCTCCTTCCAAAGTTGTTTCCATTGCCCCTACTTCATAACGAACTCCCGATTGTTGCACAACTTCAATTGCTTTATCGACAACAGAATATACATCTTTCGTTTTCGCTTGTGGTACTACTGAAAATGACATTGTAACTTGTTGTGACATAATAAAATCCCCCTTATAAAATTAAATTTCAAAAATAAGAAAAGGCTTTCCTACTGCGTAGGAAAGCCTTGTATGCAAGTTATTACAGAATAACATATGCTACATCACTTTAAGTAACTCCCTACGCTGGCATTATCCAGATCAGGTTGAGGGTCGATGTTTACTTACATCCTCTCAGCCAATTGGCTCCCCGGTCCTTAATTCGTTTTCATTGTAGCATGATTTATTTTATTGAACAAACAAAAGCATGCATAATCATTTCATTATTTTTGGAAAATAACCAACTTTTTCACCATGAGCTAATAACTGCTGTATAAATTCTTTATTAATTGCTGGTACTATCAATTCTTTTTTCTTAATCCATTCATTCGTTCTACGCGTACCCATTACAATTTCAGATTGCTGTGCTCCATCTCCTGCAACTTGAGAAGCAATTAACTCTGCTATTACTTCATTTCCCTTCGCTAATGCAAGTCCGGTATTTACATATTCTGAAAGTGGAACCATTTCAAGATTGTATCCACACTCTCCAATTAGCTGTATAAATTGTTCAAACTCAATTTGATGTGGATGACAAATATGTAACGTCTCTCCTACAATTTGCGCATCTTGTAAATACGATACAATTGATTTACTAGCAAAATCAATTGGTGTGAAATCAACTTTCCACTTCACATTTGGTGCTTTCCCAATTAATAGCATTGTTTTAATAAGACGATAAAATGCGTTTCCATCAATATTTTGTTGGAACGAACCTGTTTCTGAATGACATGCTAAATTACCTGCACGATAAATATTTCCGCGCAAACCATTTTTCATTGCTTCACGAACAATGTTTTCCGCTTGTAGTTTACTATTTGAATATACATTCTCTAAGTCTACACTGTAATTAAAATCACCAGTTTTCATGTATGTATCCCATTGATCTACCGCTAATTCTAACGGGATACCAATTGTAGAAATAAAATGGAATGTAGCACCTTTCTCAGCTAATGCTAGCATACGGCTAGTTCCTTGGACATTTATATTTTCAAATTGTTTTACATCTCCAAAATGTCTTACATCTGCACCGCAATGAATTATCGTATCCATCTTAGAACTGATGAACATAAATTCTTCTTCGCTCATCCCAAGATACTCTTCTCCCAGATCACCAGCTACGGCCTGTATACGCTGTAACCATTCTTCACATATATCATTAAAGTAGCCTGTTAATGTATCTATAATTCTTTGCTGCACATCTTTGGTTGGTCTTACTAAACAATAAATAGTAGCAGATGTATCTCTCAACAATTCATATAATATGTGTGATCCTAAATAACCAGTAGCTCCTGTTAAAAAGACATTTGAAATCTGGGTTTCTTCCAAAACGTTTGCATACGTGATAGTATCTGGTTCGTGAATCACTTTATATTCACGAAATACTTCTTCTTTCTCTACTTTTACTTCTCGCTCAATTCGAGCTAATCCATATATCGTTCTTTCTTTAAAGAAATCTTGAATTGTTAAATGTGAGAAATCTTCTTTTAACAATGTTAAGACTCGTAATACTTTTAATGAATGTCCACCAATTGTAAAGAAATCATCATGTACTCCAACTTTTGAAATTCCTAATACTTCTGCCCAAGCGTTCGCTATTTGTTTTTCTGCTTTATTAGAAGGTGCAACATATTCTTGTAGACGAACCGGTTCATACTTTTCTTCTAACTGAGCTAACTTCTTAACATCAATCTTTTTATTAGGTGTAAGTGGTAATTCATTAATATAAATTAGTTTAGATGGCACCATATAATCTGGTAATTGCTCTTGTAACTGATAAACTAATTCTGGTATTTCTTTTTTATTTAAAGTTGTATAGAACGCGATTAAATATTGGCTACCTTCCTTACTCTTCTTAGCAAAAACAGCATTTTCTTTTATATTATGATTTTGAGAAATTTTACTTTGGATTTCTCCTAGTTCAATACGATGTCCTCTAATTTTTACTTGATCATCTTTCCGATGTAAAAACTCTATATTTCCATCCTCTAGCAACTTAACGATATCACCTGTTTTATATATATTAACTATAGGATTAAAAGGGTTCGGAATAAAAGCTTCAATTGTTTTATTAGGCTTATTAAAATACCCTTTTGCTAATGCCACTGAATCTATATATAATTCACCAGGTACACCAATTGGACAAAGATTCATATTCTCATCCAAAATCATAACTTGATAATTAGCACATGGTTTACCAATGGGAATACTCGCAACATCCTCATTTAACTGACTAGGTATTTTATAGGTTGTCGTCACTACAGTACATTCTGTCGGTCCGTATACATTATAAATTTCAACATTTGTACCTATTCTTTCTCTCCACAATTTAATAACCTCTACAGGCAACATTTCACCACCAATCGCAATTCTTTTTAGGGAAGCTAGCTTATATATATCTTCTTCTGCTAAATAAGTTGCTACTTGTCGAACAAAAATTGTTGCTAATGCCAAGATTGAAGTTGCTTTCACTTTATAGATTGCATTTGCAAATGCCTCTACAGACAATCGCTCTTCCTCTAATAGTACATACAAGTTTCCTCCGCAGAATAAAGAAGCAAATGACTCCCATACAGAGGCATCGAAACTAAAGGAAGGAAATTGGGCAAATACATCCTCTTCTGTCAATTCATATTGCTTTTTCATCCAAGTATACAGATTAACAACGCCTCTATGTGCTAACATCGTTCCCTTTGGATTCCCTGTTGAACCAGATGTATAAATCATATAAGCTACATCGTCACAATGAATAGACAACTTTACATCTATATCTTCATAAGTTTCACTATTATACATTGAAACTGTTTGAACCCCATCACATGTTATAGGCGTCTCTTTCATCAATATAACTTTCGCTTGGCTATCTTGAATAATGTACTGTATTCTACTTTCGGGATAATCTGGATCAATTGGAACATACGCTGCACCAGCTTTTAATATAGCTACCATACTTACTACTGTGTCTATGCTACGTTTCATAAATATTCCAACATAGTCTCCTAATTGGACGCCGTTTTTAATTAACATATGAGCTATTTGATTACTTTTTTTATTTAGCTCCTCATAAGTTAAAGTACCTTCCCTTGAAGATAAAGCTATACGATTTGGAAATTGAGTAACAGTATTATAGAACATATCGACGATACTTTTCTCAGGATATACTGCTGTCGTATCATTCACTTGACTATAAAGTGCCATCTCGGCCTCTGTAATAATATTAAAATGTTTTATATACTTATTATTATTTTGTGATATATCAACTAAAACACCTTGTATTTGTTGTGCATAACGAGTAATCGTTGTCTCTTTCCAATTAACACTATTAAATATTATTTCTACACTTTTCATATTTTTACTAAATACAAATTGTAATGTATTCATGTCTTGTAGCTCATAATATGTTTCACCAATAATAATAGGTGACATTTCATATAATGTATTACCGTTTTGAAACTCTTCTATTTCTTCCTCATTCATTTCTTTAATTTGCTCCAGTTGCTCTTCAATTTGTAAATTTAAACTTTCATAGGAGAGAAAATTAGAAACTTCAATAGTAATCGGAAATAAACTTCCTCTTACATGATAAAGCACGACAATATGTTTTTCTTTAGAAATATGATATAACCACGTTGTAGTCGCTCCTATTAAATCCACAATGCGAGTCAAATTTGAAAACAGTTCCGTTTTCCTTTTTATCCTAAGTTCCGTTCCTTGCACATCTTTAGGTATTTTAATACTTCCTTCTACTTTTCCTAAAAATTCTTTTACCATCTCACTATAAGAAATTGCTAATTTCATATTTATGTAAATTCCTCTCTTAAATATAATAAAGGTGTGAAAATTCACACCTTTTTCATCCCTTATTAAAGGGCAGATTCGTTCAATTCATAATCAAGGGAGGATTCCCTTGATTAGAATTGAACTTTCTCCTTATTCGCTTTTAAACTCACCAATAAGCTCTTGTAATTCCTGAGAAAGCCAACTTAAAGAAGTCGCTAATTCTGCAATATCTTGTACTGATATTTCTTGCTCTTTCATGCTTTCTTCAACATTACTACTGCTGTTGGCATAAGTATTTGCAATATGTGATAATTCATTTACGACTTGAACAATATTCTGGCTATTTTGTAAAATGTCACTCGAATTACCAGAAACAGCTTTTACTTGATCTGTAACAGATTGCGCTGATTTTGAGATTTTTTCAAAGAAATCTCCACTACTTTGAACAAGCGAAATTCCAGTTTCTACTTCTCTTGAACCTTTTTGCATGGAAACTACAGCATCTTCTGTCTCAGCTTGTGTTTCACCAATTAATTTCGCTATATCTTTAGCAGACGCTTCCGTTTGTTCTGCTAATTTTCGTACTTCATCAGCAACAACTGCAAACCCTCTTCCAGCTGCTCCAGCACGTGAAGCCTCAATAGAAGCATTTAAAGCTAATAAATTTGTTTGATTTGAAATACCTGTAATTACAGTTACGATATCACTAATTTCTTTTGACCTTGTTTCTAACGAATAAATGATGGAAGATAAATCTTGTACTGCATTTTGGATTAAACTCATTTGATTAATAATTTGTCCAATCACTTCATTACCTTCAATTGAATGTTGTTCCATACCTTCAGAAGCAACCGCAACTTGTTTTGCAGCCCCAGTTATTTCTTCTACCTTATCTTCCATTCCATGTACAATTCCTAAACATTGTTGTACTGAAGTTTTTTGAGACTGTGCCCCTACTCTTAAACCTTCAATCGAACTTGCAATCTCTTGAACTGCCATGCTGTTTTCCTCTGTACTCGCCGACAATTCTTGTGAAGAAGAAGAAACTTGCTCAGCAGTTTGCCTTACTTTATCTATAATCCCTTTAAATTTTTCAATCGTGTTATTGAAATAAACATTAATAATTCCAATATCATCTGGTCTTTCTTTTAATTTAACACTTAAGTCACCTTCACCAATTTTACGTAACCCTTCTCTTAAATCTTTTAATGGAGCTAACGAGTGACGCACGATAAAGAATTGAGTAATAGTCGCAATTGCTAATGAAATAATGATAAAGAGTAAACCCTGTATCATAAACTTCTCTTTTGTAATAGGAACAATGGAAGCATCTAAGTCAGCCGCAATAATTGCAACAATATTGTTTTCTCCATCCGTAATTGGTTCTAATATTGTCACCCACGAACCTATTTCATCTTCATATACTTCTGTCATTTGTGCCTTTTTCGTATCAATCACTTTATCGTATGCCTTCATCCAATGAGCGGGTTGTTCATAATAATCTCCCGTCTTTATAGGGAATGCATTTGTTAACTCTGTAGTCAAACCAACGAGTTGTAATTCTCGCTTTTCATTCGGCTTTGCTCCTGTAACATACGTTTGTCCAACACTTTTCAATTCTTTTGAAACTTCATCTAATTTCTCTGTTAACTTTTCTTTTTTCACTTTTTCGGCTGTAGGATCTTTCGCCATGTCTCTAACTAACTCTAAATCCAATTTTTTTAATACTATTTCTCCTGTTTCAATAGACTGCCTTTCAAATAAAGACATCATACTATTTTGAAACATGTTGAAACTTAACGCACCCATACTTCCAACAAGCGTCAAAATAACTAGTACGGTTAATAAGACGTTCTTTTGAAGGAACGATAACTTATGCCAATATTTTTTCATTAATATCCACCTTCCTTAACTAACATAAACAAAAAAACAAAATATATGAATATTTTGTTTGAAAATGTTTCTCAATATGTTCGAGAATAAAAAAAAGCCAATGTAAAAGCATTGGCAAAGACCAACCCTATCCGTCCGGTAACTGGCTAGCGTAGCCTTTCGACCTTAGCTCCTGTAGTTTTGCGTCCTCATGTTTCCATCAGTTTGCCTTTCTCGCTGAACGAGTTGAACGATATGGGAGTTCTATGAGAATTAATTTATTCTCTTTCAAAGATTACAACATATAAATCAAAATGTCTACTTATTTAGAGATATAAATACAAATTTTTAACGCATTGCTTTTTCAAAATAATTTCAAAAAGTACGTGAATGTTACTTTTTTTGTGTTATATAATAAAAAATGTATAAATAACAAGGATTTCTTCGGGTATTTATTTAATTTTCATTCAAATTAAACTATTCGAATATATCTTAACTAATGAATTTCGGAGGTAGTTTATCATGTTTTGGCTACAATTTCTTACCTTGTTACTCTGTATTTTTATTGGTGCACGCCTAGGCGGAGTTGGTTTAGGAGTAATGGGTGGAGTTGGTATGGCAATACTCGTTTTTGTCTTCCACTTACAACCAACGGCGCCTCCTATCGATGTAATGCTTATGATTTTGGCAGTAATTACAGCTGCTGGTGCACTCCAAGCTGCTGGAGGAATGGACTATCTTGTTCATCTAGCTGAAAAAGCATTACGAAAAAATCCAAAGCGTATTACTTTTTTTGCTCCAATTGTTACTTATTTATTCACACTATGTGCAGGTACTGGTCACGTTGCCTATTCTGTACTTCCTGTTATTGCAGAAGTCTCTCGTGAATCAGGGATTAGACCGGAACGCCCAATGTCGATTGCCGTAATCGCTTCTCAACAAGCAATTACAGCTAGTCCAATTTCAGCTGCCACAGTTGCTCTTTTAGCAATGTTAGCTGACTATAAAATCACTTTATTAGATATTTTAAAAGTGAGTATTCCTTCTACTTTCATTGCTTGTATGTTAGCAGCATTTGTTGCTAGTAAGATGGGAAAAGAATTAAATGAAGACCCTGAATACTTAAAACGATTAAAAGAAGGAATGATTCCTAAGCTTGAAGAGAAAAAAGAATTTGTAGGTGTAAAGGGTGCAAAATTATCAGTTATCCTTTTCCTTGTAGGAACCTTCCTTGTTGTACTTCTCGGTTCATTTGAAGCACTTCGTCCAGGATGGACAGTTGATGGGAAGTTAGCTCGTCTTTCCATGCCGAACACAATTGAGATGGTTATGTTAACTATCGCGGCTCTTATTATTATTTTCTGTAAACCAAATGTAGAAAGCATTGTGTCTGGTAACGTCTTTAAAGCAGGAGCAACAGCAGTTGTTGCTATTTTCGGTATCGCTTGGATGGGAGATACTTTCTTTAATGGAAACTTAAATATGATTCAAGGATCCATTCAGCATTTAGTAACAAGTGCACCTTGGCTATTTGCCATCGCACTATTCATTCTATCTATTTTACTGTACAGCCAAGCAGCAACAGTTCGTGCCTTAATGCCACTTGGACTATCCCTTGGCATTCCACCAGCGCTACTGATTGCGATGTTCCCTGCAGTAAATGGATACTTCTTCATTCCAAACTATGGGACAATCGTTGCTGCCATTAACTTTGACCGCACTGGTACAACAGGTATCGGTAAATACGTATTAAATCATAGTTTTATGATTCCTGGTCTAATTGCAACATTTACTTCTATCGGAATTGGAATGCTCTTAATTTCAATTATGTTTTAAAGAAAAAGCACAAACCTTTATTTAAAAAGGTTTGTGCTTTTTTAATCAAATGTTTGTTTAAATTTTTGGGCAGTCTATTTCTTCATGTAGCACTTAAAATACTACACTTCCTTCCCTACAAACTTCTCTTTACTTCTTCAGCTAATTTTCTCGTACTTTCATACGCAGATTCAGCTAAACTAATTGCTGAAATAACTGAAACACCGTCCGCACCCGCTTCTATAACTGCCGCTGTATTTTCAATTGTAATCCCACCAATACCAACGATTGGCACTGTAATTCCTTGTTCTCTAAAATAAGCTAATCCTTTCGTTCCTTGAACCGCTTTCGTATCTTTTTTCGTACTCGTTGGGAAAATAGGTCCAACGCCTAAATAATCTGCTCCATTTTCGATTGCAAAGCGTGCTTCTTCAATTGTATGAGCAGATACGCCGATAATTTTATCTCCCATTTTTTCACGAACAGATGTAATTCCTTCATCATCTTGTCCAACATGAACACCATCTGCATCTAATTCAATGGCTAATTCTACATCATCATTTACAATGAAAGGAACACTATATTCCTTACAAAGCGTCTGCAATTCTTTTGCAAAGCGCACTCTATCTTCTCCGATTAAAGAACCTTCCCCCTTCTCGCGAAACTGAAAAAGTGTCACTCCACCATCTAACGCTTCTTTCAATACAGCTAAAGGATCCCTCGTGCAGTTATTACTTCCCATAATAAAATACACTTGCAATAGCTTAGACATTTTATCTATTTCAATGCGTGCCATTTCTTTCACTCCCTCTTACTCTAACTCCACAATCTTCCCATACTTCTCAATATCACCTGAAGTTGTATTAGCTAATTGATTTAAAAATTCAATTTGGAAACTACCAGGCCCTTTTTCTACCGCCTTAGCAGCTGCCAGTTCCGAAGCTACACCATAAAACGTTAATGCGGCTACTGCTGCTTTTACATAATCTTTTTCCACTGCTACAAATGCTCCTATTACAGAAGTTAGTAAACAACCTGTTCCCGTAACTTTCGTTAAAATAGGGTGACCATTTCGAATAACAATAGTTCTCTCTCCATCTGTAACAACATCTTCTTTTCCAGTAATGACCGCAACTGTATTTAGTTCATCTGCTGCCTGCCTTGCAATACTTACAACATTGCCATTTCCAGTACCAGCGTCTACCCCTTTAATTTCCCATTTCTCATTAATAACATTTGCTATTTCAGCCGCATTTCCGCGGATAATTGCTAAATCTATTTCGGCTGGAATATGTCTCGCAACTTCTGTTCGATACGAAGTTGCTCCTGCACCAACTGGGTCAAATAGTACTGGCACATTGCTCGCATTTGCTGATTTACCCGCGAGTAACATCGCTTCTACTTCTTCAGGACGAAGTGTCCCCATATTTAATACTAACGCTCCAGCAATGCTAGCCATTTCTGCTACTTCTTCTTTTGCATACGCCATTACAGGCGATGCTCCAAGTGCCAACAAACCGTTAGCAGTAAAATTTGTTACAACAACATTTGTAATATTATGAACGAGCGGATTAGATTCTCTCACCAAATCCACTACTTTACTAATTTCTTTCATATTCATCCTTTTCATCTCCTAACTATAATGATGGGAGATACACAAAAAGACACTTTGCGCGTACGCAAAGTGCCTGAACATGTGCTTTTACACTCTCCCTACGCTGGCATTATCCAACAGGTTCAAATGGTCAATGACGGACTAGTCATACTCTCAGTTTGCATCCACAAACTCCCATGTGCTTATTATTCATCTACTTCAAAGTCTACTCTTATTCTACTAAAATAACAAGTTCTTTACTTTTCTATTTAATATAGAAGCAACCTATATAACAATAAACATAATCAAGTGAAACTTTAATCAATGAGTGTTTTGTTCATCCCACTAAAAACCGATCAAATATGGAGCGAAACTGAATCTCAAGAAGATGTATGCTATATTTAACTTATGGAAATTTGAAAGGATGTTTTTAATATGTCGAAAAGCGTTGTAATCGCTGAAAAACCTTCCGTTGCACGAGATATTGCTCGTGTACTTAAGTGCGATAAAAAAGGAAATGGCTACCTTGAAGGTAGTAAATATATTGTAACTTGGGCTTTAGGTCATCTCGTTACATTAGCAGATCCAGAAAGCTATGATGTGAAATATAAAAAGTGGAATTTAGAAGATTTACCGATGCTACCTGAGCGTTTGAAATTAACGGTTATTAAACAAACTGGTAAACAATTTAATGCTGTAAAAAGTCAGCTACTTAGAAAAGATGTAAATGAAATTATTGTAGCAACAGACGCTGGACGTGAAGGGGAATTAGTCGCACGCTGGATTATCGATAAAGTTAAGCTAAATAAACCAATCAAACGTTTATGGATTTCTTCTGTAACCGATAAAGCAATTAAAGATGGTTTTGCAAATTTAAAACCAGGTAAAGCCTATGACAATTTATACGCTTCAGCAGTTGCACGTTCAGAAGCTGACTGGTATATCGGTCTTAATGCAACTCGTGCTTTAACGACTCGCTTTAATGCCCAGTTAAATTGCGGCCGTGTACAAACCCCTACTGTTGCTATGATTGCTAGTCGTGAGGATGAAATAAAGAACTTCAAAGCTCAAACTTACTACGGCATCGAAGCTCAAACAATGGAGAAGCTCAAACTTACTTGGCAAGATGCAAATGGCAATAGCCGTAGTTTTAATAAAGAAAAAATCGATGGTATTGTAAAAAGTTTAGATAAACAAAATGCTACTGTTGTGGAAATTGATAAGAAACAGAAGAAGTCATTCTCTCCTGGTCTTTACGATTTAACTGAATTGCAACGTGATGCAAATAAAAAGTTCGGTTACTCTGCTAAAGAAACATTAAATATTATGCAAAAATTGTATGAACAGCATAAAGTACTAACGTACCCTCGTACAGATTCACGCTACATTTCATCTGATATCGTTGGAACACTTCCAGAACGTCTAAAAGCATGTGGTGTTGGAGAATACCGTCCCTTCGCACATAAAGTATTACAAAAGCCTATCAAACCTAACAAATCATTTGTTGATGATAGTAAAGTAAGCGATCATCATGCGATTATTCCAACAGAAGGATACGTTAACTTCGCAGCATTCACAGATAAAGAACGCAAAATTTATGATTTAGTTGTAAAACGTTTCTTAGCTGTTTTATTCCCAGCATTCGAATACGAACAACTAACGTTACGCACAAAGATCGGCAATGAAACATTCATTGCACGCGGAAAAACGATTTTACATGCTGGTTGGAAGGAAGTATACGAAAATCGATTTGAAGACGATGATGTAACTGATGACGTAAAAGAGCAGATTCTACCTCACATTGAAAAGGGCGATACATTAACTGTAAAGTTACTTATGCAAACATCAGGTCAAACGAAAGCACCTGCACGCTTTAATGAAGCAACTTTACTTTCAGCAATGGAGAATCCTACAAAATATATGGATACGCAAAATAAACAACTTGCTGATACGTTAAAATCAACTGGTGGATTAGGTACTGTAGCGACACGTGCAGATATTATCGACAAACTTTTCAATTCTTTCTTAATTGAAAAACGTGGTAAAGATATTCACATTACATCAAAAGGTCGTCAATTACTTGATTTAGTACCAGAAGAATTAAAATCACCTACACTAACTGGTGAGTGGGAACAAAAACTTGAGGCAATTGCAAAAGGAAAATTAAAGAAAGAAGTATTCATTTCGGAAATGAAGAACTATACGAAAGAAATTGTTTCTGAAATTAAATCGAGTGATAAAAAATATAAACATGACAACATTTCAACGAAGTCTTGTCCAGATTGCGGTAAACCAATGCTAGAAGTAAATGGCAAAAAGGGAAAAATGCTCGTATGCCAAGATCGTGAATGTGGTCATCGTAAAAATGTATCTCGTACAACAAACGCTCGCTGTCCGCAATGTAAAAAGAAACTAGAATTACGTGGTGAGGGTGCAGGCCAAATTTTCGCATGTAAATGTGGCTATCGCGAGAAATTATCAACATTCCAAGAGCGACGTAAAAAAGAATCTGGAAACAAAGCCGATAAACGCGACGTTCAAAAATATATGAAACAACAGAAAAAAGAAGAAGAACCATTAAATAACCCATTCGCAGAAGCATTAAAAAAATTAAAATTTGATTAAACAAAAAGGTTCCTACCTCTATCGGTAGGAACCTTTTATTTTAGTGAATGATTTTACTTCCTTTTGCATTCTCAACAAATTTTTCACTTGATTTGTTAATTGGTGTTTTCAGTAATAACGCAGCAACGATCATAACTACTACGAAAGCACTTAACACAAGTAAATCTCGCGTTACGATATCCCAAAGCATTCCGCCAACTGTTTCACGAATTGCGCTAATTGCGTATGTGAATGGTAAGAACGGATAAATCGCTTGGAAGAACGCTGGTGTCATTTGGATTGGGAATGTTCCGCCCGATCCTGCTACTTGTAGTACAAGTAAAATGATCGCCATCGATTTCCCAACGTTTCCGAAAATAGAAACGAGTGAGTATACGATACAAACGAAGACTCCACCAATAAATAAACTAAATAACACAAACCAGAACTTATCGACTACGTACGTACCGAGTAAGAATATATCTCCCATCGATACGATAAACGCTTGTGAAAGACCTATCGTTAAGAATGTTAATAAACGTCCGAAGTAAATTTCATGGCTCTTATAATTCGCGCCCTCTTCGTGTACTTCTACCGTTAATAATGAAACCATTAATAATGCGCCTACCCATAATGCAAGCACTGTATAGAATGGTGACATCGCTGAACCGTAGTTCGGCATCGCAAATAATTTATTTTCTTTTAAATTTACTGGATTCGCAAAGTAATCACTTTGCTTTTCAACATCATTTTTCAATAAGCGTATAATGTCTTTTAAATCCTCTTCAGATTCAAAATCACGAATTTTATCTGCTAATTCTTTAATCTTTTTCTCAGTAGCTGGCATTTCAGCTTTAATGTCTGCTAATTTCTTTTTACCATCTACTAAACCTTTTGATGAATCTTCTAGTAATTTTTTAACATCTGGAAGCTTTTTGTCTGCCTCTTTTAAAATTTGAGATGTGTTTTTAGACATCTCTTTTGTGCGAGCAATTGCTGCATTGAAATTTGGAGTGATTTCTGAGTCATATTTAGCTAAAATGTCACCAATTTGGCCCGAAACACTTTTAGACACTTGATTAATACTTTCAATAACATCAGCTGCTGGTTTTTGACCTTTATTAATAGCGTCAATTCCTTTATCAGTTAAATCCATTCCTTTTTGCAAACCATCTTTTGCTTTATTTAACTTAGAAATTGTACCATTAAGGTTTTTATCACTATTCACATCAGCTAACACTTTATTTGTACTTTCCAGAACTGGAATCATGTCATTAACTAAATTCCAACTTGCTTTGAACTGCCCATTCAAATCATTTAAGGCTACTTTTGTAGAATCTAATCCGTTAACCCCTTTGTTACTTAAGTCTTCTCTTGCTTTTTCAAGCTCTGTTTTTAATCTGCTGTAATCATTTACAGCTTTATCATATTTCTCTCTACCATTGTCTAATATCTCATTAGCCTTATTTATATCTTGATTTAAATTGCCTCTAAGCTGCTGTGCATTTTCTTGCGCATTTTCAGCCTTACTTTTCAGTTGCTCAGCTGTACTTACTGCTTTTTCAAAATCAGCTACAAACGTTGCATTATAATCCTTTTCAGCTTGATTTACTAAATTATTTACTGCATCTAATTTTTGATTTACAGCATCTCGCACATCTTGTTTAACTTCTTGTCCGGAACTAATTAAATCTCCTACATGCTTAACCCTATTGTTAGCATCCACCATAGAATTTTTAAGCACCGTTAAACTTTCCACTCTGTTTCCAAAGAACTGTTTACCGAATTCCGTGGAAGCTGATTCCTTGAAAGCTGTAAAGAAATCAATCAAATATGAAACACTATCGATACGCTCTTGGAGGAGCTTTGAAGCATCCTGCACATTTTTCTGTGCTACAGCTGGATCCACGCCTTTATTTTGAAGGCCATCCATAACACTCTTTACATATGCCGTTCCAACACGAGTAGAATTGAAAACAGTGTTTACAGTTTGATCAATATTTTTAGCAATATTTTTATACCCTTCACCATTCACTTGTGGTAATGCTGGAATCTCTGGTATTTGTGGAATAGTTATATTAGGTAAGACTGGTAATTTAGCTGGATCTGGCAATGTCAGATTAAAGTCAAATGCCGGATTTTTTAAGTAATCCGTAATTTTCGCTGCAGCATCCAGTCCCTGCTGCATTACTGTTAAATTATTTTTAATAGTTCCCGGAGCGCGATTCAATGTTTCATCATTTCTCGCAAAGAATTTATCTAAATTCCCTAACGCTTCTTGCCCATCATTCATAACACTCTCTACAACCGGCAACTCTTTTTGCGCTACTTTCACAACATCTTCTGCTCGAGTTGCATCATCTAACGCCTTATCCATGAGTGTATTCATTTCTGGGAACTGCGCTTCTAGCTTAAAGACAAGATCTTTTACTTTTTCGATACTTGGTAAGTTTGTTTCTAAATCGATTCCAAGGTCATTGAAAATTTTAAAAATCTCACCGTTTGCTGTTTTAACAAAGTTTTTACTAATTTCTTCTGTAATACCTGATGCACCTTTTGCTGTAATCTTCGGTGCAATCGCGTTTACTTTTTCATTCACATAGTAATCCAGTTCTGGTTTTTTCGGATTTTCATCCAGAACAGTTGCGATTTTTTCAGAGAAGTCTTTTGGAATCGTAATACTTGCATAATAATCCCCACGCTCAACTCCGTAAATTGCTTGTTTTTCATCTACAAATTTCCAGCCAAGATTTTTGTTTTTCTTAAGGGAGTCTACAATCTCTTTCCCGATATTAATATCTTTCCCTCTTAAATTAGAACCTGCATCTTGGTTAGAAACTGCAATGGGAACCTCTTTTGTATTTCCATACGGATCCCAAGAAGCTTTAATGTTAAACCATGCATATAACGATGGTAAAATCATTAATCCTAAAACAATAACAATTGCAGCCCAATGCTTGGCTACATTCCGTAAATCTGTCTTATAAATACGCCAAATTTGTTTCATAGAAGTTATCACCTAATTATATATTTTTCCTTCTTTAGAAAATGATACATGCATTTTGCAATTATATCACTTTCTACATCGTGTATTAACCAAAAACGTACTATTTTTTCCCATTAACTTTCACTTACTTCATTATATAACGAAGTGAGCCAAAGTATGAATACAAAATGACCAAATCGGTTTTACATTCAATAATAACAAATATATATGAAATGTCATAAAAAATACAAGTATTTTCTCTTGGAAATACTTGTATTCCTAAAAAAAATCCTCACAGCTTTTATTCTCTGTGAGGATTTCTTCTATTATATATCCAATTGAACCTCTACACCGAAATGATCTGAAATTACATTTCTGTTTGTACCATTAAAAATAACTTTTGAAGAATGAACTTTTTTACTTTGGTTACACAATATTAGATCGATTCGCAAATTATGTTTATTTTCATCCCAACCAGCAATCTCACCTTGGACAGTCGTTCCTTCATCCTTCTCTATTGCTAATTCATATGTGTCATACAACTCTTTTTGCATCATATACTCATAACCTTCGCCTTCCAACCGAGCATTGTTATTAAAATCCCCCATTAAGAAGGCGAGCTTATTGCTATCTACACGCTCCATCAAACGATCAACTTGACCTTTGAATGACTCTTCTTCATCATTCCACCAACCGAGATGGCAAGAGTAAAACGTTATATCCTTACCATTATAAGCAATTGTTGTACTTACAATTTTACGTGTTTTCCAATACGTTGTATCCTCGTTTTCTGAAATGAAGAACGTATCTTCTTTTATAATATTATGCTTCGCTATAATCGCTAATCCTTCTTCATACACGTCATAACCAATATGAGAGAAATCCCAAGTAATATTGTAATCTTTTACATGTAGCGCTTTTAACTCTTCTAATAGTAAAAGTCCAAAATTATCTTCTTTCTTGTTACCGCATACATTTTCAGCTTGTATGGACTGACTTACTTCTTGCAATGCGATGACATCGTACTCTTCTTCTTGAATTACTTTAGCAAGGTATTGTATCTTTTCTATTTGATTCTCTTCTTGCCAAGAATGACAGTTTAAAGTTAGCAATTTCATATTATTACGCACCTAACATATCTTGAATGTCTGACTTTAATACGTCAGCTTTCGGACCATATACCGCTTGTACACCTTTATCTTTTACAATAAGCCCTAGAGCACCATTTTGTTTCCACTGTGCTTCTGGTGCAACAACATCTAAATCTTTTACTGTTACACGTAAGCGCGTCATACAAGCATCTACGTCAGCAATATTTTCTTTTCCACCTAATAAATCGATAACTTTTGTTGCTAGTGAACCGTCTTTTACATTTCCTGTTCCTTCTGATGCCTCATCTTCATTATCAATATAGTTACCTGCACGCCCTGGTGTTGGTAAATTGAATTTTTTAATTAAGAAATTAAATAGTGTAAAGTTAAGACCGAAGAACACTAATGAAACAATAACAAAGTTGATTAAGTCTCTTGTTAAACCTGCGTTAACCATCATTGGTGTACGAGTAATTAACTCAATAAATCCAAATGCATGAACACGTAAGTTAATTAAATCAGCTAGCGCGAATGCAAGTCCTGTTGTAATAGCATATACAACATATAATACTGGAGCAATAAACATGAACATGAATTCAATTGGTTCTGTTACACCTGTTAAGAATACTGCTAATGCTGCTGATAAAAACATTGGTTTATATTTTGCACGCTTTTCTTTATCCACGTTACGGAACATCGCAAATGCAATCCCCATTAACGCTGCTGTTGAGCCGATAACTTGTCCAGCTTTGAAACGAGCTGGTACAACGTTATTTAATAAATCGTTATATGCCTTCGTATCTCCATTTGCTAGTAAATTATTTAAATCTGTAATCCATGCAAGCCATAATGGATCTTGTCCTGCTACAACTTGTCCAACTTTTGAACCAGTTAACATCGTATATGTTCCGCCTAGCTCTGTATAGTTCATCGGAATCGTTAACATATGGTGTAAACCAAATGGTAATAATAAACGCTCTAACGTTCCATATACAAACGGTGCAACAACTGGTGCGCTATCTTTTGAAGCTGCAATCCAGCGACCAAATTCATTTAACCCACTTTGGATGAATGGCCATAGAAGTGATAATACAATCGCAGTAACTGTAGACCAAAGAATTACAACGAATGGTACAAATCGTTTTCCATTAAAGAATGCTAATGCCTGTGGCAGTTTATTATAGTTATAATATTTGTTATATAAAGTAGCTCCTAAGAAACCTGTGATGATCCCTACGAACACTCCCATGTTTAATGCAGGTGCACCAAGTACAGAAGTAAAGTAATCTTTTACAATTAAATCTCCCGCTATTACTGAAGAAACTTTCGCTTTTGAATCCGCTAACATTTCAGCGTTTACGCCAAATATAGCTCCTGTAATTCGGTTTGTTAAGACGAATGCTAATAGCGCTGCAAATGCACCACCCGCGCGATCTTTCGCCCAAGATCCCCCAATTGCTACTGCGAATAAGATGTGTAGATTTGTAATGATTGCCCAACCGATGTCTTCCATTACGCGAGCGATTGTATGAACTGCGTTAACATCCCCAGCAGACATACCAATTAACTTACCGATGGAAATCATTAAACCAGCTGCTGGCATTACGGCTACAACAACTAATAAAGCTTTCCCGAACTTTTGCCAAAAATCAAAAGACGTAATTTTCATCTGTTCTTCCTCCCCTTTATTTATAACAACATAATGATTTAAATTATAATTTCTGTCCCTTTTATGAAAACGATTCCTCATATCATTTTTCTTTTTACGCAACCGTTTTCATAAATCTATTTTAATAAAAGCGTTTTCACTTTGCAATAGAAATTTATTTTTTTCATAAAAAAAGATGCTCAAAGAGCATCCTTTTTTTATGAAATGCGATAAACCCTTGTTTCATAAGGTTTTAAAGCAATTGTTGTTACTTCTTCATGTTCCGCAACTTCATAGTTATTTAAAAGCAAACGTTTGCGTTCTAGTGCAAATGAACCCTCATTATACACAGCTTCCTCTTTTGAGATATTACTAATTACAATGACTTTTTCATCCTGTAACGTACGTGTATATGCATAAATTTGTGGATCGTCTTCTAAAAGTAAATCGTACGTACCATAGTTCAGTACATCGTGCTCTTTTTTCAGGGCAATCATTTTCTTATAGAAATTGAAAATAGACTTTTCTTCATTTTTTTGCTTTTCAACATTAATTTCTTTGTAATTTGGATTCATGCTAAACCAAGGTGTACTTGTTGTGAAACCAGCATTCATCTCATCATTCCACTGCATAGGTGTACGTGAATTATCGCGGCAAGAAGCCCATATAATCTCCATCATATCTTGATGTGGTACGCCCTCTGCAATTTTCTCGCGATATAAATTTTTAATTGCTACATCATCGTAATCTTCAATATTTGGTAACTGAACATTTGTCATACCAATTTCTTGGCCTTGATAAATAAACGGTGTACCGTGCATAAAGAAATACATCGCCCCTAGAGCTGTTGCACTTTCACGCCAATATTGTTTATCATCTCCCCATGTTGAAACGATACGTGGTTTATCGTGATTCTCAATATATAAAGCGTTCCATCCTTTATTTTCTAATCCTTTTTGCCATTTCGTTAATACTTTTTTCAATCCTACAACATCAAGGTCTTTCTTCTTCTCTGCATCCCATAAACTTAAATGTTCAAATTGGAATACCATATTGAACTTACCTTGCTCTTCTCCAACCCATAGCTCAGCATCTTCAATCTTAACACCATTTGCTTCACCAACAGTCATAATATCGTACTTAGAGAATGTATTTTCTTTTAGCTCTTCTAATAAAGGTTGAATACCTTTCACATTCATATGTTTATCAAAAGATGGCACATATTTTAACTCTTTTGGATTTGGCATATCCTTGAGGCCTTCTTCTTTTTTAATATGACTGATCGCATCAACGCGGAAACCATCAATACCTTTATCAAGCCACCAATTAACCGTATCATATAGTACTTCGCGAACTTCTTTATTCTCCCAGTTTAAATCTGGTTGTTTACGTGAGAATAGATGTAAATAATATTGTTCTGTTTCTTCATCATATTCCCATGCCGAACCATTAAAAATACTTTCCCAGTTGTTTGGCTCCGCACCATCTTTACCATCATGCCAAATATACCAATCACGCTTCGGATTATCTTTAGATGAACGTGATTCAATAAACCATGGATGTTCATCACTCGTATGATTAATAACTAAATCAATAATAAGCTTCATATCACGCTTATGAACTTCATCTAGTAAAGCATCAAAGTCTGCCATTGTACCAAACTCATCCATAATATCTTGATAATCACTAATGTCATAACCATTATCATCATTAGGTGACTTATACATTGGGCAAATCCAAATTACATCTATACCTAAATCTTTTAAATAATCCAGTTTCGCAATAATACCTTGTAAATCTCCAATACCATCTCCATTTGAATCCATAAAGCTACGTGGATAAATTTGATAAGCAACCGCTTCTTTCCACCATGTCTTATTCATAGTCATTCTCTCCTTTTGCATCCCATCGGAATTTTTATGCAAACGTTTTCGTAACACTATCATAACAAAATATGAACAGTTTGCAACTGTTTTCATTGAACTCTATGTAGATTCTTTATTCTTATGCTTTATTTATTTCTCACAAAGGTAAATCTCATTCTTCACCTCTTCTTGAAACTGGTAGCCCCTCTCTCTTTATAGAAGAAGTTCCTTATATAAAGGCTGTTGAACTTTTTAATGGCGGTAACATCCCTGAAAATTTCAAGCGCTCTGGTTCCTATGTCTATAAACCTATTCCCCTTAAAGGCATTCAAATCATGCAATACTTTCTTTCTCATGCACCAAATAAAGATGCTAGTATTTGGCATCAATCGCCCATAGGTGCTGTTGAAAATATTTCGCCGAATGAAACGGTTTATTTTCATCGTAAAGCAATTATTGCTCAAGAATACATTACCTCTTGGAAATGCGATGATGAAGAAAATCGAAATATATGCTGGGTTAAAGGTTTACGAGAAAACTTAGATCCTTATACATTAGGTGACTATGTGAACTGGCCCGATATCGACATTAAAAATTGGCAAACTAGTTATTATGGCTCTAACTTTCACAGATTACGTAAAGTAAAAATCATGTATGATCCTTGTGATGTTTTTCATTTCCAACAAAGTATCCCTCCTTTTCATACGTGAAAAAAGGGGATAACATAAAAAAATCACCCAATATACCGTTACCTCGCAGTATGTTGGATGATTCAAGTTGATTTTCTATATCGTTTCAAATTCTTGCTCCTACTCATAAACTTTTACTTACAGATTAATTGTATTTCGTATCATTTTCATGCAATGAATGTAATTTAATATTTGGTACTTTATCTTTTTCAATACCTCTATTATAAGAAACAGGAACTTGAAATTCGAATTGCTTTGTCTCATGTTTTTGTAAATAGACTGGTTTCGGTACTGGATAGCTTTTTGAATTCTCGTTTGCATTATCGTATAAAACAACTTTTAATGCTTGTGAATGATTACGATAATTTTTTAAAGTAACAATGCACTTCGGTTGGATATTCTCTCCATTTTTCTCCATTCTACACTGGCTATCTTCTTTTTTATATTCTATTGCTTCTACCCCTGTTTTTCCTGCGTAGTACCATGTTTTATTCAATGTCTGGAGGATTGTATTTAAAATAAACGGCATCATTACAATCAAAATACTAATGCCTACTACTTTTATCTTATTCGTTTTTCTAAATGTACTAGACTCCTTTTTTCCTAGCCATTTTAAAAATAATATAAATGCAATTACATGTAGTATGAAAGAAACAATCAATATATTTGAGACTTTATAATCCATATAAACATACGTATGTATCGGAACCTTATAGACATTGAATAGTTTTTCCCCAATTAATTCATTATCATTTGGAATTTTTAATAATAACAAAACCCCTATACTGTAACAAATAGCTACTAATCGATCATACTCAATACGAATCATTCTTTCTCCCCTTCACTTTGTATTTTATTATCGATTTTAGCTATTATTACCATACTATACAATCTTTTTATAGAGGATAACGTAAAAAAGTTCCTTATAAATATATAAAGAACCTTATTAATATACACTATGAATTAAAAAATCAATATACAATTTTCACATTGAAATTTCTTCAAAATATGTTGGATCATGTATTGTAATTTTTTTATCTAAAATTGTAACAATGCTATCATTTTTTAATTGTTTTAATACGCTGCTAACTGTCTCTCGAGATGTTCCAGATATTTTGGATATTTCAATTGTTGTAAGTGGACATGAAATTACAATCTTTTCCCCACTCTGTTCTCCTAAATCCTGCATTAAATAATTTAACGTTTGGATAACACGATCTTGTGCATTAGGAATTGTAATATTTTGCACTCGATTTTCGTTCAATTTTAATATAGATGATAATTGCTGAACAACGTACATCAATTGCGTTCTGCTGGATTTTACCATATCTTCAAAGATTACCGTTGGAATATAATATACCTCCACATCCGTCATTGCTTCTGCTGTATAGTTATATCCTCTGTCTGTAAACATGCCACCATAAGGAAAAATAGAATATCGCTTTACATAGTCATCGTATAATAAGTTCCCATTTTGATTAACCCGCTCTAACTTTACAAAACCATCTAACATGAAGTAGATTCTTTCCCTTGAATCTCCTTCTAAAAATAAAAATTGACCTTTTTTATAAGTTCGCCAATAAACAAACTCTGTTAAGCCTTTCAATTTTTTTTCTGTTAAATGAGCAAATAATTCGAACTGCTTTAAGTCCTTAACTACGTTCCGTCTATTCATAAAATTCCCTCTCTCTTGCTGTATGTTGGAGCGAAAAATCAAGAAAGCGTATTCAATTTGAATTTTATCATAATTAACTTACATATTCAGATTTCATCATGAAAACTTTATGAACAATGAGTACAAAAAATATTAATAAATAAAAAGAATGAAGTTACTAACTCCATTCTTTTTTACTACTAAGTAGCGTACATAAGAATTTAAACATATATGCATACATTCTGTTTTGAAATAATAGTACCAGCTTTTTCTTCTAGTGCTTCATATACTTTTTCTAAAGACGTAATAATTGTTTTTCTTTTTGGATTTGTATTAACAAAATTAATAGCAGCTTCAATTTTTGGAAGCATGCTTCCCGCAGCGAATTGTTGTTCTTCAATATATTCTTCTAATTGATTCACTGTGACATGCTCTAATTTTTTTTGATTCGGTTGATTATAATTTACATACACATGATCAACTGCAGTTAAAATAACGAGCGTATCGGCATCTACTAATTCTGCTAATTTCTGCGCAGCGAAATCTTTATCGATAACTGCTTCAGTTCCTTTTAGCCCTTCTTCGGAATCAATTACTGGAATTCCACCTCCGCCAACAGCTATCACTATATTTCCATCTTCGACCAAAGAATTAATCACTTTATGTTCATGAATACTTACAGGCTTCGGTGATGGAACAACGCGTCTCCACCCTCTACCAGCATCTTCTTTAAACACTGCTTTTGTTTCATCCATTAATCTTCTGGCCTCTTCTTCTGTATAAAAAGGACCGATTGGTTTAGTTGGATTTTTAAATGCCTCATCTTTTTTATCCACAACAACGCGTGTTATAACCGTTGCTACGTCTTTTTTTATATTCCGTTTTTTCAATGCCTTTTCAATCGCATTTTCCATCCAATATCCAATCATTCCTTGGCTCATTGCCCCACAAGTATCTAATGGCATTGCAGGTGTCTTTTCCGTTTCTGCAGCTTTTTGCTGTAATAAAATATTCCCCACTTGTGGGCCATTTCCATGCGCAATTACTATATCCACATCATTTTCCATTATTTTCACAAGTTGTTCTGCCGTTTTTTCCAACGCTTCTTGCTGCGCTCCCGCAGTAGCTTCTCCAGACTGTATCGCATTTCCCCCTAGTGCAACTACAATTTTTCTTCGTGCCATATTCCAGCCCTCCAGTTGATTTCGCTTTCACAGCGCTTTATAAAGTAATACTGCCTGTAATTAATCCATAAATCGCAAAGAATGCTAAAGCACCAATTGCTACGGATGATGCTAATTCCACTCGAGTAAATATTTGCTTCGAACTCTTTTGCTTTTGAACATTGTAAAAAATAAAAATACCTGGCGCATATAAAGTCATTGTTAATAATAAATACTCTAAACCAGCTGCATAAACTAGCCACACGCCATAAATACTTGCTATCAAGCCAATTATTATATTTTTATTTCGATCTGCTTCTTCAGACTTTAAGCTATGCTTCAGTTGATAAAACGCTGAAAAAGCATATGGGATTAAAATAGCTGAAGATGCTAAAGAGAATGCAAAGTTATACGCCTGATCAGAAACGACGAATGTTAACAAGAACATTTGTATTAAACCATTTGTTATCCATAATGAATTTACTGGAGCCTTATTTTTATTTTCTTTTGCGAACCATTTTGGAAATACTCCATCTTTAGCCGCTAAATATGGAATTTCAGAAGCGAGCAAAGTCCAACCTAACCAAGCACCTAATACAGAGATGACCAAACCTAAATTAATAAAGATAGCACCCCATTTTCCAACAACACTTTCAAATAAATAAGCCATAGCCGGATTTTTCAAACCTGCAATATCTGCTTGCTGCATAAGTCCAAGAGACAATAATGTGATTAAAATGTAAATGATGAGTGTACCAATTAAGCCAATAACGGTTGCTTTCCCTACATCACTTCTATTTTTTGCTCGACTGGATAAAACAACAGCCCCTTCTACCCCAATAAATACCCATAAAGTTACAAGCATTGTACTTTTAACTTGGCTGCCAACTGCTCCCCATGAAAAAGAACCAGTTTGCCCCCAAAATCCATCTAAGAACGTATCAATATGAAACGCGAAGATTCCTATGACAATAAATACAAATACAGGTACTAATTTTGCGATTGTAGTTACTAAATTCACAAGTGCTGCTGATTGAACTCCACGTAAAATTAACATGTGAACACACCATAATAATACGCTTGCACCAATAATGGACGCTACATTTTGCCCGCCTTCAAAGATTGGGAAGAAATATCCTAATGAAGAAAACAATAATGTACCGTAAGCTACATTTCCAAGCCAAGCAGATAGCCAGTATCCCCACGCACTATTAAACCCCATAAAATTACCAAATCCTGCTTTTGCATAGCTAAAAATACCACCATCTAAATCTGGCCGTTTTACAGTTAGATTTTGAAAAGATAATCCAAGTGCAATCATCCCAATTCCTGTTATAACCCAGCCAATAATAATGGCTCCAGCACCAGCACCTTTTGCCATATCACTCGCTAAATTAAAGGCTCCACCGCCAATCATAGACCCAACTACAAGAGCCGTTAGTGTAAACAACCCTAATTTCTTATCTTCACCCATTCCACTCACCTCTCTTAAATTGCAATAACAATACAAAAGCAATAGTGAATGATAGTGTCTAAAGGAGGAGAAAGAAGAAAGGAAGACTCCCTTTCTTCTTTACTCCATGTTTCCTAAAGTAGCTGCCATAACCGCTTTAATTGTATGCATTCTATTTTCAGCTTGATCAAATACTTTTGAATGTTTACTGCGGAATACTTCGTCAGTTACCTCCATTTCTTTCAACCCATATTTCTCATAAACTTCTTCGCCATACATCGTTTCAACATCATGAAATGCAGGTAAACAATGTAAGAAAATCACGTTTTCATTCCCTGTTGCTTTAATCATTTTCATATTTACTTGATAAGGTTTCAATAACTCGACACGTTCAGCAAATTTTTCTTCTTCCCCCATAGACACCCATACATCTGTATAAATTACATCTGCATTCGCAACAGCTTCTTCCACATTACTTGTTATCATTACCTGTTCATTATATTTTTTTGCTAAATCAATTACTTCTTGTGCAGGCCATAAAGATTCCGGTGTACAAATACGTACATCCATTCCAACGATTGCTCCACCAACTAGTAAGCTATTAGCAACATTATTTCGTCCATCGCCAACGTAAACGAGCTTCACACTTTTCAATTTCCCTATATGTTCTCTAATTGTTAATAAATCTGCTAGTGTTTGTGTTGGATGCCACATATCTGTTAATCCATTCCAAACCGGCACACCAGAATTTTGTGCTAAAGATTCTACGGTTTCATGATTAAATCCACGAAACTCAATTCCGTCAAACATACGCCCTAACACTTTTGCTGTATCCTCTACAGATTCTTTTTTCCCAAGTTGAATATCACCTTTCCCTAAATATTCAGGATTTGCTCCTAAATCTGTACATGCTACTGTAAATGCACAACGTGTACGAGTAGAAGTTTTTTCAAATAAGAGCGCTACATTTTTACCTTCTAAATAATGATGCGGAATACCATTTTTCTTTTTCTCTTTTAATTCTGCTGCCAAATCTAGAAAATATAATAATTCTTCTTGTGTAAAATCTTTTTCTGCTAGAAAGCTTCTTCCTTTTAAATTTGGTCTAGTCATTAACATAATTCATCCCTACTTTCTCCGTTATTTATACTAAATATCTTTACGAACAATTGGCATACTCATGCAACGTGGACCCCCACGACCACGAGATAATTCCGAACTTAGCACCTCAATCACTTCTATACCGTGTTCCCGTAATAACGTATTAGATACATAGTTGCGATCATATGTAACAACTACACCTGGCGCGATTGCTAATGTGTTCGAGCCATCATTCCATTGTTCACGAGCAGAAGCAATTACATCTCCTCCTCCACATGGAATAAGAACTAATTCACTTAAGCCTAATACCTCTTTTAATGCTTCCATTAAAGAAGTACGATGTGTAATTTTAAGAGTTTCCTCATCTGATCCTTTTTCTAAAATATAAATATTCATATTCCCTTTTGGCCCTTGAATGGCTGGGTGAATTGTAAACTTGTCATAATCAACCATTGTAAATACTGTATCTAAATGCATAAATGCTCGACATTTTGGAATTTCTATTGCTAACACTTTCTTAATTTTATTTTGTCGGCTAAAGAGATTTTTAGCTAAACGTTCAATTGCTTTAGCTGAAGTACGAGCAGATACTCCAATCGCAATTGTTTCTTCATTTAAAATTAGCTCGTCGCCACCTTCAATTGGAAATTTATAATCACGATCTAACCAGATTGGTACATTATGTTTTGCAAATCTTGGATGATATTTAATGATGTACTCCATGAATAATGATTCACGTCTACGCGCTGGTTCTCTCATCTTATTTATCGTTAAGCCATCGCCCACGCTAGCTGCTGGATCACGAGTAAAATATAAATTAGGCATTGGATCTAAGTAAAACGGATAGTGATCTTCCATTAATTCATATAAATGTGTCTTCTTACTTGTTTCAATTTCGTTTTTCCGTACACCGCCCATAATTTTTTGAATTAATTCTTCATTTGAAAAGGAAAGTAAATATTCTTTTAAAGTTTGATGTGCAACATTTACGTCGGCCTGTCCTTCTTTTAAAATACGATCAACAAATTCTTCTCGAAGTTTTTTATCTACTAACGCCTCAGCGGCTAGTTTTTCTAAATAAAGAACTTCAACACCCCGATTGCGTAACGTTTGTGCAAAATAATCATGCTCTTTTTGAATAATTGGTAAGTATGGAATATCGTCAAATAATAATTGCTGCAAATAATCTGGCGTCAAGTTTTCCACTTCTTTACCCGGTCGTTTTAATAAAACCGTTTGTAATTCCCCAATTTCTGAAGTAACATGTATCGGATGTTTCATTTGTTGTACCTCCTTTTAAATATGTTTGATGTCTTACAAGTACATAATAAATGCTCTGCACTTTCATCTTTGTGAAAGTATCCACATTATCATTGTGAAATATTAAACAAGTTATTTTTTTAAAATCATACGAATATGTATTTTTATAACAAACTATCTCGCTTTCTCAATAAAAAATACATATATTACGCATATATGTTGAATATTTAACTTCCGTATTTAAACAAAAATCCTGTTTTTAATTTTATTAAAAACAGGATTTTTGCATCTAAATAATTAAATTTAATCTTTCTTCTATAATCTCCCTATCTGATTTCGACTGTGAAATTATAAGGCATGTATCATTTCCGCATATACATCCTATTTTTTCTTTCCAATCTAACTCATCAAATAAAACACCAATAACATGTGCATTACCAGGTAATGTTTTAATAACCATTAATTGATCTACACAATCAATTTTCACAACCACTTCTCGTAATTTTTTCTTTAACTTTATATCAGTTTGTACATGCTCTTCTGAGAAAACTTTATATATCATTAATCCTTCTTGAGAAGGTACCTTCGTTAAGTTTAACTCACGAATATCGCGAGAAACCGTAGCTTGTGTTACTAATACATCTTTTTTTGCTAACAATTCTACTAATCTTTCTTGCTTATCTATTTCATACTCCTTTACAAATTGTTTAATTAACCGTTGTCTTTTTTCTTTTTTCATAAAAGACACCCCTTTTAATATTATAGCTCGCTATAATTTTCATCCGAAAGGGACAGAAAAGAATGTTGCGGAAACGTTCATAGTTTAACTGTAAATATTAAATCAAGCTAAATAAAAAAGAGAAGAACAGCATTCTGTTCTTCCTTTTACATTGAAAATCGTTCAATTGTTTGTTTCAAATCAGTTGCTTGCTTCTCTAAATCCTTTAATAATTGATCGATTACTATCATATTTTTAGACTGTTGTAGCGTCACACGCGCCACTTCTTGCGAACCAGCTGACGTTTCTTCAGCAATTGCTGCTACAGCTTTTGTTTGTGCTCCTGTTTGATGAATGTGGCTCACTTGTTCATTCATATAACTACTAATTTGCTGAGTTGCATCGGCTACTTCCATAACACTTGATGACATTTCTTTTAAAATTAATTCCGTAGCTTCCCCACGTTTCGCCTCTTCTTTAGCTATTTTCACTTGTTCTGTCATTTTCATTGCAACTTGTTGTACTTCATCTTGCATATTCCGTAATAACTGCGATATGTTTCTTGCAGAATGATCACTTTCATCAGCAAGTTTCCGTACTTCTTCCGCAACAACCGCAAAGCCTCTTCCATGCTCTCCTGCGCGAGCTGCCTCAATAGAAGCATTTAGTGCTAATAAATTCGTTTGGCTAGCAATCGCACTCACAACAGACACAATATGTTCTACTTGTTTCATTCGTTCTTCTAACTTCTGTACATTTTGCATTGAATCTTCATTTTCTTTTGCCAATGTTTGAATACCTTGAATTAAAGACGTAAAGACACGAGTACTATGCCCTAAAGCTTCAACCATTTCTGAAGACAATGTATCAGACTGCTTCGCTTTTTCTTCTACTTCACTTGCAATAGAAGTCGTTGTATCAACAGCAGAAACAATTGCTTGAATTGATGCCGCTGATTGCTCAGCGCCTGAAGAAATTTCTGCAAGTGTCTCTGATACACCTTGCGCTTGTCTCGTTGCTTCGCCTGTTTGTTTTCTAATCTGCTGTACTTGATTATTTGTATACGAAAATGTTGTATCAATATTTTTTACCATGCCCCTTAAGTTTCCTAACATCATATTAAATGCAACACTTAAAGATTTAATTTCATCATCTGTCTTCGGTAATGGAACATCTTCACGAATATCACCCTCAGCTGCTTTTCTTGCCGCCTCTTCTAACTTGCGAAGCGGTTTAATTAAAAATACGGCTGCTCCATATGCTAAAATTCCAGACCATACTACCCCTAATAACATAACGATAATATTATATACAGTTTGACTTACATAACTTTGAAAATAATCGTATATCACGTAAATAAAAAAGATACTTGTTGAATATGTAATGAAAGCTAAAACTGTAGTGAATAGCATAAGTTGTGTACGTAATCCAAAAGAAAATGTTTTCCTTTCTTTTTCCATCTTCCCTTTCCCCCTTTTTATAAGCAATATAAATACTACCTATATATTATTATCCATATTTTCATTATAGAAGGATATAGGGATTTTAAAAATATTATTTCTTTGAATATCAAATTGCACGAAAAAAATAAAGGATTCTGACAATTTATGACTAATAACAGAAATAAGGGGCAACATTTGTAAAATATATTTTTAACTGGGGGTTTTGTATGATTCAAGTTCGAAATCTAGTAAAATCATTCGGTTCACTTGATGTGTTAAAAGGAATTGATTTAGAAGTAAAAGAAAAAGAAGTTGTTGTTTTAATTGGTGCCAGTGGTTCTGGTAAAAGTACATTACTTCGCTGTCTTAACTTTTTAGAAATGTACGATGAAGGCGAAATTCACTTACAAGGTGAGCGAATTGATCCAAAGCATTCAAATTTAAATAAAGTCCGTGAAAATGTCGGTATGGTTTTTCAGCACTTTAACCTCTTTCCTCATATGACCTCACTAGAAAACATCATAGAAGCACCTATTCACGTAAAAAAATTAGAGAAAGCAAATGCAAAGGATATTGGAACTCAACTTCTCCAAAAAGTCGGCCTTCAAGATAAAGCGGATGTAACTCCTCATCTTCTTTCAGGTGGTCAAAAACAGCGCATTGCCATTGCACGAGCTCTTGCAATGAGCCCTAAGATTATGCTATTTGATGAGCCTACCTCAGCTTTAGACCCTGAACTTGTTGGAGAAGTATTGCAAGTTATGAAAGAACTTGCTGAAGAAGGGATGACAATGGTTATTGTTACTCATGAAATGAATTTCGCAAGAGATGTAGCTGATCGCGTCATCTTTATGGATGATGGAAAGATTGTAGAAGATGCTCCGCCAGCACAATTCTTTTCAGCTCCATCACATGAACGGGCAAAACAATTTTTACGCAACGTTTTATAATGTAACTTTTGTTTCGAACGAAAAACAATACATTCATACGGTGCACAACTAATCATCCAAATAAAATATTTCAATAACATACTAAAAAACCATCCGTATGATCAATATATAGGAGGGGTTTTATGAAAAGAAAACTATTAACCATTGTTGCTAGCATTACACTATGTACATCTTTCATACTAGGAGCTTGTAGCAAAGAAAGCTCTACTACTTCAACAAATGGTGAAAAAGAATTTCGCTATGCGATGAGTGGATTATACAAACCTTTTAACTATAAAGAAAATGACGGCAAACTTGTCGGTTTTGATGTAGAAATCGGTGAAGCTCTTGCTAAAAAGATGAACATGAAGGCTACGCCAGTTACAAACCCATGGGAAACGCTGATTCAAGGTCTTCAAGCGAAGAAATATGATGTAATACTGGGTAGTATGGCAATTACAGAGGAGCGCTTAAAAGCTGTTAGTTTCTCAAATCCGTACTATCGCTCTGGCGCCCAAATTTTTGTAGCTAAAAAGAATAACGCTATCTCTTCTCCAGAAGATTTAAAAGGTAAGAAAATTGGTGTTGTAAAAGCTAGTACCTTTAAAAATCTTGTTGCAAAATATACAGATCAAATCACTGAATATGACAGCGATATTACTGCTCTTATGGATTTAGAGCCTGGGCGTGTTGACGCAGTAATTACGGATCAAATGGTTGGTCTACGTATGATAAAAGAAGGAAAATCAAATATAAAAGAAGCCGGAAAACCATTAAATCTTGATGAAATGGGAATTGCTATTCGCAAAGATGATAAAGAAATGGTTGAGAAAGTAAATAAAGCGTTAGATGAAATCATTAAAGATGGTACGTATGAAAAGATCAGTAAAAAATGGTTCGGGCGTAATATTCTCGGTGAAGAGGAAAAAACGAAGTAAGTTAGCCATTCAAAAGATTCATAAACAGTGCCCCACTGATTAAATGTTCATTTTATGTGGGGCATTTCATTCTCTACTAAAATCTATACAATATGAGGTGAAACGCATGTTTGAAATTTTTATCTCTACCTATCCCACACTCTTAAAAGCTACTATTGTCACATTACAATTAACATTAACCTCCCTAGTACTCGGTTCATTAATTGGATTATTATTTGCTTTCTTTCGGATCTCGAATAACAAAGTTTTAAATAGCATTGCTCATATCTATATTGCTATTATTCGTGGTACACCTTTAATCGTTCAAATCGCAATTCTCTATTTTGGCATTACATCTGTCATTGTTTTCTCCCCTTTTTGGGCAGGAGCAATCGCTTTAGCAATTCATAACGGTGCATATATTACGGAAATTTTCCGAGGATCCATTCAATCCGTCGACCGGGGACAATTGGAAGCCGCTCGCTCCTTAGGTATGCCTTACCCTTTAGCTATGCGCCGGATTATATTACCACAAGCATTTCGTCTGTCTCTTCCTCCTCTAGGAAACCAATTTATTATCGGATTAAAAGACTCTTCACTTGTCGCTTACGTAGGACTGTCCGAGTTATGGGGATCAGGTTTATCAATTGCAGCAGGTAACTTCCAACAATTAGATACTTACATAATCGTTGGTGTATACTATCTCGTACTTGTTCTTCTATTTACTTATTTTGTTAATCTCTTAGAAAAACGACTACAACGAAAAGAAACTAACTCCGTCCAATTCCATAAAAAGAACAAAAAGGAAGTTTCTTTATAAGAAAAAGCAAGCCTGAGATGGCTTGCTTTTTCATTGCAAAAATATATTAATTTTTACTGATTTACTTTTTTAATACTCTTTTCTTCCTCTATATGTTCCTCACGATATGAAATATTATGAGGATCTAGTCCATTTCCTAAAGAACCATAGAAATGCTCTCTATGCGGATCCACTAATTCACTTCCTTGATAATACACACGTGGTGTATTCCATAGCGCTGCCAAAGCTTTTGTCATCGGCATCTCATGATAGCGTTCCGGCCACATTTCTTTAATCTTCTCTTTTACTAACGGATAGTATTTAGAACTCATAGCAGGAAACAGATGATGTTCTGTATGATATGAGAAATTGAAATGTAAAACGTCTACCCAGCGCGGCACTGTTACTGACAAACAGTTTGCTAACGGATCATTTACTGGAACAATTGGATTTAAGCGGTGATTTGTTGCGATATATGCCATTACAATAAAGTTAGCAATTAACAACGGAATGACATATGCAAATAACCATTTTCCAGGTCCCATAATAAACAATAAACTAATCCAAACTGTCCAAGGCAAAAGAAGTTGAAGCCATACAGATTTTTGATTGGATGACTTGAACTCTTTTATAAAATGAAAGAACATTCGAGTCGAATGCAATGTAAATTGAATTGTTAGTGACAGAAAACTAAAGAATGAACGTACATGTAAAGGCATACGATATACCCAACTCAAAAACTTACTCTTCTTAAGTTTCTCAAGTGTCGGCCATGCATCCGGATCATTCTCTTCATGCTGTGTATGAACATGATGCGTTGCATTATGCCACTTTCTCCAAAGCTTTGGCCCTGTTGATAATGGCATAAATGCAATCGCGCCTAAGAAGTCACGAAGCCATGCCTTTCTTACAACAGTTCCATGTAAAATTTCATGCCCTAAAAATCCAAGTGAAGCAAAACATAATCCAAGAACAATCGCAATTCCTAGATTCGCCCACACATTCAATTCAAATACACCAATCGATATTAACCCCGCCAATGCCACAAGCAAATAAGCCAGTCCACCAAATAAACGAGTAGGCACTGGTTTAAATGCTTTTTTCGGCAAATGTGGTGATACACGTGCTGCATACCACCCAAACGTATGAAGCTCCTTCATCCTTTTGCTCCTTTCTTATGCCGCGCCTTGCGCAACTTACATATATCAATTCTTGCTTCCAGATTGATTTTACTAGATGATCCAAAAAGCATCTATTATAAGGAAAATATACTCACTCTATCGTCACTTATTTTTCGCTTTTATTATCAATGAAAAACATTTCTCTTTTTACTCTCTATCAACCTTTCCACATGATGAATCATAACAATAGAATTTCTATATTGTCAACACCTTTTATGACCTAGTAATAAAAGGTGGTTATATTTTTATAATCATACTTTATTTCACTAAAGAAAATGTATAGATTCCATAAGGATTTACCCACTATATATAGACATTTTCTTAAAAGCCATAGACTCTATCTCATTCAATAACTCCCTATGTAATCAACAAACAGAATCACTTGAATTTAGTTTTATATAAATCCCACTACTTCATAATGCCCCACCTAATTAATTATATTAAAATAATTTATAACCTCTTTTAATAAAAATAGACTACTTCTAAAACAACACACATAAATTTCATATAATATGGAAATATTAAAAGGAAAATTGTTCTAAAATCAGGAGGTTTCCGCAATGACAAGTGATACATTTCCACAACTGCCGCTATCTTATTGGATTGAATCTACTCAGCTTCCTACTTTCCCTCGTTTATCCGAAAATATAAAGACAAAAGTTGCTATTATCGGTGCTGGTATTACAGGTATTACTACTGCCTATTTACTTGCAAAAGAAGGCATCGATGTTGTTTTAATTGATTCTGGTCGTATTTTAAACGGAACGACTGGGCATACAACAGCGAAAGTAACAGCACAACATGATCTTATTTATGATGAATTAATAAACCATTTCGGTGTAGAAAAGGCCGGGCTTTACTATGAATCAAATAATCAGGCTCTACAATTCATAAATGAAACTGTTCAAACATATAAAATCGACTGTAATTTCTCAAATGAAGATTCATATTTATATACAACTACCGATAACGGATTAAGAAATTTATCGAAAGAATATGAAGCTTATCAAAAATTAAATATACCTTGTGACTATGTTCAATCTCTATCGATTCCTATTCCAGTACAATCTGCGCTTATAATGAAAAATCAAGCACAATTCCATCCCCTTCTTTATTTAAAAACACTTTTAGAAAAGTTTGTGGAGATGGGCGGAAAGCTCTACGAACAAACAACAGCTATGGATGTGGAAAAGGGAGATCATCCACAAATAATTACAAAAGAGGGCCATCATATCACTTGTGAATATGTCGTCTCTTGTTCACATTTTCCTTTTTATGATGCAAATAGCTTTTTCTTTACGCGAATGTACGCAGAACGCTCCTACGCTCTTGCAATAAAAGCAAAAACGGATTATCCAGGTGGCATGTATTTAAGTATTGATGATCCAAAGCGCTCCTTACGCTATATAACAAACAATGGAGAAAAATTAATTTTGATTGGCGGAGAGAGTCATAAAACAGGACAAGGAATAAATACGATGCTTCATTACGAAGCACTTTATTCTTTTGCTGAAGCAACTTTTGGAATAGACGAAGTTCCTTATAGATGGTCAGCACAAGATTTAATCACTCTAGATAAGCTTCCTTATATCGGACATATTAACGAAAGAAATCCAAATATCTTTGTTGCAACTGGATATCGCAAATGGGGCATGACAACTGGAACTGCTGCCGCTCACCTACTGAAGGACTCCATCCTAAAAGTCCACAGTCCCTATAAAGAACTGTATGCACCATCACGCTTCCATGCAAATCCAGATATAAAAACGTTCCTCTCCCAAAACATTGATGTTGCGAAACATTTAATTGAAGGTAAGATTGAAACCGCATTACGTAAGCCAGAAGATCTCGAAGTTGGTGAAGGATCTGTCGTACATGTTAACGGTAAACGAGCAGGTGCTTATAAGGACAAAGAAGGAAAATTACATATCGTCGATACAACTTGTACACATCTCGGCTGTGAAGTTGAATGGAATAATGGTGATTGTACTTGGGATTGCCCTTGCCATGGTTCTCGTTTTTCAATTGAGGGAGACGTTCTTGAAGGCCCAGCAGATCAACCGTTAAAACGAGTTGATAATGAGTAAACAAATAAAGAAGTTCAACAGAATTACGGTTGAACTTCTTTATTTGTTATAAAATCTTTTCAGATAAATTTCGACACAGGGAGGGAAATATTAACATTAAATAAAATAATATATTCATCTACAAATTAAAAGGGGTGAATATTATGCAACCTTCAGCTCCACCTCATCTAGAATCTACAGAAACTATCTTTTCAAGCTCTATTACAAAACTTGTTGTTTTTATTTGTTGGCTAGCCATTTTAGCTGATGGATATGATTTAGGTATTTACGGTGCCGTTCTACCAAAGCTCCTAGAAGACAAAAGCATAGCTTGCAATTGTACCAGCGCACGCTGGTACAATTGCAAGCTATGCTTTATTTGGGATGTTTATTGGGGCTATTCTAGTTGGAACGATTACAGATCTAATTGGGCGTAAATGGACGCTTATATGCTGTTTAGCACTTTTTTCTATCACAATGGGTTTAGCGGCTATCGCTTCTTCTCCTGAGTTATTTGGATTATCTCGATTTATAGGAGGAATCGGATTAGGCGGTGTTATCCCAACGGCTTCAGCACTTACTGTTGAATATTCACCAAAAAAAAGGCAATCTTTTATTTATGCTCTTATGTTTACTGGCTATCCTTTAGGTATCGTATTAGGTGCTATTTTGTCTATGTTTATGTTAGAAGATTTCGGATGGAGAATTATGTTTGGTATCGGAATGATTCCACTACTCCTCATTCCTTTCATTATTCGCTATTTACCTGAGTCCATTCAATTTTTATTATCACGTAATCGCCAAGAAGAAGTGAACCAAATTCTTAATCGTTTTCAAATTGAATTTCATGTAAAAAATAAAACTCATCAAGCTCCATCTACTATACGAAAGAAAAATGGATTTTTTACTTTATTCTCAAAAGAATACATAAAAGCAACACTACTTTTTTGGATCACTTATATAATGGGAATGTTTTTAATATACGGTTTAAATACTTGGTTACCACAGATGATGCGCCAGGCGGGATATCCTCTTGGATCTAGTCTGTCTTTTCTACTTATGCTAAATATTACCGCAGCTGTTGGTGCGTTATTCGCTGGAGCAATTGCTGATCGTATAGGCGCAAAAATTGTTATTAGCATCTCTTATCTTATGGCAGCCATATGTATCGGACTATTAACAATTAAGCCATCTGTTACAATCATTTATCTTTTAATTGGCCTTGCTGGTATTGGATCGGTCGGTATTACTCAAATATTAAATGCATATGTAACACAATACTTCCCATCACATATCCGAGCTACCTCCTTAGGCTGGGGACTGGGACTTGGCCGAGTTGGTGCAATTGCTGGCCCTATTCTCATCGGTATTATTATGAAAATGCAATATGACTTAGCATGGAATTTTTACTTATTCTCCTTTGCAGGTCTTATCGCAGCTATATCTGTTTTCTTCATTCCTACAAAATAAAAAGAGCACAAACTTACTTGTGCTCTTTTTCATATGCTCCAAACAGCATGTCTCGAAATAGTGTATTTAAAATTTCAATATCGATCCCTGATCCCTTTTCAATTCCTTTTACATATTGCCCATAGTAATGAATTTGTTCTTCTAAAAATTGATTTAGCACCTTAATTTTCAATCCAACATCTAATTCAGTACCTGCTTTTTTCTTTATTAACAACTTTTCAATCTCATCTAACACACTACGTTCTAATGGTAATTCTGTAATCAATCGATCAAATTCTACAGGTGGTAAAGTTGCTTTCTCTTCTAGCCACTTACAAGCTAAAATAGGACGTAATACATAAAAGTACTTTTTCAGCTTTACATTCTCACCTTGCAAAAATTCACGATAATTTTTCGACGCCATATGTAAATAATGATATATCGTTGCTTTTGGATCAAAATTCTTCTCACTCATCTGTTGAAGTAGTTCTGGAAAATTAGAGTTTTTCGAATAAAAAATTGGTGATCGAATCCACTCAAGTAAAGCTGGGTTCGACTTCGCGAATAGTTGCAACGCCTTTTTAATATCCCAACCACTTATATCTAAATCATCACTAATTGGATATTCAATTACATCACGTTTGTCATGAATTGATAAATACCATTCTACCGGATGTATATAAACAAACCTAACATCATAATCGCTATCTTTCGATGGAAATCCCCAAGCACGACTCCCTGATTCCACCGCAAATAAAATTTTTACATCATTCTCTTTTTCAATTCTTTCTAACTCCAACTCGATTTTCTCTCTCATTTCATAACATCTCCATTTTTTGATTATTTCCTTGGAAATTCGACAATACACTATTAATTTTACTACATACTAAAAAAACTGTCAGAAATTACTGACAGCCTAATAAAACTTCTATTGTTGCTTTTCGATTACAGTAGCAGCAATTCGTTCAAACTCTTTTTGAATCTCCTCTTTATATGCATCTACTATTGAAAAATCCATAGCAGCAATATAAATTCGTTCTAATTTATCACGAACCGATTTTGCTTTCGCTAAGAAAGACATTGCCTCATTCATTTTTGCTTTATACTGAATGGAAACATCACGAATTTCCTTCGCATATTTCTCATCAGTCCCTGGCGTAACAATAAGGGCATACATATCAATAATTTCATCACCCTCACGACTTGGAAAATATTCATGCGGTGCGGTGCTATCAAAAATTGCAAAGCCTAATTCTCTTACGATAACCATATCAAGACTATGCGGGTCAAATCCGCAATGATATACTTCAACTTCAAATCCTTTTTCTTCAGCTGCCTTAGCTAACTTTTTGAGCATCGTTGATTTTCCAGAGCCTGGGCGGCCTTTTATAAAATAACGATGTGGTAACCCTTCTGTTAAATTAGGAACAAAGTCAACTGCTCCTTTCGGTGTTGCAGCTCCTAAAAAACGATGTTTGACAAGCGATTGTCTCCCGCTTTTATCTGCAAATAATTTCTGGATTAGCTGATCGGTTAGTTCATTTGCTTTATTAAAATTTATATTATCAATATATATCTTCTCCCACTCATCATGTATAACCAATGCCTCTTTAAAACGTGCGTAAGCAGACTGAAAAGCTTTGCTTGCTTCTGAAACAAATCTTTCAATTTCTAACTTCTGCTTTCTTAGTTTATCTGAGTCCCAAGCAATTCCTAAATTTATATACTCTTCAACAACTCCTGGCATTTTTGGCTCAATAACATGCGGTGATGTCCCATCAACAATTCCTACTTTTAATTGTGGGATAATTACACCATCAACCGATTTATTGTCAGAAGAACAATGTAAAAATTCAATATCATATCCTTTTCCAACCCATTCACGACCTATTGCCTTTATTAAAGAAGATTTTCCCGTTCCTGGACCACCCTTTAAGATAAATAATCTGTCTAATCCTTTTAAATTCTCTTCGTATAAATTGTGAAATCCCCTAGCTGTATTACCACCAGCATAATAATTCAATACATTTCCTGTCACTGCACTCACTCCTTCGCAGCATTCTATTTACATAAGCTACAATATGCGAGCGGCTTTATTTGGGTGAATACCTATTTTGTATTGCACATAAAAAGGAAATGAATTACAATTTAACTATCAGAAAATTAAGATTCCGAAACTGAATACTTCTTTATCAAGAGAGGCAGAGGGACTGGCCCTTTGAAGCCCAGCAACCTCAGTTTATACGAACTGAATAGGTGCTAATTCCTGCAAAATGCATTGCATTTTGGAAGATAAAACTCAATTAGCATGTAAAGCTCATCTTTCTTGATACTGAAGGATGAGCTTTTTATTATTTGAAAAACATATATTGGAGGTATGTAAAATGAAAGTAATTGATTTATCGCAAACATTTGAAAATAATATGTCTCAATTTCCTGGAACACCTAAAATACAACTAGAAGCTGTTACAAGTGTTGAAGAATCAGGCTATCAAGTTACAGATTTTCATTCTGTCGTTCATGTTGGCACGCATTGTGATGCTCCTGCGCATTTTATTTCAGGCGCAACGACCATCGATCAATTACCGCTGGATCAATTTGTAGGTGAAGCTGTTCTTATTGATGTAACTCATGTACAAGAACGAAAACTACCTAAAGAAGTACTGCACGATGCTGATATAAAAGAAGGAGATATTGTTATTTTCCATTCCAATCTATCTACTAAATGGAACACGGAGGCGTATGAGAAAGAAGCTTTTTATCTTTCTGAAGAATTAGCCGAGGAACTAGTACAATTAAAAGTAAAATCTGTCGGTTTAGATTTTATTTCTCCTGATGAGGTAACGACAGCAACATCACCAATTCATCACATACTACTTGGGAATAATATTTATTTAATCGAAAACTTAACAAACTTAGATGCCATTCACACGAAACGTTTCTTCTTCTCAGCAGCACCTTTAAAAATTAAAGATAGCGACGGTGCTTTTGCAAGAGCATTTGCTGTAATTTTTTAAACAAACTATACAAAAAAGCAAAGATCATCATTGACCTTTGCTTCTATTTTTTTTATTTAAATTAAGAAAGAATTGCTCAACATGAGGACGTAACCAAGCTAAATAATCCTTCTCTTTCTTCTTTGTACAAGCTATTTCTTCCCCATCTACCATTTCAACAAGTTCTAGTTCTAACAGTTGCTTCGTGAATGCTAACATATTCACTTCTTCGGATGGATACTCTTCTTTTAATTTCTCCTCAATTTCCCCCAATAAAAAACCGTCACGCATCATTGCCAATGCATCAATCCAAAGTGGCGGCATTTCATACTTTTCTCCTGTAATTGTGTCTTTTACAGTATAATTCTTTTGCTCTTTTCGAAATTGAATCGTGTGTAAACATACAGTCGAATTTAATGTTAATTCCATCATACCACCTCTTTCATAATATCTGCATAGAAAAAAGGATGCGCGTGCACCCCTTCTTATCTTTTCATAACACTACTGAACCGTTACATGAGCAATCAATCTCATGTCGATATTTTCCTCCATTATAAACGAAGTATTTTATAAAAAAAACCCTTCTTGAAACATTTTATAAAATGTTTATATTTACACAACAAGAACACTTTTCTGAAAAATCTTTTCTCAAATACATTAAACGGTCGGCAGAAAAATTTCTACTTTCGTTCCTACTCCTAGACTACTTTGGATCGTGATACTCCCTTGATGTTCCTTAATAATTTTATATGTAATCATTAATCCAAGTCCTGTACCATTCTCCTTTGTTGTGTAAAACGCCTTGCCGATTTTTTCTAACTTCTCATTCTCTATACCACATCCTTGGTCTTCAACAGAAATACACAAATGTCCTTGCGTTTTTTGATATGCACGGATATGAATTTCTCCACCCTCTGGCATTGATTCTATTCCATTTTTAATGATATTTAATAACACTTGTTTTAATTGCTTATCATCACCGTTTATAGCCGGTAGATTTCCATCTACTTGTAAATTACATTTAACTCTATATTGCGTTGCATAACTTTCCATTAGATGCACAACATATAGAAGGGTGTCTCGTATATTACACCTTTCATAATTTGTTGGCTTTGGTTTCCCTAACAACATCAATTCACTAACAAATCCATTAACCCTTTCAATTTCTTGTAGCATAATGTCGTAGCTCATCGTATCAGTTGGATTTCTTTCTTTTTGCATTTGCGTAAACCCTTTTAACGCTGTTAGTGGATTTCGAATTTCATGGGCAATTGTTGTAGACATAGTCCCAATCACAGCTAAATTTTCCGTCTCTTTCATATTGTTCATCATTTCAACCACTGTTCTTACATAAGATTGAAATCGTTTTAATAAAGAATGTGAAATAATGAAATAAAATACACATAAAACAAGTGGAATTATCACTTTTAAATCTTGTAATAGCAATGTGAAAAATACGTACTTTCCAATTACACTAAAGGAAACTAAATAAAAGTATTTTCTATTCACGAAAACTGGGGCAAATAAAATTAACAGCATTTCTACCATACTACCATGTTCAAAAGGTCTATCCGTTCGCAAATAAATCATTAAATTATTAACAAGATTGATAAACATGTATCCAAATAAAAATAAATATTTTACAGAATATACATACCCTCTTTTTTGAAGATATATAGAAATAGGAAATAATGCTATTACAAATATAGGCACACCTATCCCAAGACCACCTTCTGGCCACCCTACCGCTGTTCCACTAATATTCATAGCAGGATATACAAAATAATATATAGCGTCATATAAAAAGAATATAATATAAAATAATAATATAAATACCTTTAAGGCTCTTCTTTCTTCATAAATCAAGCTCTTGTATTTGTTCATATAAAAACTCCCCTTGATCGATACAAAAAACTTTCATTGTTATCTCCTTAAAGTATAAGTATGAAATTGCTTTCAGGGCAATATTTAACCTTATAATACTAAAAGGAAGGAGATCTCTCCTTCCTTTTAGTAACAACTTACATCCACCTTACCCTATCATGTAACAATCCATCAGTAAAATTATTATGCCCTATTACAAAATCCTTCATATATAAATTTAAATACTCACCGTACTTACTTTCTGTATTTAATAACAACTCCTCGACGTAATAAGCACCTTGTTCAAATTGATCTAAAAGTAAACTAGACAAGCCCGCATAAATTCCGCACCCTACCTGAAAATACGTTGCATTCGTTTTATATTTACGAAAAACTTGGCTACTATTCATCACATTATACATATATGTCTCACTATTTTCATAAACGAGTAACACACCAACCAAGTCCTCTCCAGCAACCTCTTCTTCCGCTGGATTAAACACTTTACGATTCCAGTTCCATAAATCTTCTACTTGATCTAAGTTCTGTCTAATTATATTTGTTGTATACTCATTAATTCGGTAAAGAAAACCAACTTCCATATTGAAGTTTTTCCCTAAAATTAATACTTCCTCATGTGGCATTAAACAACCATAGAATTCTTTTTCTCCTAACTTCACTTTATACTCTGAAGCATATACATCTTCATAAAAGTAAAGAGGACGATGATGACTCATATACATCGGATAACTCCAGATTGCTTCATCTAAAAATCGCTCTACTGCCCATGAAGCATAAAGTGTATGTGGCTTTATAAGTGCTGTATCATGCAAAAACGACGTGTCATGTTCTACAATATAACATGCTCTTGGCCTTTCATTTGGTCGTTCCTTCATAAGCTCAACAACCATCCATTGAACAACACCTGGATTCATACCTGAACCTATAATCGCTTTTGTATTTGTAAATTTCTCTTTCTCCTTCTCAAACCTTGTATATCTTTCCGTAAGCTGAAAGCCGATTAAGCTGTCGTCCTGATCTACTGCTTCATTTTCCAAGGCTGAATTAATATAACAAATTCCTAATTCATTACAGCAGCTTAATACTCTAATTGTATCTGCCCCTGAAACATCAATCACAACACTCGTACTTTTTTCTTTTAAATGTTGTTTAAATTCCACAACATTTTGAAGGTTTATCTCATATAAATATAATTGACCTTTCAAATTCGAAAACAACTCATCATAATAAGTCCTATCTTTTTGTTTTATATCCACTAAATGAAATTTGGCATTCTTTAATACTTCATAAATTGGATCTTTTTCATTTGCTATCGCTTGATTTAAAATTGCTAAAACTGCTTTTGCTGCTCCACCAGCACTACCAAGCAATGTAATTGATACCGAATTCGGAAACTGCTCCACGAACAAAACCCCTTTAATAAATTAGTTGAGCAACTCCTCCTCAAAAAATAAATTGAATACATAAAAAGATAGCTCGTACACAATTTTTATAAGTTAGTACAAAGTTACCTTTTAAAAAATCACACTATACTATGTTTATATTCAATTCATTTTTCCCCTCATCTTCAAATTAAACTAAAACAAATAGGCTCGACCTTTTCTTCTGCATATAAAAGAAAAAGTCAGCCCTTCCAACTAATCTACGGACAATGGACGGATTTTACATGTTGAATATTCACATACATTTTTGCATCACGTGCTTTTGATATTTCAATATGACCTTCATCAATTTTCGCCATTTTTCCAATTTTATTGGACTCCTCACCTAAATCAAACACCATAATTTTCCCAGTCATTTTAATAAGCTGTTCTTCAAATGTTCTAGCTAATGTAATATTTAACGGATTTACGGGGAGTTCATTTTTATTGAGGGCATACGGTACTTGGTTTTCTTTATACGGAATTAACCATTTTAAATGCTTTAAAGATATATATACCGTTTTATAAACCGGACTATAAAAAACAATATAGTCGTTCATCACACTTGTAACATAACCATGTATTGGAGCATTTCCTGCTACATAAACTTCTGTAAAAATCCCTTTAGAAGTACTTAATACTTTTCTCAAAGAAATTGAAGGCGATTCCCTCTTAATTACAGAATCAACATCTGGTTTTAGTATGTCTTCGTCGTGTGGTCTTAAAAATTTATAGTATTGTACATGATATAAAGATATATATACATAGTCTTGTCCATTGTAAAGAACAATAATGTCATTTCCTACGTCTATTAATATACCTTTAAACCTTTTTTCACCGATTAATTTAACATATATATTTTCCCCAATACTTTTGTTTAACTCATTCATCTATATCCTCCTTCCTATGAATTTCAGCTTTCCTATCTTCCGTTTCAAAAAAATAATCAGGGCAATGTTCTGTCTTAATAGTAAGTAATTCCTTTTCATACTATCGAAATAAGAAATTGTTCTTCTCTTTCCCTCATAATGCCCCTCTTATTTATTAAACATTATTCATCTTCATTCTTTTTACATTTCACTACTTGACTCACACTCTTAATATGATAATTAATGATATAAATAACTTCATCACCATTTACTAGCGTAATACATTCTTCATGCACTTCACTTAACAAGCCTTCTACACACTCTGGGCCGCCACGATTAATCTTTACCCACTTATACTTCAAGTCACGTAATACATCGACAAAAGTATCATCATCAGAGCAGAAACATGAAACATAGCCATCGCCACATTTACTTTCTTTCACTTTCTTAACTAGACTTTTCACATGTTTCAATTGGTAATATACTAATTCACCAAGAGGAAGTTGTAATGTAAGGTAATCTCTTCCTAACGATACAAGTACCCCCACTCGACTCTCTGGTCCACGAAGATTTACTTTTACAGTCTCACCGACTAAGCCTTTAATTTGTTCACAGCATAATATACTTTCCAAATTTATATCCTCCTTTCTTATTATCTTCCTCTTCTTGACTGTCTTTGTGCGCGAGCTCGACCTGAATTATTACTTTCACTTTCGCTTTCACTTTCGCTTTCTTCGCTCTCTCTACAAGGTACTGTTACACTCTTAATATGAGATACTGCAACTAATATAACTTCTTCTTTTACAATTAGTGTCACAAATTCACAAGAAACATCTTGTAAAATACCTTCAACTTTCTCTGGGCCACCACGATTAATTTTCACCCAGCAATATTTGAAGCTTTGAAGTAACTTTTCAAAGTCATCTTCACATTCACATTCCAACCATCTGCAATCATCTGCTTTACAATCTTTCGCATTTTTTGTAATACTTTTCAGATGACGAATCTGATAGTAATAGAGCTCTCCTTTTTCATTCTTTAATACAAAGTAATCCGAACATACAGCGACTATTGTCCCTTTTTGAGATTCTGGACCACCCCTGTTTACTCTCACAAAAGATCCAATTAAGTCTTTCAGAAAATCACAATGAAATAAACTCACGAGAAAACCCCTTCCATTAATTTATAAGCTTTTGCACTGATAGTATATGTATCTGTACAGGTTACGTTCTCTATGTTTGTCCTAGCTAGAAAAAAATATGCTTTTAACATGGTAGACTACTACCTATCAAAATTTGAAGAAAGGCTAAGAACTCCTTATGTTTTTGATATCTTCAAACAAAAAATCCCTTATGAATATACATTTCTGCATATCTTCATAAGGGATTTTCCATAGTTTAATCTTCGTCTTTAACATCCATATCTTCTGGAATTGGTTCGTTCAATATTTCTTCCACTAATTGCTTATATTTCTCCATTTGTTCTAAATGTGTATTAAATTGTTCTTTATTTACTAAATATTGCTCTCCATCGAATAGCGCACGAATTTTCTTTTGCTGAATTAACTCTTCAATATACGATTTTGATAAATTCAAATACTCCGCAGTCTCTTCTACTGTTATATACAATGCGTTCATTCCTTTATTATTTTTTCATCTATACTGTATCTTACTTTATTTTTGTAAACAAATAAAAAAGATTTTGTAAATGCAGTTCAAAAAGCAGGTAGATGCATTCCATATATTGTATAGTATTATATAGTAAGAATTTTTTAAATATAGAATGGTATTACCCATTTACACAAAGGAGAGTTAACATATGGCTACTCGTCACATCATTACAATGTTAGAAAAAACACTACAAGTTGAAACAGAAAACACAATTTCTCATTTGAATGTATCTTTATCTGATCGTTTTCTTTCTCAAAGCACAGCAATACATGAAAACAATTGTTATCATACAATTGGTGAATGGTACAAAAATCACTTCTTATTCCAACAAGATGATTTCCTTTGGGCTAAATATGCCTTCTATGACGCATATTGTGAAGCCATCAAAAAACAAGGTCATCTTACAAAACGTGTTCGCCAAATATTAGAATCATTAGCTCGAATGCATGGAAAACAGTATATTGCTTCTATACTAAATATGCCATTTCCTAATGAACGCGCTAAAGGGACAGCGTAATTTAGCCATGTTCTGCGTAAGCAAAACATAGCTAAATTGTTTTCTAGGATGCTTTACCAATAAAATGTTCATATCATATGAACTGATGAAACCGGTGTCATTATAATGATAGAAAATATAGTAAACAGGAAAACCCCCACGTACATCTCTCATCCATTTGAATAGAGAAATACGTGGGGGTATACTTGTTCCTTATTATTTCATCATCTGCTTAATCAGTTCGCGATTTCTCTTCTTAAATACTTCATTATGAGAAGAAACCATTCCATACTCACTTGCATCTGGTTGGATAAATTGTTTTGCTTTATTCACAGCATTTCCCGCATCTTGGAATGCACCTGCAATTAAGTGTAGTTTCCCTTCGTGCTTTAAAATATCTCCAGCAGCATATAATCCATCTACTGAAGACTCACTATTTGCATTACCTGCAATATAATAATTATCTATAATTGCAACGTCTAACTCACTATTTTCTAATAATGTAATGTCGCGTTCATATCCATGATTAATAATAACTTCATCAATAGGTAAATGAGAAACCTCACCTGTTTCATGATTTGTTAATTCTACATATTCGATTGCTTCATGATTATCACCAGCAATTAATTTTGTAATCGATGTATTAAAGAAACACTCCGCCGAGCTGTTCATAAGTTGTTTTACTTGTGCTTCATGACCAGATAATTCTTCTTTTCTATACGTTACATACACTTTTTTCGCAATTGGTTCCAATTCATTTGCCCAATCAACAGCAGAATTGCCTCCACCGGAAATAATAACTGTTTTACCTTTGAAACGCTTTAAAGATTTAACTGTATAATTTAAATTCGATACTTCAAATCGCTCAGCACCTTCAATAGATAACTTTTGCGGTTTCAATATACCACTTCCTGTTGCGACGATAACTGTTTTTGAAAAGTGTTCTTCGCCAGTACTTGTTTTTAATGTAAAAGTACCATCTTGATTACGAATAATCGATTCTACTTTTGTATCTAATACAACTTCTGGCTTAAATGTTAACCCTTGCTGTACAAGTTGTTCAATTAACTTATCACCTGTAACTGGTAATAGTCCTCCTACATCCCAAATCATCTTTTCCGGATACACATGTATTTTTCCACCTAAATGTGGTTGAAATTCTATTATTTTCGTTTTCATTTCTCTGAGTCCACTATAAAAAGCTGAATAAAGCCCTGCAGGTCCTCCGCCTATCACGGTTACATCAAACAATTCTTCTCGATTCATTCGTGCTCACTCCTCAGCTATTAATCATTGATTATCATTCTCAATAAAATATAACCTGTTTCCGCAAAATTTACAATCAAAATTACTATTGACAATACACCTATATAAAATTATATTATTTAAAGAATCAATAGTGATAATCATTATCATTTTGTTAATAATTAGCAAATTTGAGATTACATCTTCTTTCATTAATATGGTTATTACTATATTATAAAATCTCATATTCAAGATTTTTAATAAATTATTTTGCATTACCACTACTATTTCAAAAAGATTACAGTTAAACAAATTATTGTATACACATATCATCTATGTTAAAGGAGAAAGACGATGAAAAAGTTATTTATTTCACTAACAGTTCTTTTCGTTCTTGTTATGAGTGCTTGTAGCAATAGCTCTACAGACAAAAAGGACGATGCAAAAGGTAGCAAATCAGAAACAATTACATACCAATCTGAAGATGGTAAAAAAGTAGAGGTTCCTGCAAATCCAAAACGCGTTGTTGTATTATCATCATTCGCTGGTAACGTAATGTCATTAGGAGTAAATCTTGTTGGGGTAGATTCATGGTCTAAACAAAACCCACGTTTTGATAGCAAACTTAAAGATGTTGCTGAAGTATCAGATGAAAATGTTGAAAAAATCGCTGAACTAAATCCAGATTTAATCATCGGTTTATCAAATATTAAAAATGTCGATAAGTTAAAGAAAATCGCGCCTACTGTAACATACACTTACGGAAAAGTTGATTACTTAACACAGCATTTAGAAATCGGTAAATTATTAAACAAAGAAAAAGAAGCAAAAACTTGGGTTGATGACTTCAAGAAACGTGCACAAGAAGCTGGTAAAGAAATTAAAGCAAAAATCGGTGAAGATGCTACAGTTTCTGTTGTAGAAAACTTCAACAAACAGCTTTATGTATACGGCGAGAACTGGGGCCGCGGAACAGAAATTCTGTACCAAGAAATGAAATTAAAAATGCCTGAAAAAGTAAAAGAAAAAGCATTAAAAGAAGGTTACTACGCATTATCTACTGAGGTATTACCTGAGTTTGCTGGTGATTACTTAATCGTAAGTAAAAACAAAGATACTGATAACTCATTCCAAGAGACAGAATCATATAAAAACATCCCAGCAGTAAAAAATAATCGCGTATACGAAGCGAACATGATGGAATTCTATTTCAATGATCCACTTACATTAGACTTCCAACTAGACTTCTTCAAGAAAAGCTTTCTTGGTAAATAATACAAACATGAGGAATTCTTAAATTAAGAATTCCTCTTCCTTTATTCTATGAACAGAAAAGATGTGAAACGAATGACAAAAGATCACGACAATCCACGTTCTATAGCTTTTACATACAAGCTTATTTTAAGCATAATTGCATTCTTTCTTATTTTTATGGTGGCAATGGTATTAGGGGCTGCAGATACTTCAATAAAAGATGTATGGTTAGCACTCACTTCTTCCGCTAAAGGGGACAAACTATCTATTATTCGCGAAATTCGTTTACCACGTGAAGTAGCTGCTATTTTTGTAGGAGCTGGACTTGCTGTTTCTGGAGCAATTATGCAAGGATTAACACGAAATCCACTTGCGGATCCTGGATTATTAGGGCTATCTGGTGGAGCAAATGCTGCGCTTGCGTTAACGCTGGCCTTCAACCCTTCCATCAGCTATCTTTACTTAACATTAGCTTGCTTTATCGGTGCTGCAATTGGCGCAATTATGGTATTTGGAATTGGTATGGTGAAAAAAGGTGGCCTTTCTCCTCTTCGAATTGTATTAGCGGGCGCTGCAGTTTCAGCATTTCTACTCGCAATTTCAGAAGGAATCGGCATTTACTTTAAAATTTCACAAGAGGTATCACTTTGGACTGCTGGTGGCGTAATTGGAACAACTTGGAACCAATTAAAAATTATTATTCCAGTCATTTCAATTAGTATCTTTATCGCTATCTTACTAGCAAAAAAATTGACAGTTCTTAGTTTCAGTGAGGAAGTGGCTATTGGACTAGGTCAAAAAATTATTGTTATTAAAACTATTTTATTTATCATTATTATCTTACTTGCAGGTGCATCTGTAGCGCTTGTTGGAAATATGGCATTTATCGGCTTAATGGTACCTCACATGGTACGCCCAATTGTCGGTCCAGATTACCGATTTGTTATACCGATGTCAGCAATTGCTGGGGCCTCCTTTATGCTACTTGCAGATACAATCGGACGTACTATTAACGCTCCGTACGAAACACCAGTTGCCGCTATTGTCGCAATTGTAGGATTACCATTCTTCCTATTCATTGTACGTAAAGGAGGAAAAACATTCTCATGATGCAATCTATGCTAAGAAAACAACGTCTTATTATACTCGCTTTACTTATAGTAATCATCACAACCATTGTAGTTGGAATGGGACTTGGTTCAGCATCTTTATCTTATGATCGACTACTCCCAACATTAATGGGGCAAGGGACGTTTAAAGAGGATTTCGTTTTATACTCTTTAAGGCTACCTAGAATTGTCATTACATTATTAGCTGGTATGGCTCTCGCTTTATCAGGGGCTATTCTGCAAGGAATTACCCGAAATGATTTAGCTGAACCTGGTATTCTTGGAATCAACTCTGGGGCCGGTGTTGCTGTCGCTATTTTCTTTTTATACTTTCCAATAGATGTAGGTTCATTTCTTTACTTACTACCTGTCGTTGGATTTATCGGAGCATTTCTGACAGCTGTTCTAATTTACGTATTTTCATATAGTAAATCAACTGGACTTCAACCAATCCGATTAACATTAACCGGTATCGGTTTTGCATTTGCACTATCTGGAACGATGATTGTCCTTATTTCATCCGCGGATCGTATGAAAGTAGACTTTATTTCAAAATGGATTGCCGGAAATATTTGGGGAGATGACTGGATATTCGTTTTAGCAATGCTCCCATGGCTAATCGTATTAATTCCGTTCGTTTTCTATAAAGCAAATCGATTAAACATTTTAGCATTAAACGAACCAGTCGCAATCGGCGTTGGAATTGAAATTGAAAAAGAACGCAGATACTTATTAGTTGCAGCCGTTGCACTTGCAGCTGCAGCTGTTTCCGTAACAGGAGGAATTAGCTTTATCGGATTAATGGCTCCTCATATCGCGAAATCTTTAGTAGGTCCAAGACATCAAATCTTCATGCCTATCGCCCTTTTAATCGGCGGATGGCTATTATTATTAGCAGATACAATTGGAAGAAATATCGTTGATCCTAATGGCATTCCAGCAGGTATTGTCGTTGCTTTAATTGGGGCTCCTTACTTTATGTATTTGTTGCTTAAAAAAGCTTAAAAGACACCCTCAAGATTTTTTCTTGAGGGTGTCTTTGTTTCATTCTACTGCTGCCCATATCCTTCAAACTTCTTCGCCAAATTCTCCATCTCATCTTCTGGCAATAGCTTTGGTTCCCCAATGCTTTTCGTTTGATAATAAATTTGTGCACAAAACTCAATTTCTTCCGCAACAGTAAATGCCATTTTTATATTATTTGCACCTGCAATTAAACCGTGATTCGCAAGTAAAACAGCACGGCGATCAATCATGCCTTCAAAAGCAGCCTCTGCTAATTGCTTCGTACCAAATGTTTCATACGGTGCACAGCGCACATTCGGACCTGCAAAAGCAATTAAATATGACACAGCCGGAAGCTCCCATCCTAATGACGCAATCGTCTTCGCGTAAGGAGAATGTGTATGCACAAGCGCATTTATATCTTCACGCTTCCTATAGTAAATAAGGTGCATATCTAATTCACTTGATGGTTTTCTCTCTCCTTCTACTACTTCACCATCTAAGTTTAATATAACCACATCTTCAGGCTTTGTTTCATAATACTCTAAACCACTTGGGCTAATCGCAACAAGACCTTGTTCACGATTAAAGATACTAATATTACCGCCCGTTCCCTTTGTTAAACCACTAGAAATCATTTTCTTTCCATACGCTACAATTTCTTCTCTTTCTTTTTGTAATAACATATACATCCCCCTAAGTATGAAGCTTATGATGACTGACTTTTATATTTATCTATTTATTGAAATAGCTTTTTTAAATTCTCCGTAAACGGTGCCTTTACAATCCCTTTTTCTGTAATAATCGCTGTTACATTTTCATGTGGAGTAACATCAAATGCTGGATTATATACTTTACTTTCTTTCGGAGCAGAATATTGTCCGAAGCGATTAATCACTTCAAAAGCATCTCTTTCCTCGATGGGAATTTCTTTTCCTGTCGGTGTTTTCAAGTCGATTGTCGGCGTTGGCGCTGCTACATAAAACGGAATGTTGTAGTATTTCGCTAAAATAGATACGCCTAATGTTCCAATTTTATTTGCTATATCACCGTTCGCTGCCACACGGTCGCATCCAACAATTACAGCGTCAATCTTCCCTTGTGACATGACCATAGCTGCCATATTATCCGTAATGACAGTAACATCAATTCCCGCTCGCTGTAGTTCTAATGCCGTTAACGTTGACCCTTGTAATCTTGGACGTGTTTCATCCGAAAAGATTTTTAAGTCCCATCCTTTTTCTTTTGCTAAGTACATTGGAGCCGTCGCAGTACCATACTTAGTCGTCGCTAACGCACCAGCATTACAATGTGTTAATACTCCCATTCCATCATGGAATAATGTTAATGCATGTTCTCCAATTTGACGGTTAATTTCTTCATCTTCTCTATGAATTTCTTTTGCCTCTTCTAGTAATCTATCTTTCAACTGTGAGATTGATAAATGAATATTATCTGCCGCTACACTTTCCATTCTTTCAAGTGCCCAAAATAAATTTACTGCAGTCGGTCTTGATGTCGCCAAGTATGTACATACCTTTCTTACTTCATCCATAAATCCTTCTTCCGTACTTTCAGCAAATTCCTTTACCCCTAAATACACTCCATAAGCTGCTGAAACACCAATCGCTGGTGCACCTCGTACTTTCATTACTTGAATGGCATCCCACACACTTTCAGCTGTTTTAAATGATTCATAGACAATTTCATTCGGTAATAACGTTTGATCTAACAAAACTAAAGCATCATCTTTCCACTGAATTGGTATTAATTGCTCTTCCATCATATTCTCCCCTTACTCCGCGTAGTGCATTGACTGTTCTTTTAACGTTTCTACAAAACTTGTACCTGTTCTATATTGATTCGCTCGTAAAATAAAACTCTTCGCTACTTTAAGACAAATTCGCTCCGCTCTAGCACGTGCTTCCTCATTCTCAATACAAGTAATATCTTTTACTTTCGCTAATCCAACAATACGGCGGATTAATTCAAGACCTGTCACTGCAGCTGTATCCTCTAATACAGATTGTAAATATACTTCGTTAAAGCCTTCTTCCTTCGCCATAATCTCGGTCACATGAATATCCCAAGCATCTAAAAACTTCTTCTTAAATAAATCAATTACCTCTACCATCGTAGTTTGTAACCAATCCATATACGTATCTTTCTCAGCTCCAGGTGGCATCGTTGCATCTGCATTCACCCAAGCAAACATTAAATTCGCCATTACATTCCCAACGTCATATCCCATAGGTCCATAAAAAGCAAACTCAGGATCAATAACCTTTGTAGAATCATCTCTTACAAAAACAGAACCAGTATGTAAATCACCATGAAGCAATGCCTGTGCATTCGTCATAAAAGAAAATTTACGTTTCGCTACTTCCATACGAAGCTCTTTATCACTATAAATATGCTCCCTAATCCATCCCTCATTTAAAGGAAATAACTCATTACGCTTATTATGATTTGTAAATGGTTCTGAATATACGAGGTCCTCTGTAATCTCACATAATTCAGGATTTATATAATTCTTCACAAGTTCCTTCTTCTCTTTATGATTCATTACAACATCAGATGTTAATAAAAGTGTATTTACCATAAAAGTAGTTAAGTCGTCAGCAAGCTGCGGAAATATTTGATGATTTATAAGTGCTGTACGTAATATTGTGTGATCCGATAAATCTTCCATTACGCAACAGTTCATCACACTATCAAATAAATACACCTTAGGAACAAGTCCAGGTGCTAACTCATCCTCTAACTGCAAAACATCTGATTCTATGCGAATACGATTCGTCGACAACTTAAACTCATCTGAAATGCGAGCTGTATCCCCAGCTTGCTTTACGATGACAGAGATGTTCTCTTTTTCATCCCAAACGCGGAACACATAATTTAAATTGCCATCACCTATTTCTTTACACTTTAGCCCCTTTGCATGTTCAAACTTAGATAATTTCTCTTTCACATATGCAATCACATCTTTAGCTTCCATTAAAAAATACTTTGTGAACTTAGACATGGTTTCCCCTCCACACCAATTGTAAGCGTTTTCTAAAAGCTATAAAAAATAATAGGTTGAATTTTTTCATCCTATAAATATGTATTCTTCTTTTTGAAAGGTATATCTAGGTTTTATTATATCTCGTTAGCACTTTGAGTCAATATTTCTAACTATCAGCGTAATATACTTCCTAATTATATATTTGAGATGACAAAAATTGTTCAAAAAGATTTCGATTCATTTTATTTTATTTATCGCACAATTCTTTGTAAAATAGAAATAAGCAGTTCCTTTTCAAATACATAACTTCTAAGAAATATTTCCTTCCTAAGAATTTACACTTACACCATATCTCTAACATACACACTACTCTTTCAAACAATCATTGAAAATTTATAAACTTAAAGTTACCTTTCCATTCCCTGTTAGCCTTAATTGAGAATAAATATTAATTAAATCGGTATAAAGTTGGTTTATTCTCTTGACAAAATAACCACTTCTATATGATAATTAATATCGAATTAGAATTATTATAGTTAATTAAAAAATATATTTTATGAGCACACTATTTTTTGATGCTCAAAACCAACATTTAGGAGGAATTTTAATATGTTATTAATCGGCACAGAAGTAAAACCGTTTAAAGCTAATGCTTACCATAATGGAGAATTTATCCAAGTTACTGACGAAAGTTTAAAAGGAAAATGGAGTGTAGTTTGTTTCTACCCAGCTGACTTCACATTCGTTTGCCCAACTGAACTTGAAGACTTACAAAACCAATACGCAACTCTAAAAGACTTAGGCGTTGAAGTATACTCTGTATCTACAGACACTCACTTCACTCACAAAGCATGGCATGATAGCTCAGAAACTATCGGCAAAATCGAGTACATCATGATTGGTGACCCAACTCGCACAATCACTACAAACTTCAACGTTTTAATGGAAGAAGAAGGTCTTGCTGCTCGTGGTACATTCATCATCGATCCAGACGGCGTTATCCAATCTATGGAAATCAATGCTGACGGTATCGGCCGTGACGCAAGCATTCTTGTTAACAAAATTAAAGCTGCTCAATACGTACGTAACAACCCAGGTGAAGTTTGCCCAGCTAAATGGCAAGAGGGTTCTGCAACACTTAAACCAAGCCTTGACCTTGTAGGCAAAATCTAAGGAGTTCGATCAAAATGATACTAGATGCAGATATAAAAACACAACTATCCCAATACCTTCAATTAATGGAGAACGATATTTTACTTAAGGTAAGCGCAGGAGACGATAACGTATCTAAAGATATGTTAGCTCTAGTAGACGAATTAGCTACTATGTCATCTAAGATTACAGTAGAAAAAGTTGAATTAGAGAGAACACCAAGCTTTAGCGTAAACCGCCCTGGTGAAGACACTGGTGTCGTATTCGCTGGTATTCCATTAGGACACGAATTTACATCATTAGTGTTAGCTTTACTACAAGTAAGTGGACGCGCTCCAAAAGTTGAACAAAAATTAATCGATCAAATTAAAAACATTCAAGGCGAATATCATTTTGAATCTTATATCAGCCTAAGTTGTCATAACTGTCCTGATGTTGTACAAGCTCTTAACGTAATGAGCGTTCTTAACCCTGGTATTACACATACTATGATTGATGGCGCTGCATTCAAAGAGGAAGTAGAAAGCAAAGACATCATGGCAGTACCAACTGTTTACCTAAACGGCGAATCTTTCGGAAGCGGTCGTATGACACTTGAAGAAATTTTAGCTAAAATGGGTAACGGTCCAGATGCATCAGAGCTTTCTGATAAAGATCCATACGATGTTCTTGTTGTTGGTGGCGGCCCTGCTGGTGCAAGTGCAGCAATTTACGCAGCACGTAAAGGCATCCGCACTGGTATCGTTGCTGAGCGCTTCGGTGGTCAAGTAATGGATACTATGGGCATTGAGAACTTCATCAGACGTAAAAAAGACTGAAGGTCCTAAGCTAGTAGCAAGCCTTGAAGAGCACGTAAAAGAATACGACATCGATGTAATGAATCTACAACGTGCGAAACGTTTAGAGAAAAAAGAACTTATTGAAGTGGAACTTGAAAACGGCGCTATTCTGAAAAGTAAGAGCGTAATCGTTTCTACAGGTGCTCGCTGGCGTAATGTTGGCGTACCAGGTGAAGCTGAGTTCAAAAATAAAGGTGTAGCATATTGCCCACACTGTGACGGTCCATTATTCACTGGAAAAGACGTAGCAGTTATCGGCGGAGGTAACTCTGGTATTGAAGCAGCTATCGACTTAGCAGGTATTGTTAAGCACGTAACTGTTCTTGAATTCATGCCAGAATTAAAAGCTGATGCTGTATTACAAGAGCGTCTTAACAGCTTACCAAACGTAACTGTTCTGAAAAACGTTCAAACGAAAGAAATCACTGGTACTGATAAAGTAAACGGTATTTCTTACATCGATCGTGAAACTGAAGAAGTTCATCACGTTGAATTACAAGGTGTATTCGTACAAATCGGTCTTGTGCCAAACACAGACTGGTTAGGCGAAACAGTTGAACGCGTTCGCGGTGAAATCGTAACAGACAAGCACGGCGCTACAAACGTACCAGGAGTGTTTGCTGCAGGTGACTGTACAAATAATCCGTACAAACAAATCATCATCTCTATGGGTTCAGGTGCAAACGCAGCTTTAGGTGCATTTGATTACTTAATCCGTAACTAATAAAAACAGGTGCCTTGGCACCTGTTTTTTATTACCCTAATGTATAAACTAAAAACCTCTCATTCCCATTCTTCTCATAAGCCCCAGGCAACCTTACTTCTTTATTCAGCTCAAACGCAGTCTGATTTTCTAAGAAGAAAATATAGTCCTCAGAAGGATAATATAAAATAATATCCACTTCTCTCCCCGTGTTTTCTACTGAAAGCAAAATGTTATTTACTACATTCATAAACACTTGCACAGAAAACGGATTAAAGAAATAAAACCTATTATCATGTGGATCAATCTTATATTCCTGCGCTAAACAACATTGGAATTGAATTTTCCCCTTACTGTTTCGTGCCTTTCGTGCATAACGATCTCGATTATCCATCGCTTCTTTATAAAATTCTTCATTCATTTCAATTCCAACTGCTGAAGCCCCACATTTATGATGCATATAAAAGTTTAATCGCCCTTTTCCGCACCCAAAGTCTACAATTCGGTCGCTACTTCGTATTTCATATTGATTCAATAACTCATCTAACCCGCTATACGGCGTCGGTTCGTAGCGGTGATAATGCATAGACTTGTTAAACCCTTTTTGCTCACCGACTGTTTTTATATGTAAAACTGCATCGTAATATTGTTCGTTCATTCGTTTTCTCCTATTAAAAAATGGTACTTATTATTATACACCATGTACTGGAGGCTCATTTTTCATCAAATTAATAGGTACGTGAAATTATATTAACGATTTTCTTAATATATCTATCGTAACTTCAAATATATCAACGATTTTCTCAATATATCTATCATAACTTCAAATATATCAACGATTTTCTCAATATATCGATTTACCGACAATTCACCACAAAAAACAGGAGCTCTTTAGCCCCTGTCTTCTAACACTTTCAATACAGTTTGTTTCAATATTTCTACCCCATCCATAATACAACTATGATCAAATCTCATATACGGATGGTGTAATCCAGGTTGTAGGTCTGCTCCTAGTCCAAGCATGACAGCTTTTAAATGTGGTCTTTTCACTGTATAGTAATGGAAATCATCGCTTCCTGTCGTATAGAGAGGCCCTGTGCATCTCTCTTCCCCATACACTTCGAGAATACCTTTACGCATAAAGCGCTCTGCTTCTTCGGAAACCTCTGCTCCTGGTGCAAGATCCATCCATTCGTATGAAGTTTTCGACCCCATCGATGCAGCTGATTCTATTACATGCTCAATCTTTTTCTTTAATTCTTCTAATAGTATATTACTCTCTGCTCTTACATCTAAACTGAAATGACCATTTCCCGGAATAATATTTAAATTATCACCACCAGCTTGGCATCTCGTCATTTTTACTGAATAAGAACTTTGCGGTGGCAGCCAAATATTTTTCAAACCGACATTAATCATGGAAATGACATCAATCGCATTCACACCTTGGTGTGGTCTTGCCCCGTGTGCATCCTCCCCATGAATCATACCCTCTAAAAATCCTGCTGCTCCATGGCGAATAGATGAGGCTGCTTGTTTCAAAGATAGTTCTTCAATTGGTCTTAGATGGACACCAAATAAGAAATCGGCATCATCTACAGCACCTTTCTCCACCATCTTCAAAGCACCATTACCCTTCTCTTCTGCCGGCTGAAAAATAATCTAACCGTACCACTTTTCCATCTCATATTTTTCAATTGTAAAATAAGTCCCATTACAATAGTCATATGAGCATCATGGCCACATGAATGGTTCGCTTTAAATTCTCCATTTACTTCTTGCCAAAGTGCATCCATATCAGCACGAATCGCAATAACTGGATTCCCGCCTCCAATCTCAGCAATTACACCTGGACAATCATCAAATGTTCTATATGAAATTCCTTCTTCTTTTAAAAAGTCAGTAATATACGCTGTCGTTTCATATTCTTTCCAACTTACTTCAGGGTTTTCGTGTAAATGCTGAAAAATCTCCGTTAAGCGCTCTTGTAGTTCTAATGTTTTCAACGTTCCAGTCTCCTTCCCACATTACAAACGATTCGGGTTAATTATACTTATGAAAAACAGATGTTTTTATGAACATATTGAATTTTAAGAAAAAAGTCAATTATTTATTTTTAAATACTTAAAAACCTTACTCTGCACTTATATTACAAACTAAACAAACAACTAGAACATTCCTTATTTTCTGTTTTTTATGTTGACGCTTACATAAACTTTTAGTTATCATAACCTAATAAACGTCTATTTTACGACAATTCTAAAAATACAAACAAACATACGTAACAAGGAGGAACTTTATGAAAAAAGAAATACCCTTTGGAATAGCGATTATCCCTATTATCATTACCGTTGCAGTTATGATGGTTACAATTGTTGTATTAAAACAAACCCCTCACGTTCCACTTATTATCGGTACAACCGTTGCTTCTATTGTCGCTTGGCGTTACGGTTACAAATGGAATGATCTTGAAGAAGCAATGTATAAAGGGATTCGTCTTGCATTACCTGCTATCGTCATTATTATTCTTGTTGGCTTAACAATTGGTGCTTGGATTGGCGGTGGAATCGTCGCAACGATGATTTATTACGGTTTAAAACTTTTAACTCCATCACTATTTTTAGTTTCCATTACCGTCATTTGTTCTATCGTTGCATTAGCAATTGGTAGCTCTTGGTCTACAATGGGGACAATTGGTGTTGCTGGAATGGGAATTGGCCTAAGTATGGGAATCCCAGCTCCAATGGTTGCTGGTGCCATTATTTCAGGCTCTTATTTTGGCGATAAAATGTCACCGCTTTCAGACACAACTAACTTAGCCGCAGGATTAACAAATACAGATTTATTCGCACACATTCGTCACATGTTATTTACTACAGTTCCAGGTTTAATTATTACTCTTATCGTCTATGCTCTCTTAGGAAGAAGCTTCGGCGCTAACAATATTGATGCGAAGAGCATCGATCAAACGTTACAAGTATTGCAACAAAACTTTGTTATCTCACCTTTCCTACTCATTATACCCGTAGTCGTTATGGTATTGGTCGCAAAAAAGGTCCCTGCTATACCAGCGATTCTCGTCGGTATTATTTTAGGATTTTTATCACAAGTCTTTATTCAAGGTGGTTCTGTCTCAGCATCTGTCGGTGCACTCCAAGCTGGATTTGTTATAGACACTGGAAACAAGCTAGTAGACGAACTATTTAACCGCGGTGGCTTAGATTCGATGATGAATACAGTCTCTATGACAATTGTCGCTATGACTTTCGGAGGAGTATTAGAACATACAGGTATTCTTCGCTCAATTGTAAATCAAATTTTAAAGTTAGCGAAATCAGCAAAAGGGCTTATCGCTTCTACTATCGCATCTTGTTTTGCAACAAACCTTACTTGCTCTGAACAATATATTTCAATTGTTGTCCCTTCAAGAATGTACGCAAATGCATACACAGAAAAAGGACTACATTCAAAAAACTTATCCAGAGCATTAGAAGATGGCGGAACATTAACTTCTGTCTTCGTTCCTTGGAATACGTGCGGTGTATTTATTCTCGCTACACTTGGCGTAGGTGCATTTGAATATGCCCCTTATGCTATTTTGAATTTCATCGTACCTATTATCTCAATCATTTATGGCATAACAGGCTTCACAATTGTAAAACTATCAGACATTGAAAAAGCAGAATTACTAAAGAAACAAAAAGCTCAACTAGAAGCTTAAAAATAGCGGTAAATTCAGTTCATATAGTGCGCGAGGTCGCCCTTGTTGATAGGGCATTTCCTCGCCACAAATATGAGCATACCCGTAATCAACTAATTTCTTTAACAACCTTTCTGTCGATCTTCGAGTCACTTGTAAGTACTCAGAAAGGTCAGCTGCTGTAAACTTCAATGACGGATGCGATTGACTAAATTGAATGATTTTTGACAAGTTGGCCGGACTAAGCTTCGTTTCCTTCGCTATTTTCATTAGTTCCGGATTATCATTTTTCAAACTTTGTACTCTCTGTTCTTTCGGGAACGGACCAAACAAATCTTTATCACTTGTTAGTATATAAAAACAACGATCTATTGGATTATTCTTTGCAAAACTTTGAGCAATTTTTGCATTTTGCTCCGCCTCTTTCACGGTTTTCCCATAACCAAATCCAATAGCTATCGTTCCTTCTACGCTCGCAAACAAGTTATCTATCGCATTTGTTTTAATAATTGATTCGATATCACCACGAGTTGTATACAAAATGCATGTCATTTCATCCACTTGTTTAAATGAACCACGTAGTTCTTTTGAAATGACATCTAGTTTTTCAAGCAAACTCGCTCGTAATTCTAAGGAAGAAATAATACAAGCACCAACAGTAGCTGAATAGCTTTTTGCTAACTCAGCTTTTATTTTTGCATCTTTTAGACCATGTATAATGGATTGTGTTGGATCAATCATGCGCTCTGAAGGAACACCTATTTTTTGAAGCTCGTCGTAAACAGCGTGAATACTAGTTAAAGCTAAATGAGCTTCTCCAGATTGATATTTAGCTACATGAAAATCGATAACTCTATTTATCTCATCTTTACTCCACAGCATATTTTCATAATCCAACACTTGCGGGCTTTCTTTTATACCAATATCATGGAACACATTTGTAATAAACGAGCGGTCTACTAAATCGATGGAAATGTTATGTGGTTGAATACTTTGATGATACATGATAGAAAGAATTGAAGATGCGACAGTTGTCTCGTCTTGCTGTAAGTATGTACTTGGAATTCTTAATTGTTCTCTTATTTCTTTTGCCATATAATAAGGTAAAGCACCTGAGAAAAAGATGACATCACAAGGCTTTAGACACTTTAATAGTTCAGAAGATTCCGTCGGATGAAGGTAAATATATGGATCAATTTCTATTCCTTCTAATTTTTGAGCAATAGGAAAAAGGTTCTCCATAAACTCCTTTGAACCGACAACTGCAATTTTTATCATCATTTTCTCTAACTCCTTATCATTAATTAACGACTATTTAACGTCAACTATATCAAATGTACAAAACTATTGTAAACAGGAAGGGGTTTCTATTCAATGAAAATTACAGCTATTCATCTTTACGCAATTCGTTTACCGCTTCGCAATCCGTTTGTTATTAGTTATGGATCTTATTCTGATATGCCCTCTATTATCGTCAAAATGGAAACAGATGAAGGTATTATCGGTTACGGTGAAGGCGTTGCTGATGATCACGTCACAGGTGAATCATGGGAAAGTACTTTCCATACTTTAAAACATACGCTAACCCCTGCTCTAATCGGGAAAAATCCAATGAATATCGAAAAAATACACGACATGATGGACAATACAATTTACGGTGTTCCAACAGCGAAAGCCGCAATTGATATTGCTTGTTTTGATATAATGGGCAAAAAACTAAATCAACCTGTATATCAATTAATTGGCGGGCGCTATCATGAAGAATTCCCTGTCACTCACGTTTTAAGTATTGCCGATCCTGAAGATATGGCTGAAGAAGCTGCTTCTATGATTCCAAAAGGTTACCAATCTTTCAAAATGAAAGTTGGTACGAATGTAAACGAAGATGTGAAACGTATTGAAGCTGTACGAGAACGTGTAGGAAATGACATTGCTATTCGCGTTGATGTAAACCAAGGCTGGAAAAATAGCGCAAACACATTAACAGCACTGCGTTCATTAGGACATTTAAACATTGACTGGATTGAACAACCTGTTATCGCGGACGATATTGATGCCATGGCTCATATCCGTTCTAAGACAGACCTCCCGCTTATGATTGATGAAGGATTAAAAAGTTCTCGTGAAATGCGCCAAATTATTAAATTAGAAGCTACTGATAAAGTAAATATAAAACTAATGAAATGCGGCGGCATATATCCAGCTGTAAAGCTCGCTCATCAAGCAGAAATGGCAGGCATTGAATGCCAAGTGGGATCAATGGTCGAATCATCTGTTGCCTCTTCCGCAGGATTCCATGTCGCTTTCTCAAAGAAAATCATTACGAGCGTAGAGCTAACAGGACCATTAAAATTCACGAAAGACATTGGAAACTTACATTACGATGTACCATTCATTCGCTTAAACGAAAAGCCCGGACTCGGCATTGAAATAAACGAAGATACACTACAAGAACTAACCGTCTTTCAAGACGTTGTACGCTAAAGGAGGACTATCATATGACGGTTCTATACGAAGGAACATTAAAACAAAATAACGAATCATTTCACGTTACATTACTATCACTAGAGCACATCGAACAAATTTTATCACTACAAAACATCGTAGTTGAAGCACTAGAAGATAAAAGTCGTTTACAACCACTCTCACAAGAAGAATTTCAATACATTCTAGAAGGAAACGGCATGATGATCGGTGCTTTTATCGAAAACGAACTCATCGCATTTCGCGCTCTACTCGTCCCTCCTATCGACGATGAACATTTAGGGCTTGATATTGGTTTGCCAGAAAGTGAACTACACCGCGTCATCTATCAAGAAATCTCAAACGTTCATCCGAACTGCCGAGGAAATGGTATGCAAAAAATATTAGCAAAAGTCATTATGGAAGAATTGCAAAAAGAAGACAGCAAATATGATTATGTATGCTGCACCGTTGCTCCTTTTAACATTCCGAGTTTGAAGGATAAATTTGCGCAAGGAATGGAGATTGCTGCGCTGAAGGAAAAGTATGGTGGTAGCCTGCGGTATGTTTTTGTGAAGGAATTGCGCAGAGATAAGGAAAACGATTGGACAGATGTTCAAAGTATTCTAATGAATGATGCTAGTGGACAGCAGGCTTTGCTTTCGGAGGGGTATCGTGGGTATGAGATGGAGAAAGTTGATGAAGAATTTGTTGTGAAGTTTGGACGATAATCTATATACTCAAAAAAAGGAGATGCCTGCTATGACATCTCCTTTTACTTTCTCTTCATTGAACATATCGATTGCAACTCCAAATATATCGGCGGTTTTCGAAATATATCGGCGCAACTCCAAATATATCAGCGATTTTCGAAATATATCGGCGCAACTTCAAATATATCAGCGATTTTCGAAATATATCGACTTACCGACAAAGATTGACAATAATTGCAACCTATACAAAGCGCAACATTAAACCGTCATCTTCCAACTAGATAAAGCTAACCAGTTCTCCATTTCTTTATAATCAGGCATTATCTTCCCGACAAGACGCCAAAACGATCGATCATGATTTAAATGAACCATATGACACATTTCATGAACAACTACATAGTCAATTACTCGCTGTGGTGCCATTGCTAGCTTCCAATTGAATGTTAGTTGTAAATTCGAATCGCAAGTACCCCAAGTACGACTACTATCTGTAATACGAATAGAACGTGGTTTTGTTTTGAAATTACTTTGATGCACTTTAATACTCTTCTCTACTAAAGATTTACACTGCTTATAGTAAAATCGTTTTAAAGCTTGTTGTATTTTCTCATCCTTAAGCTCTTTCACATAAATATGTAACTTATCCCCTTCAAATACTGCGTTGTCTTGCTCAATGCTTGCATCTTGGGAAATCTGTATCGGATACGTATTCCCTAAATACAAAAAGCCCTCTCCTTGATCATAATCCTTTTCCTGTGGTCCATGCGCTCGTTCCGCCATTTCCTTACGAGTTGTCTGAATCCAATCCCACTTCTCCTCTAGCAACTGGACTAAGTATTCAACAGGTGTCCCTTTCGGAGCCTGCGCTTCCACATTTCCATACGAATCCACAAAAAGACGCACGGACTTTTTCTTCTTATAAGTTATATGAAAATTAATTGTCTCACCTAAATATGTATGTACCATTTCATCACCTAGCGTATTATTTTACAAATAAAAAAGAGTAGGATACAAACGTCCTACTCTACCTATTATATCATTTACTGCTTTAACGAACTCATTATCCTCTATACTTTACACCTAATCCCTTAATGAAATTCCTTGCGTATCTATCGCCGCACTCTTTGTAATTTTTATGACCTTTTTTTCTTAATAGAGCGCCTAACTCTCCTTTTGTTACCGTAACGCCTACGCTATCTAATATATCAAGTACATCCTCACTCGTTAAAGATAGTGCGATTTTCATTTTCTTTAGAAGAAGGTTATTAGCACTCTCCTTGCTTTGTACAGGTGCCGGTTGTCCTGGTTTCGGATCTTGCTTCCCTCTTTTTAAAGTAATAAATCCATTGAAAAATGCCTCTAACATCATCATATCGCATATTTTTACGTACTCATCTTCAGCTACCTCATCATTTTCAGCTTCATGCTGAGGAGCTCTCTTTATTTTTGTAAGCATATCAACTACGTCTTCTTTCGTTACTTCCATCCCGCCAAGTTTAAAGATTTCCACCATATCTATATCTCTTATATCTAAAGCGTATCGTACTCTTTTTAATATATCGTTGTTGCTCATTGCCATTGGGTTTCCCTCCTGAAATGTTGATTATTTATTCAGCGGTTAAAGTTTATGCTATAACCTGCTTTAAATTATCATGTTTAATCTAGCCTTTTAGTTATTGTCTACTAAATTAATACTTTAACATTTTAAAGATATGTTTTATAGTCTTACCCGAACTTTTCTCTATCATTGTATCTACAGAGCTCTTACATGTTTTTTATATGCCTATAAAAAGATTTCTCTCTTAACATTAACTAAAAGAAAAAAACAGTGTTTTGATTTCTCAAATACACTGTTCTTTTCCAGCTCTGCACTTATTTTCAACTCACTCATGTCATGCACTACATATGAAATGATTTAAGTGCTTAAAAGTTAAACCGTCTCACTATCCTGAGCCACACCAACACTATCCTCAAACTTATCCAACAAAGCACGCACCTCATCAGTCGATTTCGTACTCATCAATTGATTTCTCAATTCAGCAGCTCCGGGGAAGCCTTTTACATAAATTTTGAAGAAGCGGTGAAGCCCTGTGATTGAGCGTGGCAGTACTTCTGCATATTGATCTTGAAGATCAAGTTGTAGTCTTAAAAGATCTAGGTGCTCTTTACTGCTATGCTCTCTTGGCTCTTTTTCAAAAGCAAATGGATTTTTGAAGATGCCTCGTCCGATCATTACGCCATCAATGCCGTATTTTTCAGCAAGTTCCAGCCCCATTTTACGATCAAGAATGTCTCCATTGATTGTTATTAACGTATTTGGTGCGATACGGTCACGTAATTTTTTAATTTCCGGAATTAGTTCCCAATGCGCATCTACTTGGCTCATTTCTTCTCTTGTACGTAAGTGAATAGAAAGGTTTGCAATATCTTGTTTGAAAATGTGCGTTAACCAATCTTCCCACTCGCTTAACTCTTTAAAGCCAAGTCGTGTTTTTACGCTGACAGGTAGTCCGCCCGCTTTTGCTGCTTGGATAAGTTCTGCTGCAACGTCTGGACGTAGAATAAGGCCACTACCTTTTCCTCTTGATGCAACGTTCGGAACTGGGCAACCCATGTTAATATCGATACCTTTAAATCCTAGCTCTGCCATACCGATACTCATTTGACGGAAGTATTCAGGATTGTCTCCCCAAATATGTGCTACCATCGGTTGTTCATCTTCTGTAAAAATTAAACGGCCACGTACACTTTTCATACCTTCTGGATGGCAATAGCTATCCGAGTTTGTAAACTCTGTGAAGAATACGTCCGGACGACCTGCTTCACTTACTACGTGACGGAAAACAACGTCTGTCACATCTTCCATTGGTGCAAGTACAAAAAATGGTCGTGGTAATTCACGCCAAAAATTATCTATCATTTCAAATTCAAATCCTCTCACTATGAATACAATTTCAAAATCTTAATTTATAATTTGTGAAAATCAGCAATATTTATTTTAACTAAAATCGCTTATGAATGGTATTTTTGTAAACCAAAAAGCAGGTGGTATAGATTTCCCCTATATCAACTGCTTTCCTATTATACCAACTTAAGCCAAGCCACACACTCCACATGAGTCGTATGCGGGAACATATCAACAGGTTGTACTTCCTGTGTTTTATATCCACCTTCTTCTAGTACTTTTAAGTCACGTGCTAATGTTGCTGGGTTACACGATACGTATACGACGCGTTTTGGCTTCATGTCGATGATTGTATTTAGTAATGCTTCGTCACAGCCTTTACGCGGTGGGTCTACGACCATTGTGTCAGCAATTACGCCTTCTTTGTACCATTTTGGAATGACTACTTCTGCCTCTCCTACGCCAAATTCAGCGTTTGTCATGTTGTTTAGTGCTGCATTTCGGTTTGCGTCTTCAATTGCTTCTGGGACGATTTCAACGCCGTACACTTTTTTCGCTTTTTGCGCTAGGAATAACGAGATTGATCCGATTCCGCAATAGGCATCAATTACTGTTTCGTTACCGTTTAATTTTGCGTATTCTAACGTTTTATCGTATAGCACTTTCGTTTGTTCTGGGTTTACTTGATAGAATGAACGTGCTGAAATCGCAAATTTAATGTCACCGATAAAGTCATAAATATATTCTGATCCGTACAGTACTGTCGTTTTATCTCCGAAGATTACATTCGTACGCTTCGTATTTACGTTTTGAACAATGGATTTTACTTCTGGGAATTTCGCTGCAATTTCTTCAATGATTGCGTTTTTGTTCGGCAATTCTGCTGTACGTGTAATGAAGACAAGCATAATTTCCCCTGTTACTTGTCCGTAACGAGCCATTACGTGACGAAGTGTTCCTTTGTTACGCTCTTCGTTGTACGCAGTGATACCGTGCTTTTCACAAATACGTTTTACTTCTTGAATTAATGTATCGTTTTCTTCTGCCTGAATTAAGCATGATTCCATATTAATGATATCATGCGTTCCTTGGCGATAGAAACCAGCTACAAGTCCGCCTTCACGTTCTCCGATTGGTACTTGTGCTTTATTGCGATATACCCACGGATTTTCCATGCCAAGTACAGGATGAACAGGAACATCACCTAGTCCTCCGATACGTTGCATAACGTCACGTACTTGTTTTTCTTTCGCTTGTAATTGTCCTTCATAAGTTAAGTGCTGAAGCTGACAACCGCCGCACTGATTATATACTGGACATTCAGCATCTTTACGATATGGACTTTCTGTATAAAGCTTCATTAAACGACCAAATGCGAAGTTTTTCTTCACTTTAATAATTTTAATTTGCGCTTCTTCACCTGGTAATCCGTTTTTAACGAAAATAGGATAGCCCTTTACTTTCGCAACACCGGCACCATCATGTGTTAAATCTTCAAATACTACATCTATAAACTCGTTTTTCTCAACTGGTGGCGTCATTTTAGTACTCATTTTCCGACCTCTCTTTTTCATAACACTGCGTTACATTTTATCATACTTATATGGTCTTTTTCTATTGGAAGAAAAAAAGCTATTGACGATACTTCTCTGTTAATGTTACGCTACTACTAATTTAATACGGACGATGTTACCTCATATATACTTGATAATATGGATCGAGAGTTTCTACCCGGCAACCTTAAATTGCTGGACTATGGGGAAAACTAATGAATATTAGCCTATGCGCAAAAAAGGACTCATATTGATTAGCTTTCTCTCATAGATGAAAGTGAATCCATATGGGTCTTTTTTTATTTTTATTTTTCTAAAAGGTCAGACATCTTACGTATGACATAAAACCTCGTTCTTTTATTTTTAGTAATATAACGAGCGTTTTATGTACAAACTTTATACGAACTTCTGAAAGGGGCAACTACATGCAATATGTAATGAGCATTATCGGTATTCTTGCCGTGTTAGGTTTATGTTTTGCTTTGTCAAACAACAAAAGTAAAATCAACTTCCGTGCAATTGCAATTATGATTGGTTTCCAAATTTTAATCGGTTGGTTTATGTTTGCTACAAAGGTTGGTCAACAAATCATTATTTTCATTAGTAAAGTTTTCAACAAACTAATTAAACTTGGTACGACAGGTGTCGATTTTCTCTTTAATGGAATTCACAGAGATTTTGTCTTTTTCTTAAACGTATTATTAATTATCGTATTTTTCTCAGCACTACTTTCAATCTTTAGTTATTTAGGTGTTTTACCATTCATCGTTCGTGTTGTCGGCGGTGCAATTTCAAAAATTACTGGTTTGCCACGCGTTGAGTCATTCCACGCAGTAAACTCTGTATTCTTCGGTTCAAGTGAAGCGTTAATCGTTATTAAAAACGATTTACAGCATTTCAATAAAAACCGTATGTTTATCATTTGTTGTTCTGCGATGAGCTCCGTTTCTGCTTCTGTTACAGCATCATACGTAATGATGTTAGATGCAAAATACGTACTAGCAGCTCTTCCGCTAAATTTATTCTCAAGCTTAATCGTTTGTTCGTTATTAACACCAGTTGATACGAAGAAAGAAGATGAAGTGATTCAAAAATTTGATAGAACGCTATTCGGGGACAGCTTTATCGGTGCAATGATTAACGGTGCGCTTGATGGTTTAAAAGTAGCTGGTATCGTTGCCGCATTAATGATCGCCTTTATCGGTGTGATGGAAGTTGTAAACTACGTAATTAGTGCAGCTTCAGGCGCAATGGGACATGCCATTACTTTACAACAAATCTTCGGTTACGTACTTTCTCCATTCGCATTCTTAATGGGTATTCCAACTCAAGATATTATCCCAGCTGGTGGTATTATGGGTACGAAGATTGTTTTAAATGAGTTTGTAGCAATCCTTGATTTAAAAGACACAGCTACAACATTAGCTCCACGTACAGTTGGAATCGTTACAGTATTCTTAATTAGCTTCGCAAGTATTAGCCAAATTGGTGCAATCGTTGGTACAATCCGTGCCCTTTCTGAAAAACAAGGAAGCGTTGTTTCTAAATTTGGTTGGAAAATGCTATTTGCATCAACACTTGCTTCTATTTTATCTGCGACAATCGCTGGATTGTTTATTTAATAAAAAATCACCTTACTTTAACGAGTAAGGTGATTTTTTTGATTATTTATGAAACCGAGTGAAATTCAACTGCTTCTTCTGTATTGATAATCCTATCTTTATATATACCTTTTATTGAAATGTAAATGATAGATTTGTTTATGTTTTTTAACTTTCCTAATGAAAAATGATAAAGCAATCCATTGCTTTTTAAAGTCCACATCTTTCCACTCCATGGACCAGTAGCTTTTTGTTCATCAGACGCCTTGATTTCACCTTCATATTCGCATTCTCCCAAAGGAGTTTTAATTGTATTCTTCTCTGTATCAATTCGAATATTTTTAATTAGATTCAAATTTTCATCAGAGAGAATTTGAATTTCATGATCTTTCTTTTTAAAAAAGAGTTTTCCATCTTTGGTATTTATATATTCTGCATTATCCATTTTATCTATCATAAAATCATATTCTTCTTTTGTAATACCTAAGTTTTGATGATAAGGAAACGTTTTTTTCGGTATAATTTCTTCTTCGGCATACTTCAAATACCAATCTAAATTATTTGTAATACTATCGCTCATTTTATTTCCGATTTTCTCTAATTTCTCTTTTATCTCATAAGGAAATTCAAGTGTCATAATATCCGCCGTCACTTCCGCATTCATAAGATGCGGTGGAATATACTCTTCCACACTATTCACTTTACTCACTTCACTTTGGCAACCAACTATAAATAGTGATATGAAAAAGATATATATTATTTTTTTATATTTCATTTCTATTCTCCACTCCATACATTATTCTTACTTAGTTTTATAGCGGTTTTCATTATAGTATAAAATCTTTATATTTTAATAAAATACATATCCTTATGCAAAATTGCATATTAATATGTATTCTTCTTACTTTAAAATTAGCTTAAATAACTTTCCAAATTATACAAATAACAAGTTTAAAATGTTATAATTTTCAAAAAACCATTGGAGGATATTATGAAAGCTCACGCAATTTTCGATTTCTTACATTTACTAGTCTTAACGCTGAAAAGCTATTATGTATGGGGAATGCCTATCTATGTCTTCATTATTCCTCTTATCTTTGTAGTCGGTTATATTATTATTAATTCTAATAAGAAACAAAAAAATACATCTATTCAAAGTCACTAAACTATTACATTAATAGCCTCCTAAAAATCATATTCCCCTCATTTTCTTCAAATGATATGATGAACAAGGGTATATCCCCACCACTCTTATAGCGGTGGGGATTTTAATGTCAATATGCAACATACTACACAATAGAAGGTGATTTTTATGAGAAAATACGCAGCAATTGCTTTATGTACGTCTGCCATTCTAGCAGGCTGTAATACTAACAATGTAAGTCCAGAACCTAAAAAAGAGAAAACGGCTCAAGGGATTAAGAAACAAGGAGAGACTGTGCAAGAACAAGGTAAAATCTCATATAATTCAGTTACACACGAATCTACAAACACAAGCATTCATATTACAGACATAAAAGATTCTTTAAATGAAGTACAATATAAAATTTGGCGCACAGCTGATGGCAAGGAAAGTGCTAAATCTTTTTCTTCTAAAGAAAAAGAGAAACAATTCACACTTCCTTTTGATATAAAGGAATTTGAAGGAAAACGCGGTGAGTTCCAAATTGAAGCAACAGGAATGAAAGAAGATGGGAAAACAATCCCGCGTACGAAATCTACTATTACTTTTGAACAAAAGGTTCCTGTTCTTATGTATCACGCAATTGATGATTATCATGGTCAAGGCATTAAAGACTTATTCGTATCACCAGCTAACTTTGAAGCACAAATGAAACATTTAAAGGACAATGGTTATACGCTTTTAACGTTTGAACGCTGGGGCGATATAAATAAAGTAAATAAACCGATTTTCGTTACATTTGATGACGGTATGAAAAATAATATGAATGCATTTCGCATTTTACAAAAGCTAAAAGATGATACTTTTAAACCGGCAGCAACAGAATATATGATTGTTGATAACGTTGATGTAGAAGGAGCATTGTCTACTTCTGAAATAAAAGAAATGGTTGATTCCGGCATTTTCTCGGTGCAATCTCATACTGCAACACATGCAGACTTACCGAAAATTACAAACTATGAGGAAGAGTTAAAAGGTTCAAAAGAAAAGCTAGAAAAAATAACAGGTAAGCCTGTTATCGCGATTGCTTATCCATTCGGTCATGTAGATGATAAGGTTGTTGCAGAAACGAAGAAGTATTATCAATTTGCGACGACGACAAAGCCTGGGCAATTCATTACGAAGGGTGAACCTGATGAATTGTTAAAGATGAAGCGCGTTCGTATACACCATACAACGACTGTAGAGCAGTTTGCTTCTTCAATTAAGTAAATATAAGGGCTCAATACATTTTGAGCTCTCTTTTTACTTTATATTTATATATATTTTTAGAATTTTCTTGTATTATATATAGTAAGAAATCTTTCAAATTAAAGGAGATTATACATATGTCATTTGAACAAACGTTAGAGAAATATGCTGCTCTTGCAGTTAATGTTGGTGTTAATATTCAACCTGGACAAACTTTATCAATTAGTGCACCTCTTGAAGCTGTACAATTTGTACGCCTCGTTACAGAAAAAGCATATAAATCTGGTGCAAAACACGTATATGTAGATTGGAATGATGAGACGTTAACACGCTTAAAATTCGATCTAGCTCCTGAAGAAGCTTTCGCTGAATTTCCATCTTGGAAAGCACATGCTCGTGAAGAATTAGCAAAAGAAGGCGCTGCATTTATGTCTATCTATGCAGAAAACCCTGATTTATTAAAAGGTGTAGAACCATCGCGTATCGCAACAGCTCATAAAGTAGCTGGAGAAGCAATGAAAGTATACCGTGATTACGTACAAGCAGATAAAGTAAGCTGGTGTGTCATTTCTGTTCCTACGAAAGAATGGGCTGCGAAAGTATTCCCTGACGTAGCGCCAGAAGAACAAGAAGCCAAGTTATGGGATGCTATTTTCAAAGCTACTCGTGCTGATTTAGAAAATCCTGTAGAAGCATGGAAAGAACATGATGAAACATTACATACAAAAGTGGATTACTTAAACGAAAAGCATTATAAAGCTCTTCACTATACAGGTCCTGGAACAGATTTAACAATCGAACTTCCAGAAAAACATGTATGGGCTGGTGCTGGTAGCTTAAATGAAAAGAACGTACCATTTATGGCTAATATTCCAACTGAAGAAGTATTTACAATGCCACTTAAAACAGGTGTAAACGGCCAAGTTTCTAGTACAAAACCGTTAGTATTTGCAGGTAATATTATCGATAATTTCACGTTAACATTTGAAAACGGACGTATCGTAGACTATAAAGCTGAAGCTGGTGAAGAAGCTTTAAAACATTTAGTAGAAACAGATGAAGGTTCTCACTTCTTAGGGGAAGTAGCTTTAGTACCTCATGACTCACCAATTTCAAACACAAATGTTTTATTCTACAATACACTATTTGACGAAAATGCATCTTGCCACCTTGCGATTGGAAATGCTTACGCATTTAACTTAGTTGGCGGAAAAACAATGTCTAAAGAAGAACTTGCTGAAAACGGCGCAAACGCTAGTATTACACACAACGACTTCATGATTGGATCAGCTGAGCTTGATATTGACGGTATTACTGCTGATGGCAGACATGAGCCTATCTTCCGTAAAGGTAACTGGGCGTTTTAAATTTATTACCATAAAGAAACACATTGGATAATCCAATGTGTTTCTTTATTTATTTGGTTTCAATTCAAATTTTATTGTTCTATTTTCATGCGTAAACTCTGGTCTATACGTAGCGATATACGTATTTTCTTTCGCTACGTCAAATAGCATGATATCTTGAATTTTTTCTTCTGGTGCTAACTTTTTACTAATAAAGCTATCAGGGTTATTATATTCTTTAAATCTTGTACCTTTCTTATCGGTAATCTCAAATTCATAAAATGCAAAAGGCATTTCCTTTTCACTATTATTTTCCACTTTGAAAATAATCCCCAAAATCTCCTCTTTCTTTTTATCCTCATCATAATTTGGATATCCTAATTTAACTGAATCGATAGTTACTTGCAAACCATCTACGTCTACCGTCTCCCCTATTTTATACACTTTATCTTGAACATCTTCTTGTTTACTTTCATTACTATCTTTAGTCTCAGTGCAAGCACTTAAACTAAAAGCTATGCCAGAAATCAAAAAAATTCGACTCACCTTTTTTAACATACTATTTCCCCCACATAAGACAATATTTCATATGTATCATAACAAAATCCTTTACGCTTTCTTGTCATATTTTGTCGTATTAATTGCTAACTGCACAAATAGAAAAAAGCTATCTTCTACAAAAGATAGCTTTCATGATGCCGATGAAACCTTAAGCCCAATGACACCCAAAACAATAAAAAGAATACAAAATGCTTGAAATAAACTAATATGCTCTTTAAAAAAGTAAACACTAATGATTGTAATAAGTAATGTTCCAACGCCAGACCAAATAGCATAAGCAATGCTTAAATGAATCTTTTTAACGACGATAGCAAATACGCTAAAACAAATACCATAGAATACGAAAATTAGTACACTCGGAACGAGCTTTGTTAAACCATTTGATAGTTTCATCGCAATTGTTCCAGCTACTTCAAAAATAATTGTAACAAGTAATAATAGCCAATATACCATACTAAAATCTCCTTCTCTGTTACCTTATAGAGATTCTAGTATACTACTTATAGTCCCAATGAAATATATTTAATTTCTAAATATTCCTCGATGCCGAAATGGCCTCCTTCACGACCGATACCACTTTCTTTAAATCCACCAAATGGTGCTTGTGCAACTGATGGAAGACCGTCGTTTAGACCGATAATACCGTACTCTAACGCTTCACTAATTTGGAATGCTTGGCTAATGTCTTTCGTGAAAATATACGCAGCTAAACCGTATGGTGTATTATTTGCACGTTCGATTACTTCATCAACTGTTTTAAATTTCGCAACTGGTGCCACTGGCCCAAATGTTTCTTCATTCATACAAAGCATCGTATCATTTGCCAATCCAATTACAGTCGGTTGAATGAAATGTCCCTCTAACTCTGCGACCTTTTGACCACCATATAAAACTGTTCCACCTTTTTGAATAGCATCTTCAATATGTTCTTGTACTTTTGAAACTGCATTCTCATCAATAAGTGGTCCGACAGTCGTTCCGTCACCGAAACCGTCTCCTACTTTCAACTGCCCTACTGCCTTTTGGAACTTCTCTACAAATACTTCGTATACTTCTTCTTGAACGAATACTCGGTTTGTACATATACACGTTTGTCCTGCGTTACGGAATTTCGAACCAATCACCGCTTCTACCGCTTTATCTAAATCTGCATCATTCATTACGATAAACGGAGCGTGACCACCTAACTCAAGTGAAACTTTTTTCATCGTTTGCGCAGCACTAGCCATTAACTCTTTCCCGATTTCCGTTGACCCTGTAAAGGACACTTTTCGAACACGACTATCTTCCATCCACGTATCAGCAATTGCTTTTGCACTACCTGTTACGATATTGATTACGCCCTTTGGAATATCTGCTTCATGAGCTAATTCAGCTAATTTCAATGCAGTTAATGGCGTTTGACTCGCCGGTTTCACAACGGCTGTACAGCCTGCTGCAAGCGCTGGGGCTACCTTTCTCGTAATCATCGCTGCCGGGAAGTTCCAAGGTGTAATAGCTGCCATAACGCCAACTGGTTGCTTCATAACTAAAATGCGCTTATTCGGATGAGAAGCAGGAATCATTTCACCATATACACGTTTCCCCTCTTCTGCATACCATTCAACAAAACTATTTGCATAATTTACTTCACCAAGCGCTTCTGCAAACGGCTTTCCTTGTTCCTTCGTCATAATCGCTGCGATCTCTTCTTTATTTTTATCAATAAGCATGAACCACTTTTTTAACTTCGTGGCACGATCTGCTGCCGTTAACTTAGACCACGTTTTAAAAGCTTCATGTGCAGCATCAACAGCTTGCTTTGCCTCTGTTACTTCGCCTTTTGGTACAGTTGCAAATATTTCCTTCGTCGCAGGATTATTTACTTCAATTTGTTCTTGTAGTGTAATCCACTCACCATTTATATACATCGCCTTTTTATCTATACTTACAAAAGTCGCCTTTTTATCCAATGTTTTCTTCCTCCTCTATGAACTTCTTAATTTTCCTAGTAGCAGCAGATTGACTAATTTGCAAAAACTCAGCTACTTTATAACTTGATCCATACGTTTTATACGCTTTAAGAATAATATTTCTCTCTACCTCTTCCAGCATTTTATAAAGGCTTTGCCCCGATTGTTCAACTGCAGCCTCTTGCATAGAGAGTGGCAAATCCTCTACCGTTACAACATCATCGACAGTAATAACAATTCTCTCAATTACATTCTCTATTTCTCTATTGTTTCCTTCCCACGGATATCCAACAAACATTTGTAACGTACTCGGCGCTAGTTTCACATCACGTCCGTACTTTTTATTAAATTGCTGCAAGTAATGATAAATAAGCGGCAAAATATCTTCTGTTCTTTCCCTAAGCGGGGGAATTGCAATTGGAATGACATTCAAACGATAGTATAAATCTTTCCGAAATGTTCCTTGTTTCACCATCTCGCTTAAATCTCTATTTGTTGCCGCCACAATTCGGACATCCACTTTTTTTAATTCTCTTCCGCCTATAGGGCGAAATGTTTTTTCTTGCAATACTTGCAAAAGCTTCGCTTGAATTTCAAGCGGCATTTCACCGATTTCATCTAAAAAAAGAGTTCCTTTATGCGCGGATTCTAATAGTCCCTTTTTCCCTTCACGATTCGCACCTGTAAAAGATCCACCTGAATATCCAAAAAGCTCTGATTCAATTAAATTAGTTGGCAATGCCGCACAATTAATTTCATAGAAACTTTCATTCTTACGGTGACTCACTTCATGTAAATGGCGTACTAATCGACTTTTCCCAACTCCAGTCTCGCCTAAAACGAGAACAGTACTATCCACTACAGATACTTTTTTGATTGTATCGACTATTTTTTGCATAGCTAGACTTTTAAAAATAAGTCCTTCATGCTCATATGTTTCTCTTAATTCTTTTTTATATGTTTTTAGCTGATTATCCATTTCCTCTACCTTTTGACGTAATTGATAGAGTTCAGTAAGGTCCCGAGAATAACTAATCACTCTTCTTAAATTTCCCTCATCATCAAAAACAGGCCTTGTACGAACGTGTAAATACTCTCCTGATTTTGTAGTTTGAACGAGTTCAATTGGCCTCTTTTTTTCAATCACTTCTAATGTCGCTGATGGATAAAAGATTCCATCCTTTTGTAGTTCTTTTACATGCTTACCAACTAACTCTTCGGCAGCTAGTTGGTAGTGCCTTTCACATGTACTATTTACACGCACAACGATCCCTTGCTCATCTGTAACAAAAATTTCGTCAAACGCATATTCAAATACATCTTTTAAATCCATTAACACTCGTTCCTTTTCTGCAACCATCCTAGCCACCCCTAACTTCAAATCCATCGATCCACTTCACTACCTTTATTATAAAGTGAATTTTCTGCATTTAATATAGAGTCAGCTAGAATGTTTGCTATTTATACTTCAGTTTTTAAACGCGAGCGATGTTTGTTTGTTCATAACAAGCTTGCAACGATTCTTCAATTATTGTTAATCCTTCTTCAAGTTGCTCATCTGTAATAACTAAAGGCATTAACACACGGATAACATTTCCATATGTTCCTGCTGATAATAACAGTAACCCACGCTTATTTGCTTCTGTACATAGATTAGCTGTTAACGCTTTGTCAGGTGCTTTCGTCTTACGATCTTGAACGACCTCAAATGCACACATTGCTCCTAACCCACGCACATCACCGATGCAATGATATTTATTTTTCATCTCTTCGAATCGGTTCATTACGACTTTTCCTAATTCTATCGCTCTATCATTTAATTTCTCATTTTCTATTACATCGAGAACAGCTAATGCAGCCGCACATCCTAATGGACTTCCTGCATACGTTCCACCAAGTTCACCTGGTGCAGACTCATTCATAATTTCTTTACGTCCAATGACACCACTTATCGGTACACCAGCACCTAATGATTTAGACACTGTAATTAAATCTGGAACGACATCATAGTGATCAATTGCAAAATATTTTCCTGTACGACTAAAGCCTGTTTGTATTTCATCCGCTACAAATAAGATGCCGTTCTCTGAACAAATGCGGCGTACTTCTTGAACAAATTTCTTACTTGGGACGATAAATCCACCTTCCCCTTGAACAGGTTCCATTACAACAGCTGCAATTGTTTCTGGTGCTACTTCCGATATGAAGAAGTTCGTAAACTCTTCAATAATAAAATCATCATACTGCTCTTCCGTTAATCCCTCTGGGCGACGGTATTCGTATGGAAATGGCGCTTTATATACTTCTGGAGCAAAGGGACCAAACCCAAATTTATATGGCTTCACTTTACTTGTCATCGTCATTGTCATTAATGTACGCCCGTGGAAACCTTTAGAAAATGCGATAATACCAGGTCTCTTCGTATATTTACGAGCGATCTTCACCGCGTTCTCAACTGCTTCTGCACCACTATTTAAAAAGAGGACTTGCTTATCGAAACTTCCCGGTGCCAATGCCGCAAGCTTTTCCGCTAATTCAATATATGGCTCATACATCATGACATTAAATCCAGTATGAATGTATTGATCGACTTGTTTATGGAGCGCTTCTTTAACCGTTGGATGACAATGCCCTACGTTAATTGTCCCAATTGCTCCTGCAAAATCAATGTACTGATTACCATCAACATCTGTTACAAGAGCACCATTTGCAGATTGTACAAACGTTGGGATGCCGTTACTTACTCCTTTTGGTACTATATTTTGACGGCGTTCTAATAAAGATGCCGCTTTCGGTCCTGGAATTTGTTCATTTATTTTAGCAAATTTTTTTGTGTTCATTGCGTACCCCATCCTTTTCTTTACATTGTTTTCTCTTTTTATTGCAAAATGTATGCCAACTTTCTTTTCTAGCATTTATCCTATATTCTTTGTATCCAGGCATAAAAAATAAGTCTATAAAGACTCATTAAGAGTCTTTATAGACTTATTTTCCTTACACATTAGACTTTTCTTTCTCCCAGAAAAACTCACCCGATTGAGAAATAAACTCTTCAACAGAATCTAACACTAAATCAGCAAGTGGTTCTAATGTTGGACGGTCTCCCGTACCAGATAGCACCCCAATTGCATAGCAATCGCCATTTTGGGCTAAATGTAAATCAGTTGGCGTATCTCCAACAACCGCAACCTCACATGATGCTAAATTAAATTTTTCACAAAACACTTCTATAATCTTTTTATCTGGTTTTTGCGCAGGGAATGTATCCGAGGCTATAATATAATCAAAAAAGTTCTCCAACTTATATTGTTTTAAAAATAATTCTGTTGGTGCAAAATCATCCGCCGTGACAACCCCTAATATAAATCCTTTATCTTTTAATGCCTGTAACACTTTCGGTAAATCTGCTGTCATTTTCATATGCGAACGATGCTCATACATAAGGGAAAATAACTTCTCACTTACCCACTGATGCATCTCTTCTTCTCTAGCAGACTCAATATAATTACAAAGCCCCTTCGCTACATCAAGGCTTGTTCCAGCAGCTATTGCACTCCTTGGATTAACAAATGCCCCCTCTACACCAATCTCTTCTAATAAGGTCTGCCGCATTGTACTTGGTAAATGATATAAACTTATACATTCAGCTACAAGTTCTTCAGCTACTTTTATCCATATTGAATGAAAATCCATTAATGTCCCATCTTTATCAAATAATATTGCTTTTACCTTCTCCATAGCACCGATACGATAAACTTAACTAAATCTATACAATTCAATCAAATTCACACAAGTTAGTGCTTCATCGTGTTCTCGCAGCCCCAAAGGGACGAGGGGTATAACACTCCACACGAGGCAGTATCGTTACCTCCTATTATCAAGCTTTTATTTTACCCATCTTGATAAATTTATCGAAGCATTTAAATCTCTATCGTGATGGCTATTACATGAAGCACAACGCCACTCACGTATTTTTAAACTCCACTGTCCTTCTGGTTGAACTGAATGGTCGTATTTCATGCCGCAATATGAACAAATCTTGCTTGAGGCGAACCATTTATCAGCTTTTACATACGCAATGCCATACTTCTCGCACTTGTATGACAAACATTGAAAGAAGAAGTTTAATTTTTGAAATGAAAATGCTTTCGATAGTTTTTTGTTTTTTAACAGGTTTGAAATAGATAAGTCTTCCACAACAATTCTCATTGGTTTGGTTTTCACCAATTTAGCTGTTGCTTGATGGATATGGTTATTTCGGATATTCGTAATTTTCCTAGATAACCGCAGGTGCTCAGCTTTCGCTTTTTCATATCCGGCAGATTGAATTTTTACACCTTTTTTAAATCTCCTAGACATATCTCTTTGTGCTGACTTTTTCCTTTTCAAAAGTTTTTTAACCTTAGCATCTTTGTTTATATTTCGTTCTTTCGTACCATTAGAAGCTACAAACAGCTCTTTTAAACCAACATCCACACCAATCGACTCATTGGTTAGTTCTTGTGATTCAAAGTCTTCTTGGAACCCTACACTAATCCACCAGTGACGACCATCAAAGGTAACTCTTGGATTGGATGGCTTTTTGTTTCTTGGTAGTTGTTGGCTTGTTTTCACTTCTCCAATAGACTGAATATCAACTACTTTCTTTCCTATAATCAGTCTTTCATAATTGGCATAAAACCCTTGAATTAAATCTTTTTTGGATTTATAAGAAGTGTGATAACCATTTTTGTACTTTTTGAACGAATGTTTTCGCGCCTTGTCAAAATCTTTTGAAGCCTGTTTAGGAACTTGTGCGTTGATGTCATGTAACCACTCATATCTCTTTCGCTTCTTGATCTTTGTAAATCGTTTCTGTAAAGCTAACTGTGAAACAGATTTTCCAAATAGCTTATAATATCTATCACTTATTCTTTTACAATAGTTATAAGCAAATCTTGCAGCACCAGCATGGTTTCTAAGCACTTTTTCTTGTTCAGGCGTTGGAATCAGTCTAACTTTCTTCGCCAATATCATCAGAATGTAACTCCTTTAATGAAAGATTTGTTCTTCTGAATCGTAGCGTGTTCCACCAGCATTCTCCTGAGACCACTCGGATGCAAACCTGTTAATTCCGATACTTGACTAACTCGTGAAAATTTCATTATTATTCTCACCTCATCGAACCAAACATAGCACGTACGTTCGATAAAATCAATAAAGTTTGATAGATTCAATAAAATTTATCTTGTTCAACTAAGGGCGCAATTCCTTAGCCAGTTCTCTTATGAACTTCTCATGTTTTCACATGAGCGCAGACTATATGTTTATCTCTTTAGAGATAGAGGATTTTTCCACCACCATAGGCTTGTGATGTACTCTCGTCAGTTATACGAGATAGTCGTTGAACGTTCATCCTATCACTTTTGACTTAGATGATTCGAGGCGGAAGACCCATTGTTCTAGTGTTTAGGATTTAACCTTGCACCATCTGATTGATTTTTTCTGCTTTCGCAACATTCACGCTCGCTATTTCTAGCCACGTTGTAGTTCAATCAGCTTTAGGGATTGCCCGCAGTTAACCCTCACTACTAGCCAATCACTTGACTAGCAGGGCTTACTGATATATTTAATTAACATTGGTTATAATCGGTTAAATAAATCGTAACAGTTAGTTACCCTACCTCTCATTTCTTATCTCTTCCAGTGTATCAATAAAGTATGGATGTAAAATAAAAGAATTGTAAAAATACCATAAAAATCAAACTAACTCCCAATTTACAATTCATTTTAACAAAGTAAAAAGGATGCCTTTACAGGGCATCCTCTTGATGTTCAGGAACAAATAGTTCTAAACAATGATATATATTTTCGAATTCCATCGGTGCATCTCCACCATACTCACCATCTAAATTAATCATTAGTTTATCTGGTGAATGTACTTTAATTCGGTTCGCTTGTGTATATAACACTTTTGGATTATTAATATGTTCACCACGTTGTGCTTGTGTTGCTGCTTTAATTAAATCAGCGATAGAACCTTTTTTCAGTACTAATAGGTCAAATAACCCATCGTTAATAGATGCATACGGTGCTACCTTTTCAAATCCACCTACTGAACGAGTATTCGTAATTAAAAACATCGTAATTTCTTCTTGTAGTAACTTTCCATCATACTCAATTTCAACATATGTCGGATGCAATGATGGTAACATCTCGATACCTTTTAGGTAATAAGCAAGTTGTCCTAATACTGTCTTTAACTTACTCGGTACTTCGTATGTTAATTCTGTAATACGACCGCCACCAGCGATGTTAATAAAATATGTATCGTTCGCTCTACCGAGGTCTAATGGCACTGTTTTTCCTTCGCAAATAATATCTGCTGCCTCTTCAATAGAACGAGGTACACCAATTGCACGTGCAAAGTCATTTGTCGTTCCAACTGGAATAATTCCAAATTTCGGACGGAATTCATGCCCAACTAAACCGTTTACTACTTCATTTAATGTACCGTCGCCACCAGCCGCAATAACAACATCAAACTTACGATCCGCAGCTTGCCTCGCCGCCACAGTAGCGTCTCCAGGACCCGTTGTCGCATGACAAGATGTCTCATAGCCAGCTTGTTCTAATTTTTGTAATACTTCTGGTAAGCTCTTCTTAAATAGCTCACGCCCAGAAGTAGGATTATAAATAATTCTTGCTCGCTTCATCATTTATTAGCACAGGAAATTTCTTTATGTATCGAAAAAGAACATACTGAACTTCTATTCAGTATTCCCATGCCTACCTCCTCTCATCTTGCTATCCTTCTTTTATCCCGCTCAAACAGGCAGTAAGAACCCGATTCGTGTAGTCCATCAAAAGTAAATATTCATTTCAATGGTTTTTTTATTTGACTCCAAAATTTATCCCGCTATTTGCGGGCAGTAAATGCCCGATTGGTGAGGGCTAATAATCAATGGTGGATGAACCTCCTACTGATTAAAGTTTCACTTTATTTCTATCCATTCTTCCATAAAAATTTACATATAACGAATAATAACTATCTATTATTTCATGAGATGAAAAAAAACCTCTATGTTTAGATTTATCATTATTCCCACCTTTTTGCAACTATCATACCATAGTTGCTATACAAACATTTTTCCACTTTTGACAGTTAATCAAACGTTTGTTTAAACGATTTTGTCTCATTTAAACAAACGTTTGATTAACCTAGAAAAACACCCATGTACGGGTGTTTTTCTGCTTAATCTTTAAAAGTCACTACTATTATCGCTTATTAATCTCTTCAAGTAAGATTTTGTTAACAAGTGGTGGATTTGCTTGTCCTTTTGTAGCTTTCATAATTTGACCAACTAAGAAGCCAATTGCACGGTCTTTACCGTTTTTAAAGTCTTCGATAGATTGCTCATTATTATCAAGAATTTCTGTTACAACTTTACGAAGTGTACCCTCATCAGAAATTTGAACAAGACCTTTCGCTTTAACGATTTCTTCTGGGTCTCCACCTTTTTCAATTAATTCGTTAAATACTTTCTTCGCGATTTTAGAAGAAATTGTACCTTTTTCAATTAATTGAACCATTTTAGATAAACCAGCAGGCGTTAATGCAACGTCTTTTAATTCTTTTTGTTGTTTGTTTAAGTATGCAAGTACTTCACCCATTAACCAGTTCGATGTTAATTTCGCATCAGCACCGTCTGCAACAGTTGCTTCAAAGAAATCAGACATTTCTTTCGTTAATGTTAACACGTGTGCATCATAAGCTGGTAAGCCTAATTCTGCAACGTAGCGAGCTTTACGTGCATCTGGAAGTTCTGGAATAGAAGCTCGAACTGCTTCTTTCCACTCATCATCAATGTAAAGTTCAACTAAGTCTGGCTCCGGGAAGTAACGGTAATCGTCAGATCCTTCTTTCACACGCATTAAGATTGTTTTCTTTGTTGCTTCATCATAACGACGTGTTTCTTGTTGGATGATGCCACCAGATAACAGTTCTTTTTCTTGGCGCACTTGCTCATGCTCAAGACCTTTTTGTACGTAAGTGAATGAGTTTAAGTTTTTCAGTTCCGCTTTTGTACCGAACTTCTCTTGTCCAACTGGACGAAGAGAAATGTTCGCATCACAACGTAATGAACCTTCTTCCATCTTACAATCAGATACACCAGTGTATTGAATGATTGATTTTAACTTCTCTAAGTATGCATATGCTTCTTCTGGCGTACGCATATCTGGCTCAGATACGATCTCGATTAAAGGCATACCTTGACGGTTGTAGTCTACTAATGAACCATCAGCTGTATGCGTTGATTTACCAGCATCTTCTTCTAAATGAAGACGTGTAATACCGATACGTTTCTTTTTACCGTCTACTTCGATTTCAATCCAACCATTTTCACCAATTGGCTTATCAAATTGAGAGATTTGGTAAGCTTTCGGGTTATCTGGATAGAAATAGTTTTTACGGTCAAACTTTGTTTCCGTTGCGATTTCACAGTTTAATGCCATTGCAGCTTTCATTGCAAAGTTAACTGCTTCTTTATTTAAAGTAGGAAGTACCCCTGGGTATCCTAAGTCAATTACACTTGTTTGTGTATTTGGCTCCGCTCCGAATTCTGTTGGACTCGCAGAGAAAATTTTCGAATTTGTTTTTAACTCAACGTGAACCTCTAAACCAATAATTGTTTCTAAATTCATCTATGCTCGCCTCCTTACAGACTTGCTTTTTTTGTATGATAGTCTGTTGCTTGCTCAAACGCATGTGCAACGCGGTAAATTGTCGCTTCATCGAAGTGTTTACCAATGATTTGTAGACCAAGTGGCATGTTGTTAGCACCGAATCCACATGGAACAGAAATCGCTGGAACACCCGCTAAGTTTACTGGGATTGTTAAAATGTCATTTGCATACATTGTCATTGGATCATCAACTTTTTCGCCCACTTTAAATGCCGGAGTTGGCGTTGTTGGTCCAATAATAACATCATAGTTAGCAAATACATTTTCAAAGTCGTTTTTAATTAATGTACGTACTTGTTGTGCTTTCTTGTAATATGCATCATAGTAACCAGAGCTAAGCGCAAATGTACCAAGCATAATACGACGTTTAACTTCATCACCGAAACCTTCACTACGTGTGTTTTTGTAAAGATCTAATAAGTTATTGACATTATCAGAACGAACACCGTAACGCACGCCATCAAAGCGTGAAAGGTTCGCAGATGCTTCAGAAGAAGATAGTAAGTAATACGTTGCTAGAGCGTATTTAGAGTGTGGAAGCGATACTTCCTCCCAAGTTGCGCCCATACCTTCTAATACTTTTAAAGCAGCTAGTACTGACTCACGAGCTTCTTCGCCAACACCTTCGCCTAAGTATTCTTTCGGTACAGCAATGCGTAAACCTTTAACATCGCCTGTTAAACCAGCTAAATAGTTTCCAACTTCAACGTTTGCAGAAGTTGCATCCATGCGGTCAATACCTGAAATAGCTTGTAATAAGTATGCATTGTCTTCTACTGTACGTGTAATCGGTCCGATTTGGTCAAGTGAAGATGCGAATGCTACTAATCCGTAACGAGATACGCGTCCATAAGTTGGTTTTAAACCTACAACACCGCAATATGCAGCTGGCTGACGGATAGAACCACCCGTATCAGAACCTAGAGAGAATAGTACTTCTCCTGCTGCTACAGCTGCTGCAGAACCACCACTAGATCCGCCCGGAACGTAATCTAAGTTCCATGGGTTTTTCGTAGCGTAGAATCCTGAGTTTTCATTTGAAGAACCCATTGCGAACTCGTCCATGTTTAATTTACCGATTGTAATTGTGTCAGCAGCTTTTAGCTTTTGCACAACTGTCGCATCATAAATTGGATCGAAGTTTGCTAACATTTTGCTCGCACAAGTTGTACGAAGACCGTTAGTTACAATGTTATCTTTTACACCAATTGGCATACCGAATAATAAACCATTATCTTCAGCGCCAATTTTTGCATCTAATTCTTTCGCTTTTGCGCGTGCATTTTCTTCATCTAATGTAAGAAAAGCTTTTACGTTATCTTCAACATCCGCAATACGTTTGTAAGATTCTTCTACTAAATCCGTAACGGAAATTTCTTTGCTGTTTAACTTCTTATGTAACTCTGATACTGAATGATCAAATAATGACATCGAAATTCCCCTCCTCTATTCTAATACTGCTGGAACACGGATTTGATTATCTTTGTGATCCGGTGCATTTTTTAATACTTCTTCAACTGGTAAACCTTTTTCTGGTACATCTTCACGCATAACATTTTTCATAGTTAATACATGAGTTGTTGGTTTTACATCTGTTGTATCTAATTCATTTAACTGTTCTGCAAATGTAACAATTGCATCTAGTTGTTTTTGAAATTTTTCTGCTTCTTGATCAGTAATTGCAAGACGTGCTAAATGTGCTACGTGCTTTACATTCTCAACGGAAATTCTTGACACGGCTAGGCCACCTCCATAATATATCGTTCAATCTACAATACTATTGATGATACCAAATTTTCAGTACTTCAAGCAAGTCAACACAGAGTACTTACGCCATTTTTACATAAAAAAAGAAAGGCAAATGCCTTTCTTTACAATTTACTCTTTATCTAACGGTTTATTTTTCGGAAATCTCTCGTTATCTTCTTCATTATCACGAATTGTTTTTTGTAATACAAAACAAGACATCGTTAAAAATAATGTTCCAATTAAATAGTATCCTTTTACACTAAGCGTTTCATCTAACGTATAAATCCCAATTAGCATACCTGAAAGCGCACAAACAAATGAAGTCCATGCTAAAAACGTGAACGCTTGCGTATTACGTCTTCTCATCGTTCTCCCCCTCGTTAGCTGTATACCCATTATAGATAAGTATATTTACCATGATGGATTTTTATGTAAATTCTAGTTTTATATTTATAAATCTATCATAAAAGAATACTATTTTAAAGAAAGTTTTCTGCCTAATCTGAAAAAACATTTAAAATCATTGACAATTATTTCTATTCTACATAAAATAAAAATAAATATTACGAACCTCGAAATATACGGGAGTGGAATTAATTGTTGCAATATGAACATTTTTTAGACTTACTGCTAGATAACGCCAAGAAACTTTTCTATCCTGAAGAATGGGTAAGCCTAGATTTAACACTTTCTAAAACAGAAGTATTTTGTTTACTTTGGATGGAACGAAATACCGATATTACAATGACGAAAATTGCTGATCTTCTTGATATACCGATGAGTACAACAACGGGCGTTGTAAATCGCCTTGTAAAAAAGGGATTTATTGAACGCTACCGTGATGAAAATGACCGACGTATTGTATTAATTCGGTTAACAGAAAACGGCGTAATGCTCGTTCAAGAAGTAAAACAAAATGCGGCCCATTACTTTAGCTTAGTAACAGAAGCATTATCAGAAGAAGAAAAAGCATTCTTACTACAAATCTTCCAAAAAATCATGAATCACATCGCTACGTCACAGCAGAAAACAGAAGAAAAAGTTTCTACACCTAAAATGAAAAACATTCCGATTGAATAAAACCCTATCTGGGTTTTTATTCAACTATTTACTTCGACACTCGTAATATTCGACATTCGAAACAAAGGGGATATGAATGATGAGAATTATCTTGTATACAGGTAAAGGCGGCGTAGGAAAAACTAGCATTTCAGCAGCAACAGCAATTCAAAGTGCGAAACAAGGATTAAAAACATTAGTAATGAGCACAGATCCTGCTCATAGTTTAGGAGATTCATTTGGTATAAAGCTATCTTCTGAACCACTAGAAATTCGTGAAAATTTGTGGGCACAAGAAATTAATACAATTTATGAAATGGAAAAAGGCTGGGGAAAATTACAGAAATATATTACACTACTCTTCACTTCCAAAGCAGCTGATGATATTACAACAGAAGAGTTAACGATGTTTCCTGGTATGGAAGATTTAATTAGCCTACTTCGCGTACTCGATTATTATAAACAAAACACATATGATGTTATTATCATTGATTGTGCTCCAACAGGAGAAACATTAGCAATGTTAAGCTTTCCAGACATGCTCGGCTGGTGGATGGAAAAATTATTTCCTATTAAAAGAAAAGTTTTAAAAGTCGTTCGTCCTGTAGCTCAACCACTCCTTGGTGTTCCTCTTCCAACCGACGATATTATGGACGAATTAACAAGTACACTTGAAAAGCTCGGAGAAATGAGAGATATTTTATCAAATCGAGAAGTAACAAGTATCCGCATCGTTGTAAATCCTGAAAAAATGGTCATTAAGGAAGCCCAGCGCAGCTTTACTTATTTGAATTTATACGATTATAACGTAGATGCCATTATGATTAACCGCGTCATCCCTAACACTGTCACCGATCCTTATTTTCAGGCATGGAAAGATACACAGAAGAAATATAAAACATTAATTCAAGATAGTTTTCAACCCCTTCCTATTTACGAAGCTCCAATGTTTGAACAAGAAGTTGTTGGTTTGTCTATGTTAGAACGTGTAGGAGATTCTTTATTTAAAACTGATCATTCCCCTACAGAAGTAAAATTTAACGGGCGCACTCAATATGTAAAAAAGGATGGCGATGAGTATATTTTCGTTCTGTCCATTCCCTTCTCAAACAAAAGTGAACTTTCCTTAAATCAAAAAGGTGATGAACTTATTATTCGAGCGGGTTCTGTTAAACGGAACATCACGTTACCAAAAACATTAACACACCTTTCTATTCAAGGAGCAAAATTTGAAGAAGATATACTAAATATTCGGTTTGGAGGTGTAGTACATGCATGAGGAATTACTACGAAGGGTAATTCGTACAAAAGTAAAAGTCGGGATGCATATATTAGAAGAGCTACCTAATCCAATCCAACAATCAGCTAAGCAAATATTAAATATTTTACAAGAGGAACTAGCTGCTTATCTGAAAGAACGAGAGCATCATGAAGTTAATTTAAAAAATATCATAATTGAATAACCATCTCTGTATAGAGGGCCTTTTTTAGGCTTTCTATACTTTATTGGAGTGATGTAAATTGATGAAAAAACATTCCACTACTATATTCTGGATCATTCCCTTATTATTTTTCATTCATAACCTTGAAGAAGCTTTCCAAATGCCACAATACCTTGCTAATCAATTTTCAATCCGTCTTATAACTAGCCAACAATTTTTCATCGCCATTTCCGTATTAACAATCTTTGTATTACTTATCGTCTTTCTATATCAACTTAACTTCTTGTCTTCTATATGCTGGATTATTTTTATACAAGGGGCCATCTTCTTCAACTCTGTTCAACATATTATTTTGTTTTTCATTTATCGCTCTTATAACCCCGGCGTAATATCAGCATTTTTCATTACTCTCTTTTCTATTTTCTTTTTTTATCAAAAAAACACTTAATTCATCCAAAGCAATTCGTAATTACACTCCTTTTCAGCTTATTTTCTTATCCCATTATAATTTGGATCACCTTACTGTTCGCTAGCTACTTTCATTCATAAAAAAAGACCAGGAAAATTCCTGGTCTATCACTCTACTTAACAAACATTGGATTCTATGTTATACAAAATTGGAAGGTACAGAGTTAGGGTTTGTTTGTTAAGTTTATATGTTGAACGAACTAACAGCGGAGGGGTTCCTTCTGTTAGTCCATTAAACCCAATGATTATTTTACGATTTTTTCAAGCTCATCAAGTGAAAGATCTACTGAAATGGAACCATCATTTGTTTCTTTCTTAATTGCATCTGTTACTTCTTTTGAATGATATAGTTCAATTACTTTTTTCAATGTTGGATCATCTTTATCTTTCGTACGAGCTGCAAAAATATTAATATATGGCTTCGCATTTTCATTCTTTGGATCTTCTAAGAAAATAGGATCCTTCGCTGGATCTAATCCAGCTTGACCAGCAACACCGTTATTAATAACTGATGCTGCAACATCTTTTAACACACGAGGTGTTTGCTGTGCGATAACCGGTGTAATTTTTAATTTCTTCGGATTTTCAGCAATACCACTTGGATCTCCAAATAGACCAAAGTCTTTTTTAAGCTTTAATAATCCAGCTGCATCAAGAAGTTTTAATGCACGTGCTTGGTTCGTTGGATCGTTTGGAATTGCAATTTCTGAACCATCTGGGATTTCATTTGCTTTCTTATATTTTTCAGAGTATAAACCCATTGGCGCAATTTGCGTTGTACCAACAGCTGTAATATCTAACTTATGCTCTTTTTTAAATTGCTCTAAGAAAGCAATATGCTGGAATGAGTTTAATTCAATATCTCCATCAGCTAACGCTTTATTTGGCGTTGTGTAATCAGAGAACTCCACCAGTTTAATCTTAATCCCTTCTTTTTCAGCTTTTTTCTTCAAAATTTCCCAAGCGTCTCCATCCGTTCCAGTTACACCGACGCGAACTACTTTTTCTTTCGCTCCTGCACCCGTGTCTCCACTTGAGCAGCCGCTTAATGCTGAGACTCCTACAATCACTGATAATGCAAATGCTAAAATTTTCTTCATTTTCTTTTCCTCTCTTCCTTTTTATGATCTGCGTAACAAGACTTTCGCAAAGTAGTTTCCTAAATTTTGAGCTATCTGTACGAGAATGATAAGTAACACGACCGTTACGAACATAACTGATGTATCAAAACGTTGATAACCATATGTCATTGCCAAGTCACCAAGACCTCCACCACCGACAAGCCCAGCAACTGCAGAAAATTCGATTAAACCAACTGTCATAAATGTGACACCTAAGATTAATGGTGCTAACGCTTCTGGTACAAGGATTTCAAAAACAATTCTAATTGGCGAGGCGCCCATTGCTTGCGCTGCTTCAATTACTCCTTTCGGAACGGAAACAAGGTTTGTTTCAACCATTCTAGCAATACCAATTGATGCGACTAACGTCATCGGGAAAATTGCCGCTGCTGTTCCAATCGTCGTTCCGATAACACTTCTTGTTAGTGGACTCAAGGCTACTAAAAAGATAATGAATGGTACCGGACGAATTGTATTAATTATGATGTTAAGAATAGAAAAGACCCATTTATTTTCTAAAAAGTTTCCTTTTCTCGTTACATATAAAAGTAAACCTAGAGGTATACCCAGAATTGTAGCGAATATAAGGGTTACAATTACCATTAAGAGGGTATCCCCCGTCGCATCTAGTATGCGCGGCCAAAATATACTCCAATCAACTCGCATGAGCTTCTACCTCCTTCAGCTGCACTTGCAGTCTTAGATGTTGTAATGCTTTTTGAATTTCCCTCTGCTCACCTTGCAACTCTACAAGAAGATTTCCAAATAGCACATTTTGAAGTTCAATAATATTTCCGTACAGTACATTTACATCGACGTTATAGTTTTTTGCGATATATGATAGTACCGGCTGTCCTGTCTCCTCACCAGTAAATGTTAGACGATAAATTTGACCACCATTTTGAATTTTCGCTAGAACACTTTCCGGTAAATGATCATTAATGACAGAACGTACAAAGTTTTGAGTCGTCTTTGTTTTTGGTTGCGTAAAAACATCAAACAGTTTTCCTTCTTCAATAACTTTCCCCTTCTCCATTACAGCTACACGGTGACAAATTTCTTTCACAACATGCATTTCATGTGTAATAAGAAGAATTGTTAAATTGTATTCTCGATTTACTTTCTTTAATAAGTTTAGAATTTCTGTCGTTGTTTCTGGATCTAAGGCTGATGTTGCCTCATCACATATAAGAATATCTGGCGATGTCGCAAGTGCTCTAGCAATGCCCACACGCTGCTTTTGCCCACCTGATAGCTGCTCTGGATAATAGTTTGCTTTATCTTCTAACCCTACAAACTTCAGCAGTTCATTTACTCTTTCTTTTATCTCATTCTTTGGTACTTTCGCTAACTTTAATGGATAAGCAATATTTCCAAATACTGTTCTTGAATTAAATAAATTAAAACTTTGAAAAATCATTCCGATTCTTTGTCTTAGTTTACGCAATTCTTTCGTCGATAATGATGTAATATCTTTATCATCTATTGAAATCGTTCCTGCCGTCGGTCTCTCTAACATATTTACTAGGCGTAATAACGTACTCTTTCCAGCGCCACTAAAACCGATAATGCCAAAAATTTCGCCTTTCTCAACTGATAATGTTACATCCTCCACCGCATGAACAGATTGGCCAGCTGATTCATACACTTTACTTACATTGGTAAAAGAAATCATTTTTTTCCCTCCTATATGCTGTAAAAACTTGAAGCAGAGCTTTCGAGGTAAAATAAAAAGTGCCCTCCTTCTTATCAACCATAAAGATAAGAAGGAGAGCACTTATATGTACTCGTTCACATCTTCTCATCTTCCAAGCCTTTATATGGCTTGCTGGAGTTAGCACGGTATTAAAAAACCCGTTGCTGAGGTATCGTAGGGCCAGTCCCTCCACCTCTCTGGATAAGAATGTATCGATTTAATTGTCGTTTAATTAATTCTCATTATAGAACTCAGAATAATAAGAGTCAATACATTTTTTAGAAAAATATTAATTATTCCTTTATTAAAATTTTCAGATGAATATTCATCTGAAAAATAGTAACTTTCAAGGTTATTTAAAATTCTTCTTCCTCATATTTTTAAACAGGAGAATCCTCTCTACGAATTGAATAAATTTATTTGAATATGAAACTCGGAGGAAGATAAATATATGAAAACAGCTCTTTTACTCGTCGATATTCAAAACGATTATTTTCCAAATGGAAAGATGGAATTGCGTAATCCAGTAGAAGCAAGCGAATATGCTAATCAGTTATTACAACACTTTAGAACAAACAGCGAACCTATTTTTCATATCCAACACGTAGCTATAAAAGAGGACGCTACTTTTTTCCTACCTAATACAGAAGGTGTACATATTCATGAAAGCGTACGTCCACTTAGAGAAGAAACAGTTATAGTCAAACATTATCCAAATAGCTTCCGAGAAACTAATCTTCTAGAGCAATTAAAACGTTTAAATATTGAACATGTCGTTGTATGCGGGATGATGACTCATATGTGTATCGATGCAACAGTAAGGGCTACATTCGATTTTGGCTTTCAATGTACCGTTATACATGACGCTTGTGCTACAAAAGACCTTTCTTTTAAGAGCGCTACTATACCAGCTGTTTATATTCACAATACAATTTTAGCTAGTTTAAATGGCGTATATGCAAATGTAATAAACACGCAAGAATTTTTAGCTACATAAAAAAACACTCCTTTCAGTGAGCAAAACTGAAAGGAGTGTTCCTTGTCGAACCATAGATTTTCTTTCAAATTGTATTATACAGGAAATTCTCAAAATGAATACTAAAAAATATGACTAATAAGTCAACTTTTCTCATCATTTTATTTCTGTTCACATGTTTATCACGCTATTAATAGGTTTTAGCTCATTCTCTTCGAACGACGGTAATATATGGGGGTTCAATTTTAAAAGGAGCTCTTCACATTCTGTGAAGAGCTCCTCTACTATTTCTTATAAAGTTTCAGAAGTAGTTTTTGCTTGCATGTGAAGTGCTAAGTAATCAGGTCCACCAGCTTTAGAGTCTGTACCAGACATGTTAAAGCCACCGAATGGTTGGTAACCTACGATTGCACCAGTACATCCACGGTTGAAGTATAAGTTACCAACGTGGAAGTCTTCGCGTGCTTTTTCAATATGGTCACGGTTGTTAGTAATAACAGCACCTGTTAAACCGTATTCCGTATTGTTTGCAATTGCAAGTGCATGATCGAAGTCTTTCGCTTTACAGAATGCTACTACTGGTCCGAAGATTTCTTCTTTCATTAAGCGAGCATCTTCTGCAACGTCAGCAACGATTGTTGGTTGGATGAACCAGCCTTTAGAATCGTCTCCTTCGCCACCTGCTAAGATTCTACCTTCTTCTTTACCAATTGCAACATAGCTCATTACTTTATCAAATGCAGCTTGGTCATTAACAGGACCCATGTTTGTACCTAATACCGCTGGGTTAGCAACTGTTAATTCTTTTGTTAATTCAACAGCACGATTTAATACGTGATCGTATACATCTTCATGGATTACTGCACGAGAACATGCAGAACATTTTTGTCCTGAGAATCCGAATGCTGATGCAACGATAGACTTAGCTGCTAATTCAAGATCTGCTTCTTTATCAACAACGATTGTATCTTTACCGCCCATTTCAGCGATAACACGTTTTAACCAAATTTGTCCTGGGTTTACTTTCGCTGCACGCTCGTAGATACGGATACCTACATCACGAGATCCCGTGAAGCTTATGAAACGTGTACGAGGATGATCTACTAAGTAGTCACCAACTTCAGAACCGTTACCTGGAACGAAGTTTACTACGCCAGCTGGTAAGCCAGCTTCTTCTAATACTTCCATAAATTTCGCTGCTACTACAGGAGTTGTACTAGCTGGTTTTAGTAATACTGTGTTACCAGAAACTAAAGCAGCTGTTGTCATACCTGCCATAATTGCGAATGGGAAGTTCCAAGGAGAAATGATAACACCTACTCCTAATGGAATGTAAGAGAAACGATTATATTCAATTGGACGGCTTTCTACTGGAATACCGTCTTTTAATTTTAACATTTGACGACCATAATATTCCATAAAGTCGATTGCTTCTGCTGTATCAGCATCTGCCTCATTCCATGGCTTACCTGCTTCTTTTACAAGAATAGCAGAGAATTCATGTTTTCTGCGACGAACGATTGCTGCAGCACGGAATAAAATGTCTGCACGCATTTCTGGCTTTGATTTTCTCCAAGTTTGGAATGTTTCATCCGCTACTTGCATTGCTTTTTCAGCTAACTCACGGCTTGCTTTTGAAACACGACCAACAAGTTCCTCTTTATTTGCAGGGTTTACAGAAACAATTTTGTCTTCTGTAGTGATTTTTTCTCCCCCGATAATTAATGGATAGTCTTGTCCAAGATAAGATTCTACTTTCTTTAAACCTTCTTCAAACGCTAATTTGTTAGCCTCCACTGAAAAATCTGTAAATGGCTCATGTTTGTATGCTACTACCATTTTTTTAGCCTCCCCTTAGAAAAACGTTTACATTTTACAACATTATTCTACACGATAATTTAGATTTATTCAAATATTCCTAGACTTATATTTTAAAAATTAATAAATTTTTAAAATATAATAAAAAAAGAGATTCATACATGCGTATGAATCTACAAAATATGAGTATATTCCAAAACATTTTTCCCGATCAATAATATAGTAACCAACAAAAATAAAGTCCTTACATATCCAACACCTTTTTGAACCGCAAACTTCGATCCAAAATAAGCACCTAAGATCATTGATAATCCCATGATAATACCGTATTCAAAATGAATTATGTCTAAGAATAAAAAAGTAATTAAAGATACAATATTACTAACAAAGTTCAAAAGTTTTCCAGATGCTGCCGCTTGAATAAAATCCAAGCCAATTAATAAAAATGCAAAAATTAAAAACGACCCTGTCCCTGGTCCAAAAAACCATCATAAAATCCTATCATTAAAATAGCAAAGAAAAATATTAATGTTTTTCTTTGCGTCATCTTCTTATAGGTAGACACACTTCCCCAATTCTTTTTTGCAATAATATAAATAGCAATAAATACCAACATTACAAGTACTAATGGGCGTAAAATATCCGATGGAATAAATTTTACTACTAAAGCACCTGCAACAGCTCCAACAATAGTTAACGGGATTAACTTTCCTACAATTTTAAAATCAACTTTTCCTGATCGAATGAAATACATCGCACTCGTAAACGTCCCCATTGTTGCCGCTAATTTATTCGTTGCAATTGCCGAAGCTGGCGATAGGCCAACAAACATAAGTGCAGGAAGCGAAATTAACCCTCCTCCTCCAACAACGGAATCAATAAAAGCTGCTAAAAAACCGAATGCAATTAATAAAATAATGACTTGAAAACTTAATTCTTCCATGAGCTTTACCCCTTACCCCTATTTTTTACAACATTTTAAATTATAACAAAATTACATAAGAAAAAAAGCTGTTCCATAGAGGAACAGCCTTCATATTTAATCTAAAATTTTCACAAGTGGTTCATCTTGTTTTGCTTCACGTATAATAATAGCTTCTGGGCGTTCTACAGATTTAATCGTTACTTGTACTTTCATATAATTCGGGAAGTATTCCATAACAAGCCCTGCCACATATTGTGTAAAACCAACTATTTCCGCTTTTCCATTAAACTGGACAGGAATATCAAGCTTCATTTCTCTTAATTCATCATCTCTATACATACCAGTACCAATAACAGCTGTATAGTCGCCTTGGAAATAATCGCTTAGTTTTGCCTTAAAGTTGGATACTCTTGCAAGATCTTCACGTTTATTATCTGTTTTCGCTTGCTCTGATGGGAACAAATAATATTTTTCATTAATTTGTTTCCAATCTTCAACCGTTTCACTACCTTTTTCGACATTTGCATAAGAAACAAAATTACCTGGCACGAGCGAAGACTTTGGAGCTTGGCGATAAATCGCAAATGTTATCGGAATATTTTTTGTTTCAGGTTCTTTTTGATGTATGACTTTCAAAATTTCTTGCGCCATTTTTTTCCCTTCAGCTAACATCTTTTCATCTGGGATTGCAGCTTCACGTGGGTAACCATGCTCTTCGTTAAAATATTGAACAGAATTCATCGCTAATCCAACTACCATACCAACACGTTCCTCGCCGTTATCGCCTTTTTTCACATAATAATCATGCTCTAAAATATTTGAAATATATATTGGATTTTTTTTATTTTTCACTTCTAGTGATTCGGATCCTGTTCCTAATGCAGGATTTAATCCTATATTAGGAAATTTAACTGCATCTTTTTTTAATTTTTCCTCTAGTTCCTTTTGTTCAGCATCTGTACGTTTTCTTTTAACAAGCATCTGTATAGTTTGAGTATCTAGAGCTTTTCCGCCTTTTAAAAAATTATCTTTCGTACTAAATGATTCTTTTGCAATTCGCATTAATCCTGTTTCAAATTCATCTATATCAAGGCGACTATTTAACCCTTGCACCACTAAACCACGTGCCTTTCCACCATCAAATGGAATAGTCGTCTTATAATATTCATCCGAAATAGCGTATTTTGGAACAACTGATTGTTCTTTTGCTTTCCCCGATTTCCCAGCCACTTTTTCATCTTTGTCGGCACCTGCACTACACCCACTTACAAGTAGGCCAAGGCTTAATACCGCTAATGCTATTTTTTTCATGGTAAGTTTGCACCTCTTACTTATTTAGCTCTTGTAAGAACCTCTCTTCATTCCAAACCTCAACATTATGTTTCTCCGCTTGTGCTAATTTCGAACCAGCTGCTTCACCTGCAACAACTAAATCCGTACTCTTACTAACACTTCCTGTTACTTTTCCACCTAATGCCTCAATCTTCTTCTTCGCTTCACTTCGTCCCATAACTTCTAGCTTACCTGTTAAAACAACCGTTTTTCCTGCGAAGTAAGATTCAACATTTTGTAAATCTGCAATTTTTATACCTTTGTATGTCATATTTACGCCATACTCTTTAAACTGCTGTAATAACTCTAATACATCTTCATTATCAAAATATGTCACAACAGATTGAGCCATTTTTTCGCCAATTTCATTAATTGCTTTTAGTTCTTCTTCCGTTGCTTTTACAAGCTCATCCATCGTTTCAAAGTGCTCTGCAAATGTACGTGCTGCTTTCGCTCCAACGTGGCGAATTCCAAGACCAAATAATAATCGCTCTAACGAGTTTTCTTTAGAATTTTCAATTGCTTGTATTAAGTTTGTTGCTGATTTTTCACCAAAACGTTCTAACTGTAATAATTGCTCTTTCGTCAATGCATATAAATCAGCAAATGTACGAATATAATCTGCATCAAAGAGTTGTGTAATGACACGTTCTCCAAGTCCATCAATATTCATCGCATTTCTTGAAACGAAATGGATTAATCCCTCTCGAATTTGAGCAGGACAAGTTGGATTTATACAACGAAGTGCTACTTCTTCTTCTAAACGAACAAGTTCACTCTCACATGCTGGACAATGAGTTGGCATGCGGTATTCTTCTTCCTCACCAGTACGCTTATCAAAAATAACGTTCACAACTTCAGGAATAATATCTCCAGCCTTCTTCACAACAACGTAGTCACCAATTCGAATGTCTTTTTCGCGAATTAAATCTTCGTTATGTAAAGAAGCACGACGAACAATCGTACCAGCAACTCTCACTGGCTCTAGTTCTGCAGTCGGTGTTACAACCCCTGTTCGGCCAACACTTAATTCAATGCCTGTTAATCTCGTTACAACTTCTTCAGCTGGGAATTTATAAGCAATCGCCCATCTTGGACTCTTCGCTGTAGTTCCTAGACTTTCTTGAAGAGCAACATCATCTACTTTTATAACGATTCCATCAATCTCATAATCAAGATGCGGACGTTTTTCTTGCCATTCTTCTACATAAGCTATAACTTCTTCAATTGTTTCACATGTACGGCGATTTGGATTTGTCTTAAATCCGAGTTCACCTAAGAAATCCAGCGATTCACTATGTGATGAAATTGTTTTTTCTTCTACATTCGCAAGACCATACACAAACATAGATAAGTTACGCTTCGCTGCAATTTTCGGATCAAGTTGACGTATTGAACCTGCTGCTGCATTACGCGGATTCGCAAATACATCTTCTCCATTTTGCTCTTTTTCTTCATTTAGTTTAACGAATGAACGCTTCGGCATATAAGCTTCGCCTCTTGCTTCTAACGTTACTTCTTCATTTAAACGAAGTGGGATAGCTTTAATCGTTTTTAAATTTTGAGTAATATCTTCACCCGTTACACCATCACCACGTGTCGCCCCTTGAATGAAGCGTCCTTTTTCATAATGAAGCGAAACGGCAAGCCCGTCAATTTTTAATTCACATATATATCTTACATTCGCACCATCAATTCCTTGACGTACTCTTCTGTCGAAATCACGTAAATCTCCTTCGTTAAATGCATTTCCTAAACTTAACATTGGTGACTTATGTGTTACTTTTTCAAATATATCAAGAACAGTCCCCCCAACGCGAACGGAGGGAGAATCTTCACTCATAAACTCTGGGTTCTCTGCTTCTAATTTTATAAGCTCCTGCATATTACGGTCATATTCCGCATCAGAAACAGAAGGATTGTCTAATACGTGATATTGATAGTTAAATGTATTTAACAAGTCACGTAATTCTTCTATACGTTTTTTTACTATCTCTTTTGACATATCCTCATTCCTTTCCTATTGTTTCGTCACAGGTGCAAATTTTGCTAACAAACGTTTAACACCAATTGGGCTTGGGAACGCAATATCTAATTCTTTTGCATCACCTTCACCTTTTACACTTACAACTGTACCGACTCCCCATTTTTGGTGGGAAGCTTTATCTCCTACTGCCCAGCCAATTTGTTCGCCGCCTGTCGTCTTAGCTGCAGGGCGCGCGAAAGCTGAACGAGAGCGTGTTGCTGTTGTGATTGTCGTTTTGCCGCTACTTGCCGTTCTGCCTTTTGTACCAAACGATGTTTCACGCTTCGGCGCTGTTTCATTTAATGATTCCACTAGTTCTGTCGGGATTTCTGTAATAAATCGAGACGCAGCGTTCATACTTGTTCTACCAAATAATGTACGCATTTGCGCGTTAGATAAATATAGCTCTTCTTCTGCACGAGTAATACCTACATAAGCAAGACGACGTTCTTCTTGCATTTCATCCTCTTCCATAAGAGAACGAGTATGAGGGAATATCCCTTCCTCTAAGCCAACAATAAAGACAACCGGGAACTCTAATCCTTTCGCCGAGTGCATCGTCATTAAAATAACTTCTTCACCAGCAGTTGGGTCTTCATCTACACGATCAATATCAGCAACAAGTGCTAAATCTGTTAAGAATGCAACAAGGCTCTTATCTTCGCTTTGAGATTCAAATGTTTGCGTAACAGATAAGAACTCGTCTAAGTTTTCTAAACGACCTTCCGCTTCTAAAGAACGTTCATTTTTCAACATATCGCGATAGCCTGTTTTTTCAATAACTTCTTCTACTAATTCTGTAACAGATAAATACTCTTGCATATTTACCCAGTTATTTAATAAATTCGCGAATTCTTTTACTGCCTTTGTAATTTTTGCACTTACTCCAACATGCTCAATCTCATCAAATACAGCAGTTAATGAAATTCCATTTTGCACACCGTAATTAATAATTTTATCGATAGAAGTCGCACCAATGCCACGCTTTGGCACATTTATAATACGTGCAAAACTAATTTCATCATCTGGATTACCGATTAAACGTAAGTACGCCAAAATATCTTTAATCTCTTTACGATCGTAGAACTTCGTACCCCCGACAATTTTATATGGAATGTTAGATTTAAGGAAAATCTCCTCGACCATACGAGACTGAGCATTCGTACGATATAGCACTGCAAAATCAGTATATTTTCGTTTCCCCATTTGAATATCGTCACGAATTTTTTTTGCAACAAAATACACTTCGTCCTTTTCAGTTGCAGCACGATAATACGAGATTTTACTTCCAACTTGATTGTCTGTCCATAATTTCTTCGGCTTACGATTCGTATTTTTTTCAATAACAGCATTCGCTGCATTTAAAATATTTTGTGACGAACGATAGTTTTGTTCTAACAGAATTACTTGTGCATTCTCATAGTCTTTTTCGAATGACAAAATGTTAGAAATATCTGCACCACGCCAGCGATAAATAGACTGGTCAGAGTCACCCACAACGCAAAGATTTTTAAAACGCGCTGCCAAATGTTTAACAAGAAGATATTGCGCTTTATTCGTATCTTGATACTCATCAACATGAATATATTGGAACTTACGCTGATAAAACTCTAGTACTTCTGGAACACGTTCAAATAGCTGAATCGTCGTCATAATTAAATCATCAAAGTCTAATGAATTATTTTTCAAAAGACGTTTTTGATACTCTGTGTATACATCGCTCGTTAATTTTTCATATGGATCAGCCATTGTAATTTTTTTTGCATATTTATCCGCAGATAACAGTTCATTTTTCGCATTACTAATACCCGCTAAAATAGAGCGCGGCTCAAATTTCTTCGGATCAACATTGCGCTCTTTCATAATTTTTTTGACTACAGTTAGCTGATCACCTGAATCTAAGATTGTAAAGTTACGATTAATACCAATACGATCGATATCGCGTCGTAAAATACGTACACACATAGAGTGAAACGTCGAAATCCAAATATCTTCTGCTTCTGGTCCCACAAGTGTATCAATACGCTCACGCATTTCACGAGCTGCTTTATTTGTGAAGGTAATAGCTAGTACATTCCATGGTGCTACACCTTTTTCACCAAGTAAATACGCAATACGATGTGTTAACACACGTGTCTTACCACTACCTGCACCTGCCATTAATAGAAGTGGTCCATTCGTTGTTTGTACTGCTTTTTGTTGCTGTGGATTTAAACCGTTTAATAACTTATCTGTCATACTCATATACGCCTGCACCTACTCTCCTTTTACTGCTTTAACTGTTTTTAACGCCGATTTTATATCATCATAAATAATATTTCCAACAACTACTGTATCAGCATATTGTGCCATTTCTTTCGCCTGTTCTGCATTAGAAATACCACCGCCATAATATAACTTAGCTTGTTTCAATTCTGCTTTTACATTTTTAACAAGTTCAACATCTCCATACGTACCGCTATATTCTAAATAAAATATCGGTAAACGTAATAGCTTGTCTGCTAAACGAGCATATGCAATAACGTCATCTTCTGTTACATCACATTTCGCTTCTGTAAGCTGGGCTACTTTCGCTTCTGGATTTAAAACACAATACCCTTCCATAAAAATTTCGTCCCAGTCCATAATATCCCCAAATTCTTTCAATGCCTCATGATGAACACCTGTTACCCATTCTACTTTTCGGCTATTTAAAACACTTGGGATGTAATAAAAATCAAATCCTGGTGTAATTGCTTCTACATCAGAAACCTCTAATACACAAGGAACTGCATATCTACGAATGCTAACTAGCATGTGTAATACGTTATCAATTGTAACTCCATCACTTCCGCCTACAATAACCGCATCAGTTCCAGACTCACAAATCATTTCTAAATGTTCATCGCTTAACTCCTTATTTGGATCAAGCTTAAATACATGTTTCCATCCGGAAATATCGTACATGAAAACACCCTTCCTTTTCTCTAGTTATATATATTTCTGTTCAAAATAACAGTTTATTTTCATCATTATTGTTTTAACTTCATCTTAAATATTTGTTTAAAACGGAGAATTAAGTTTGGAATTACCTCTTCCATATTTTTTAAACTAGAGGATTTAATTTTGAAGTTTCTTTTATGCATTCTTTCATTATAACAAAAAAAGTTACTTACACACACGCACATTCCAACATCTTTTTCCACGTCAAATGTTGGATTACATATCCCAAAAATCAAACGGGATACTAATAAAAGAAATAGTATTATCTATTTCAACTTTCATAAAAAGGAGTGTTTTTCTAATGAAGCAAAATATCGGGACAATAAACGCTCTAATTCGAATTACACTTGGGCTCGTCCTCTTCGGATGTAGTGCAACTAAACTTGTACGCAAGCCGTGGTGCACTTGGTCTAACATTTTTCTATGGATTGGTGCAATGAAAGTTGCAGAAGGAATTGTTCGTTTCTGCCCTGTTGTTGAAATGTGGAAATTCGGAAAATATATGAACATGGGGGCATTTAAAATGCCTAGCATGAATTTTGCTGAAAAAGGACATGCTAAAGAAGAAGTGAATCAAACTTCCACTCATGACAAGCCAGAGTCAAAAGGAAGTTATGACGCTTCTGACAAAGAGATTGAGTCAGCGATTGAAGATATAATCCTGGCAAAACCGCTTTGAATCATTTGTCACGATGCAAGATGCTCTCAAAGGGACTTAGCTGCTGCAGTGGGCGGTTAAGTCTTCTTTATTTTACCATAAAACAGAACGTATATTCTCTTTTTGAACCTTAAAATGTATATAAAAGATATCAACCAATAAAATTCAGAAAATTAGATGCATACCTCTTGCTTAAAATGATATAAAAGTGATATCATTTTTATATCAGGAGGCGATCATATGAAAGAAAAACAAGTATTTTATGTAAATGGTTTTCTCGGTATTATTGGAATTTTGATTTTAGCTGCTATCGGTGTATTTTTCCTTGCACAAGAAATTTTCATAGGAGCGGCACTAACTATTATATTAGCCGCAGTTCTCGCTACAGGTATCGGTATTGTTCAACCGAATCAAGCGAAGGTTATTACGTTCTTCGGTAATTATTTAGGAACAATTCGTCAAAACGGTTTATTTTTAACGATTCCGTTCGCATTCCGTCAAACTGTATCTTTACGTGTTGAAAACTTTAACAGTAAAAAATTAAAAGTAAATGACGTTGATGGAAATCCAATTGAAATTGCAGCTGTTATCGTATATAAAGTTGTTGATTCTGCAAAAGCAATGTTTGGTGTTGAACATTATGATCGATTTGTAGAAATTCAAAGCGAAACGGCAATCCGCCATGTTGCAACAAAATATCCTTATGACAATTTCCAAGATGAAACCTGCGTTACGTTACGCGGAAATACTGAAGAAATCTCTGAAGAATTAAAACGTGAGTTAGAGGCGCGTCTTGAAATTGCTGGTGTAGAAGTATTAGAAACTCGTTTAACGCACTTAGCTTACGCAACAGAAATTGCCCATGCAATGCTACAACGCCAGCAAGCAAAAGCAGTATTAGCTGCTAGAAAAGAAATTGTTGAAGGTGCTGTGAAGATGGCGAAAGATTCCATCCATATGTTAGATGAAGAAGGCGTACTAGAACTCGATGACGAGCGTAAAGCAAATATGGTAAACAACTTATTAGTTGCCATCGTTTCAGATAAAGGTGCGCAGCCAGTTATTAATACAGGAAGCCTATACTAAGGGCTATAAGTAATTATGGCTAAAAAGAAAAGCTTTCCATTACGTATTGATCCTGAATTACACGCAGTCATCGAAAAATGGGCAAATGATGAATTTCGTAGCGTCAATGCACACATCGAGTATTTACTTCGAGAAATGGCAAAGCAAAAAGGGAAATTAAAAAAAGATAAAGATGCATAAAAAATCCCGCTGATTCCTCAGCGGGATTTTTACATATTAACTTTTCGTCATCTCATGCCCAATTGCACGATATCCTATATCACTTCGATAAAATAGACCATCACTCTCAATTTTACCGATTTCTTTATATACTTTATCTTTTGCTTCTTGTAAACTATTTGCCTTACAAGCAACAAATAATACACGGCCACCGTTCGTTACAAAGTCCCCATGTTTCATTGCTGTACCTGCATGGAAAACAATCACATCTTGCAGTGCATCTAGTCCGCTAATAATATCACCTTTTTTATATGCTTCTGGATATCCTTTAGAAGCAAGTACAACACCGATTACCGCTTCTTCTGACCATTGTAACGTTAGTTCACTTTCATCTAATACAGCGTTACATACATCAACTAAATCGTTTTCTAATCGAGGTAATACAACTTCTGTTTCAGGATCACCGAAGCGTGCATTAAATTCAATTACCTTCGGACCATTATTTGTTAAAATAAGACCTGCGTATAAAATACCTGTAAACGAACGGTTTTCTTCAATCATCGCCTTAGCAGTTGGATGCAATACGGTTTGAATCGCTTCTTGAACTGCTGATTCTGGAATTTGTGGTACTGGAGAATATGCACCCATTCCACCCGTATTTGGACCTTTATCACCATCAAAAGCTCTTTTATGATCTTGGGCGATTACCATTGGATGTACAGTTGTTCCATTCACGAATGCCATTAATGAAAATTCTTGTCCATCTAAAAACTCTTCAATAACAACCTTCTTACTTGCCGCGCCGAATTTCACATCTTGCAGCATTTCTTTCACAGCTTGTAATGCCTCTTCAAGCGTCATCGCTACCGTTACACCTTTACCAGCAGCTAGGCCGTCAGCTTTAATAACGATTGGTGCACCAACTTTTTGAATGTACTGTACTGCTTCTTCATAATCTGTAAAAGTTTCGTACGCCGCAGTTGGAATATCATACTTTTTCATAAGCTCTTTTGTAAAAGCTTTACTACCTTCAATAACAGCAGCCGCTTTATTCGGACCAAATACGCGAAGTCCCTCTTCTTTAAAACGATCAACAATTCCATTCATAAGCGGAATTTCTGGTCCAACGAAAGTTAACTCAACATTATTCTCTTTCGCAAATAAAACTAATGCATCAAAATCATTTTCATCAATATCAACTGGTGTTGCAACATCTCTCATACCTTCATTACCTGGTGCTACATATACCTTTTCTACTTTTTCAGATTGTGCAAACTTCCAAGCTAAAGCATGCTCACGCCCACCGCGGCCAATTACTAAAACATTCATATTTCATCCCCCAATAATTAAATAAGTACAAACTAGAAGCTATGCTCCTAGTTTGCTTTTTCATATCAATAAAAGGTTATCTCGACCGGACTTTTTAAACATCCATATCAATAAAGGTTTAAAAAGGAGGATTAAGAGAACCGAGCAGGTCTAGGCGCATTTGCCAGGAGGACACGGAGTGTAGCTTTCCTACATGAGTACCGCACTGGCGATGCAACGACGACATGCGAAGGTTATCTTAACCGGACTTTTTAAACATCCTCTATTAGTGTTTGAAATGACGTACGCCAGTGAACACCATAGCAATCCCATAAGTATCTGCCACTTTAATAGAATCTTCATCACGGATTGATCCGCCCGGTTGAATGATTGCTGTAATTCCTGCTTTTGCTGCTTCTTCTAATGTATCTGGCATTGGGAAGAAAGCATCAGATGCAAGCGCGCTACCTTGTGCTTTTTCACCAGCTTGTGTAATTGCGATTTTTGCAGAACCTACACGGTTCATCTGTCCCGCACCGACACCAATTGTCATATCATCTTTCGCTAAAACAATTGCGTTTGATTTCACATGTTTTACAACTTTCCAAGCGAGTTTTAAATCTTTCCATTCTTGCTCTGAAGGTTCACGTTTCGTTGGAATTGAAATTGTACTTTCATCTAATGATAACGTATCTTCCTCTTGAACAAGAAGTCCACCTTGTACAGAAGTTAGTTTTTTGCTTGCACTTGTCGCTTTTTCAATATTTATAGTTAATAAACGTAAGTTCTTCTTACTTTGCAACACTTCTAAAGCTTCTTGCGAGAACGAAGGTGCGATAACAATTTCTAAGAAAATTTCATGTAACTTTTCTGCTGTAGCTTTATCAATTTCACGATTTGCTGCGATAATACCGCCGAAGATTGATACTGGATCTGCTTCATAAGCACGAGTATATGCTTCGTGAATATTAGTTCCTACTCCAACACCACATGGATTCATATGTTTTACTGCTACTACTGCTGGTTCTGTAAATTCTTTTACGATGCTAAGCGCTGCGTCTGCATCATTAATATTGTTATACGATAATTCCTTACCGTGTAATTGTTCTGCGTATGCAACAGAAGAAGTTGCTGCGAATGGCGCTTTATAGAAAGTTGCTTTTTGATGTGGGTTCTCGCCATAACGTAAGTCTTGCTTTTTCTCAAATGTCACAGTTAATGTTTCTGGACTTTCTTCACCCATTTGCTCTGTTAAGTAGTTAGAGATTAACGCATCATATGCCGCTGTATGACGGAATACTTTCGCTGCTAATTTACGTTTCGTTTCTTCTTTTACTTCACCGTCTTCTTTCAGTTCTGCTAATACAACATCGTAATCTACTGGATCTACAATTACCGATACAAATTTATGATTTTTCGCAGCAGAGCGAATCATTGTCGGGCCACCGATATCAATATTTTCAATTGCATCAGCAAATGTTACATCAGGCTTAGCGATTGTTTCTTTAAATGGGTATAAGTTAACAACAACAAAGTCAATTGGCTCTATACCTAACTCATTCATTTGTGTTACATGTGTTTCATTATCACGAACTGCTAATAGACCACCATGAATATTTGGATGTAATGTTTTCACACGGCCATCCATAATTTCAGGGAAACCAGTTACCTCAGAAATGCCGATTACTTGTAAGCCATTTTCTTCTAGTAACTTTTTCGTACCACCTGTTGAAATAACTTCAATCCCTTGTTCTAGTAACCCTTTAACAAATTCTACTACTCCTGTTTTATCTGAAACACTTACTAATGCACGCTTTTTCATTTATCCTTCACCCCTGGTTGTATGTTAGTTAACAGTTGATTCTTTCACAGACTGAACAATTTGATTCACTGTATTTACGTATAATTTATGTTCAACTTGTTGAATTTTCTTTTGTAAGCTTTCTCTCGTATCCCCTTCAGAAACAACCACTGCTTCTTGTGCAATAATTGGCCCTGTATCCATACCTGCATCTACATAATGAATTGTTACTCCAGTTACTTTCACACCTGCTTCTAACGCTTGACCGACAGCATCTTTACCCGGAAAGCTCGGTAGTAATGATGGATGAATATTAATAATCTTCCCGCCGTATGCTTCTAGTAACGTCGGCCCGATTAAACGCATATATCCAGCTAAAATAACATAATCAATTTCATATTCTTCTAGCTTCTTTAATATCTCTTTTTCAAACGCTTCTTTTGACTCATATGCTTTCGCTGAAAAAGCAAAACACGGAATATGATGATAATTTGCCCGTCCAACAGCGCGTGCTTCTGGTTTATCACATACTAATAAACTAATTTCTGCATCCAATCTTTTTTCTTCTACCGCATTAACGAGAGATTGAAAGTTAGATCCGCTTCCAGAAGCAAAAACTGCTAATCTACTCATAGTGCTGTGCCCCCATTAAAAGTAACGCCAGCTCCTTGTATAGTACGTCCAATAATACGAGCCATTTCTCCTTGCTCTTCAAGAAGACGAACAACATCTTTTGCATCTTCTTCCTTCACTGCTACTACCATACCAATACCCATGTTAAAAATATTGAACATTTCTTTCTCTTCCAGTTTTCCAACTTCTTGAAGCAAACTAAAGATCGGCTGAATTTCCCAAGATCCTAGTTCAATCTCAGCACCGATTCCTTCTGGCAACATGCGTGGAATATTTTCAATAAATCCACCACCTGTAATATGCGCCATACCGTATACTTCATGTTTCTTCAATAGTTCTAAAATAGGTTTGACATAAATTTTCGTTGGTTTTAATAATTCTTCACCAAGAGGTAGTTCTAAGCGGCCATAAATACGCTCTAAAGATAGTTCCCCATCTTCTAATAACACTTTTCGTACTAAAGAGTAACCATTGCTATGAATACCGCTAGATGCTAAGCCAATTAGCACGTGACCAGCTTCAATCTTTTCACCTGTTACAATTTTCTTTTTATCAACAATCCCAACTGTAAAACCAGCTAAATCATATTCTTCCGTAGAATACATTCCTGGCATTTCAGCTGTTTCTCCACCGATTAATGCACAACCAGCTTGGCGACAGCCCTCTGATATACCTTTGACGATGTTTTCAATTTTACTAGGTTCAGCTTTACCACAAGCAATATAATCAAGGAAGAAAAGCGGCTCTGCTCCTTGGACAACAATATCATTTACACACATTGCTACTGCATCAATACCAATTGTGTCATGTTTATCTGCCATAAAAGCGAGCATCAATTTCGTTCCCACGCCATCTGTTCCAGATACTAATACAGGTTCTTCTAATGCAAATTTTGATAGATCAAACATACCTCCAAAACCGCCTAAACCGCCTAGTACTTCTTTTCTCATAGTTGTTTGTACGTGTTTTTTCATGCGAGATACCGCTTCATATCCAGCTTCAATATCTACTCCTGCTTGCTTATATGCATTCGCCATCGTTATTTACACCTCGTCTTTTAATTTCTCCCCATCCAGGGCGGGCTATTTTAAGAAAGGATCTAGCTCCTACATCAAAAGAAGTAGAAGCTTTTCTCACTTTTCTTATTTCATACTTTCTAAAAGCTCTTGCTCATAATCATAAAGAGCTGTTGGATAGTCCCCATTAAAGTAAGCCATGCATAGGCCGCCATATTTCCCTTCATATGGACGTCCAATTGCATCTACTAATCCATCTTCGCTTAAAAATGTTAAAGAATCTGCTCCGATCATTTCACGGATTTCTTCTACTGTATGATTTGCTGCAATTAATTCTTTTCTCGTTTGAATATCAATGCCATAGAAACATGGATATTTCAGAGGTGGTGAAGCAATTCTTACGTGAACTTCTGTCGCTCCAGCTTCACGAAGCATACGAACAATTCGTTTACTTGTCGTTCCTCTTACGATAGAGTCATCAATCATAACAACTCGTTTCCCTTCAACTACACCTCTTACTGCGGAAAGCTTCATCTTAACCCCTTGCTCGCGCAGTTCTTGAGAAGGTTGAATAAACGTACGTCCAACGTAACGATTTTTAATTAATCCTAACTCATATGGAATACCTGTCGCCTCCGCATAGCCAATCGCAGCTGAAATACTAGAGTCTGGTACACCAGTAACAACATCAGCTTCAATAGGCGCTTCTGCCGCCAACCGTTTCCCCATGTTTTTACGTGCTGCATGGACGTTAACACCAGCAATATTTGAATCTGGGCGTGCAAAGTAAATGTATTCCATACTGCAAATTGCATGTTCTACATCATTTGTGAAACGATCCACGTGAATTCCTTCATCATTAATGACAAGTAATTCACCCGGTTCTACATCGCGAATGTATGTTGCACCTACTACATCAAAAGCACATGTTTCAGATGCTACAACGTAAGCATCCCCCATCTTTCCAATTGAAAGCGGACGGAACCCATTCGGATCTAATGCAACGATCATTTCATTTCCAGTTAGTAAAAGATACGCAAACGCACCTTTCACTTTATTTAAAGCCTCTTTTACACTTTCAATTAAAGAATCTTTCGTGCTACGTTTAATAAGATGTAAAAGTACTTCTGTATCTGAACTAGTTTGAAAAATACTGCCCTCTGCTTCTAATTCACGACGAAGCATTTTTGCATTAATTAAATTTCCGTTATGAGCTAACGCCATACTATGATCGGAAAAACGGAACAACAATGGTTGAACGTTAGCAACTTCACTTCCACCAGCTGTTGCATATCGTACATGTCCGATTGCTGATTTTCCATTTAATCCTTCTAGCTCACCTCTTGAAAACACTTCTGATATTAAACCTAACCCCTTGTGACCGACGATTTTTTCCCCATTATTTACGACAATGCCTGCGCCTTCTTGCCCACGGTGCTGTAAACTGTGCAATCCGTAGTATGAAACTTGTGCTGCATTTTCATGCCCCCAAATTCCGAAAACGCCACATTCTTCGTTTAACCCCTTTATTTCAGCAAGCATGGGATTGCCCCTTTCCAAGCCTTTCTCATTTCATCTACATTTGCTGTAAGTAATACTTCATTTTCTTCATTATGAATTGTTACTTCATTTGTACTTGTTACTTCTCCAACTTGGATTGCTTCTACTGCTTTCTCAAACGCCTCTTTATTTTCACGTTTTACAGTTATCACGAAGCGAGACTGTGATTCAGCGAATAATGCTGCTGTTGCTTCTCCATCTAATTTCACAGTAGCACCTAAGCCTTTAGCACCAATTGCACTTTCTGAAATCGCAACTGCTAAACCACCTTCAGCAACATCATGTGCAGATTGAACAAGACCAGCTTGAATTGCTTCTAATACTTGTTTTTGGCGTTTTAATTCTACATCTAAATCAATACTTGGTGATTGACCGAAAATTTTGCCGTGAATCATTTTCTGTAATTCACTTCCGCCAAACTCAGCTTTCGTCTCACCAATTACATACACTAAATCACCAGCTTGCTTAAACTCTTGTGTTGTTACATGTTTTAAGTCATGCACAAGTCCGACCATCCCAACAGTTGGTGTTGGATATACAGCTTCACCACTACGCTCGTTATACATCGATACGTTTCCGCCGATAACTGGTGTTTGTAATGTGCGACAAGCTTCACTCATACCATCTACTGATTTCTCAATCTGCCAGAAGATTTCTGGTTTTTCTGGGTTACCGAAGTTTAAGCAATCTGTAATTGCAAGTGGCTCTCCGCCAGAACATACGATATTACGCGCTGCCTCTGCTACTGCAATTTTACCGCCCATCTCTGGGTCTAGATAAATGTAGCGAGAGTTACAATCTGTCGTCATTGCTAATCCTTTTTCTGTACCGCGTACACGTACAACTGCAGCATCTGAACCTGGCGTAACAACTGTGCTTGTGCGAACCTGGTAATCGTATTGATCGTATACCCACTCTTTACTTGCAATTGTTGGTTGCTGTAATAAAGCGAATAACGTTTCTTTATAATTTTCTACTTTTGGCGTTTCCATTTTCATTGCTTGGAATTCAGCAAAGTATGCTGCTTCTTTTGATGGCTTATGATAAATTGGTGCTTCTTCTGCTAAAGCATCTGCTGGAACTTCAGCTACCTTTTCACCTTTATGGAATAAACGAAGCATTTTATCTTCTGTTACTTTCCCCATCGTAACCGCTGCAAGACCATACTTCTCAAATAAATCTACTATTTCTTGTTCTCTACCTTTTTTCACAACAATTAACATACGCTCTTGTGATTCAGATAGCATCATTTCATATGGTGTCATTCCTGTTTCACGCTGTGGTACATCATCTAAGTACATTTCAATACCCATTCCTGCTTTACTTGCCATTTCTGCAGATGATGATGTTAAACCAGCCGCACCCATATCTTGAATTCCAACAAGTGCATCAGATTGAATTAATTCTAAACATGCTTCAATAAGAAGTTTTTCCATAAATGGGTCCCCTACTTGAACCGCTGGACGTTTCGCTTCTGAGCTTTCAGATAGTTCTTCCGACGCGAATGTTGCACCGTGAATACCGTCACGACCAGTTGATGCTCCTACGTACATTACTGTGTTACCAGCACCGTGCGCTTGCCCTTTTTTAATGTCTTCGTGGTTAATCAAACCTACGCACATTGCATTTACAAGTGGATTTCCTTCATAACATGGATCAAATTGTACTTCGCCGCCAACAGTCGGAATACCGATGCAGTTACCGTATCCTGCAATTCCTGCTACTACTTCTTCGAATAAATATTTCACACGTGGTGACTGTAATTCACCGAAACGAAGTGAGTTTAATAGAGCTACCGGGCGTGCTCCCATAGAGAATACGTCACGAATAATACCACCAACACCTGTTGCAGCTCCTTGATATGGTTCAATAGCTGAAGGATGGTTATGACTTTCCATTTTAAATACAACTGCTTGATTATCACCGATATCTACAATTCCAGCACCTTCTCCAGGTCCTTGCAGAACGCGCTCACCTGTAGTTGGAAACTTACGAAGAATTGGTTTCGAATTTTTATAACTACAATGTTCAGACCACATTACAGAGAATAACCCTGTTTCTGTATAATTTGGCAGACGACCTAAAATCTTTTCAACCATGGCAAACTCTTCGTCTGTTAGCCCCATTTCCGCATATATACGCTCTTCTTTAATTTGTGTTGGATTTGGTTCAAGCATTAACGACATATGTTTCCCTCCACTGTTTTAAGATAGATTGAAAGACTTTTAACCCTTCAGCACCGCCAAGTAATTCATCTACCGCACGCTCTGGGTGTGGCATCATACCAAGTACATTTCCTTTTTCATTTACAATACCAGCAATATCTGAAACGCTACCGTTAGGGTTTTCTACGTAACGGAATGCGATTTGATTGTTCTCTTCTAATTGTTTAAGCGTCGCTTCATCACAATAGTAATTCCCCTCACCATGCGCGATTGGAATATTAATTACTTCATCTTTTCCATATTGTGATGTAAACATCGTTTCATTATTTTCAACACGCAACTGAACAGTGCGACACATAAATTTTAAGTTTTCGTTTCTCATTAACGCTCCTGGTAGTAATCCTGATTCAACAAGAATCTGGAATCCATTACATACACCTAAAATCGGCTTTCCTTGCTCAGCAGCTTTTTGCACTGCTTTCATTGCATTAGCAAAGCGAGAGATAGCACCGCAGCGTAAGTAGTCACCATAAGAAAATCCACCTGGTAGTAGAATTGCATCATATTCATCTAGATTCTCTGTATCGTGCCAAACGTAATCTACTTCTTCGCCAAGCTCATCTTTAATTGCATGGAACATATCGACATCACAGTTCGAACCCGGAAATACTATTACGGCAAATTTCACTGTGCGACAACCTCCTCAACTTCATAACGGAAGTCTTCCATTACAACGTTCGCTAATAGTTTTTCACACATTTCCTTTACCTTGCTATCTAAATCAGATACAGATTTATCAATTGTTAGTTCCATGTACTTTCCGATTCGAACATCTTGTACTTCTGTGAATGAAAGACTATGAAGTGCTCCTTTTACTGCTGTTCCTTGTGGATCTAATACGCTTTCTCTTAATGTTACATATACCTTAACTTTATACATGTGAAATTCCCCCTAAACGTTTTAAAATCTCTTCATAAGCATCTGTTAAATTTCCAAGATCGCGACGGAATACGTCTTTATCAAACTTTTCATTGCTCGTTTCATCCCATAAACGGCAAGTATCCGGTGAAATTTCATCCGCTAAAATGATTTCTCCTTCTTCCGTTATACCAAACTCTAATTTGAAATCTACTAATCTTACACGACAGCTTGCGAAATGATCAATCAACACTTGATTGATTTGTAGAGCCATATCTCGTAATACACTTACTTGCTCTGGTGATGCAACGTTTAATACACGAATATGATCTTCCGTTACAAGCGGATCTCCTAAATCATCATCTTTGAAGTAAAATTCTACGATTGGTTCTGCAAGTACAGTTCCCTCTTCCATTCCTAATCGTTTTGAAAGACTTCCTGCAATTACATTTCTTGTGACAACTTCTAAAGGAATAATACTCACTTTTTTAACAAGTTGTTCTGTTTCAGATAACTTCTCAACAAAATGTGTTTTAATTCCCACTTCTTGTAACTTTCTGAACAATAAAGTTGTAATTTCATTGTTCAAACGACCTTTTCCTGTAATCGTCTCTTTTTTCTCCCCATTGAAAGCAGTCGCACTATCTTTGTACTCTACCCAAACCATATCTGCTGATTCTGTACGATAAATTCTTTTTGCCTTACCTTCATACAGCAATTCTAGCTTTTGCATTTCGCAAGCCCCCTGTAGTTTGAAAAATGTGAATAATGTTTTTATAAAGAATGGCACAGAATGACTCTATTCTGTGCCATATGAAATTTTACGCTTCGTTTAATCCAAGGCGTTCAAAGATTGTATCAACGTGTTGCATATGATGCTCATAGTTGAAGCATTCATTAATTTCTTCTTGTGTTAACTTGCTTGTAATACGCTCATCAGCTTCTACAAGCTCTTTAAATTGTACTTGTGTTTCCCAAGCTTCCATCGCTTTAGGCTGTACGATATCATAAGCTTCTTCACGTACCATACCTTTGTCGATTAGTGTAAGCATTACGCGCTGAGAATAAATTAAGCCGTATGTTCTTGTCATATTGCGTTTCATATTCTCTGGGTATACAGTTAAGTTTTTAACGATATTACCAAAGCGATTTAACATGTAATTTAATGCGATTGTAGCATCTGGTAAAATTACACGTTCTGCCGAAGAGTGAGAAATGTCACGCTCATGCCATAATGGAACATTTTCGTAAGCTGTCATCATATAACCGCGGATAACACGAGCTAAACCAGTCATATTTTCAGAACCAATTGGATTACGTTTATGTGGCATTGCAGAAGAACCTTTTTGACCTTTTGCGAAAGCTTCTTCAACTTCACGTGTTTCACTCTTTTGTAAACCACGAATCTCAACTGCCATCTTTTCGATAGATGTTGCAATTAGTGCAAGTGTTGACATGTAGTGTGCGTGACGATCACGTTGCAATGTTTGTGTTGAAATTGGTGCTGCTTCTAATCCTAAGTTTTCACAAACATATTTTTCTACGAATGGATCGATATTTGCATATGTACCAACCGCACCAGATAGTTTACCAACACGAACTGTATCAGCAGCTTGTTTGAAACGCTCTACGTTACGTTTCATTTCTTCATACCAAAGACCAAGTTTTAAACCAAATGTTGTTGGTTCTGCATGAACACCATGTGTTCTTCCCATCATGATTGTGTATTTATGCTCTTTCGCTTTGTTAGCTAAAATGCTTACAAAGTTCTCTAAGTCTTTTAATATAATTTCATTCGCTTGTTTTAAGATGTAAGATAATGCTGTATCTACTACGTCTGTAGATGTTAAACCGTAATGAACCCATTTACGTTCCTCACCTAATGCTGGCGTTTCTGATACAGCACGAGTGAATGCAACTACGTCATGACGTGTTTCTTTTTCAATTTCATAAATACGATCAATATCAAATGATGCATGCTCACGAATTTTCTTAACATCTTCTTTTGGAATATCGCCAAGCTCAGCCCATGCTTCACAAGCTAAAATCTCAACTTCTAACCATGCTTTAAATTTGTTCTCTTCCGTCCAAATTGCACCCATTTCTGGGCGTGTATAACGACTAATCATCTTTTTCCCTCCAACAGTTGTTCTTGATGGTCCCAAATATGCAAACTCTTCGCTTTTTCTAGAGCGACTTCAATATTATCATTTAAAATATTAACATGCCCCATTTTTCGCTGTGCTTTTGCTTCTTCTTTTCCATACAAGTGTAAATAGCACCCGGTTAATCTATTCACTTGTCTTAGGACCCCTTCTATATGTTCGCCTAAAATGTTTACCATGACAACTGGTTTTAACAAATTTGTTTCTCCTAGAGGTAAATTACAGATTGCTCGAATATGTTGACCAAATTGACTCGTCTCACATGCATCCTGTGTATAGTGTCCTGAATTGTGAGGTCTTGGCGCTAATTCATTAATATAAATCTCACCATTATCTGTAGCAAACATCTCTACAGCTAGTGTTCCCACAAGTTCTAATTCATCCGCAAGTACCTTTGCATAAGCAATTGCTTTTTGAGAAAGCTCTTCTGTAATGCGAGCTGGAACGATAGATTCATGTAAAATGTTATTTACATGAATATTTTCTGCTACTGGAAACACTTTTGTTTCACCACTTACACTACGAATCACAATAACTGATACTTCTTTTTCAAAAGGCACCCATTTCTCTAAAATACATTCTGCTTTATCCACAAGATTTCTTGCTGTCTCAACATCAGCTTCACTTCTTAAAACAACTTGTCCTTTCCCATCATATCCACCTGTCGTCGTTTTTAAGACGGAAGAGAATGATAACTCAGCAATTGCTTCTGTAAGCTGATCTTGATTTTGAACTAATCTATACGTTGCTACTGGTAACCCAGCCTTCTCAATCGCATTCTTTTCTGTAAAACGATTTTGCGTTGTATTTAACAACTGACTACCTTGTGGTAAGTACGCATGTTTTTCAAGCCATTGTAAACATCTATAATCAATATTCTCAAATTCATATGTGACAACATCACTTATCTCTGCTAAATGCTGAATTGCTTTTAAATCATCATATGGTGCAACAATTTCAATATCAGCAACTTGTGCACATGGTGAATGCTTTGTAGGATCTAAAACAGCAATTTTATATCCCATTTCCTTAGCTGCCAATGCCATCATTCTTCCTAGCTGGCCGCCTCCAATAATACCGATTGTTTTTCCAGGTAAAATGATTCTCGTCATACTAGCTCACTACCTTCACGCACATCTTTTTCAATCGCTTCTCGTCTCAATTCTAATGCATCATGTATATCATCATGGAATGATCCAAGTATTTGTGCGGCAAGTAATCCAGCATTCGTTGAACCAGCTTTACCAATTGCAACAGTTGCAACTGGAACACCTCCTGGCATTTGGACGATGGATAATAATGAATCTAAGCCGTTTAATGCTTTTGATTGAACTGGAACTCCAATTACAGGAAGATTTGTCTTCGCTGCAACCATTCCTGGTAAATGTGCTGCTCCACCAGCTCCAGCAATAATAACTTTCAATCCACGTTCACGAGCCGTCTCTGCATATTCAAACATATAATCCGGAGTCCGATGAGCGGATACAACTTTTTTCTCATACGGTATATTTAATTCATCTAAAATGTCACAAGCATATTTCATTGTTTCCCAGTCTGACGTGCTTCCCATTATGACTCCAACTAGTGATTTCATATTAGAATCCCCCCGATTCAAATAAAAAAAGCCTGAAATAGAACAGTTTCTCTTTTACTATGAGAGAAAGCGCTCTACTCAGGCATACGTATCCCTTGTGAATAGAAAAATACCGAGTGACTTTCCCTCATAGTCTAACGAATAACGGTCGTTAGGTAGAGACTTGCAGGCCATATCCCCGCGATTATATGAGGTCTTATATTATTGTTTCTATGGCTATATTAACAATATTTCATAAACAATGTCAATAAATAATCGAATGTTTTTTTATTAGTAGTCAATAACGTTCGTGTTTTAGTTATATTCAAAAGAAGAATTGCAACTATATGCAAGAAGAAAAGGGAATTAGAATATATATTTCTAGACATCTATTTTACGTATAATCGTTTAAATGGCACTTCAGTATGTTTTAAATCAAAATATATATACTCTTGTATTATTATAACGATTTAATTTCTAAGGAGGATAACTGTTAAAGAAAGAACTATGCTATCATCCTATTTATTTTTCTCTATTGCAGTAATTTCTGTAATTATTAAATACTTATTTATAGCATCTCATTATTTAAAATATATACTTATGATAGAAATAATGTGTCCTATTTTAAGTATTACTTTAGTGGCATTAGGAAAATCAGGAACACTAAAAGTTATTGCTATTATTTTAAACAGTCTCTATTTCATTCTTTTTTCGTCTTTAGCTTTATTAAATTTATGGATTATAACATTCGGTAAATAGAAATAAACACAAAAAAACCTAAGTCAAAATGACTTAGGTTCTTGCTTGGCGACGTCCTACTCTCACAGGGACAAGGTCCCAACTACCATCGGCGCTAGAGAGCTTAACTTCCGTGTTCGGTATGGGAACGGGTGTGACCTCTCTGCCATCATCACCAAACTATGAAGGCATATTCCTTCAAAACTAGATAACATTTGCTACATATTATATGGTTAAGTCCTCGATCTATTAGTATTCGTCAGCTCCACATGTCACCATGCTTCCACCTCGAACCTATCAACCTGATCATCTTTCAGGGATCTTACTAGCTTACGCTATGGGAAATCTCATCTTGAGGGGGGCTTCATGCTTAGATGCTTTCAGCACTTATCCCTTCCGCACATAGCTACCCAGCTATGCCCTTGGCAGAACAACTGGT
>NZ_JH414712.1:195675-293530 GCF_000238655.1 Bacillus sp. 7_6_55CFAA_CT2 | reverse complement strand
TACACAAAAACACCCAAGAATTATCAAAGGTTCTCCTTCGTCTGTTTAACCTCCTACAGCACAACGGACGAAAAATCTCATCGGTACGAGAAAAAAGACAGTCTTTGATATTTTGGGTGTTGTTTATGAGTATACCACTTCTAATCCTCAGGTAGCATAGTAAAAAATTGAAACCTGTCAGGGTTTATTTGATATGCCTACTTTTATAAAATCTATAAAAGATAATAAAAAATTATATAAAAAAACACATTTTGTTTGAAAATATCCCTTAAGTTGATGGATGTGGGGTAGCACCACATCACTATCAAGGGTTCTGGTGCAAAAAATATAACACTTGTGCAATGAATCTGTAAATCTTGGACATACTGATACTATTACTCTACAAAAGGGTGTGTGATCAGTATGAAAAAGGAAACTTTGTTTAAATGGAAGCACTATCAGCCAGATATTATTCTATTAACTGTACGTTGGTACCTACGGTACAATCTTAGTTTTCGTGATTTGGTAGAAATGATGGAGGAAAGAGGACTATCCTTGGCTCATACAACGATTATGCGGTGGGTCCATCAATATGGGCCGGAGTTAGATAAGCGAATTCGACGTCATCTCAAACAAACGAATGACTCCTGGAGAGTAGATGAAACGTACATAAAAGTAAAAGGACAATGGATGTACCTATATCGTGCCGTTGATTCTGAAGGGAACACGATTGATTTTTATCTCAGTAAATCTAGAAATCATAAGGCTGCAAAGCGATTCTTCAAGAAGGCTTTGCGGTCTTTTCATGTTTCAAAACCTCGTGCAATTACAGTTGATAAAAATCCCGCCTATCCCATTGCTATCAGCGGGTTGAAGAAAGAGAAAAAAATGCGGTTAGGCATTCAAATCAGGCAGATAAAATATCTAAATAACATCGTAGAGCAAGACCATCGTTTCATTAAAAAACGTATACGCTCTATGTTAGGACTTAAGTCTTTTCGCACAGTTACATTTATTCTTGCAGGAGTAGAAGCCATGCATATGATACAAAAAGAACAGATTGATTTACGGGATCAGTCTGTTCAAAATCAAAAACAATTCATTCATCAATGTTTTTTGGAATGTATCCTTTATTTGCACCAGAACCAAAAATAAGGTGTAAGTGTTAAAGATATGTTCTAGTGGAGAAGAAGTAATGGTATGGATTTGGTAGCTAAATCAGTTTGATTTTTAAGGGAGAATAACGAGCTGATCAAAGCTTTTTAATGAATTCAATTTCATTATCTAATAATAATGGACGAGTTAAGTGGGAAGAGTTTTCTTCAACCTGAGTAGAATTTTTTGCACCAGGAATAGCAACTGAAACAGCAGGGTGACTTAAAACATAACGTAAAGCAACTTGCGCTAAACTTCGATTTGATCGTACAAGTGAACGTAATTTCTCTACTTTGTTTAAGCTATCTTTAAACCACTGTTCTTTTGGCCAATCTTTTCTTAAATCATCGTCTGGAAATTGAGTTTCATGATTAAATTTCCCAGTTAAAACTCCCATCTTAAGTGGACCTCTTATCACAGCACCTAAATTATGTTTTTCAATATAAGGAAGGATGTCTTTTTCAGGTTCTTTATTTAAAATACTATAATCAAATTGCACAACATCTAAATCATTATCTTGATTAAAATGTTTGATATAATCTAAATCATTAGTAGAAACACCAACGGCTCTCACTTTGCCAGATTTTTTTAAGGTTTGGAAAGCTTGTAGAAAGGCTTCTGTTTCTTCAGGTTTATCCCACCAAATATGACAAAAGTAAACATCTATATAATCCGTTTTTAGCCGTAGTAAACTAGCCTCAAATGCATCAATGATCTTTTGAGGATCTCCATAAACAGCTGGTTGATTTGGGTCATAATGATGACCAATTAATCCACCTTTTGTAGAAAGAATGATATCCTGTCTGCGATTATTTATAGCTTTTGCAACTAGTGTTTCACTATGACCTAATCCATAAACATCAGCAGTGTCAATAAAATTGACCCCTAGGTCAATTGCTTTCTCAATTGCATCAATGGATTCATTATCTTTTACTGCGCCCCATTCATCTCCACCAATTGCCCAAGAACCGAATCCTATCTCTGAAACTATTAATCCCGTGTTACCTAATAATCTATATTCCATTATGTACGGACTCCTCCTTTACAGTTTATGTTATTAGAAGTATATATAGTGACCAGTTGGAATATTCTTGAATTTGTTTTCGGAGAATAAATTAGGCAATTTACTTTAATAAATATATGCAAGAATACTGTATAAAAAGAAATTAGAATTATTAGTGAAATGGTTTTTTATGCTTAAATTGAATAAAAGTATGAATTGATACAGTATAAATATGAGTTTTATTCATAATTTTAATAACTATGCAATAAGTGAAATAAATGTTGAATTTAGTCGTAAAATATAGATTTACAAATTGCAGAATATGTACATATAGTTGTAACTGTAAATATTATCCGTTTTTAAATATTTATAAAAGGAGAAATTCATATGAAAGAAATACAAAAGAAATATGAAATTGTAGAGGAATTGGATGTAACAGTAGGCCAAGAAGCATTATGGATAGCTCATCAAATGGAAATAGAAAAAGGAATGAACAATGAACCGATTATAATAAAGTTAAAAGGAAATCTTCAAATAGAGGTTTTAAAGAAAACGCTTACTACGATAGTGCAATTACATCCTGCGCTACGTACAATATTTAAGAAGAGGGATGAAAAAATAAAACAATTAATTCAAAAGAATGTAGAATTTGATATACCAATTAAGGATTTAACTGCTTTTAAAAACACAGAACAAAAATCTATTTTAAAAAATTTCTTAGAATCTATAGTGAATGAGAAATTTAGTTTAGAAGAGGGGCCTTTGTTTAAATTCCACATAATTAAACTCAGTGAAGATACATTTATTTTACATTTAATGTTTCATCACATTATTTACGATGGATGGAGTTTAGGAGTTTTCATCCGACAATTATCCAATACGTATGGTGAATTACTTCAAGGGAAGTCGAATGTAGAATTTGAATCTCCTTATAAGAACCTCGTAAAGCATGAGGAGAGTTTTATTGATAGTGCAATATATAAAGAGGGATTATCGTATTGGAAAGATTATTTACAAGGTGAATTAACTCCTACAGAGTTTCCTATTGATTTTGATAAAATGAATGAAAAAAGATATACAGATAAAAATATAAGTAAGAATATTAATTCGGATTTATTTTATCAAATACAATGTTTTGCTAAAAAAAATAATATAAGTATTTATCGAGTAATGTTAAGTACTTATTGTACCTTACTTCATCAAATGACAAATGCTGAAGAGATAATCGTTGGTATTCCAATTAATACTAGACCATATACAGAAGAACGAAATACTTTTGGTTACTTTGTTAATACATTACCTATACGTATAACAATAGAAAAGGGAGAGACATTTAAGGGGATACTTAATAAAGTTAATAAATCTATTCATCTAGCTATTACGTATAAACATAATTCTTACTCACATATAGTAAAAGATTTAAATCTAAATACGAATACAAATACAAATCATAATATGGTATATTCCACAGCATTTAATACGATGAAGATACCGGAATTAAAAATTCCTGATATTGAGTCAACAGTTTTAACAGATTGTAAAAGAGTAAATCCTTTTAATATGACTTGGAGAATAATGCGATATGAAGGGGAAACAGAGAATAAAATTGAGGTTGACTATAACTCAGCATTATATAAACCAGAGAGTATTAGTGATTTAGTCGAAAGGTATATATATTTGTTACAAAAATTAATGAAGAATGTGAATGAACCTATTCATTCATTGGATTTGCTTTTAGAAAAAGATCATCGTCTATACAAAGAGATGAACTCAAATGCTCTTACATATCCTAATTTAAAAACATTAGATCAATTAATCGATCTACAAGCATTAAAATCGCCAAATCAAATAGCGATTTCAATGGGTGACAAATCCATTACCTATTATGAATTACAGCAAAGGTCCAATCAAATTGCGAATTATTTACGTGAAAATGATTTGAAAAAAGGACAACGTGTAAGTATTACAATGGAGAGAGAGATTGGTACCATTGTATGGATTCTAGGCATCTTAAAATCAGGTGGAGTTTATGTACCAATTGATCCAAAGTTTCCTGAAAAAAGAATAGAATACATCTTAAAAGATAGCGAAAGTCAAATGATTATTACGAAGAAAGAATATAGGGGATTGGTTGAACGGTTTTCGATTCATACAATTTATCTAGAAGATTTTCATTACGCTAATTCTATAGAAAATATTGCGTCTACACATACCATAGAAGATGCAGCTTATATTATCTACACGTCAGGTTCAACAGGTTTGCCAAAAGGAGTCGTTGTACCACATAAAGGTGTAGTTAATTTATCATATTCAGTAATCAATACATTTCATTTAGGAAAAGAAGATGTGTTTTTACAATTTGCAACGATCATTTTTGACGCCTCCATTATGGAAATATTTCCGATTTTGCTATGTGGAGGAAGAATGCATTTAATTTCTGAAATCGAAAAACGTTCAGCAGAGGAATTTATAAATGTAAGTCAAAAGTATGGTATTACAAATGTGGTTTTACCAACTGCGTTTTTTAAATTAATAGCTGATATGCCAAAAGAAATGTTACTTAAATTAAATTCTGTAAAGCGTTTATTTGTGGGAGGGGAAACCTTACCTGCTGAATCAGTTCGTAAATGGCAAAGTAAATTAGGGTTAAAGATTCCAGTTCTTAATGCATATGGTCCTACTGAAACTACTGTATGTGCAACCATGTATGAAGTAAATGGTGAGATACAAAAAGAAATTTCTAATATCCCAATAGGTAAGCCAATTGCTAATAGTGAAGTTTTCGTGGTTAGTCCGTTCAATACATTATGTCCGTCAGGTGTAGTAGGTGAGTTATTTATTGGCGGCGATGGAGTTGCCAAAGGATATTTAAATCAAAAGGAAAAAACAGAAGGGGCGTTTATTTCTCTCGATAAATCCTATAATAGTGATAAAAAGATGTATTGTACTGGGGATTTAGTCCGTCTTTTAGCAAATGGAAATTTAGAATTTATCGGAAGGAAAGATAACCAAGTAAAAATACGTGGGTACCGAATTGAGCCTGATGAAATCGAAGGAACATTATTTAAACATCCAGAAGTGAGGGATGCTGTAGTAGTCACTTATCAAAACGACAAAATCGTTTGTTTTTATTTATCTAAAGACAATACAGAATTAAAACAAGAGGCATTAAAAACATTCTTAAGTGAAAGTTTACCAGATTTTATGATGCCAAATTATATATTTCACCTTGAAAGTTTTCCTGTATCACCAAGCGGGAAACTAGATAGAAAAAAATTAGAATTACAAATCCCATCTTTACTTGAAAACATGCAGAAGCAATATGTTCCACCGATAAGTGAAACAGAAAAAAGATTGGCAAAAACATGGGCAGAGATTTTAAATTTAGGGAAATATAGAATCGGCAGAGATGATGACTTTTTTAAACTTGGGGGACATTCATTGATTGCTGTGCAAGTGTTAAATCAAATTCAAAAAGAGTTTCATCTAAAAATTGAAATTAGAGATATTTTTGAGCATACAACGATTGCTAGTCTATCTGCTTACATCGATAAATTAATGGCAGTAAATCATGATAGGGAAGAACAGGAGATGCAAGTATTAAAAGTTGCAGATAAGGAAAGTTATCAGTTATCAAGTGCTCAAAAAAGAATCTGGTTTTTAAATAAGTATAACGCTATTAATAGAGTATATGATACACCACTACACATATATATTGAGCCGAGTTTAAATAAGGATATTTTACAAGACTCCATAAGATTTTTAGTTGAACGACACGAGATGCTACGAACAGTGTTTATTGAAAGAAATGGAGAGCCTAGACAAGTCATTTTAAACTCAATAGCGATTGACCTGATTCACGATGAGATTGAACATATGTCTAAAAAAGAACAACAAGAATATATACGTACAACAATAAATCAAACGGATCATACACCATTTGATTTAGAAAAGGGCCCTCTTTTTAGGATTAGAATTTTTAATCTGAATAAGAAAAAGTCTTATTTATATATTAATTTACATCACATTATTACAGATGAGTGGAGTGTAAGGAATTTATTAGATGAATTAATGAAGGTATATAGTGCCTTTGCTAAACGTAGGAATCCTGAGTTGCCAACTATTTCTAATCGATATGTAGATTATGCAGAGTGGGAACAGGTGCAGTTAAATTTAGGTCGATGGGATACAGAAAAATCTTATTGGATGGCCGAACTTGCAGCACCTCTTCCTATATTAAATCTTCCTTTAGATTTTAGTAGGAATCGTCAAAGTACAAATAAAGGTACAGTATTTGAAATGAAGTTAGATAATGAAATGAAAGAGTCTTTGAAACAAGTATGTGAACAAGAGAATGTTTCTATGTATATGCTATTTTTAGCAGCGTATATTCAATTGTTACATTATCTAACGGATCAAAAAGATATTATTGTAGGTACACCGGTTGTTGGAAGGAATCATCAAGAATTTGAAAAAATACAAGGATTTTTTGTAAATACCTTAGCGATCAGAACACAATTGAATGATGTGAAAAATTTAACACAGCTATTACAAGTAGTGAGAGAGAAATGTTTGAATTCATTCCAAAATCAATCGTACCCATTTGATAAAGTAATTGAGCAAATAAATCCTGATAGAAGCTTTGGGAATAACCCGATCTTTTCTACTATGTTTAGTTATCAGAAAGATATTCTGCAGCAACATGATGAGTATAAGCTTCAGTTGTTACCTAATAAACAAGATATTAGTAAGTTTGACATTTCTTTAGCTGTTGAAGAAGGATTGGATTATGTAGGGATTTCATTTGAGTATGATATTAATCTTTTCAAGGAAGAGTCAATTAACAGGTTTACTCAAAACTTACTTAATATACTGGACGCCTTTATTCATCAACGAACAGTAACATATGAAAATCTTTCATTCCTATCACAGGAAGAAGAATCTTTATATAAAAAGGTAAATCATACAGAAAGACCATATCCTTATTTTCAAAATATACAGGAGCAATTCTATATGCAAGTAGATAGACAACCCGAACGGATTGCTATAGCGACTGCAACGGAATCTTTGACATATAGACAATTAAATATGAGCTCTAATCAAGTAGCTCAACATTTACTCAAAAAAGGTATAAAAAGAGGTGATAAGGTAGCCATATTTTTAGATAGAAGTATGAATAGTATCGTTTCTATGCTTGGAATATTAAAAGCCGGTGCTGCCTATATACCAATTGATGTAAAATACCCTGAGGATAGAATAAATTATATAGTTCGTGACAGTGAGGCATGTAGAATTATAACGAGTAACAAATTTAAAAGTCATTTGAATGTAAGTGATTATAAGGTTTCAATAATAGAGGATATATATCGTACGACTATAAATGATAATGTGAAAATTTTAAATAAACCAGATGACTTGGCCTATGTAATTTATACTTCAGGCTCAACAGGAAAACCAAAAGGTACATTATTAACGCATAAAGGAGTATTAAATTTAGTTGAGTGGAGAAATGAAGTATTTCAGATCTCTCCAAATGATAAAGTAACACAGTTTTATTCCCATAGTTTTGATTCTTCAGTATCAGAAATTTTTTCTACCTTGTTAAATGGGGCGGAACTATATTTATTAAGTGATGAACAGCGCTATTCAACTGTCGAATATGCTCAATCCATTCAAGAAACTCAAGCAACTATATCTGACTTACCAACAGTATTTTTCAATGAATTATCAACTTCATTAACTAAACTGGATAGCGAAAAGATACGTTCTTTAAGATTTATAATAATGGGAGGGGAAGCTGCATCAACAAATGCCATTAGAAGTTGGCAAAATACTTTTAAAAACCAAGTACAGCTGGTAAATGAGTATGGCCCTACTGAAGCAACCGTTTCAGCAATGTATTATTTCATACCAGTTTTAGAAGGCGAAAATAACCTTTTAGGAAGCGTACCGATTGGTATACCAATCTCTAATACAAAGGTTCATATATTAAATTCATATATGCAATATTGTCCGGTAGGGTGCATGGGTGAATTATATATTGAAAGTCTAGGATTGGCCCAAGGGTATTGGAAGCAGGAAGAGAAAACAAAACAGGCATTTATTTCAAACCCATTTTCAGAAGACAATAGTAAAAGATTATATCGAACAGGTGATTTAGTAAGGTGGTTACCAAATGGAAATATAGAATTTATGGGGAGAAAAGATAAGCAGGTTAAAATTAGAGGGCACAGAATTGAATTAGGTGAAATAGAAGATGCAATGTTACAACTTGAGGGGATAAGTCAGGCTGTAGTAACACAAACGGAAGGTGGAATGTTACTGCAAGCTTATTATAAAACAGTGGACGGTATAGGGATAGAGAAGAATAAGTTAACGATACATTTATCAAATGTATTGCCAGAATATATGGTTCCTAAATATTACTCTCATGTGTTAGAAATACCGATAACAGCTAACGGTAAAATTGATTTTGAAAAGCTGCCAAAAATAGAGTTTGGTCATGAGCAAAAAGATGAGTGTAAACTTAAACCTCAAACTAAAGTGCAAAAAGACATTGCAAAGGTATGGTCTAAAGTTCTAAACGTAAAATCTATAGGTTTAAAAGATGATTTCTTTAATTTGGGTGGACATTCTTTAAAAGTTATGCCGGCATTAGTCAAATTAAAACCGTTATACCCTAACTTGAAAATTCAAGATTTCTTTAAGTATAGAACAATAGAAAAATTAGCCTCTCATATTGAAGAGATGGAAGATATGTCGTTTAAGAAAGAGAAAAATATGAATGTAGCATGTATGGAAAATGAAACGAAAACGACTCCTGTTTATGAAACAACTAAATTAGAAAAATATGAATTAGAAATGGTGAATTATCCAAAAACAGTTTTCCTTACAGGGGCAACAGGATATTTAGGAGCACATATTTTAGAACGATTATTACAGTTACCATCTACGACTATATACTGTTTAGTAAGAAAAAATGAGGATCAAGTAATTAGTGCAAAGTTAAAAGAAAGAATGGAGTTTTATTTCGGTAAAGAAATTCTCCAAAAGTTGAAGGAGAGAGTAGAATTAATTGAAGGAGATTTATCTCTGATGAATCTAGGTCTAGATTCAAAGCAATTGGATCATTTAAAGAAAAACGTAGAATCAATCATACATTGTGGTGGAGAAGTTAGACACTATGGAGAACGTGAGCATTTCCAAAAGGTAAATGTTGAGTCTACAAAATACTTATTGGAATTAGCTAAGAACACAAATGTGCGTTTTCATTATATATCGACTTTAAGTGTAGTAGGTCAGGCTGAAAGCGATCCAAAAGAATTTGAATTCTTTGAGTCTGATTTTGATAGAGGGCAAAATTTAGATAATCTGTACCTAGAAAGTAAGTTTCAAGGCGAGAAAATGGTCAGAGAAGCAATGGAAAAAGGAGTTCGTGCCACAATATACCGTGTGGGGAATTTAGTGGGTAACTCTAAAACAGGTAAATTTCAATACAATATTAATGAAAACGCATTTTATAGATTATTAAAAGGGATATGCCTATCTAGCATAGCTCCTGACGTCAATACGTATGTAGATTTAACGCCTATAGATTATGGAAGCTTAGCTATTACTGAATTATCTTATAAGGCTAATACAGTAAATAAAACCATGCATATTTGTAATCCAAATCAGCTTAAATGGGACCAATTTATTAATAGTTTACAAGCTTTTGGATACGATATCCTGTTAATGAAACAAGAGAAGTATATAGAGAAGTTTTTTAATACGAATCTAACTACTGATGAACAGAAAGCTTTAGAGCTCATAATGCCTTTATTAGAATCTGTAGAAGAGCTATCAGTAGCTATACCATCTTGTTTATACACGCAAGGATATTTGAAGAATATACACTGTGTAGAGCCAAATCAAGAGTATATCAATTTGTTATTAAATTATGCTATGAGTATAGAGTATTTACCATTAATTAAAGAACCAATACTGTTGTAGTATACTCTATCTATTTTGAGCAAAAGGGAAGAAGGGTTTCACTTCGAAACTTTTTATTTAAAAATCTTAATTATTTGAGTACAAAAAATAAAAGATTGTATAGCGAAGAAGTAATAATGAAAAAGAACCTGTTTTCCATGGAAAATAGGTTCTTTTTTGGGGTAAAGATAACTTAGGGGTACGGAAAAGATTCCTTCCCAATATGATTGGGATCGCACTATAGAGAATATATAAATATACAATTATACATATTTATATTGAATATTTTTGATGACTTTAAAATCTAATATATAATTAAAAAGTTTTTAATGAATTGATAAGGAGATGCGAGTATGAAGAAAGTCATAGGACTTATAGTATCATTATTTTTATTATTCTCTACCTATGCACCAACATTTACAGCAGCAGCTGAAGTTTTAAATAAAGTAGGCTGGGTGAAGGAAAATGAGAATTGGTACTATTATCAAAAAGATGGAAGTAAGCAAATAGATAACATTACTTTAGATGGAATAGAGTATTCCTTTTTTAAAGATGGGAGGCTATTCCAAGGGAGAAAACAGGTAGGAAAAGACGATTTATATTATAGTGAGCCTGGTAAATTAAAGACTGAATGGAGTTTTTCTGCAACTTCATGGAGCTATTTAAAAGATGGGAAGTATGTAACAGGAACATTTACCTATCAAGGAAAACCATTTGAAATTAATAAGTACGGGGATATGGAAAAAGGATAGGGATGTCTTAGAGGTCATTTCAAAGCAGGGGTTATGGTATCAGGTTAAATATCAAGGAGAAGTCGGTTATGTTCGGATATTTGAATCTGTTGTAATTGGTGAATCGCCAGTTCGTTCATGGGATGTAACAAAGGAAGCTACGAATTTGTCTCATTTTATGATAACGGAGTATCATAAAGATCCTGAAAAATACTTTCCACCCAATATTCAAAAGAAATTTGATAAACAACTAGATAGTAATTTAGCTCTTCTTGCGAATGGATTAAAATGGATTGATTAATTAAAAGAAGCACTCTATTTAGACAATAAACAAGGATGGGTACAAGAAGAAGGAAAATGGACGTATTATAAAAAAGATGGGCAAAGAATAACAGGTTTCCAATCAATTGATGGAAAACGTTATTATTTTGGTACCGATGGTTTTATGCAAACCGGATGGGTACATACAAATGGATACGATTATTATTTGGGAACCGATGGCGTGGTACAAACTGGAATCCAACATATTGACGGAAAAACTTATTACTTTGGCCCGTTAGGTCCTGTACAATCTGGATTTACACATGTTGATGGGAAACCGTATTATTTTGATGCTTCTCATGAATCAAGAAATGGTTGGATGAAGCAAGAGTTTAATTGGTATTTGCTACAGCCTTCAGGTGCATTACAAACAGGAGATTTTACATATAAAGATAAGAAATTCTCCTTTAATCAAGATGGAGAAATGGTTAAAGGATGGGTTACATTAGAATCCCTTGTTAAAAAAGTATATCTTGAGCCAGATTTAAGAAAAGCATTACGTGCAAAACGTGTAAATAAGGGTGAAGTGATAGAAGTAACTGGGAAAGTCGGTTCTTGGTATGAGGTTAATTATCAAGGAGAAAAAGGACACGTACGTATTCATGATGCTATTATCTTTGATCAGGAAGCTAAAAGTCCAGATGCTCATATTCCATATAAAAAGTAAGAATTGAGGTCGAAAATGAACGTACAGAGAATACAAGCAGAATTTGAAAAGTTACACTATTGTGATGCATGGGTTACTAAATTAGTATGCGACTATTTTGGTGATGAGGTACACCTAACATATAAGGATGAAAATGAAGACGTAGATTTTCAATTTAGCGGTTGCTATAGAATAGATTTCAAACATAGCATGGGATATGTAAAAGAAAAGCCAATAAAAACATTTACATATGAACAGTTACCATATTTTCTTCATGATATTGAAATCGGTGAAGTAGAAAAAGAGGGCTTGAAATTATATACCTGTAATATAATTATGCCTCCTATGGAATTAGAAATATGGTGTAAGGATATAAAAATTGAAAGATAAGTATTTGCAAAAGAAAAAATGCTAAGTAAATGCTATATTGTTGTAAAATAATTAAACGGACCTTAGATAAACATAAAACTGTGGAAATATTTAATTCCTGCGGTTTATATTATATCAATTTGATTTTCTTTTATATTGATTCTTTATGTCTCAACTCGTTTCTGTATCTCTGCAATATTATGAATTTCTTTTTAAACGCTATGCTTGGTATTATCAAGCGTTTGATGTGAGGACAGGTGAAACGGTTGAATTTTAAGTTTAAAGATAAAAATAAATAAGGGGAATATGTTATGAAAGTAACTTGTTTATATAATACCGGAAATGCCCTATCTAAGATAACAGAGGAAACATTTAATTTAACCATTGAAAAAGAGTATATTGTTTATGGACTATGTAAATTACAAAGTGGTGAGTTAACATATTTAATCTTAGGAGAACGTGAAAATATGCCATCATGGTATCCAGCAGAATTATTTAAAATATCTGATGCGTTACAACCTTTAGAATGGTATTGTGCAGAACACAAACAGGTTAACGATACAACTATAGATTATATATGGGGATATAAAGAGTTAGCCTTGGATGATACACATGCTCTGGGGTTAATAGAAAGAGAAAATAAAGATATGGAGCTATTTTTAAAGCGTAAAGCTGAGATTGACGAATTTGAGGAATTGTATAAATAAATTAAATTTATTTATGAAAAACGTAGGAATTAAATATTCCTACGTTTTTTGTTTATAACATTTAAATACCTGATTTTTACAAAGGTTAAAGGATCAAATGGAAAATTTTTAATTTATCCTGCATAAGCAGAATCGTTTCTGTAATTCTACTTAATAGAATACTCCCCTGTATAGCATCATTATTGGTTTCTGATTCCATGCGTTTGAAATTAAGATATATTGAAAAGATCTTATTGAGATTTCTTGTCAATTTCTCATTAGTTTTCAGTTTATTCGGAAATTTAGTGGTTTTAATTTTACAGTTTAGTGAAATAGTGGGTTTGAAGATAATATAAAGTGTCTGCAGGACAATAGTAATGGATATAAGATGAAAATATTGTATGTGCATATCAAAACATAACGGAAAATCAACAACATGAACGGAAAGATAAACAGTACTGTAGAATATGAAATTATTTGATCTGTCTTAGGAGTCGTACAAAGCAAAATTGTAAGTCAGCGATCCTAGAAATAAGTTTGCCTTCGGTAGTAAGCACTTCACTAGCAATGTTCATCCTCAATATTTTCTTAAAACGGTTGAATGAATTCACTTATAGATCATCATCTAAACTAAAAAATTTCGTATATAACTTCATTTATGTTTAATGATTAAAAGCTCACCATAGATGATTTATAGAGAATGCAATTATAAATGCAAGAAAATCTAATTTAAAATTGAAAATTCGTTCTATTTTGGTTAGATATGGAATAAATGAATTTTATTTCTCAATATTCACTGTATGTCACTTTTTTGTTTTTTTCTATATGATATTGGAAAAAGTATGCTTAATTTTATGACATAAATCCCCTACAAAATTATTACTCTACAAATTAATTTCTTAAAGAAAACTTCTTGTGAATATGTTACTAACTACATAAATTGTAATATTAACAGAATTATTACCAAAGTATTAGGTTTTTAGAATGAAAAATGAGTGCTCAAAATATCATTGAAATCCAGGAATAGAAATCGTAATTAAAATTTTTTGTTTTCTGTCAGGTATGTAAATCACTTTAGCTACTTTATGGGTAATTTCATGTGTTTTTTCTTTTGCTTAAGTTTATGAAATAAGAGTATTAGCGCTAAATATTGTAGCTAAGAGTATGTAAAGCATAGAAAATCCGAATTAAACAAAATAGGAGGAAAGTGAAAATGAAGCATCAAGATGATAGTAAAACTGGTTTGGAAATAGCGATTATTGGAATGGCAGGTAAATTTCCAGGTGCTAATGAAATAAACCAATTCTGGAATAACCTAAAAAATGGTGTTGATTCAATTTCTACATTTACTGAAGACGAGTTAATTAAAGAAGGTGTTAATTTAGATGTTTTACAACATCCTAATTTTGTGAAAGCAAAAGGGTATTTGGAGGAAGTAGAATATTTTGATGAATCCTTTTTTGCTTATACACCTAGAGAAGCGAAAATAATGGATCCTCAGATCCGTATGTTACAGGAAACAACATGGGAAGCATTAGAGATGGCAGGCTATAATCCATTTGATTATGAAGGATTAATAGGGTTATACGTAGGAGCATCTACTAATTTTAATTGGATGAAGCACACGCCATTATTAAACAGTGATAGTGTGGTTGAGTTTTCAGAGGCGGGTACTCTTTCCTATAAAGATGCAATTTCAACGCTTACATCCTATAAGTTGGGACTTAAGGGACCGAGTTTTACATTGTATACAGCTTGTTCTACATCCCTTTTGAGCATCCATCTTGCATGTAGATCATTGTTAACTGGAGAATGCTCTATTGCAGCTGCAGGTGGAGTATCTATAACGTATCCTAAAAAGAATGGTTATAAATACCATGAAGGAATGACAAGTTCACCTGATGGCAAAGTGCGTACTTTTGATGCAGAAGCCCAGGGTGCAGTTTTTAGTGATGGTGTAGGTATGGTAATACTAAAGAGATTAGAAGATGCGATTGCTGATGGAGATACGATATATGGTGTAATTAAGGGATCAGCGGCAAATAATGATGGAGGTCGAAAAGTAGGCTATACTGCTCCGAGTGTTGAGGGACAGGCTGAAGTAATACAAGCAGCACATAGTTTTGCTGAAGTTGATCCTTCTACTATTAGTTATGTAGAAACGCATGGGACAGCAACGCCATTAGGCGATTCTATTGAAGTAGAGGCTCTAAAGAGAGCGTTTCAAGATGTGGACAAGAAATCGTTTTGTGCAATTGGTTCTGTAAAGAGTAATGTAGGTCATTTAGATACAGCTGCAGGGGTAACGGGACTTATAAAGACAGTTTTATCTATGAGACATAAACAACTCCCGCCAACTTTAAATGTGAAGCGCCCTAACTCGAAAATTGATTTTATAGATAGCCCATTTTATATCAATACTGATTTGGTGAATTGGCAAAGTGAAGATAATAATCTTCTTCGAGCAGGTGTGAGTGCTTTCGGATATGGTGGAACTAACGTTCATATTGTATTAGAAGAAGCGCCTAAAGTTAAAAGTTCTGCCTCTACTAGAGAGAAAAAGTTAATGGTTCTTTCTGCTAAATCAAAAGAAGCTTTAAATAATGCTACAGTAAATATGGTTCAATATCTGAAATCTAATAAAGATGTTGAATTAGCAGATGTAGCATACACATTGCAAACTGGCCGTCGACCATTTCCATATAGAAGAGCGGTCTTATGTAAGGATATAGATAGCGCCATAGACAATTTAAAAACAGTTAAAGATTTTCACGTAAAAACGCAAGAAAATCCAGATTTGGTATTTGTGTTACCTAGCGAATACTCATCAATTATTGAGAATGTAAAAGAACTATACCAAAAGGAACCATTATTCTTACAAGTATTTGAGCGTAATATGACTGATGCCCAAATGTATACTGGAAAAGCATTGAAAGAAGCATTCTTTAAAGGAACAGATGATAGCTTGGTTGAAGATTTAACCTTCTTCGTCTGCTTGCAATCGATTATTGATGTATTAATTGAATGTGATGTACGTCCTTATAACATTATTGGTACAGGCTTAGCTGGAATGGTTTCAGATATTTATAATAAATCTCTTAAGCCAGAAGATGTTCTGAATCAATTAGTTGAGAACTATACAGAATGGACGCATGGAGAAAAAGTAGAACTTCTAACACAAGTTAAGGATGTAGATCCTAATTCTGTGATTGTACATATTGGAGAGTTGTTAAATTCTGAAATTAATAATAATCAGATTATTATACAAAACGACTTGTTAGAGGTATTGGGACAAGCGTGGGAGTTAGGGGTAGAAATTAATTGGAGTAAACTGTATGAAGAGGAATATAGATTACGTATTGCCTTACCAACTTATCCTTTTGAGAAAAAACGATATTGGATAGATCCAGCTGAACAGCAAAATATAACTAATAGTGAAGAAACATCGATAAAGAAACGTTCTAATATAGCTGAGTGGTTCTATACTCCAGGTTGGATGGAAAAAGAAATTGTAGATGTAACTAAAGAATCTACTAAAAGTTGGTTGTTATTTTTAGACAATGAGCATATAGGCTTAGCTCTTAAAGAAAAGCTTGAAAGAGATGGACATCGTGTTATAACAGTCGGTCTGGGTCCTTCATATAAAAAGATTAGTTTAAATGAATTTACAATATGCCCTACTGAACAAGAAGATTATTATCAGTTATTTAATGAGCTACAAAAACAAGAGTGTTTACCAGAGGAGATTATTCACCTATGGAATGTGGATAATAAGGATTTAGGTATCGAGACCTTAGATACTGGATTCTATTCATTAATATCACTTGCAAAGACAATTAGTAAATTTAATTTACTTTATCCTATCAATATAAATGTTATGACGAATAATATGCAAAAGGTAGTAGGAGACGAGTCTGTTATTGCAGAAAAATCTACTCTTTTGGCTCCTATAAAAGTATTTCCGCAAGAGTATCCAAATATTAGATGCCGTAGTGTAGATTTTATGTTGTCTGATAATGAAGAAGCATTAATATCAAACTTATATTCTGAAATTCAAACGGACATTATTGACACTGTAATAGCAATTCGAAATAACACTCGTTACATTCGAATCTATGAGCCTATACCTGATGAAAAAGTAAGTGAAATGCTAGTAATAAATGAAAATGAATTAGCTTCAAAAATTCCGAATATTCGAACGGAAGGGGTTTATTTAATTACTGGTGGAATGGGAGGAGTAGGCCTTAAATTAGCAGAATATTTGGCGCGTACAGTAAAGGCTAAACTAATATTAGTTAGTAGAACAGCTCTTCCTGATCGTGAAGAATGGGATCAGATTCTTCACGATCAGATTGAAAACGAACAATTATGTCAACGTATTAACCATATTCAGAAGTTGGAGTCATTGGGAGCAAAAGTAATGACAGCTGTTGCAGATGTTGCTGATGAAGAGCAGATGAGAAACGTGATTCATCAGGCCGAGGCTAATTTTGGTCACATAAATGGGGTAATTCATGCAGCAGGTGTCTTACGTGTTAAATCAGCTCAGTGTCCAATGGAAAAGATAAGTAGGATTGAATGTGAAGAGCAATTTCTTCCTAAAGTACATGGTGTGCTAGTTCTTGATAAGTTATTGAGTAATTATGATCTTGATTTTTGTTATCTTGTTTCATCACTTTCACCTATTTTGGGTGGATTAGGTTTTGTGGCCTATTCAGCAGCAAACCTTTACTTAGATAGTTTTTCAGACAAAGTGAGTAATACATCTAATAATCGATGGACCAGTATTAACTGGGGAGATTGGCAGTATACGGGAGCTCAACAGGTTAATAAAATATTCAATGCTCAAAGTATAGAAGCACTTGAAATGACATCTGAGGAAGGACAAAAAACATTCCAATGTGTGCTGGGTTTAAGTGGTTTAAATCAGGTAATTATTTCTTCAGGAGATTTAAATAAACGTTTTGATCAATGGATTAATCTGAATTCTCGTAAACGAATTTCTGAATTGGAAACTCAAACGAAAATGAGAGATAAGTTCAGAACTCAAGATGAAGTAGAGGAAATAATTATAGGAATTTGGAAAGAGTTTTACAGTGTTGATACTGTAAATGTAAATGAAAATTTCTTTGATCTTGGTGCAACTTCACTTCATATAATTCAAATTCATGAGAGATTAATTAATAGATTAGAAAAACAGATTTCAATTGGAGTTATGTTTGAGTATCCAAGTATTCGTTCTTTAGCGAGATACTTAAGTGGAGATAAGCAAAAGAATCAAGTTAAACATACAAAACGTTTTAATCGAAAAACGAAAGAAGATAACGATATTGCAATTATAGGAATAGATGGACGTTTTCCTGGAGCACAGAATGTAAATGAATTCTGGAATAATATAAAGTCTGGTACAGAGTCTATTCAATTTTTTACAGATGAAGAGTTAATTGAATCTGGTGTGAATCCTATGGAAGTAAAAAGCCCTAATTATGTTAAAGCGAAAGGGTATTTGGAGGGTACTGATAATTTTGATGCTCCATTCTTTGATTATACACCTCAAGATGCATCATTAATGGATCCACAACTACGAGTATTCCATGAATGTGCGTGGTCTGCCCTTGAACATGCTGGATATAATATTGAGACCTACCCGGGCCTAATTGGTGTATATAGTGGGGCATCTCCTAACTTATATTGGCAAGTGTTATCTACTCTATCAGAGGCAAATGAACCAGCTGGGCAATTTTTAATTTCATTACTTAACGACAAAGACTCGCTTAGTACTCAAATTTCTTACAAATTTAACCTTAAAGGACCAAGTATGAATATCTTTACGGGATGTTCAACATCATTGGTGGCTATTCATAATGCAAGCCAAGCATTATTACAGGGGCATTGTGATATTGCTATAGCTGGAGGAATTACATTAACTCAACCTGAAAAAGCAGGTTATACCTACCAAGAAGGAATGCTATTTTCTTCAGATGGTCATTGTCGTCCTTTTGATGAAAATGCAAATGGAATGCTTTTTGGAGACGGTGTTGGGATTGTTGTTCTGAAGCCTTTACAGGAAGCTATAAATGATGGGGATACTATACATGCAGTAATAAAAGGAACGGCGATTAATAATGATGGGAATCGGAAAATTGGTTACACTGCACCTAGTGTAGAGGGCCAAGTAGAAGTTATTAAAATGGCGCAACATGAAGCAAATGTAGAACCTGAGTCCATTTCCTATATTGAAACACACGGAACTGCTACTAAACTAGGAGATACCATTGAGATCAAGGCGCTTAGTGAAGTGTTTAACTCTAATGAAAAACAATCTGTACCAATTGGATCTGTTAAAGCAAATGTAGGCCATCTAAATGCAGCGTCTGGTGTTGCTGGTCTAATTAAAACGGTCTTTGCGATGAAAGATCAGGTTCTTCCGCCAAGTGTGAATTTCACAAAACCAAACACGCAAATTGGATTTGAAAAGACACCTTTTTATGTAAATCAACAATTAAATGAGTGGAAAGAGGATAATAAACCATTACGTGCAGGTGTTAGTTCATTTGGTATTGGTGGTACAAATGCACATATTATTTTGGAGGAGGCACCAAAGCTTGAAGCAACCTCAAATAGTAGACCATACCAGATGTTAATGATTTCGGCAAAATCGAAAGATGCTTTGGATCGTATGACTTTGAATTTAGGAAATCACCTTGAACAGAATCCTCATTTGAATTTGGCAGACGCTAGTTATACATTGCAAATTGGACGTAAGGAATTCAAGCATAGGAGAGCTTTAGTTTGTTCCAGTACCCAAGAGGGAATTGAACAATTAAACCAGCCAGAAGGAAGAAGAGTACAATATGCAAATGTAAAAGAGGAACATCCTAAAATTAACTTCCTGTTTTCTGGGAACGGATCGCAATATGTAAACATGGGGTTAGAATTATACGAACAAGAGGCAATTTTCCGTGAAGCTATGGATGAATGCTTTGCAATCCTTCAATCTGTTACGAATGTAAACATGAAAGAAGTGTTATACCCAACTTCTTTCAGTATTGATGAGGCCACGGAAAAATTGAAAAGAATGGAATTTAGTCAACCAATTCTTTTCGCGTTTGAATACGCAGTCGCGAAACTATTAATGGGTTGGGGAATTAAACCTGAAGCAATGATTGGATATTCATTTGGCGAATATGTGGCTGCTTGTTTAGCAGAAGTATTTACTTTGGAAGATGCATTTAAATTAGTTGTAAAAAGAGGTCAGCTAATGAGTAGTCTTCCTGCAGGGGTAATGCTTAGTGTTCCGCTTCCAGAAGAGGAATTAATTCATTTAATTAATTCTTTTGAAAAAGAATATCAACATACCATTTCTTTAGCGGTAGTTAATGGTCCAGCTTGTATAGTTTCTGGGACAGAAGAAGCAATTGTAGATTTTGAAAATGAATTAAAGAAAAAGCGTTTAATGTGTATGCGAGTAACAATAGAAGGAGCAGCACATTCACACGAACTGGATTCAATTCTGGACGAGTATGCTTCCTATGTGAGTACATTAACACTCAGGGAACCTAAAATACCTTATTTGTCAAACTTGACTGGTACTTGGATACGACCTGAAGAAGCAACAAACCCAGTTTATTGGGTAAAACATATGCGTGGAACTGTTCGATTCTCTGATGGAATTCAAGAGTTGAATAGCGACAATACAAGTCTATTCATAGAGATTGGTCCTGGAAATGACCTTAGTAGGCTTACTAGTCGCCTTTTAGACTATGAAAATGGTAATGAAAGAATATTTAATACGGTTCGATCTGTTCAACAAGATGTATCAGATATGTATTTCTTATTTAGTCACATCACTCGAATGTGGGTAACAGGTATTTCTATAGATTGGGAACAATTTTATAAAGATGAGAAGAGAAGACGTATCCCATTACCAATGTATTCTTTCAATAAAATATCTTATAAATTACAAGGTAATCCGTATGATTTAGGTCAAAAGCTTAATAGTAAGCAATCTAAAATTAGTAAGAATAACAACATTTCTGAATGGTTCTATACACCGCAATGGAAAAGTTCTACATTGTTTGAAGCAAATCATGATGTGAATGAGACATGGATTGTTTTTGTGGATCAAGAAGGATTAGGTAATGAACTAGTTAAGGACTTATTAAATAAAGGGGAGAGAGTAGTTACAGTAGAACCTGGCTTTGCTTTTAATAAGGAGAATAACGATCGTTTCATTATAAATCCTGAAGAACGTACAGATTACGTTAAGTTATTGGATGAAGTACAGGAAATATGTGGTTTACCTACAAGAATAGTTCATTTGTGGGGAATTACGGATGAGGAAAGACAAGCCTCAATTGAATATGTAAATTGTAAACAAAACTTAGGATTCTATTCAATTTTTTACTTAACTCAGGCACTAGGAGACAAGAATATCTCTGATTCAATCTCAATTCGAATTATTACAAATGGTGTTCAACAAGTGATTGGTGATGAAGAATTAATTCCAGAAAAATCAACTGTACTTGGAACGTCATTAGTTGTTCCACAAGAGTATTCTTATCTTTCTTGTTCAAGTGTTGATGTTGTTTTACCTCTAAACAAAGAATGGAAGAGCAGGTTAATAAATCAATTAGTAGAAGAATGTCTTTCAAATACGAATGATAAGATGATTGCTTATCGAGGAAATAAAAGATTTGTTCAAACTTACGAGCCTTTACAACTAGAACAGCCAGCTAAAGAGAAACTGCCTTTACGAAAAAATGGAGTTTACCTTATTACAGGAGGACTCGGAGGTATTGGTACAATTCTTGCGAAACACTTGGCTCAAACTGTACAAGCCAACTTAGTTCTTCTTACACGTACAGGTCTGCCAAATCGTGATGAGTGGGATATGCATTTGAAGGAAAATACGATGTATTCGGACAGAATTCGTAAAGTTTTAGAGATAGAAGAAACGGGATCTAAAGTTTATGTACTTGCTGCTGATGTTACAGATCAATCACAACTATACGAAGCAATTCATAAGGCAGAACAAAAATTTGGAAAGATTAATGGTGTAATTCATGGTGCAGGTATTCTTGGTGGAAAGACTTTTAATTTGATTCAGGAACTTGAAAAAGAGGACTGTGAGGAACAATTTTCAGCAAAAATTTATGGTCTTCTCAATTTAGAAGAGTGCTTACGAAATAAAGATTTAGATTTTTGTGTTCTAATGTCTTCCATTTCAGCGGTCTTAGGTGGATTAGGTTATGTATCATATGCTGCTTCAAATATATACATGGATGTTTTTGCACAATATATAAATCGTTATTCCAACCTGCCTTGGATAAGTGTCAATTGGAGTGATTGGAAATACTGGGAAGATGAAGAAAAAGATATGCAGATAGGTGCAAGTGTACATGAATTATCTATGACACCTGAAGAAGGAGTTCAGGCCTTTAATATAGCACTGTCATGGAAACAAGGGGAAGTACTGATTCATTCCCCAGGGGAACTGCAAGCGCGTATTGATCAATGGGTGTTATTAAATTCTTTCAATGATGAGAAGGAAGAAGAATTAGATTCTACGTTATACCATTCTAGACCACAACTCTTGACTGAATATGTAGCACCTCGTAATGAGGTAGAAGAAAAGCTTTCAAAAATTTGGAGAAATATATTTAAAGTTTCAGAAGTTGGTGTTCATGATGATCTTCTAGAACTAGGTGGAGATTCACTTAAGGCTATTACTATTGTTTCAAAAATTCATAAAGAGTTTAATGTTGAAGTTCCTATTAAAGAACTCTTTACTCTATCAAATATTGAGAAACTAGCAAATTATATTTCAAGGGCAGATAAGAGTGAATTTGATGTTATTGTTCCAGCTGAACCTAAATCTCATTATCAGCTTTCTTCAGCTCAGAAGAGATTTTATGTATTACACCGATTGTATCCAGAAAGTACAGCTTATAATGATACTTCCGTTATTCTTTTGAATGGAAAATTAAACATTGAACGTTTAGAAAAGGCGTTCACTCAATTAATTAAGCGTCATGAGATATTTAGAACTACTATTGAAATGAAAAATGATAAACCGGTACAAATTATTCATGATCATGCTGATTTCCATATTACTCAAATTGAGGGCTTTGAATCTGAAGTGGAACAAATAATTAATGAGTTTATTCGCCCATTTAATTTTAATAATGCTCCATATTTCCGTGTAGGGTTAATTAGATTGGAAGAACAAAAACATATTTTAATTATTGATTTACATCATATAGTAACCGATGGAGTTTCCTATGATATTTTCGTTAGAGATCTATTTGCGCTTTACTCAGGAGAGAAATTACCAAACTTAAAAATACAGTATAAGGATTACTCAGAATGGCAGCAGAGTGAAAAAGAAAAAGAAATTGCTCTCAAACATGAACAGTATTGGCTAGATCAATTTAAAGATGGTGTACCTGTCTTGAATATGCCTACTGATTATACAAGACCTGAAATATTAGATCTAAAAGGTAGTAAAATATCCTTTACTATTGATTCAAATGTTACCAAGAAAATTAAGCGTTTATTAGCAAAAGAAGAAACTACATTATATACGCTAATGCTCTCTGTATATAATATTTTGCTAGGTAAATATACTGGCCAAGAGGATGTTGTTATTGGTTCACCAATTACTGGTCGCCCGCATGCGGATTTACAAGATATTATAGGAGTATTTGTAAACATGTTAGGAATAAGGAACTATCCAAGAGCTGAACAAAGGTTTACTCAATTCCTATTTGAAGTAAAAGAGCAGGTCTTACAAGCATTTGAACATCAAAAATGTCAATATGAGGACCTGGTTAATCAATTAGGACTTCAGGGCACGTATAATAGGAACCCACTTTTCGATGTTTCATTTGTTATGCAAAATATGGATGCAGATCATATGTTTATCGATGGTTTAGAACTAAGGACATATGATCACGACTTTAAGCGCGCACAAATGGATTTATTGCTAAGAGTGGTTGAATTGGAAGATACAATTGAACTGACTATGGAATATGCAACCTCTTTATATACTAGGGACACGGTTCAAAAGTTATGTGAGCGTTATGTTGAGATTTTTGAACAAATTGTAGATCATCCTGAAATTTTATTAAAAGATATTTCATTTAAACAAGAAATTCAAGAACTGCAACCAGTTAAGGTATCGGTAGATTTTGGGGATTTTAACTTTTAATTGATTATTGTCAGGAGTGAGTAACTATGGTTGAACGAATAGCAAATAAAGATAAAGTAATTGCCGCAAATGAACGAATAAAGGAAAGAGAATTTTGGTTAGAAAACTTATCAGGGGAACTGGCTGACTGCCATTTCCCTTATGATTACCGGACATCAAACAAACAGGTGAATTTATCAAATGTTAACATAAAACTAAAAGAGGAATTGTCCGAGAAGATTTTAAAGTTAGCAAATGGATCAGATCTTCAGTTGCACATGATTCTTACTGCTGGACTTACCTTGCTGTTAAATAAATATACTAGATTGCAAGATATATGCATTGGTACACCTGTTTTAAAACAAGACAGTGATACTAACCTTATTAATACTTTGTTAGTTTTAAGACATGGTCTTGAGGAACATATGACATTTAGACGAATTCTCCAGCATGTTAGTACAGTAATGGTTAATGCTTTAGAACATCAAAATTTCCCATTGGAAAGTTTACAACCGGTTTTGAGTAACTACCTTCCAGAGGGGCGTAATTATCCGTTCCGTACTGCAATTTTGCTAGAGGAAATTCAAGATTTAAATTATTTAAGTGAGAGCAATGCTGAGATTATATTCTCTTTCAGTCAAGTAAATGGGTGTATAGAAGTTGATATGTATTTTAATGAGAATCTATATAAAACATCTACTGTTATGCGATTTGGTCATCATTTTATAGACTTGTTAGAGCAAGCTTTACTACAACCGAATACACCGCATATAGAGTTAGATTGGATTAGTGATAATGATGTAAGAGAGTTAATTACATTTAATCAAACTGAGTTAGATTACCCGCATCATTTAACGGTGATACAGTTATTTGAAGAACAAGTCATGCATAATCCAAATAAGCTTGCTGTTTCTGATGACAAAAGAGAAATAACATACGCTCAATTAAAAGAAAAGGTAGATCTGGTTGCCAGTTCTCTACATAAAAAAGGAATTGGAAAAGGACACATTGTTGGCCTTATGATGGATCGATCCATTGATGCAGTAATTGCATTGCTAGGTATTTTAAAAAGTGGGGCTGCTTATTTACCTATTAACATATATTTGCCGTATAAAAGGATAGAGGCAATGCTAAAAGAATGTAAATCTCCACTTTGTATAGTAAAACCAGAAGTTATTAGTGAAGATTTTACAAGGGAAATCCAGGATTGTAGTATGGTAAGTTTTAATGAACTACTTGAAACAGAATTGGTTAGTTTCCCTTCAGTAAGTACACCTTACGATTTGGCATATGTTATTTTTACCTCTGGAACAACAGGTAATCCTAAAGGAATTATGGTTGAAAATCGTAGTGTTGTAAATTTAATATTCGGGTTAAAAAATGAAATATATGATAAATATAGTTCCTCTATGCGAATCGGGTTAGTTTCCCCTTTTGAGTTTGATGCTTCAGTACAAAACATGTTTGGTGCGCTTTTATTAGGAAATAGTTTATTTATAGTACCAGAGGAAGCAAGAACTGATGGGCAGAAGCTAATGAATTTTTATCAAGAAAAGCAAATAAATATCGCGGATGGAACGCCGATGCATCTTCGATTATTAACTAATTTTATAGATGAAAAAATAGAATATTCATTTAAACATTTTATTATTGCTGGAGAGGAATTACCACCGAAATTAGCGCGGAAATTCCTTGGTTTATTTAATAAGAACTGCCAACCTAATTTAACAAATGCTTATGGACCTACGGAGACTACTGTAGATTCTACATGTTATCATGTTCAGCACGATAAGTTAGAACTTATGAATCAATTACCAATAGGACGACCTCTAGCCAATCAAAAAGTTTATATTATGGGTGATAATCAACAGTTACAACCCGTTGGAATTCCTGGAGAGTTGTGTATTTCAGGAGAAGGGCTAGCAAGAGGGTATTTAAATCAACCTAAGTTAACTATGGACAAATTTGTTCCTATACAAATCACCAAAACAGGTTCTTCTATTATAGATGACAAGGTATATCGTACTGGAGACTTGGCTCGCTGGTTACCAGATGGAAACCTTGAATATTTAGGCCGTATGGACGATCAAGTCAAAATTCGTGGATTACGAATTGAATTGGGAGAAATAGAAAAGCAACTATTACGATATCCTGAAATTGGTGAAGCTATTGTAATTACACGTAAAAAAGAGGGAGAAGATGCTCCGGTTTTATGTGCATATGTTGTTATGAATTCTTCAGCTAAAGTAGAAGAGGTACGCCAATTCCTTAGAGAGTATTTACCTTTTTATATGATTCCTGCATACATCATCCCGATTGAGCAGTTTCCAATCTCATCAAACGGTAAAATAGATCGGAAAGCTCTTCCAGATCCAATTTGGGAGCAATCCACAGCTTTATTTATTGAACCACGTAATGAAATTGAACAAATGCTCTCTGAGATATGGAAAGTAGTACTTGGAATAGAGAAAATAGGTGTGAATGATAACTTTTTCGAATTAGGAGGTAATTCATTACAAATTACTTCTGTTGTTTCACACATATATAAACGTTTAGGTGTAGATGTACCTATACGTGAAATGTTTCAAAGGCCTACAATTATGCTATTAGCGGATTATATAGAGAAATATGAAGGGAAGAAAAATTATTCTCAAATTGAGATCGTACCTGATACAGAATTTTATCAAGCTTCTTCCTCACAAAAAAGATTATATATATTAAACCGCTTTGCTGGAATAGGAACTGCCTACAATATACCAGGTGCAATGTTAATAGAAGGTGAGTTTGATTTTATAAAGGCAGAACAATGTGTCAAAGAATTAGTGGAACGTCATGAATCATTAAGAACTTCATTCCAATTTATTAAAGGTGAACCAGTTCAATTTATTCATGATAGTTTAGATATTAGAATTGAACATTTATATAAATCTGATAGATCAACAATTGAAGAGTTAATACAGGAATTTGTTCGTCCTTTTCAGTTAGATAGGGCTCCACTTATGCGCGTCGGTTTAATGAAATTAGAATTCAATCAATACCTGTTACTTTTTGATCTTCATCACATAATAGCAGATGGAGTATCTTTAGCGAAGTTAGAAAAAGAGTTTATAGATTTATATTCAGGCAAAGCCTTAGAGCCTATAAAAATACAATACAAAGATTATGCCAATTGGCAAACCAACCGTTTACATGATGAAGGGCTGAAAGAAATTGAAGAGTATTGGGTAGATAAGTTTAAAGGTGAGTTACCAATTCTTATGTTCCCAACCGATAAGCCACGTGGGCTAAATCAAACTTTTGAAGGTGATAGATTAGTATTCCATCTAACACCTGAACTTTCTAATAAATTAAAATCCTTTGCGGATGAAAGAGAAGCTACTTTATATATGGTACTTCTTTCGTCACTAAATATAGTATTGCATGTGTATACGCAACAGGAAGATATTATAGTAGGTTCTCCAATTGCAGGAAGAATTCATCATGATCTTGAGCCTATCATAGGTATGTTTGTAAATACTCTACCTATGAGAAATCATCCTAAAGCGGAAAAGACGATAATTCAATTCTTAAATGAAGTAAAAGAAAATGCGCTAGAAGCATTTCAATATCAAGAATACCCATTTGATGAGTTAGTAAATAAGTTAGACATGGCTTATCATACTAATCGAAATCCTGTATTTGATGTCATGTTAGTAATGCAGAATATCGGAAGAACATCAGAAAAAATAAAAGATATTACATTTAAATCATACGAAATTAAGCATCAAGCTTCAAAGGTAGATATGAGTATAGAAGTATTTCCGGAAGAAGAGGGTCTGCGATTAGAATTGGAATACGCGACAGGACTATATTATCCGCAAACTATAGAGCGGTTTATGATGCATTTTATAAATACGCTAGAGTGGATGGTAGCTAATCCTGAAGCGAAAATTGAAGACGTTAATGTTTTAAGTAAAAGTGAATCCACAAGGATGTTAAATGAACTTAATAATACAAAATTAGATTTTACTCAGGGTAAATTAGTTCATCAATTTTTTGAGGATCAGGTTGAAAATAAACCAGAAGAAATCGCAGTTATTTCAAATGATATACCGTACAGTTATTCGTATATCAATAATCGAGCAAACCAGCTTGCTCGTATTCTTAGACAAAAAGGTGTAGATCAGGAAACTAAAATTGGTATCGTTGTGGAAAGATCCGTAGAAATGATTATAGCTATATTTGCTGCGCTAAAATCTGGAGCTGCATATGTACCAATTGATCCTGAATATCCAAAGCGTCGAATGGAACATATTTTAGAGGATTGTAATCCTCAATTTGTACTTACAGAATCTAAATACGTAGGTGAAATTCCATTTGTAGGAGAGATTATTGATTTAAAGCAAGAAAATTTGTACGTTGGTGATACAAGCAACCTGAAGGTTACTGGAAAACCAAATAACTTAGCTTATATTTTATACACCTCCGGTTCTACAGGTAGACCAAAAGGAGTCATGATTGAACATTGTAGTATTGTGAATTTCTTATTTTCAATGTCTCATTTATATCCTATGGATGAATCAGATACGTATTTACTGAAGACACCTTATATATTTGATGTATCTGTTTTAGAGTTGTTTGGGTGGACCATAGTAGGTAGTAAATTAGTAATAATGGACAATGGGGAACATCGAAACCCAAGAGCAATTTTAAGAACTATAGATAAATATGATGTGAAATTATTAAATTTTGTACCGTCTATGTTTAGAGCTTTCGTAAATACACTTAATAATGAAAATTGCCAGGTTTTAAATAAAGTGAAGTATATATTACTTGCGGGTGAAGCTTTGACACATGAGGTGGTTAATAAGTTTAAAAAGCATCGACTATCGACTCAAATAGAAAATATGTATGGTCCTACTGAGGCGACAGTTATCGCAAGTACGTTTTCACTTCAAGAAAGTGAAAACTATAATACTATTCCTATTGGAAAGCCTATTCCGAATGTAAGGCTTTATATACTTAATCAAAAACAGAGACTTCAGCCTATTGGCGCGGTAGGAGAGCTGTATATTGCGGGAGAAGGGCTTGCAAGAGGATATGTAAATCAAATGAGATTAACTGAAGAAAAGTTTTTACCAGACCCATTTGTAAAAGGGGAGAAAATGTACAGGACAGGAGATCTTTCACGCTGGTTACCTGATGGGAATATAGAATTCCTCGGTAGAAATGATGAACAATTAAAAATTAGAGGATATCGAATTGAGCCAGGGGAAATTTTAGATGCTTTATCTTCACATCATGCAATTAAAGAAGCAGTGATAGTAGACATTCAAGATGAAGATGGGCAGAAAAAACTTGTAGCTTATTTCGTAGCAAAATCACTTGTATCCATTTCTGATTTGAAATTGCATCTTGCGAAATTAGTTCCGAGTTATATGATACCTACTTTCTTTGTTGAAGTTGAAAACATACCATTAACACCAAGTGGAAAGGTTGATCGACATTCCTTACCTTCACCTAGATCTTTACCTAAGAATGAGGAGGAGAGTATGATGTCTCCTAGTAATGAGTTAGAATCTCGTTTGGTTGAAATATGGAAAAGTATATTGAAGATTGAAGCTGTCGGTGTAGAGGATGATTTCTTTGACTTAGGAGGAAATTCTCTACTAGCTATTGAGCTTGATCTTGCTTTAGAAAATGAGAATCTTAATACGGACGACTTAGTCGCATATACAAAACGCAATATTAAACAACTAGCTGCTTATATAGCAGAAAAGAAAAATAATTAGTATTACTTCATATTGTAAACACGACTTTTAAGAGTTTAAATTCACACTTGCTATACTGTGGGATTAAAGGAGCTTTCCCTCTTAGCTTTCTAGAATGTTAGTGTTTATTCTGGTGACTATGAGTTAGGGAATTCTCCTCCCTATTATAGAATGATTAAAATAAAAAAGTGATTCGAGAAATAAGATTCTTTATATGAAATGCGTTAATAATAATGGATAGCTTTTTAAAGAAGATATACATATCTCTGTCAACTTAGTATAGAGAAATAACCAAATTACAATAGTTTTTCCTGTTGGTAAAAATATAGAGGTGAGTAAATGGGAAATTATACTTCTTCAATCTTATATGATGTAGAGCCTTGTAAAAGTTCTGAACAGAATTGTATTGATGATGTAATTGCTACGTTAGCTAATTGGTTTAAGCGTAAACATTATTTAATGTACGCTAGATTATGGGATTTTGGTTTTTCTCCTGTCGATAATGGAAATCTAGGGGATGGTTTATATACAGAGTCTGGTTATTTTGTAAGTGATTTAGAAAAATATCATGGTATAAAAAGTACTATATTTGATACAGATTCATCCGATGAAGGATTTGAAATTATATTAGAACAATTATACTCGGGATTTCCTGTGGTGGTAACCATGAATGCATACTGGCTTCCTTGGGATGAGAATTATCTAAAAAATCATATTGTTCATTCATTTGTTATTGTAGGATATGAGCCCGAAGAAGACTGTTTAATTATTACCGATCCATATTTTATGGTTAAAAATGCACAACTTTCAACAGAACTTTTTCATAAGGGTTATCAAAAAGTAAGTACTTTAAAAGTTACTGAAGATGAAATCACAGACATACAATCGATTACAACCGATTTGTCAAATTGGATAAAACATATAAAAGTTGAAAAACATATTTTTTCACAAATGCACCTTTTTGCTACGAAACTAATAAGTAGGTTTGATTTAAATAAAGAGACAGATGGATATTTAGACTTTAATGATGTTCCGTTATTCTCACATTTAGGTCAAGTTGTAGATGGCCGAGTGAAGTTTTCAAAAATGCTTTCGTTTCTTGGTGAGCGTTATCACTCGGACTTCCAAACTATCGCTGAATCTATGAAGACAGCAGCTGCCAATTGGGGAGTAATTCGTGGATCATTGATAAAAATGCACTTAACAAAATCAGTAACTAAAGAAGGAATAGTAAACATTTCAGATAAAATTCACCATGCTGCAGAATACGAGCAAAATTTAGCTGAACAAATAATGATATTTCTTTTTTCTGTTATAGAAGGTAATACAAAGAATGTAATTATAGATTCTTCTCCATTGATGGAGACTACTAATTATGTAAAACCACTCGATGATATGGAGAGAAAGCTAGTTGATATATGGAAAGAAGTTATAGGTAATCCTTGTATTGGTGTGGAAGATAATTTTTTCGCACTTGGTGGTCATTCCCTTCATGCTACTGTAATCAACGCTAAAATATGGAAAGAATTTAACGTGCAATTATCATTGGCAAATCTTTTTGAGTATCCAACAATAAGCACTTTAAGTCATTTTATTAAAAATTCAAAAGAAAATAGGCTGCAAGATATAGAAATAGTACCGGAATCTGAGGTATACCCGGTTTCATCGACTCAAAAAAGAATGATGTTATTACAAGAGATGGATGGGGCACAGATGACATACAATGTACCAAGTTGTTTTATTCTTAAAGGAACGGTGGACCGGAAAAGGATAGAATTAGTCTTTGAAAAGCTTATTAAACGCCATGAAATACTCAGAACACAGTTTGAGTGGCAGGGAGATCAGTTAGTACAGAGAGTATTAGAACAGGTAACATTTGAGCTAGAAATGATAAAGGGAAAGTATAAAGAATGGTTGCAACCATTTAATCTTTCTAAGGTTCCGTTAATGCGGGCTGGACTAAAGGAGCTAAAAGATCATAGTTATTTACTTGTAATTGACCTTCATCACATCATAACAGATGGCGTGTCTTTAAGTATCTTTATGCATGATTTTAAGGCCCTATATGCTGGGGAAACATTGCCGGAAAATCGTTTGCAATATAAAGATTATGCTGTGTGGGAACAAAAATTATTATCTTCTAAAGAATTTGATATCCATGAGAAATACTGGGAAGAATTATTCTCAGGGGATATACCAGTTCTTGAATTACCATATGATCGAGGTCGGCCACCTGTAAAGAGTTTTGAGGGTGAACAATATAATTTCCAAGTAAACAAGGAAATTACTCGGAAAATAAAAAAAATAGCACTAGAAACTGATACGACACCTTTTATGTTACTTATGGCTACCTTCACTATTTTTCTGTACAAGCATGGGGAACAAAAGGATGTCATTATAGGATCACCAGTTGCAGGTAGGCCGCATGCTGATCTGTTACCTCTTATGGGGCTGTTTGTAAATACGATTGCATTACGTTATCAAATAAATCCAGATCAATCTTTTATTAATCACTTGAAAAAAGTGAAAAACGATACGTTAGAAGCTTTCGAACATCAGGTGTATCCATTTGATCAATTAGTGGAAAAATTAGATCTTTCTAGAGACTTAAGCCGAAGTGCTTTATTTGATGTCATGTTTGTATTACAAAATTCGGATGAAAAACATACAGTTGTGGATGGATTAGAAATTAGCACGGAAACAAACACAGATACACTAACAAGTAAGTTTGATTTAACTCTTATTGCTGAAGAAAATAAAGATATATATGAATTCACTTTTGAATATGCTACATCTTTATTTCATAAATCAACAATAGTAGAATTTGGACGGCGATTTAATCTTCTATTAGAAGAAATAACAACTCATCCTAATGTTAGTCTAAAAGATATTCAAATGTTAACAAGTGAGGAAAAAGAACTTGTTTTATCTGCGACTCAGGAGAAAGAAAAAATAAAAATAGAGACTGATTTTAATTGGGATATAGGTTAATTGATTTCCCAGGTCTCAGAAGGAGTAATTACATGGATAATCATGAAAAAATACGTCAATACATTAAAAAAAATCTTATTATTTTTAATGCAGAGGAGACTATTGTTGCTAATGATGACAACATATTTGAAAAAGGTTATGTAAATTCGCTCTTTGCTATGCAAATGTTAAATTTCATAGAAACGGAGTTTGATATAGTAGTAGATAATGATGAACTTGATATTATTAACTTTTCTACTATTAATAATATGGTTGATCTAATTAACAAAAAGAAGAATGGGAATTTCACAGTATGAGTAATGCAGAAGAGATTCTGGGAGTAGTTGATGAGTTTGCGGAAAAGAAGCTTCGGCCTCGAGCAAGTGAGTTTGAAAGTAATGAAGAGCTTCCCTATGATGTGATACAAGAAATCTCAAGTTATGGTGTATTGGGTGCAACGATACCAAAAGAATATGGTGGGCTTTCTCTTGATTCTTTAGATTATGGTCGTCTTACTGAAATCATTGGTAAAGCTTGTAATTCGGTTCGTGAATTACTTACAGTTCATGTATCTTTAGTAGGGGAGTCAATTAAAAGGTGGGGGACTGAAGAGCAAAAGAGAAAATGGTTACCTGAGATGGCAAAGGGGAACCTATTATTTTCATTTGCCCTAACTGAGCCAGAGGTTGGTTCTGATGCAAAAGCTGTTGGAACTTCCTATAAACAAGTTAATGATCATTTTATTCTTAATGGGCACAAAAAATGGATTTCTTTTGCTGACATTGCGGATTGTTTTTTAGTTTTTGCGTCTAGTGAGGGAAAAGTTAGCGCTTTTATTGTTGAACGGTCAATGACGGGTGTTTCTACAAATAAAATGAGTAAACTGTTAGCAAGTAATTCCTCGCATATAGCTGAGATTCATTTGCAAGATGTAAAGGTACCAGCTGAAAATTTGTTAGGACCAATTGGGGGTGGATGGAGTTATGTAGTTAACACAGCTCTTGATCATGGTAGATATAGTATTGCCTGGGCGGGAGTAGCCATTGCTCAAGAAGCACTAGAAGCAATGGTAGCTTATTCAAGAAGAAGAAAACAAGGAAATAAATATATATGTGAATATGAAGCAATTCAAACAATTTTAGCAGAAGCAAGTGTAAATATAAAAGCAGCTCGTTCGTTATGCAAAGAGGCTGGGAAAAAGCGTCAGGATAGACATACTGATGCTGTAATTGAAACAACCATTGCAAAATATTTTGCCTCAAAGATGGCTATGAAGGTAGCCACAAACGCTGTCCAAGTGTTTGGTGGAAACGGGTTTTCAAGAGAATATCCTGTTGAGCGTTTATTTAGGGAAGCAAAGGTTTTAGAAATTATTGAAGGTACCTCGCAGGTACTTCAGCCAATTATTGCGCAGCATGCACTTCACACTTGTTCTCAAAAGAGAGGACTTTTAAGAATATGATTTATGAATTGGTAAAAGAAAAGGATGAATTCAAACAAATATCTCCACTTCTCGTTGATTATAAGAACCATCCAATACTGAATGGTATAGCTCATGGTTACAATAAGGGACATATTTATGTGGATAATCCTAATAACCCTAGATGTGCACTTGTATGGGCAGAACAAGAAATTTTTTATTTATTAGGTGATCCTACAAGTAATTTTGTTTCAAGTCTACCAACTTTTATTAAAGAAGTAATTGCACCTGAGGCTCAGCAGATAGGGGATGACTTTTTTCAGGTTGAATTATTACCCGAATCAAAATGGAAACAGGTTGTCGAGGAACAATTGCAAATGTTTATTCCTAAACCTTACACTCGAGTAACATTTACTTTTGATCCGGAGTCTTATAATAAGTTATCTAAACCTAATATGCCTGATGAGGTAACGGTGGAACGTATTACAATCGACATGTTATCAGATAAAAAGTTCGCAACGGTACGGGATGATATTGTTGATTTTTGGGAGTCAACTCAGGATTTCATTCGAAATGGATTTGGTTATGTAGTAATGGTACATGAACAAGTTGTAACTAGTTGCTTATCGGTTTTTGCGACAGATACTGATGTGGAAATTGGAATTAACACTTATGATTTATTCCAGCGAGGTAAAGGGTATGCTTGGTTGGCTGCAAGAGCATTCTTGGATGACTGTTTAAAACAAGGAAGAACACCACATTGGAAGACAGAGGATTTTCGTATTCCATCTATTAAACTAGCGGGAAAAGTTGGATTCACAAATCTTCAAACCTATACAGCTTATGTGTTTCCTTATAACGAATTAGATAATTTCGTTTTTACCGCATACCATCAACTAAGATACTATTCAGATTTTAATAAAGCTAGTGAGTTTGTACAAAAAGCTCGTACTGTAGGAGATTTAAATGCATGGCATCACTTTTTACTTTCTATGTGGTTATTCATTAATTGATAGAATTGATCTTTCGTTAAAGCATATGAATCTTGCACTGGATTTAGGATGGAATGATGTATCAGATATTCGCTATGTAGTTGATTTAGTGAATTTAAGAAAAACTGAAGATGGACGAGCTTTATTAAATAGAGTTGAAGATAGCTTAAGATGAAAAAAAGGGAGATAAAAAGATGAATATTGTATTTATGTTTCCTGGCGTAGGATCCCATTATTCTGGAATGGGTAAGTACCTTTATGAAAACTTCCCTGTAGCACGTGAGATATTTGAAGAAGCAAGTGACACTCTAAAAATAGACATGGCTTCCCTTTGTATGGAGAAGATATACAAAGCTGACCTTGAAAAGTTACAAAATTCACAGACTGCTTTAGTAACAACTAGCATGGCAGCTTTTCGAGTTTTTGAACAGGAAATAGGCAATAAACCAGAGGCAATGATTGGATATTCTTTGGGAGAATATACAGCTCTATGTGCTTCTGGAGCAATTGCATTTTCAGATACCTTAAAATTAGTACAAGAACGTAGTACGATTTTGAGTAGCTATGCATTGACTATAGATGGAACTATGGCATGGGTTAACAATCTTGCTCCAGAAATTGTTGAAGGTATTTGTTCAGAATTGTCAACCAAGGGACAGGAAGTATATATATCGGCTTATGACACTCCAAATAAAACATCAATTTCTGGTACAAACTCTGCGGTTCAGTTAGCTTGTGAAATGGTAGTAGAGCATGGGGGAATTGCAATCCCCCTTAAATTAAGTGGACCATTTCATTCTCCTATGATGCAACCTGCTGCTGAAAAATATAAGAGTGTACTAGAAAATATAGATATGAAACAGCCATTAGTACCTGTCATAGCGAATCATGATAGTTCAATGTATAAAGGTATAGAAAATATAAGAGAAAACCTTTACTTACAATTAATAAAGCCTGTGAAATGGTTGGACATGATTCACTATCTAATGAATCAAGGGTCTATGAAAGCTATTGAAATGGGACCAAAGGAAGTCTTGAAGTATCTTCTGCAAGCTATTAACCCTGCTATATCGACATGTAATTATGAAAGGGAGAAAGATATCCTAAGTACAAAAAATTCTTTTACATTACAAGAATCTGATTATGAAGAAGTTATATCAGGGTGTTTAACTGTAGTTGTAAGTACAAAAAATTATAATACAGATTTAAGTGATTATCAGAAAAAGGTAGTACTCCCATTTCAAAAGGTCCAAAGTCAATTGGAAGAAAAAATTAATTCGAGGTATTCAGTGGAGAAAAGTGATGTAGAAGAAGCAATCCAAATGATGAAAACAGCACTTACTGAAAAACAGATTAAAGAGAGAGAACAAAAACGTTACCTGCAAAGAGTTCTTCAATGTAAAAGTTTTTAGATATAAATTATAAATATATTAAGGGAGCGATGATGGATAAATGTTCAAGAAAATTGGTATTGTAGGTGCTGGAACAATGGGGATCGGCATGGCAGTAGATTTAGTGCTGCATGGTCTAGAAACGGTATTAATTGATGTTACAGAAGAGCAGTTAGAAATAGCGGAAGAGAAAATATTAGAGACAGTTCGCTTTGCTCCTCTAATTAATAAAGCATTTCCTAGAATGCATAAGGAAGAAGTACTTTCGTTAATAAGTAGCTCTACTAATCTTGATGAAGTGGCTGAATGTGATTATATAGTAGAAAATGTTCCAGAAAACTGGCAAATTAAAGAGCCGATCTATAGAAGATTAGATGAGATATGTAAAAAGGATACAATTTTCGGAGTCAATACGTCTTGTATCTCAATAACAAAAGTAGGAGGAGTAACAAAGCGTCCAGATAAAATAATAGGAATGCATTTTATGAATCCGGTATATATGAAACCATCTATAGAAGTTATTAGAGGATATTTAACTTCAGATGAAACGGTCACGAAGGCTCAAGCTTTCCTAAAACAATTAGATAAAGATGCAATAGTTGTTAATGATCAGACTGGTTTTGTTTCTAACCGTATCTCCCACTTATTCATGAATGAATCAGCTTGGGTTGTAATGGATGGTGTAGCAACACCTAAACAGGTAGACGATATATTTAAAAAATGCTTTGGACACACAATGGGTCCATTAGAAACAGCAGATTTAATTGGGTTAGATACAGTATTACATTCATTAAATGTACTTTATGAGGAATATCAAGATCCAAAGTTTAGATGTTGTCCATTACTTAAAAAGATGGTGGATGCAGGTGAATGTGGTAGAAAGAGTGGTAAAGGTTTTTACGCTTATTAAAATTAAAAATTACAAATAGGGGTGTATAAAATGCAAGATAAAAATTTAGAACAAATTATTCATATGTATATTCAAGATCATGTAGGTATTGAATTTAATGATGATACTGAGATTTTTGAGGAAGGATTAGTTAATTCTTTATTTGCAATCCAATTGATGACTTTTCTTGAAAAAGAATTTGCCATAAAGGTAACTATGGATGACTTAGATATGGATAACTATAAGTCTGTAAATTCTATTGGTAATTTTATAAGAAATAAGCAAATGGTTCGGTAATGGACATGAAACAATATTTAGAGCCATCTCAATATAAAATGTATCAGAATTTTTTGGATTTTGTTTGTGAATATATAGAACCTCATGCTAATAGTTGGGAGATTGAACAAGGCATTCCATCAGAAATAATAAAGACTTGTGCTAAAAATGGTTATTTAGGTGGAACGCTTCCAGCGGAGTATGATGGATTAGAATGGGATTATATAACGTATGGGTTATTTACTGAAGCCATAGCAAGAGGTAGTGTCTCTCTTTCGGGATTATTTAATGTCCATACGATGGTAACAGAAACGATTTTAAAATGGGGAACAGAAAATCAAAAAAATCAGTGGTTACCATTACTTGCATCTGGTAATCAAATAGCTGCATTAGCTCTTACTGAACCTGGAGCAGGATCAGATTTAAATATGATTAAAACGAACTTCGATCAACACGGGGATAAATTAATACTTAATGGAGTGAAGAAGTGGATTACTTTTGGTGCAGCTGCTGATGTGTTTTTGGTATTTGGAAAACTAAATGGTGAACAACCAATTGCCTGTCTAGTACCAAAAGATAGTGTGGGAGTAAATGTTACTCATATAAGAGACATGCTTGGATTTAAAGCTGCATATTTGGCAGAAATTGAATTCAATAATGTAGAAATACCTTTAGAAAATATCATTGGTAGACCAGGATTTGCTTTTACTTACCTTGCACCATATGCTTTAGAATTTGGACGTATTTCAATTGCCTTTGCTGCTCTTGGTGTATTACGTACTTGTTTAGAAATCTGTGGGAATCATGTATTACATAGAAGCGCATTTGGTAACTCTCTAATTGATCATGGCATGATTTCACATATGGTTACGGATATGGGAGTAGATTTAGAAGCTTCTATACTCCTTAGTTTAGAAGCTTGTAAGGCCAAAAATGAACATCGAGCTGATGCTACTGAAAAGATTATGATTGCAAAATATTTTGCATCGCGCTCAGGTACAAGGCATTCTACGAATGCTGTACAGATTATGGGAGCACTTGGTTGTAATGATAATTATTCAATATCAAGGTGTTTTAGAGATTCTAAAACAATGGAGATCGTTGAGGGGAGTAATCAGATTCATCAGCTATTACTTGGTAAGGGATTTGCTAAAAAAGCAAAACGCGCCATTGAAAAAATACCTGTAACTAAAGGAGTGATACAACCCGGATGAGTACATGTATACAGAAGCTGTTTGAAGAACAAGTAGTCCGTACGCCAGATGAGGTTGCTGTTATTTTTAAAAAGGAAACATTAACTTATAAGGAATTAAATGAAAAAAGTAACCAATTGGCTCGTCTTTTACGTGAAGGTGGAGTTGGACCAGATACAGTTGTAGGTATTATGGTAGAGAGATCTATCGAAATGGTTGTCGGAATTTTCGGGATATTAAAGGCGGGCGGAGCATATCTGCCGCTTTCCCCAAATCATCCATCATCACGATTACAATTCATTATAGAAGATAGCGGTGCTAAATTAATACTGACGCAAAAGCAAATCCTACATCGTTTTCAAGATAGTTTGAAAGTTGATATGTTGGCTTTAGATTCGATTTCCTATGAAGGAAAGAGTGAAAATCTAGAGTGTATTAACAAACCCTCTGATCTTGTGTATGTAATATACACTTCCGGTTCAACCGGGAAACCTAAAGGTGTTATGATTGAGCATTTGGCCTTAATAAATCGAATTGAGTGGATGCAAGAGGCTTATCCAATTAGTTCAAAGGATACTATTTTACAAAAGACCCCTTATACATTTGATGTATCCGTATGGGAGATGTTCTGGTGGGCCATAGTTGGAGCCAGAGTATGTATTCTTGCGCCAGGGATGGAGAAGTTTCCACAGGCCATTATTGAGACAACTGAAAGTAATGACGTGACAATTATGCATTTTGTACCATCTATGTTAAGTGCATTTTTACACTATCTTGATGTGACAGGTGAAACTAACCGAATAAAATCGTTGAAACAAGTATTTGTTAGTGGTGAGGCATTACTGTCTCAACATGTAAACCGTTTTAACAAGCTACTAAATTTCTTTAATGGTACACTTCTCACTAATCTGTACGGACCTACTGAAGCAACCATTGATGTGACTGCTTATGATTGTCCGACACAAGAGATTACAGAAGGGAGCGTTCCAATAGGGCGACCAATTAGGAATATTGAGATGTTTGTTGTTGATAAATATGGTAATAAACTTCCGGAAGGTCATATAGGAGAATTATGTATCTCAGGTATAGGATTAGCACGTGGATATGTAAATAGGCCGCAATTAACGGCAGAAAAGTTTGTACAATATTCCCTTGATACCCGTATATATAAAACCGGTGACTTAGCTTTAATAAGATCGGATGGGAATATTGAGTTTCATGGAAGGATTGATTTTCAAGTTAAAGTTAATGGACTTCGTATTGAGTTAGGGGAAATAGAATCGTGTTTAATGTCTTGTGAAGGAGTTTTACAATGTGCGGTAATTGTAAGACAAGAATCTGAGATGGTAGTTAAGTTAATAGCTTTCTATGAGTCAGAAAATGATATTGAGTTAGAGAAGTTAAAAAAATATCTTCGCTTATTTTTACCAGATTATATGATACCTAACCGTTTTGTACGTGTAAATGAAATGCCATTAACGGATAGCGGAAAGATAGATAGAAAAGCACTTGCCTTATTAGGTTCCGATAAATATTCACACCATACCACACTTGTAGGAGGTTCTGTTAATGAGGAAAGCAGTAAAGATTCATAAAGAAGATATTGAAGATGTAATTGCCCTTACACCAGTGCAGGAAGGTATTCTTTATCATTATTTGAAAGAACCCGAAGGAAAGCTATATCATGAAGAACTTCGACTTTGCTTAACTGGAAAAATTAATATTCCAAAGTTTGAAGAGGCGTGGAATTATGTGACGCGGGAAAATGAAATGCTACGTACAATTTTTCGATGGGAAAAAGTTAAACAACCTGTACAACTTATACTAAAAAAGCATACTCCGAAGATTATATATAGTGATGGTAAAGTCTCTAATAATACAGAAAGCTTTGATTTACAAACAGTTCCCTTTTCTATCGAACTGTGCCATTTGAACGAAGGCGAATATGAAATGGTTTTACGTCATCATCATATTTTGTTTGATGGTTGGAGTAATAGTATTATTTTACAAGAGTTTATTAAGGTATATCGAGAGTTAATAAAGGGAGAGGTACCATCATCTATAAATAAAAAGAAATTTAAAGAATATATACTATGGCAACAAAAACAAGATAAATCAAAACAAAAGCTTTTTTGGGAACAATATTTAAATGAATTAACTGAACAAATAAATTTATCCAATAAGAATTCTAATGAACTAAAAAAAGCAAAAACATATGTAAAAGAGATAGATAAAGAGCGAAGTGATAGATTCCGAAGTTTTGCAAGTAATCAAGGTGTAACATTGGCTACATTATTTTATACAGCCTGGGGTCTATTATTACAAAGATACAAAAATTCAGAGGACGTAATATTCGGTACAACAGTATCTGGTCGTTCAATTCCAATGCATGGTCTGAGTGAAATGGTAGGTTTATTTATAAATACACCACCACTTCGTGTAAGTGCTGATGGGAGAATGACTGTTTCAGATCTTTTACAAAGAATTCAAAGTGATGTCCAAAGAAGAACTGAATATGAAACGACTCCAATTGTTGATTTAAACGTGTCATTTGACACTATTATGGTAGTTGAGAATTACCCTCTTGATATAGAAAAGCTGAAAGAAATTGATGAAGGTGTAAGAATTTCAGGTTATGAAGTAAATGAAATGACCAACTATGATTTAACTGTCTCAATAGAGTGTTTCGATTCTATTAAACTTGCAATGATGTGGCCTGAAGATGTATTTGATGAATCCATTATTACCAGTATAACTAATCATTTTATAAAGCTATTAGATTCAATGCTTTTAGATGAAGGACAACCAATACAAACTCTTAAAATGTTAGATGAGGCAGAAGAAAAGTTATTACTTCAAGGTGGTCAAAATCAAAGTGCTACATTCCCACACACAACACTTCATCAATTAATTGAGATGCAAGCTGAAAAGAATCCTGAAAGAGTGGCACTTACATTTGAGAATAGTGAGATGACTTATGGAGAGTTGAATGAGCGTGCGGATAAATTGGCATTTGCTCTTCTAAAAGAAGGTGTAACTTTAGATTCTCCAGTAGCTGTAATGTTGGATTACTCATTTAATATGATTATCTCCCTACTTGGTATTTTAAAGGCAGGTGGGGCTTATGTTCCAATTGATCCTGATTATCCTCAGGAACGAATTGATTTTATTCTTCAAGATAGTGGTTCAAATGTAATAATAACCTCAAATTTATTTGAGGATAAAGTTAAATTTGATAGCACAATGCTTTTTATTGAAGAACTCAATGAGACACCTATGCAAGATTTCGAGAGAGTAGATGTTGCCCCAAATAATTTAGCATATGTTATTTATACTTCTGGAACAACAGGACGTCCTAAAGGGGTTATGATTGAACATAGTAATGTAATACAACTTGTCATGCATCAACCAAATAGTTTTAAATTCTCTAGTGATGATGTGTGGTTACTATTTCATTCTTTCTGTTTTGATATGTCAGTTTGGGAGATATTTGGATCACTTACTTATGGTGGACGTCTTGTACTGGCAACAAAAGAAACAATCCGTGATACGTATAAACTTGCCCAGTTGATTGCAGATGAGGGAGTAACGGTATTGAATCAAACTCCATCTGCATTCTATGTTTTTCAACAAGTAGTTGAAGAGATGCCTAAACTTGCTTTTAAAATTAGGTTAATTACATTTGGAGGGGAAATGCTGAAGCCAGGTTTACTGCAAAGTTGGTTTAAGCGTTCACCTAATACGGTCATAGTAAATATGTATGGAATAACTGAGACGACAGTACATGTTACTTATAAGGAAATTGGAGAAAAAGAAATGCACAGTAATCTTAGTGCTATAGGCGTGCCTCTTCCTACGTATTCGTGCTATGTATTTGACAAACATATGAATCCTACACCTAAGGGAATGCAAGGGGAACTTTATGTTGGAGGATATGGAGTTGCGCGGGGATATCTAAATCGTCCTGAACTAAACAGTGAACGTTTTATACAGAATCCTTATAATCCAAGTGAAAGATTATATAGATCAGGAGATTTAGTCCGTATTCTTGAAAATGGCGAAATGGAGTATATAGGTCGTAGTGATCATCAAGTGAAGATACGTGGTTATCGAATTGAAACAGGAGAAATAGAACATCATTTACAACAGCATGCGGATGTGAAGGAAGCGGTAGTTTTATCTATTGCTTTTGGAGAGGAACAAGAACTGTGTGCTTATATACTAACTGATCAAGATATATCTCAAAATGAATTACGTTATTATCTTACTGACAAAATACCTTCGTATATGATACCTATGTATTTTGTACTTTTAAGTGAAATGCCATTAACTACGAATGGAAAAGTTAATCGTCGTGCTTTACCTAAGCCTACTAAGTTAGTACAACCAAATGATTTACTAGATGAGCTTGAAACAACGGTAGCTGATGTTTGGAAGGAAGTTTTGGGGGTAGAAAAAGTAGGGTTGTATGATAATTTCTTTGATGTTGGAGGGAACTCCTTAAAAATGGTTCGATTGTTTTCTCGTTTACGAAGCAAGTTTGAAAAAGAACTTACAATGCCTATGTTATTCCGATACCCAACGGTTCATGATCAAGCTTCCTACTTTAGAAGTGATAATGCTATGGAACACCAACCTAAAGAAGTTAAGAAAGAAAATTTTTTATCTATGAATAAAAATGATGTAGCAGTGGTTGGTATGGCGGCTCGTATGCCAGGCGCTTCTAATCTTAAGAAATTCTGGTCAAATTTAGAACAAGGGATAGAATCCATTCGTACATTTACAGATGAAGAACTTAGTGAGATGGGCATACCAAAAGAAGTGATTCAAAAAACTAATTATATAAAATCTAAAGGGTATTTAGAAGATGTAGATGCATTCGATAATGAATTTTTTGATTACAGTCTAAAAGAAGCTGAAATGATGGATCCACAACTGCGAATACTTCATGAATGCGCATGGGAGGCACTAGAACAAGCAGGTGAGGTTAATTCTTCTCATATGAATACAGGAGTTTATGTTGGAGGATCACCAAATTTCCACTGGCTTCGTTCTATTGCTAGTGAATCTTCAAATACATTAGAAGATTTCCAAGCAATGTTGTTAAACGAAAAAGATTTCTTTGCTACTCGATTGGCCTATAAATTAAATCTAAAAGGACCAGCGATTACAGTACAAACAGCTTGTTCTACCTCCTTAGTTGCTATTCAAAACGCATGGGCAGATCTTATTGATGGACGATGCGATATAGCTTTGGCCGGGGGAGTAAGTATAACTTATCCAACAAAAACAGGATATTTATATGAAGATGGTATGATTTTCTCACCAGATGGTCATTGTCGAGCTTTTGATAAGGATGCTCAAGGAACAGTGGGTGGAAATGGTGCTGGCATTGTAGTACTGAAAAGGTTGGAGGACGCTCTTCGAGATGGAAATTTAATATATGGAGTTATTAAAGGAGCTGCAGTAAACAATGATGGATCCAATAAGGCTGGATTTACAGCACCAGGGGTTGATGGACAAGCTGCTGTTATAAAATCGGCTCATGAAATAGCTGGTGTTAAGCCTGAAGAAATCTCATATATAGAAACTCATGGGACTGGTACGCAACTAGGTGATCCTATAGAAGTAGAAGCATTGAAGTTAGCTTTTGGTAAGCAAGAACCAGGTAGAGTTTTAATTGGATCAGTGAAGACGAACATTGGACATTTAGATGCTGCAGCAGGAGTTGGAGGATTTATAAAGACGGTCTTAGCTTTGAAAAACAAGAAAATTCCGCCGAGCCTTCATTATAATAACCCAAACCCTAGCATTGATTTTGGAAAAAATCCGTTTCGTGTAAATACGGAACTTATCCCATGGAAAGAAGAGGTTAGAAGAGCGGGTGTTAGTTCGTTTGGGATGGGTGGAACTAATGCACATATAGTGTTAGAGTCTGTTCCTGACAATGCTAAGAATTTTGAAAAACAATCTTGGAACTTATTAACTGTTTCAGCAAAAACAGAGGAATCCTTAGATAAAGCTACTAACGATCTATTATTGCATTTGAAGGGGAATTCAGAGATATCACTATCTGATACAGCTTATACATTACAAAAAGGTCGTCGTGAATTTCCATATAGAACTGCTGTAGTTGTTAATGGAATAGAGGATGCCATAGAAAAACTTGGTGATACGGGACTAGAGAAAACAAACGTAATAGAGAGTAGACCTTTAGCCTTTCTTTTTTCAGGGCAAGGATCACAGTATATCAATATGGGTAGAGATTTATATGAAAATGAACCTGTATTTCGTGAACACGTTGATCAAGGTTTAGCTTTACTCTCAAATTGGTTAAATATAGACATGAAAAATATTTTGTATCCTACAAAGGAGACAGAGGATAAAGCAACTGAACAGCTAAATAGAACTTCAATGACGCAACCTCTACTATTCACTATTGAATATGCATTAGCCAAGCTTCTAATAAATTGGGGAGTTTATCCAAGGGTCATGTTTGGCCATAGTATTGGTGAGTTTGTAGCAGCTTGTTTAGCAGAAGTAATGTCTTATGAAGATGCATTACATTTAGTAATGATTAGAGGGAAGTTAATGAATAGCGTACCAGAAGGCGCTATGCTAAGTGTAAATTTATCTGTTGAAGAATTAAAAACCTATATAACAGATGATGTAGATATAGCAGCTGTAAATTCCTCTCAACATTCAGTAATTTCTGGTACTGTACTTTCAATCAATAAGATTGAGGAATTACTTTTAAATCATGGAGTAAAGACAACGCGTCTATTTACTTCGCATGCTTTCCATTCTCGAATGATGGATGAAGTTCTAGATGCATTTGAGCAAGCTGTAGGAAATATAAAATTATCAAGTCCTAAAATACCTTATATATCTAATGTTACAGGTGAAATGATTACAGCAAATCAAGCCACATCACCTTCTTATTGGGCACAGCATCTACGAAGTACTGTTCAATTTTCAAAGGGATTATCTGAAATTTTTCATTTAAAAAATGTAATTTGCCTTGAGATTGGCCCAGGTAATGCATTATCAACTTTTGTATTAAAACATTTAAATAGAAGTAAAGATCAATTGGCTTTAAACATGTTACGTCATCCTCTGGATAAATCAAATGACTTCGAGCATTTATGCAAGCAAATGGGACGGTTATGGATGCAAGGTGGAACTATAAATTGGAATACTTTTAATAACAGTGAGAATAAAAGGTTATTAGATTTACCAACGTATCCTTTCATGAAAAAACGATTTACAGCTGATCCATTTTTTAATACTCAATCTCAGAGTTTAACTCAGGAAACAAGAGGCCATACTAAACAGGCTAATATTAAAGACTGGTTTTATTTGCCGTCTTGGGAGCGCAAAACATTAAAATCTATACAAATAAAGAAAGAACAAAAATATAAATGGCTTATTTTCAATGATCATCTAAATCGATTCAATCAACTGATAGAAAAATTAAAAAGAGAAGGTCATGATGTAATTGAAGTTAAAACAGGTGGTATTTTCTCTGAAAAATCAGACGGTTTATATACGATATGTCCATCTCAAAAAATGCATTATGAAATGCTATTTTCAGAATTAGAACAAAAAGATTTATTACCAAATAAGATTATACATGCTTGGAGTTTTAATCCAGTTAATGAGGTTATTCTCGATCAAGAGAGAATTGAACGATCAATGGATGAAGGATATTATTCGTTACTTTATATTGCACAAGCAATTGGGAAAATTAATTATGAGGGAGCATTACAGTTAAACATTTTTACTGACCGTATGTTTGAAGTTACAGGTACAGAGCTGAACTTAAAGCCAGAGCAAGCTACAATTCTAGGCTTTTCAAAAATATGTAATCTTGAGTTTCAAAATATAAAATGTCGTACCATTGATATGGATACAGATTCTCAACAAATGTTTGAAGAAGCGGGTTTAATGGAGAGTTTTGTGGATTCTACTGATATAGTTGTAGCTTATCGAGGACGTCATCGATGGGCGCAAACGATTATTCAAAGTCCTTTTGAGGAAGAAGATGTAGAAATTGATAGATTACGAGAGGGTGGCGTCTATTTAATTACTGGTGGACTTGGTGGAATTGGATTTGAAATTGCAAAAGATTTAGCTAATAGAGTACCAAATGTCAAACTTATATTGATTGGCCGCTCAGAGTTCCCACCTCGTAATCAATGGGAACAGTACCTAGAAAATAAAGACGAGCGTATAAGCCGAGTTATTTCTGATTTGTTGACAATGGAGTCTCAAGGTGCAGAATACATGATCCTAAGTTCTGATGTTTCCAATCAAGATGATATGAAACAGGCAATTGAAAAGGCTAAATCTCGTTTTGGTTCTATTAATGGTGTAATTCATGCAGCAGGTGTCGCTGATTATCTAGGTATTATGATGAATCGTGAAAAAGAATCTAATAATAAAATTTTAGCTCCGAAAATTAAAGGTACACTAGTACTCGATGCTTTATTAAAAGATGAACCAATTGATTTCTTCGTACTATGTTCATCAATTGGTAATGTGGCGTATCATATGAAATTTGGTCAGAGTGGTTATAATGCAGCGAATGAATTTTTAGATGCATTTGCGTTTTATAAGCGGGCTCATGATGGAGTGTTCACTGTAGCTATTAACTGGCCAGATTGGCAAGAGGTGGGTATGTCACTTAAGTCGGCTGAAATATGGGCAAAGCAATTTAATATGGATATGGAAAGTGTATTACATGATGGTGTAACTGTAGAAGAGGGTTTAAAAGTATTCCGTAGTATTATCAATAGAAATCAACAACAAGTCGTGGTTTCTCCAATAGATTTACATTGGAAAATTTTAAATGGTGCCAACTATTATAATGAACTATTGGAAAAAGGAAGTAAGAATAGATTAAAGCAGAATCGTTCAGATGTTTCCACGACGTATAGACCACCAACTAATGAAATTGAACAACAATTATACGAATTATTAAAAGATATGTTTGGAATCGAAGAAATAGGAATTTACGATAATTTCTTCGATCTAGGAATGAGTTCTTTAGATCTTGTTCGTATTAATGTGAAATTAAAAGAGGCCTTTAAACGAGACTTACCTATAGTTGTTCTTTATGAGCATACGTCAATTAAATCTCTTGCTAAATATTTAAGTAATCAAGAAGTAAATAACAATTTAACAAATAAAAAAGAGTTATTGAAAGCGAAATCGGTTATGAAAAATACATTATCTGCTTTAAAAAGTAGAAAGTAGTAAAGGGAGGGGAACAACATGATTAATAAAGAAGTAGTTCCGTCAAAAGTTGAGTTTTGCTGGGGATTACCTGTTATTCCAACACCACAAACAAAAGAACTTCTAGAGGAATATGTTAATCAAGCTAAAAGAGCTGAGAAGAATAACTTTGACTCGGTATTGGTTTCCATTGCACCAACATCTGTTGATCCAATGATAGCAGCGTCTATGATTGGAATGAATACGGAGTTTGTAAAGATTTTGGTTGCGCAAAATACAAACCAGATGCTTCCTACCGTAACAGCAAAAGCATTGAATACTTTAAATAGTTTAATTGGTAATCGTGCAGATATTAACATTGTAACTGGAAGTGCCTCGCTTGTCCTTGCGCGTGATGGATTACCAGAACCGCACCATGTTCGATATGCTAGGACAAAAGAATATATTGAGCTGTTACAACAATTAAGACGAGGAGTAACTAGCTATAAAGGTGAGTTTTATCAAGTAGAAAATAGTGATATTTATCCAAAGGAAGATCTATCTCGAAGTGCCCGCTACTTTGTAGCGGGGTCCTCCGAGGAGGCAATGAGAGTAGCTGCAGAGTATGGTGATGCTTATATACTTTATGCAACAGATCGCAAAAGTCTTAGAGAACACTATCAAACAGTTAATAATTACGCTAAGCAATATGGGCGCGAGAAAATTCCATGTGCTATTTTAGTAGACATCATTGCTCGTGAGACTTCGGAAGAAGCATATGAAGAAGCATATGAATTACTTGAGAGAACACCAGCAGCCTTAAAGCGGATGACTAAGCTATTTTTAGATAATGCAGATTCTGTTGGACTTCGCCGATACAAAGATTTAATTACAAAAGATAGTATGTGGATAGATGATCATCTTTGGGGAGGTCTAAGTTTAGTTAACCCATCTAATTCAATTTCTATTGTTGGTAGCTATGAGGAAGTCATCTCGACGTTAACTGATTTTTGGGAAATAGGGGCAAATTATTTTCTTATTACTTCTCAGATTAGTGAGCATGAAATTGAACGTATTGGTCAAAATGTTGTGCAACCATTTAAAAAGAAAATTGAAAAGTTAATCCAAGTTAACTAAAAGAGGGCTAAAAATATGAAGTTAAACATATGGTTGAAGTTTATCATTTTAATGACTTTAATAGTACTCCCTTATCGACAGGTGGAAGCACAGGAAACGGTACAGGTTAATGAGAAGAAAATACAGAAGCATATAGAAGAACAAATATCTCAAGCGGGTATTCCTGGACTTTCAGTAGTAATTGTAAAAGGAAACGAAACGATTTATAAGAAGAATTATGGCTATGCCAATACAGACAAAAAACGTCAAGTTACGAATGAGACGCTTTTCGAGCTAGGTTCTACTTCAAAAGCTTTTACGGCATTAGCTGTATTGCAGCTAGAAAAAGAAGGGAAAATTAAACTTAGTGATTCTTTAACTAAATATGTTTCATGGTTTGAAATGGAGTATAAAGGCAAACCTTATGAAATTACACTTTATGACTTATTACACCATACTAGTGGAATACCGGAAAAGGCCATTGGATATATTCCTATAACCAATGGCAAAGATTCTATTGAGAAAACGATTAGAAATGTTATGCCAATAGGACTAAACCGAGAGCCGGGTAGCAGTTTTGAATATTCTACGGTTAACTACGATCTATTAGGCTTAGTAATCGAGAAGGCAACTAATCAATCATTTGAAAGATATGTTCAAGATCATGTGCTATCAAAGTTGGATTTATTGAGTACATACGCTGGACGTGAGATGGCCCCATTAGATAACATGGCCCAAGGTTACAAGCGTAATTTCTTACAATCATTACCCTATGACGCTCCTAATTATAGGGGGAATACACCGGCTGGATATTTTATTTCAAATATAAATGATATGGAAAGATGGTTAAAATTACAGCTTGGGGTTGAAAAGCCTAGGATGTTTCCGGAGGAATTGATTAACGATTCTCATAAAGCGAATAGAAAGGTTGCCCCAGATAGCAATGGAGCTTCATATGCAGCTGGATGGGAGGTCTATCAAAGTGGTGGAGGGGAAATTTCACATGGTGGAAGTAACCCAAATTATTCATCGTATATTGGTTTCCGTGATGAGGAACAGATAGGGGTCGTAGTATTAGCAAATCTGAATAGTAATTACACTTACTATATCGGTAGCAGTCTTTTAAATATGATGATAGATAAAGAATTTAAACCGTTACTCTATGATGAATATAAGAAAACGGATCAAATAGGAACAGCCTTATTTGTGATCTCATCTTTGTGTTTACTAACGTTATTGGTCATGTTATTTCATTTAATCAGGGAGATTATTTTTAGAAAAAGAAAGTTTATATTACCAACGGGAAAAACATGGTTACATATGGTATTAGTTGTTGCGATATATGGGCTAATGATTTATGCACTTTATCAACTACCAAATCTCTTGTTTGGAGGGCTTCCGTGGGCATTTATAAAAGTTTGGGCTCCTTCAACTGTTGTACTTGCAATATATGCAATTGCTGGGGTGGGTTTGGCCTATGTTATCCATACATTCTTAAATCTTTGTTTTCCAAGACAAAAGGGAAAGTCGCTTTTGACTTTAATTGTTTTGGGATTAATATCAGGATTTGGTAATGCCTTTCTCATTTTTGTGATTAATGAAACGTTTGTTAGATCAAATAATTTGGAAAATGGCTTGTTGTTTTACTTTGTACTTGGAATCGTTATGTATGTCTTTTCACAACGTATTATTAGAACTAGCATTGTATCGTATACAAACGAGCTAGTTTATGAAAAAAGGATGGAATTAACAGATAAGTTGTTACAGACTCCTTATTACAAATTGGAATTGATTGAGAAGGGCCGAATAGAGGCGACATTAAATAACGATACGGAAGTTATCTCTCGTTCTCTCAATCTATTAGTTACTGCTGGAACAAGTTTATTAACGTTACTATTTTGTTTTCTCTATCTTGGTGTAATGAATATGTATGCCTTTTTACTATCCTTGTGTATCATCTTTATTACTGCAGGGGTATATTCTTTGATCGGACGACAAGCAGATAAAGTTTGGAATGAAACAAGAGATATTCAGAATGTATATTTTCGTTTGATTGGTGATCTAAGGCATGGTTTCAAAGAGCTTAGGCTTCATACTGGAAAACGAAACGATTTTCGAGAAGTTATGAATGAAAGCTGTAATAACTATCGTGTTAAACGAACGATAGGAGATATTAAATTTGCAAATGTGTTTGTTCTCGGAGAACTATTATTCATTTTTGTTATTGGTATTGTAGTTTTCGTATTTCCAGAAATTTTTGTTAATATGCCGAAAGAGACGATAAGTAACTATGTAATCGTTTTTCTGTATATGACAGGTCCAGTTAATGAAATACTGGGCGGTATCCCTCAGCTCGTAAATGTACGTATTTCTTGGCAACGTATTCAACAAATGGTGAAGAGTGTAGATCATATAAAGGCAAATGAGCAAATCGCGACAACAAAAGAGTACTTAGATGTGCCAATTTGTTTGCAGCTACAAAATGTAAGTTATAAGTATAAGAATAAAGATGGAGATTTTACTGGTTTTGGTATTGGTCCGATAGACATGGAGTTTAATTCTGGAGAAATAGTCTTTATTGCTGGTGGTAATGGGAGTGGAAAATCTACTTTATCAAAACTGATTACTGGGTTATATGAACCTAATGAAGGTAACGTTTTATTAAATGGAAAAGAAATAGCTCCAGAGGAATTGAATCAATACTATTCAGCTATCCTGAGTGATTTTCATGTTTTTGATAGGCTATATGGAATTAATACAGAAGGAATGAAAGCAGAAATCGATCATTATTTAGAACTTCTCCAACTGAGTGACAAGGTTGGCATTGAGGATGGGCACTTTACTACTACGCAACTATCAACTGGACAAAAGAAAAGGTTGGCATTGCTGGTTACGTATTTGGAAGATCGACCTATACTTTTATTTGATGAATGGGCAGCGGATCAAGATCCTGGTTATAGACGCTTCTTTTATGAAGAATTGTTACCTCAAATGCGAGCGAAGGGTAAATGTATTATTGCTATTACTCACGACGATCAATATTTTCATTTGGCAGATAACCTTATAGTGATGGAGATGGGAACTGTGAAAATGAATAAAACAAAGGAGGCATTATCATGAGTAAGGAAATTAAATGTGTTGTTTGGGACTTAGATTGTACAATTTGGGATGGTGTTTTATTAGAGAGTGGTACAGTTACTTTAAAACCTGGAATTTATGAAATTATATGTGAATTAGATCGACGTGGAATACTGCAATCAGTTGCTAGTAAAAATAACTACGAAGATGCAATAGCTAAATTACGGGAATTTGGAATAGAAGAGTATTTTTTATATCCGGAGATTCATTGGAACTCTAAATCTAGTTCCATTGAGAAAATTAGAAAAAATTTAAACATAGGTATTGATACTTTTGCGTTCATTGATGACCAACCTTTTGAATTAGAAGAGGTACAGAGTGTTCATAATGATATTCTGTGTATACATGTAAATGAATATAAGTCGTTATTAGACTTGCCACGACTACAACCAAAAAGAATTACAGAAGATTCAGGTCGTCGAAGACTGATGTATTTAGAAAATCTTAAGAGAACGAAGGATGAAGAAGAATATGAAGGCCCAAAAGAAGAATTTTTAGCTTCACTTGGGATGAATTTTGTGATTAGTGAGGCTCGTGAGGAAGATTTGCAGCGTGCAGAGGAGTTAACAGTACGTACGAATCAATTAAATTCGACTGGTATTACCTATGATTATGATGAATTAAACTATTATCGTAATCATCCAGATTATTTATTATTAGTTTGTGAGTTATCAGATAAATATGGCTCCTATGGGAAGATTGGTTTAACACTTGTAAAAAGGACGGAGGAAGCCGACTGCCTAAAACTTCTTCTCATGTCTTGTCGTGTAATGTCCCGTGGCGTTGGTACTATACTCCTCACATATCTAATGGAAAGAACAAAACAGGCAGGTAAACGCTTTTTGGCTGAGTTTCGACAGACTGACCGTAACCGTATGATGTTTGTTACGTACCGATTAGCTGGATTTAAGGAAACTAGCAACGAAAATGGAATATTAATTTTAGAACATAATCTTGAGAATATAAATCCTTATCCTCACTATATTAATATACAATTTCCGGAAACACCAACGGATGTGGATAGAGGGGAAGTGGAAATATGCAACAAACAATTGTAAAACATTCTCTTACGCACCCACAAAAAAGAGTTTGGTATAATGAACAAATTTATCCAAACACATCTATGTATAACATCGGAGGGATGGTTCTTATTAATGGGGAAATTAATTTTACAATTCTAGAAAAAGCAATTCATTTATTCATTAAGAAAAATGATGGTTTACGTCTACGGATTTTTCAACAACATAGAGAACCCCACCAATATATATCACCATTTGAACCTACACCAATATGTTTAATTGATTTTTCTAATCATCATAATCCAAGTTTAGAAGCTAGAAAATGGGCCCAGGATGAATTTCAAAAACAAATTCCACTTGAAGGAGGCCCTCTGTTTGAATTTGTGCTCTTGAAAATAAGTGATGTAGAAAGCTCCTATTTTGTTAAGTTTCATCATATTATAGCTGATGGTTGGACAATCCAACTTATGACGAGTCAAATTATCGATTTTTACTCTAAGTTAAAGAATGATGAGCATATAAATGATACGGTTGAATCTACTTATCTGTCTTATTTACAAGCAGAGGAGAAATATCTGGAATCCCCTCGATACGTAAAAAATAAGAATTATTGGAATGAGAAATTTATGAATCTGCCAGATTTCTTTTTATCAAAAACATCTCATTCTCTAGAAGGGAAACGAAAGATATTTTTAATTGAAAAAGAAAAATCGGTTGCTCTACAGTCTTTTATACAAAAACATAGAATATCTATGAATACATTATTTTCAACCTTTATGCTTATTTATATTCATAAAATGTATGATCAATCAGACATAATCATTGGATCTCCTGTACTAAATCGTTCCGGTGTACTAGAAAAGAAAATAGTAGGTATGTTTACTAGCACAATGCCGTTACGGTTAAATGTGGATGAAGATGAGAGTGTTCTATCTTTCATTAAAAGAGTAAATCATGAAATAAAACAATGTCTATTTCACCAGCGTTATCCTTATAACTTATTGGTAAAAGACTTGCAATTGACTAGTAAAGGATACGATGGTTTATTTCAATATAGTGTGAATTACTATAATACAAAACTTAAAAATACTATTGATGGATTTTCTTTAGAAAACGTGGAGTTTTACAGTGGTTACCAAGCCTATTCATTGCAGTTAGTTATTAAGGAATGGGCAGATGAAGGTTTAGAAATTCAATATGATTATAAAGTCGCGGATTTTGAAGAAGATCAAATCAATTGTATGCATGAGAGGTTTTTAGCTTTAGTAGAACAAGTTTTACGTAATGAAGATCAATCGATAAAAGAATTATCTTTGTTATCGGATGATGAGCAAAAGTTTATGTTAGAGAAATTTAACAATACAGCTGTTGTGTATCCGAAAGAAAAAACTATTCAAGAATTATTTGAAGAACAAGTAAAACAGACACCAGAAAAAATAGCAATTCAACATGCTGATAGATCAATGACTTATCTTGAATTAAATAAGAAATCTAATCAGTTAGCAAGAAAGTTACGAGAAAAAGGAATCAAAAATGGTCAAGTCGTGGGTATACTAGCTAAACATTCACTTGAGATAGTAATTGCAATTTGGGGAGTTATTAAGGCTGGAGGTACATATTTGCCTATAGATCCTTCCTACCCAGAGGACCGAATTCGTTATATTTTGAATGATAGCGGCACAACATTACTTTTAACTGACTATACAAATGAGGGTAATTTAGAATATTTAGGTGAGAAAATTAATATATGTGATCAGAAACTTTATGAAGGAGATAATGCCAATCTAAACCTAGTAAATGCACCAAATGATCCAATATATATAATTTATACCTCTGGAACCACGGGGAATCCTAAAGGAACTGTAATCACTCAACGTGGATTGGTTAACTATATTTCCTGGGCTAAAAAGAACTATATTAGTAGTGAAAATGATGTTTTTGCATTATATTCATCCGTTTCTTTTGATTTAACAGTAACTTCAATATTCACTCCTTTAATAAGTGGTTTATTGTTAGTAATATATCATGTTAATGAAGATGAGTTTATTTTGTCAAAAATACTCAAGGAAAATGTAGTAACAGTGTTGAAAGTTACGCCTTCACATTTAGCATTGTTAAATAACTATTCACCCCCAAAAGTTTCATCTCTTCGCAGATTGATTGTGGGTGGAGAGGATTTGAAAACCTCAGTCGCCGAAAAGATATATGATCTTTTTAGCGGTAAAGTTGAAATAATTAATGAATATGGACCAACTGAAACTGTGGTTGGATGTATGATTCATCGTTATGATCCAGATCTAGATCGAAGAGCATCCGTACCAATTGGTACACCAGCTGATAATGTTCAAATATATTTATTGGATAAGAATCTTCAGCCGGTTCCTATTGGTGTAAAAGGAGAAATTTATATATCGGGTGATGGGGTAGCTAAAGGTTATTTAAATCGTCCGGATTTAACAGCGCAACGTTTTTTATCCAATCCATTTATTTCGAGTGAGAAGATGTATCGAAGTGGTGACTTAGCTGTCATGTTGCCAAATGGATTAATTGAGTATCAAGGACGGATGGATTCTCAAGTGAAAGTTAAAGGATATCGTATTGAAATAGGGGAAGTTGAGAATGCACTGTTACAACACAAGTCTGTTAAAGATGTAGTAGTGGTGAATTGGCAAGGTGAGGATAATTCAAATCATCTAGTTGCTTACATTGTTTTGAAAGACAGTGTTCAAAATATAGAAATACGCAATTTTATTTCGCATATGCTACCAAGTTATATGATTCCTTCATTTTTTATCTATATGGATCAGCTACCGCTTACTATTAATGGAAAGGTAGATCGTCAAGCGTTGCCAGATCCGATGTTAAATAACGGTTCTAATCATACTCATTTAGAAGAAGTAGATGAAGATGTTACTGCAATGGTTAGTGAAGTTCTCAAGGAAATATTACAGACTGATAGAATCGAATTGCATAGTAATTTTTATCATTTAGGTGGAGATTCTATTAAAGCGATCCAAGTGAGCGCTAGATTACAAGAACTGGGATGGAAAGTTAGAGTTAAAGATGTACTAAATTATCCAGTTGTAAGTGAATTGGCAGCAATGTTAGTTAAACAAAAAGATGTTACAGTCTCACAAACATTGGTAACAGGAAAGGTAGAGCCTACTCCTATTATGCGTTGGTTCCTTAATCAACAGTTTAAGAACCCGCATCATTGGAATCAATCGGTATTACTGTCTTTGAAGAAGCCGGTTAAAGAAGAATATGTTAATAAGATGTTAAATACGATCATGCATCATCATGATTTGTTACGGTTAAGGTATGAGGATAAGCAGGATTACTTCTATTATGACGAAGATATGTCCATTGTTGATTCTAAGGTTACCATGTTTGATTTGTCTGAAATTCCAATTGAAATGGCTTTGAATCAGGTTCATATAAAAGGTGAAGAGTTAAAAGGAAGTTTAAATTTGAATGTAGGACCATTATTTAAAGGGGCCTTATTCCAGCTTTCAAATGATCAACAGTTGTTATTATTAACTGCACACCACCTTATTGTTGATGCTGTGTCCTGGCGTATTTTAATTGAAGATGCAAACCGATGTTTGAATAGCTTGTATTTAGGAGAAGTTCCATCGCTACCATTAAAAACTAACTCTTTCCAAGATTGGTCTGAAGCTTTAAATAGTCGAGGAGTTAATTTAGTACGTGCTGAATTAGATTATTGGGAATCCATAGATAACATGCTAGATAATAATTTTCAAATTAATAGAGAAAAAGAAAATAGTACTGTTGAAAGTTGTACTACTCTTACCTTTACATTGAATGCAGATGATACAAGAAAACTATTAACTACTGCAAATGTGCCTTACAATACACAACCAATGGAGTTGTTACTTGCTGTGTTGACAGAAAATTTAGGTAAATATACAAACCAAGATCAAATTAAATTTGAGTTAGAAGGTCATGGTCGAGAGGAATTATTTGAGCATCTTGATATTTCACGTACAGTAGGGTGGTTTACAACGATGTATCCTATTGTATTACAAGTTTCGCATAATATTGCTAATCAAATAAAGAGTGTTAAAGAAGAGGTTCGTAAAAGACCTAATAAGGGAATTGGATATGGAATTCTTAAAGAGAAGTTTCCTTCTTGCAAAGATTTAACTCAAAATATAATTCGTTTTAACTATTTAGGAGAGATAGATAATTCTCTCGGGGATGGATGGTTTACTATTGTTGATTATCAAAGTGGCAGTGAACAATCAAAAGATAATCATATTACTGCATTATTGGATATTGTGGCCATGGTTAAGAATAAAAGCTTAGAAATTCATGTGACATTTAGTACAAGTCATTTTCAAAAGAATTTTGTAGAAAATTTATTTTCAGATTATCTAGAACGACTACAGACATATATCCAATCCTGTTGTCAAATGCAAACAAAAGAATTTACTTCATCAGATTTTGAAACCTTAAACCTTAGTGATGAAGAAATTGATAATTTGTTTGATTAAACAACTATTTGATGAAAATTTTATTTAATAAAGGAGAAGTCACTTGAGAAAATTAATGAAAGATTTATCGCCAGGATTGAATAGTAACAAATATTTGGTTTGTGTTCCTTATGCTGGGGGCTATTCGAATTCTTTTTTATCTTTAAAGAATTATTTACCGAAAGATATAAAACTTATTTCATTTGATCCTCCAGGCCATGGTCCTAATCTTTCTCCACTAGTTGATAACATAGATGATCTTGTTAATTTATATTTAATGGAGATGCAACCAATTTTAGAGGGAGAGGTTACATTATTTGGCCATAGCATGGGAGGAATTATAGTTCACCGTATGGCTCAAATTTTAGAAAGTAAGGGTATAAACCCTAAAAATGTTATTATCTCTGCTATGAATCCACCGGAAATAAGAAGAAAAACAAATCATTTAGATGATAAAGACTTTATAGATTATATAAAGTCTTTGGGAGGATTACCGGATGAAGTATTACAACATCAGGAGCTTTTAAACTATATCCTTCCAGTTATTCGATCAGACTTTCGTGCCATTGAGAATTATATAAATGATGACACAACATTGTTGAAAGCGCCCCTATATATTATTAGTGGAACAACAGACTCTAATTATACAGTAAAAGGGGCTAAGAATTGGGTAGAATGGGGCAATGAGGTTTATTTTCTAACAGTTAATGGTGGTCATATGTTTTTACTACATCAAGCTGACATCGTGGGCGAGTTAATTATGAAAATACTAGATAGGGTAAAATCTGTGAAGTAAAAAAATTAAGAGATGTATCTGAGTAAGAGAAAAGTGCATTTCTATGCTTTATGTGAAACTTCTATTGTTAAAGTAGCAATCTAATTGGTCGTCATTGGGAGTTTTATTACTGAGGAAGAAAACTCCCAATGACGAGTATGATTGTGCCCCCTCATGATAAAACGGATAGGTCTATGGGGAACATAACCACTAAATATGTAGTATTTAGTATCAATATCATAGAGAATGGTGGGAAGAAAAAATGCTTGATAAATTTACCCAGCAGGTTTTATTATCTAGTGAAAAATTTAAAAAAGAAAAAGAATATTGGTTAGACAAGTTATCAGGTGATGTTGAGTTAAGTAGATTTCCTTGTGATTGTCTGTCTTTAAATAATATTCAGGCTTCTAAAGAAAGTTATTATTGTCAATTCCCATCGGATATTGCGAAGAGAGCTGTAGCAATTAGCAATAATTCTAATATGTTACTGTACACTATTTTATTATCAGGTGTGAAATATCTCTTAAGTAGATATACCGATAAGGATGATGTAGTAATTGGAATGCCAGTTTTTAAACAAGGTCAAGAAGAGACGGTTTTTCAAAACAACTTTTTATTATTACGTACTCAAATAAATCAAGAAGATAATTTTAAAGAAATAATATATAAAATTAAAGAAACAATTTTAGAGTCAAATGAACATTGTCATTTTCCTTTTAATAAACTTACTCAATTATTAAGTCTAGATGGAGAGAGTAATAATCTTCCCTTATTAAATACAATAGTAATGTTAGATGATATTCATTGTTATGAGAGTACAGATAAAATAAAATCTGATATGGTTATTAGGTTTATGAAAAATGAAGAACAGTTAAAGGTTCAAGTGGATTACAATTCTACTTTATATAGTGAAGGATTAGTTAGTAGAATAGTTAATCATTTATATAATATTTTAGATATATTAATGAAAGATCCAAATAAATCTGCAATGGATCTAGATGTAATGCCTAAAACAGAAAAGAATCAAATATTATTTGATTTCAATCATACGACTAGAGTTCATAAAACATTACTTTGTGAGACTGTAACAGCTCCTCAATTATTTGAAGAGCAGGTAAAACAGAATCCTAATCAAATAGCGATTGTATGTAATGGAAAAGAAATTACATATAAACAATTAAATATAAAAGCTAATCAGTTGGCGAGAAGGTTATTAGACCAGGGAGTTAAAAGAGAATCCATTGTTGGTGTGATGATGGAACGCTCTATTGAGATGATTGTAGGCATATTAGGTATCTTAAAAGCGGGTGGGGCGTATTTACCGATTGATACCGAGTTACCAAAACAAAGAGTGGAATATATGCTGACAGACAGCGGGTGTTCACATGTACTAACATATCAAAACTCTATTATAAAGGGAGTAGCATTTCAAGGTAGTGTAATAAATCTAATGGATATTCCTTTTGAAGAAGAACATGTAGAAGATTTGCAGATAACGATGGAACCTCAAAATTTGGCATATGTTATTTATACATCAGGTTCTACAGGCCAGCCCAAAGGGGTAATGATTGAACATCGTTCCTTAACTAATTTTTTGTGTGCAATGTATGAGGACTTCTCTCAAGATATAGGGATAACTGATAATGTACTATTCTCAAGTAGTATTTCTTTTGATGTTACTATATTTGAAATATTTGTCCCATTGGTATGTGGAGCAAGAATGACTATTTATCAAGGTGAGAAGTTTGATGTACTAAAACTTGTACAAGTCATTCTTGAGGAACAGGTTACGTTAGCATATATTCCACCTACCTTATTAAATGAAATATATGATTATTTTGTAAGGGCGAATCAGAAGATATCGTTAAATAAACTTTTCGTGGGAGTAGAACCAATTAAAACAGAATTACTCGCAAAATACGATCATCTATTTAGGGGGAACCTCCAAATATTAAATGGATACGGACCTACAGAGGCTACAGTCTGTTGTACATCTTATCAATATGAGAGGGATAAAGAAATTACAACACAAAACGTACCAATAGGTTCGCCATTGTTAAATACTAAAATTTATATATTGGATTCATTTCACAGGCTACAACCTATAGGTGTTCCAGGAGAAATATGTATTTCTGGCATAGGGTTAGCTAGGGGATACATCAATCGAAAAGAATTAACAGCAGATAAATTTATTGATCATCCATTTGAACATGGTGAGAAATTATATAAAACAGGAGATATAGCGAGATGGCTACCTGATGGTAACATAGAATACTTGGGACGAGTTGATCATCAAGTGAAAATAAGGGGATATCGAATAGAACTAGGTGAGATAGAAGCAAGTTTGTTAAAATATGAGACAATCAAAACCGCCGTAGTAATACAGCGAGAAGATGAAAGTGGAGAAAAGTATTTATGTGCGTATGTAGTTACAGAAAAAGATATTCCTATTCCAGAGGTAAGAGCATATTTAGCAACCAAGTTACCATATTATATGATACCTCAACAAATCATATCCATTCAAAACATACCGTTAACACAAAACGGAAAAATAGATAGAAAAAAATTACCTCAACCTATTAATAATTTGAAATCTAGTCATCTAGAGCCGACAAATTCTACAGAAAGAAAATTAGTTGAGATTTGGAAAGATGTATTAGGAATACAAAGGATAGGAATACGGGATAATTTTTTTGAGATAGGTGGTCATTCATTAAAGGCTGCTAGGCTAATTTCTATTGTTAATAAAGAATTTAATGTGCAATTATCTATTAAATCCCTATTTAAGTTTCCTGTTTTGGTTGATTTTTCAAAATGTATATTAGAAATGGAAAAAAGTAATTATATTTCCATAGAACCTGTAAAACCACAAGAGTATTATTTAGCTTCTACGTCACAAAAGAGAATGTTTATAGTAGATCAATTCGAAGATGGTACAAATACAACTTATAATATGCCCACAATACTTAAAGTAGAAGGGGATATTTGTAAAGATAAGTTTGAAAATATATTTCAATCTTTAATTGAGAGACATGAAATATTAAGAACTTCTTTTCAAATTTTAGATGGGGAATTAGTGCAGAAAATTGAGCCTAATGTAGATTTCAATATTGAATACGTTCATGTAAATGAAAAAGATGCGGATTATTTAATACATGAGTTTATAAGTCCATTTGATTTATCAAAACCTCCATTATTAAGGGTGTTGCTTTTAAGGATAGCAGAAGAAAGACATATCCTTGTAGTAGATATGCATCATATAATATCTGATGGTTTATCAATGGGGATATTAATAAAAGAGTTTGTAGAATTGTATAAAGGAAATGAGCTTCCAAAATTGAGAGTGCAGTACAAAGACTATGTGATGTGGCAAAATCGACCTTACTATAAGAATCTAATTAGTGAACAAAAGAATTATTGGTTAACAACTTTAAAAGGAGAACTCCCGGTTTTAAATTTTCCAACCGATTTTCAAAGACCGACTATACAAAGCTTTAAAGGTAATGTTTGTTCTTTTAATTTGGGAACAGATTTAACTTTTAAAGTAAATAAGCTAGCAACTGAAACTGGTACCACGCCATATATGATTTTATTGGCCATTTATAACATACTTTTATCTAGATACACAGGTCAAGAAGACATTATTGTAGGTTCGCCTATTGCTGGAAGGTCTCATTCTGATACTAATCATATGATTGGTATGTTTATTAATACTTTGGTAATGAGAAATTATCTAGAAAATGACGATGAGTTTATTGAGTTTTTGAGTAGATTAAAACTCAATACATTAGAAGCTTATGAAAATCAAGACTATCCTTTTGAAGAACTATTAGAAGGTTTAGACTTGCATAGGGATACAAGTAGAAATCCATTATTTGATACCATGTTTGTTTTTCAAAACATGGATATGAATCCGATATCTATTGGTGAATTAGAATTTACACCGTATCCGTTTAAGCAGTCAGTTTCGAAATTTGATTTGTCATTAGTAGCAACGGAAATAGATAATAACATTCATTTAAAAGTAGAATATAGTATTAAGTTATTTAAAGCGGAGACAATAGAAAGGTTAATGGTACATTTTACAAATATAGTTGAGGAAGTAACTAATAACCCTAGAGTACGATTGCGTAATATTAATATGTTATCTATAGAAGAAGAACATTGTATTATGAATGAATTTAACAAAAAAGAGAATTCAAATTCTAATCATTTATTAGTGCATAAAATGTTCGAAGAACAAGTAAAACGGAACCCTAATCAAATAGCCGTTGTATGTAATGAAAAAGGAATTACATATAATGAATTAAATATAAAAGCTAATCAGTTGGCGAGAAGGTTATTAGACCAAGGAGTTAAAAGAGAATCCATTGTTGGTGTGATGATGAAACGCTCCATCGAGATGGTTATAGGTATATTAGGTGTCTTAAAAGCAGGTGGGGCGTATTTACCAATTGATACCGACTTACCAAAACAAAGAGTGGAATATATGCTGACAGACAGTGGGTGTTCACATGTATTAGTACATCAAAACTCTATTATAAAGGGGATAGAATTCCAAGGTAATGTAATAGATCTAATGGATATGTCTTTTGAAGAAGAACCAGGAGAAGACATGCACATGATGATAGAACCTCACAACTTAGCGTATGTTATTTATACATCAGGTTCTACAGGACAACCTAAAGGAGTAATGATTGAACATCGATCCTTGACTAACTTTTTGTGTGCAATGTATGAAGATTTCTCTCAAGATATAGGGATAACTGATAATGTTCTATTCTCAAGTAGTATTTCTTTTGATGTTACTATTTTTGAGATATTTGTCCCATTGATATATGGCGCAAGAATGACTATTTATCAAGGTGAGAAGTTTGATGTAACAAAACTTGTACAAGTCATTCTTGAGGAACAGGTTACATTATCATATATTCCACCTACTTTATTAAATGAAATATATGATTATTTTGTTAGAGATAACCAGAAGATAGTGTTAAATAAGCTACTTGTGGGAGTAGAACCCATTAAAACAGAATTACTCGCAAAATACGATCATCTATTTAGGGGGAACCTCCAAATATTAAATGGATACGGACCTACAGAGGCTACAGTTTGTTGTACATCTTATCGATATGAGAGTAATAAAGAAATTACAACACAAAACGTACCGATAGGTTCGCCATTGTTAAATACTAAAATTTATATATTGGATTCATTTCATAGGATACAACCTATAGGTGTTCCAGGTGAAATATGTATCTCTGGTATAGGGTTAGCTAGAGGATACATCAATCGAAAAGAATTAACAGCAGATAAATTTATTGATCATCCATTTGAACGAGGTGAGAAACTATATAAAACAGGGGATATAGCAAAGTGGCTACCTGATGGTAACATTGAATATTTGGGCCGAGTCGATCATCAAGTAAAAATAAGGGGATATCGAATAGAACTAGGTGAGATAGAAGCGAGTTTGTTAAAATATGAGACAATCAAAACGGCCGTAGTAATAGATCAAGAAGATGAAGCTGGGGAAAAGTATTTATGTGCATACGTAGTTACAGAAAAAGATATTCCTATTCCAGAGGTAAGAGCATATTTGGCAACAAAGTTACCACATTATATGATACCTCAACAACTTATACCAATTCACAATATACCATTAACACAAAATGGGAAAATAGATAGAAGTAAGTTACCGAAGCTAAATACACTGGGCAATAGTAATTATGTACCACCAAGAAATGAAATAGATAGTAGTTTAATTGATATTTGGAGTAGTATATTAGGCGTAAATAATATTGGTATAAATGATAATTTCTTTGAATTAGGTGGTCATTCTCTTAAGGGACTAAAGTTATTCGAAAATATCAAGAGAATGTTTAATGTGCAACTGCCATTAAGTTTATTATTTCAAAAGGCTACTATTGAACAATTAAGTGATGTAATAAGTAGGAATAAAGGAATAGACAGTGAGTGTTTAATTCCAATTCAAAATGGAACAAACAAGGATAGTCAATGGTTCATTATTCATGGGCAAGGCGGGGGTATATTAAACTATTATGATTTGGCTAGAGAATTAGGAGAGGATAAGACTGTATATGGGTTACAATCTATAGGATATGATGATAGTAGATTTCCAAACTTATCTGTAGAGGAAATGGCGGTAAGATATATAGAAGAGATTAAACAAGTAAAAAAAGAAGGGCCATATACCTTATTAGGATGGTCTTTTGGAGGAATAGTTGCATTTGAAATGGCTAGAAAATTAGAAGAACTAGGTGATAAAGTTAGTTTTCTAGGTTTACTTGATGTTCATCCTATTGAACAAGGTAGGGAGATTCTTAGTTTAAATATTAAGAATGCATTTGAAGAATTGGAAAAATTCAATGATCAGTTAGGGATTGAGAAAATTAGTTTTGAGCAAATGAGTGAAGAACAATTAATAGAATCTTTACTGAAAAAATTTACATTGAATGAAAATAGTTGTCAGCAAAATTTTGAAGATCCAATGATGAATAAGTTAAAAGTAATGATAGCTAATAGATATGCATACCTAAAATATAATTGTAAACAAAAAATAAAAGCAGATATCTTTCTATTTAATGCATCTATTAATGACATTCACCCACTAGTAGATTATAACAGATGGAATGAATATACATCAGGGGAAGTATACGCTTTGCAAGTGCCAGGTTCCCATCTGAGTATGTTAGAGAAACCGCACATTCATGAATTGGTAAAGAGTATAAAAATGAATTTTAAACAAATGCTCTTATTAGCACATGTAAATAGGTGAAATATTATTTGAAATCGTACACTATTAGTTTTCTAAAAGTCTCATAAATTCGTGTATAACATATTATGAGACTTTTTTCTTTGAGACCATTCAATAATAAATATAAAGAGGTTGGAAAATAAGTGGAAAATATGAATGTAAAATAGAATATTATCCTCTGAAAATGTTTTTTACTATTAAAAATAAATAGGAATTGTTCATTGAGAGTTTTTTATATTTATATAAGATGTTAGGTGGGAAGGAAATAATGAATATATATAAGGTACGTGTGCCAAGAAATATAGAACATAATATTATGCAGAAACTTATGTGTTTGGTCTCAAAAGAAAAGCAGATGAAAATACAGAAATATAAAAGAAAGCCCGACCAATATAGTGCCTTAATTGGAGACATTATAATAAGATATTTAATTACTACAAATTTCTCAAAAGAAAATAAAGATATTAAATATAAATACAATGAATACGGAAAGCCTTATGTTGATGAGTTAAATCATTTTCATTTTAATATATCACATTCCGAAAGTTGGGTTGTTGGAGCTATTCATGAGGAAGAAGTAGGAATAGATGTAGAAAAAGTTCGGCCCATAGATACTACAATGATTAAAAATATATTTACTGAGGAAGAATTTAATTATTTAAATTCATTAAATGTAGAACAACAATTAGATGTGTTTTATGAATTATGGACTATAAAAGAAAGCTTTGTTAAATGGATAGGGAAAGGGCTAACTATACCTTTAAACTCTTTTGTTATTAATAAAAATACAATATTTTATGGTGACATGTTATCTAATGAGGTTTATTATAAAAAGTTTACTATTGGTAAAGATTATAAGCTTTCTTGTTGTGCTTCTTTAGACAGTTTTCCAGAATCAATAATTGAAATTGATTTTGTTGATTTGTGTAATTACTTTATAGAAGATAAGCATTCTTACATAGTTTAAAATGAGCGATATTTCCCTAAGGAAAGAAAATTTTCGGGAATTTAATTTTGAAAATTCTAAAAGTAAAGATCTGAATAAGTAATTAAACTTGCTGGATACGCAATCATTTTACGCTTAATAGATTACTTTGTGTATATATTAGTATGCCATTCATTGTTTGTTTACTTAGATCAATGGTTACAATAATAATTGTTAGCGTTGTAGCTGTAACAATTAAGAGATTATCATAACTATAAATAGCGAGCCAGTAGAAGGAGTATATCTCTTTTAAAGAGGGCTCTTTAATGACTGCAGCAGTAATTTGCATCTTAACTGACAATCCGGAAAACGATACTTTTGAATGGGCGGATTTTATAGAGATGGGGCTATAAAAGAAACGGCCAACATTGTATGTATATTATTAGTAAAAAAGAGAATTCAAGTATGAATTGACAGAAAATTGATAAAAGAATTGAGAAAGCTGAAAATTCAGTATTTTGAGTATATTTTTAGCGTTGTAGTGTGTAATATATTCAGCAGAGCTATATCATAAAAAATAGGAATATAGACTAACAATAGAATTATATGTAAGTATTTATGAGTAAAAATAGTATTCGAGTTCATATAGGCTATATATCAACTGCTATACATTAGTTTAAAAACAAATATAGAAAAGTGTGGTAATGGATCCACTTAAATTATATTTGCAATCTATTATGTTTTACCTTAGCTGTTTAATAGTTTTGATTTACATATATGTGTAAATACATTTTTGTTACATGCACTTATTCAAAAGGGAGGTAATATAATAATGGCTATTCGAAAACATTTAATTACTCTTGAGGATCTTACTGATAGTGATATTAACCAAATTGTAACTCGTGGGGTAGAGTTTGCCGCAGGTAAATCGCAACCTAATCAAATATTAGCGGGAAATATAATTGGGATTTACTTCCGTAAAACATCGACTAGAACTCGATCGGCATTTTCTGTTGCAGCATTAAAAATGGGTGCACAAATTGTAACGTATGGTCCAAATGATTTGCAAGAAAATACAGGGGAGTCTATAGAAGACACTACTCAAGTACTTTCGCGAATGCTGGATGGACTAGTAGCAAGAACTGCAGATAGTCAAAAGGAAATGGAAAAACTGGCATCTCAAAGTCGTATGGCAGTCATTAATGCAATGAGTACGGAAGAACATCCAACACAAGCGCTAACAGACTTAACAACAATGAAACAAAAATTTGGTGAAATAGCTGGATTACGGGTTTTATATATGGGAGAAGGTAATAACAGTGCTGCAGCTCTAGCTCTTTCTTTATCTCGTTTTCCAGGTACGGAGTTATATCTTTTTACACCTGCTGGTTATGGAGTGTCTCCAAGTGTGCTTGAAAAATCAAAAGAATATGCACGATTATCTGGTGCTAAAGTTATTGAATGTCATGATATAAAAATGTTACCTAGTGAAGTGGATGTTGTATATACAACAAGGTGGCAAACAACAGGGACAAGCAAAATAGATCCTTTATGGAAAGATGCATTTAATCCATTTGCAGTGACAGAGAGAATTTTGACTTTATATCCGGAGGCTACTTTCATGCATGACCTCCCAGCACACCGGGGGGAAGAAGTAGCAGCAACAGTTATTGATGGACCGAAAAGTATTGTATTTACCCAGGCCGAAAACAAGCTAAATAGTGCTATGGCAGTACTTGAATGGTGCTTAGCTTACCGATACTAAAGAATTTAGCATTTATTGTGTTTCAGCTATAAGTTCTATTTGAGCTACATTCGAAAGGACATTTAAAGTAAACATGAATATAAGTTATTTAAAAGTGATTTATATTAGAACTTACAAATGTTTAATTAATTTTTTTAGATTTTAACCAAGAAAGGAAGCAAATTATGCTCAAGAAATTAGAGAGTTTAGAAAGGGTAATCGGCAACACACCTATGATTAAATTAGAGCATGAAAAGATTAATTTGTATGCAAAACTAGAATATTACAATTTAATGAATAGCGTTAAAGTACGTGCTGCTTACCATATTTTAAAATCAGCAATAAGTCGCGGTGAAGTGACTGAAAATTCTACGATTATCGAATCTTCATCTGGTAACTTTGCGGTTGCTCTTGCTACTCTTTGTAGGTATATCGGCCTGAAATTCATACCAGTTATTGATCCAAATATTAATGATAGTTATGAGAATTTTTTGAGAGCAACTTCCTATCAAGTAGCTAAAGTGGATGAACGAGATGAAACAGGTGGCTATTTATTAACGCGTTTAAATAAGGTGGAAGAACTTTTAAATACTATTCCTAAAGCATACTGGACCAATCAATATAATAATGCTGATAACTTTGAAGCCCATTATCAAGGAATTGGTGGAGAAATATCTAATGATTTTGAACAGTTAGATTATGCCTTCATTGGAGTGAGTACTGGAGGAACTATCGCTGGGGTATCTACACGATTAAAAGAAAAATTCCCTAATATTAAAATTATTGCGGTAGATAGTCAAGGGTCCATTATTTTTGGTGATAAGCCTCGCAAACGGTACATACCAGGAATTGGTGCCAGTATGATACCTGGTATGGTTAAAAAAGCATTGATTGATGATGTAATGATTGTACCGGAGGTTCATACTGTTGCAGGTTGTTATGAGCTATTTAATAAACATGCAATATTTGCTGGTGGATCATCAGGGACTTCATATTATGCAATCCAAAAGTATTTTGAAAATAAGGATGTTCAAAATACACCTAATGTTGTTTTCTTGTGTCCTGATAATGGACAAGCTTACACATCAACTATTTACAACGTAGAGTGGGTAGAATGGCTCAATACACAAAAATCAGTAGAAGACCAATTAGTTTCTTTATAAAAATGATATAGAAATGAGGAAGCAATTATGATGTATTTAAATACCAAACATATCAATGAAATGGGTGTTAATTGGGAAGAAACAATAAATGTCATTTCAAAGGCAGTAAAAAGTCTTGATTTAGATGATTTTTCTCAGCCAATTAAGCCATACTTACGTTTCGATGATCCGTCTAATAGAATTATTGCTATGCCAGCTTATATTGGAGGAGAAGTTAAGGTTTCAGGAATCAAATGGATAGCTAGTTTTCCGAAGAATATTGAGAAAGGTATTCAACGTGCTCATTCAGTTACTATATTAAATGATGCTATGACTGGAAAACCATTTGCGACGCTTAATACAGCAATGGTCAGTGTTATACGAACAGCTTCTGTTACAGGGTTAATGATTCGAGAGTTTGCCAAGTTAAGAGATTTAAATAATGTTAAAGTTGGAATTATTGGATTTGGACCTATTGGTCAGATGCATTTAAAGATGGTAACTGCCCTATTAGGCGATAAAATCGAAGGTGTTTACCTATATGATATCAATGGAATTAAAGACGAATTAATTCCTGAGGAAATTTATTCTAAAACTCAAAAGGTTAATGCTTATGAAAAAGCCTATAATGATGCTGATATTTTTATTACTTGTACTGTTTCTGCAGAAGGTTATATTGATAAGAAACCTAAAGATGGAGCGCTACTACTCAATGTTTCTCTTCGTGATTTTAAGCCTGATATCTTAGAATATACAAAATCCCTAGTTGTTGATAATTGGGAAGAAGTCTGTCGTGAAAAAACTGATGTTGAAAGGATGCACCTTGAAAGAGGTTTACAAAAAGAAGATACAGTATCAATTGCTGACGTTGTAATCCGAGGAGCACTGCAAAACTTCCCTTATGACAAAGCAATATTATTTAATCCAATGGGTATGGCCATTTTTGATGTAGCCATTGCTGCTTATTACTATCAAAGGGCTAGGGAAAAGGAAATTGGTGTTTTATTAGAAGACTAGTAAAATTATTAAAGCGCAGTTTGAAATAATTGTCTAATAGCTGCTAAATATCGGTAAACACGACTAATCATTATAGAAAATTAGTTATTTGATAAGCTTAGAATTTATGTAATTATTTGAGGAGCTGTTTTTATGAGTGAAATTATTTCGGCCTTAGATCTCTTACATCCCAAGCAAATTCGCTTTCATGAATCATATGAACACAAAAGATTGGAACAAATTTGTCGTGTAATGGAAAGCGAAGGTGTTTTACGGAATCCTCCCTTAGTATCTGAGCTTAGTGATGGTAATTATCTGTTACTTGATGGTGCCCATCGTATGAAGGCTATGATGGCATTAGGTTGTAAACGCGTTGCTGTACAGGTAGTACCTGATGAAAAAATAAAAATTCGTGCTTGGAATCATTTATTACCAATGGGGGAATGGGTAAATCATTTAAAGAAAGAACCTACAATAATTTGGTCAGGTAAGGTTATTGATAATAAACGTTTGCTTGCAAAGATTACAGAAGCAAATAAACAAGAACATTTTTTATATGTAAGGGATTTAAATAGCGATTTATTTACCCATTTAGAGATATGGCATCGTATTGTTGGTTTATATCAACATGAGTACACGGTACGCCGTCATTCAAATGATACTGAGGTCTGGCCTCATTCAAATGAAATATTGATGAGTTATCCAGAATACTCGTTGATGGAACTGAAAAAGGTAATTGAAGCAAAGTTTTTAATGCCAGCGGGAGTTACTCGTACGACGCTTAGTGGTCGGTTATTGAATTTACGTATACCACTTCATATATTGCGTACGGAAGTATATCCTGCTGGTGAATGGGAAACGTTATGTGGAAATTGGTCAAAATGTTTACGCCTTTATGATGAGCCAATATATGTTTATGATGCTTAATATATTGTTTAATGATTATGATGTATATTTTTTATTTATTTGTAAAAATTTCATTATATGATTTATATTAATTCCAAAATATTTTTATTATGTTATAAAAACTTTTTGAATTAGTATTTAAGACTAATCTAAGAGAGGTTTGTTATCGGATGGGGTAAATATTACCAAAAAAGATAAAGTGGAGATCTCTAAAAAATTAAAAACTTTCTTGGGTGATCAATATTCACTTGAATTAGGAGATTACATAAGCTTTGAGATACTTGAATTTATAATAAAAGAATTAAATCCACATTTTAATCTAGCTACAAAAAATAGGTTGGAAATTCTCTTGAAAAATATAGAGAAAGAGATATATAGTGAATTAGTTTCACATGAAAATAACAAAGTATAGGCAATATTACATGTATTTAAATGTAGAATAGTATAAACCTATATCTACATAATGTGTTGCTATTAATTTGGTAGAATAGTGAGGAACAAGAGAATTGGTAATATACAATTTTTGGAAGAGGTGGAATTGAGAAGTGAACATACTTACAATTTCATCTTTTTATTTTTGACACGCTTTTTGCAATTAAAGTATGAAAAAGGTAGCTGTACAAAAGTACAGCTACCTTTTTTAAAAAATTTCGTATACAAGAACAATTTTAGCGTAAACTTGCGCTTAATGGTACTTGAGAATAAACTGTGAAATTGTTACTATAAGTGCCATGTTTAGAAAATGAGGAAGAAATTGAACTGTTCCAACTCTTGTAGATAGATCCAGATGTATCTGCTCTTAGAAGTACGTTTGAAAAGCTAGCTTGGCTAAAAGAATTACGTCCAGTATCTTCAACGCCCTGAACCATTTTTACTGGTTCGTATTGAGAAAATGAGCCATATACAGGCTGATTTGTATATCTAGGGATTCCATTTACATACATAGTAACCGTACCATTGCCGTTATTAATTATTTTAAGGTTTACTCGATCACCATCTTTAATTGATGTATCATATTGTGTGTTCCAATACTTATTGTTTTGACCTGATTCATTATATCCTGAATTAAGAAATACTTTATATCCACTTGGTGTTTTTGAAATACCACCTTCAACTTTAGATGCTCCAATACCTAAATACCAATTCACATATCCATCCTTAACAACAACTGATTTTGGTAGGTTTATATCAGCTGCAATTCCAGTATAATTACTATTTGTAACACTTTTTATAGCACCTTCTGTAGCTGCAAAACTTGTAGTTGAAAACATTGATAGAGAAATTAGAAGTGAACCGATTAGATACATCATTTTTTTCTTACTTTTCCTTAATACTTGATTCATTTTTAAATCACCCTTATTTTTAATTATTAAATTGTATTAAAAGTTGGCCAACTAACTAAGACTTACAAACCAAAGATACATTAGGTTTAACTAAATGTATATATTTTCCTGTCATAAGTCATTGAAATGTCAAATAAATTAGATGTTTCATATTTATCAATATAGGGGGAGTTGACAGCATGAAGTGTTATGTCTATTTAAAATTATGAAGGTTTTGTTAAAAATAAGATTAAAGCTTATAAATTTGTTGGGTATAATGTGTATTACGATTTATTTAGGAGAGATAAATATGAATGGAATACCAGGGGTTTTTCAAAAGATATATTTAAAATTCTGAGAAATAAAATAAAAACAAATGAAATAAATGAATTGCTTGTGTTAAAGAATTTATTGGAATAGTTAGTAGGTAAAGGGAAATATATGATTTAAAAGGCGTGGAATTCTCATATAAAAAGAAGAAAGGTGGGAGTTATGGAAAAGACAAGATCAAAGTTAAATAATGCAACTATTGAAGGGGGGATAGAGACATTAAAAGATGAAAATGAATGTTTACGTATGGAAATCGATTATTTAAAAAAGTTAAAGGCCTTACTTCAAAAAGAGAAGAAATTACAGAATAAGACTAAGTGGAAGTTTTAGGTTTATAATTAATAGACATTTTTAGTTAAGGAAATTTAAAAGCCGTGTCTTTAAAGACACGGCTTTTAAAAAAAGGGATAACAGTTAACAACTGAAGGTACCACCATATTACCATTATTGGAATTTTTAATCCATATTATCGTGTTGATAAATAATTTATGTTATAGAAAGTGGGATGAGGAGAGAATCTTTGTAAATTTTGTAATAAGGAAAGCGAATATTGAATTTAAAGTTATGTTTAAAAAGGAATAGAATTATTCCTTTTGCTTTGCAACGTATATTAAGCATGGTTCAAAATCATGTATAGAATATAATATGATTAAATATAGTGTGGCTAAAAAATTTCAAGACAACAATTCATTGGAACGGTAAAAACTGTTTTCGGAATAGGTGTCTTTTTTGTATTGAGTAGAATATATTTTCTCAACAGGAAAAATTGTAATTATCTATAAGTATTACTTATAAGGATAATAGGAAAATAGAAATTAATAATAAAGGAGAATGCGAAATGTTAACAGTAATATCTAATAATGACCTAGCTAAAATACGCGAAGAAGATGTAGATGTAATAAGGGTAATGGCACATCCGGTTCGATTAAAAATTATAAGCGAGTTAATACATCATAAAATGTGCAATGTTACACAGTTAACAGAAATATTAAAACTTCCACAATCCACTGTTTCACAACATTTAGCAAAGTTAAAAGGAATTGTAATCCGTGCAGAAAGAAAAGGATTAGAGATGCATTATTATATTAATAATAATAAAGCACGTCAGATTGTAGAAATTTTAGGGCTGTAGATTAACATAGAAAAAAGTTTCCTATTATAAAGGGAACTTTTTTCTATGTTAATCAAAATATAATAAGTTATAAAGAAATTACAGCTAAAAAAAGAATGGTCTCAAATAAACATAAATAGGGTAAAAGAAGAATTGAAAAAACTTCAAACCACAACTTCGCACGAAATACCAATTTTACGAACAATAAAATGTATAAATAAAAATATAATACAGTATTTAGGGATTTCGAGCTCAATTGCATGAATCTCAGTATATTGGTATGTGTCCATATAATTCATATTTTATATAGGAATCATTAAATACTGAACTATTCATTGAAAATATTCATAGTAAATTACCTTTTACTATATAGGATTTTTTCTTATGTTGATCTAATTAACTCCTCATAATTATGATTAAATTAACCAATTCATGTTAGATAACGAATTTTAAACTGTTTTCATATATTGATTTTTTGTATGAATTTATATATATAAATTGTTTTATTTTGCACACCTGTGAACGTGATTTTTGTACTAATTTTTATAGCTTAATACAAATTTATCACGTGCTTATCTATAATTTTATTAGAATGACTACACTATTCTTATTTAATTTCGAGTATATTTTAGCATCCCATAATTTAATTATGTAAATAAGTCTGTGTAAAAATTGAATTTAACGCGAACTTGTGTTCGCCTCTCTTTTCTGTTATAGTATATATGAGGTGATTTTTATGGATTACAGTAAACAACGTCAAAAATTCGTACATCGTAAGAAATTATACGAGAATTTAAATGAAATGCCCTTTTACATAGAAGAATTTGTGGAGTACAAAGAATTGCATGATGCCTCTCCCTCCACCCTACTGAATTATGTATATGATTTTAGAGTCTTCTTTAATTGGCTATTATCTGAACAAATTATTGAATTTAAGCCTATTAAAGACATATCCTTCTCTGATTTGGAGAATTTAAAGAAAAAAGATGTTGAGAACTTTATGAGGTTTCTAAAACTACAACAAAACATGCAGAATTCCTCTGTTAACAGAAAAATTTCGGCCTTAAAGTCTTTATTTAAGTACCTCACCTCCCTATCAGAGAATGAAGATGGAGAATGCTATTTTTATAGAAATGTAATGGCTAAAATAGAAATACATAAAGATAAAGAAACATTAAATGCTCGTGCAAAACGTATGAGATCTAAAATATTCCATAATGATGATGATCAAGAATTTTTGAATTATGTTAAGTACGAACATGAAAAATCTTTAACAAAACATCAGTTATTCTATTTCCTAAGAGATAAGGAGCGTGATGTAGCTATCCTCTCCCTCTTTCTTGGTAGTGGTATTCGTGTAAGTGAATTGGCCGATCTCCGCATGGAAGATATAAACTTAAAAGAAAGACTAATTGATGTAATCCGAAAAGGAAACAAAGAAGATTCCGTTTGGATTACCCCAATCGCATTGAACGATTTAGAAAAGTATATGGAAATAAGAGATAACAAATACGCTCCAGGGAAAGAATTAAAAAATGTGTTTTTATCAAAGTATAAACATACTGCACAACCTCTTTCGGTTAGAGCTATCCAAGATATAGTAGAAAAATATACTAAAGCCTATGGTAAAAAAATGTCCCCTCATAAATTAAGACACACATTGGCAAATAAATTATACATGGAAGAAAAAGATTCGTTACAAGTGATGCAGCAACTTGGGCATACGAGTCAAGATACAGCTTTGTTATACACTCAACTTGGAGAAACAACTATTAAAGATAGTTTAGGAAGAATTGGAAAGAATAAAGAATAAAAGTTCAGTGATATATAATTGCTGAACTTTTATTTTTTTTATTGATAATACAATAGTGATTTAAAATTTATATTAAATTCACTTCATTTTGATATTTATTATGTAATAAATACATAGTTTAAATTATACTTTAATTAGAATTTAAACTCTCTCTTGATAGTTAACATAAGGGTTTTAAATTCCTACAAATTGCATCTTCACGTTAAATTAGCATTTAACGTGAAGATGCAATTTGTAGTTGAAGTTTATTTTGTCCCCTCCTGTACTGTCGAAAGACATTAAAATGGATGCTTTTTTAGACAAGAAAGTGGGTACTTTTTTATAAAGGAATTTGCTTTAATTATATGTACGTACATTTTTACCCTGATTTTCAATAGCAAATCTATTAATTAAAAGTGATCTTTATTTCTGTACAGTTGCGTATAACGATTCTTTCTAAAAATAAAAATACATCACTATTTAATAGTGATGTATTTTTATTTTAGTATATTAGAATAGGAATACTGGCCAATTAATAAGGAAAAGGTTACTGCATAATATTTCTCTAACAGGGTATCAATTAAAGATGAATGCTTTATTCCATAATAGAGCATTTAAATCCTAACTTTTCGATTATATCTACACTTTCTTATCTGCCAACGAAACATTAGATACAATTATCAATCCATTCCCCTTTTAGGCTCTACCAACATGATGTGGGATTCCTTTTCAGTGAAAGGTTTATGCTCAACGCCTCTCGGGACAATAAACATCTCGCCCTTAGAAATTTTCACCTGTCCATCACGAAAATCGATGAACATCTCCCCTTCAAACACAATAAATAGCTTATCCGTATTAGGATGCTCATGCCATATAAAATCTCCATTAGCTTTAAAAAACTGAATTTGATCATCATTCATTTCACCAATCACTCGTGGATACCAATAATCGTTAATTTTAGATAACTCGTCATTTAGTTTAATAGGTTGGTAATGGATAATAATCCCTCCTCATTTTTAACTTCCACTATATTACAATAATCTAAGTAAAAAGGTTGTCATTACGCTTAAAAAGAAAATGCTCCGGCCAGAACTTTTCATTCAGATAGTACAAAGGAGTGATTTCAATGAAAGTTCTTTCAATCCAATGTTTCCTTTAACTCTCCATAAGTATAGAACAGTGATTTTCAAATAAGAATGGACCCCTGTTGACATTAGTATGGATTATTGATGAACTTCTCGCGATATTTAGTAGGCGAAATGCCAACTCGCTTCTTGAAAATTCTACTAAAATAAAAAGGGTCTGCGATTCCAACAGCCTGCGCAATTTGTTGTACAGGCACACCACTTGTACATAACATTTTTTGAGCCATCTTTATACGATAGTTCAATAAATATTCTGCTGGCCCCATACCTGCATGCTTTCTAAACACGTAAGAAAGACGATTTCGATTAACATTATTTTGTTCTGCAAGTGTATGTATCGTAATATCTTTATAATAGTATTTATGAACGTAAGTAGATATTCGTTCGAATAAAGTATGCGACTCATAGTTGTTTTCTCTATTGACAACACTTAATAAAGCTTCATTCAACGCTTCGCGAAACAGCATTTCGGTCTGAAACATCGAAATGCCTCCACGCTGATTATACACATCCCAAAGACGCATAAGTAATTCGACAAGACGAGGAGATTGTCCTGTTAATAATTCAAAATGCTGATGTGTAAAGCCAGAGTCTTCTCGTTCCGAATTGCTTATCCGATATAAGACAAGAATATATTCCCAGTTTATTTCACCAAGCATTTTATGGGATAATGTCATTTTTGCACCCCCATGTATAACTTTTCCTGGGGAAAGGGTATAAGGCGTACCATTAAATTGAAATTGCGTCTTCCCTGCAAGCGGAAATACAAATCCTGGGAAATAATCTGTAGACTCAGCACAAGGCACACCTGGATTTTTAGCATAACGATATACTCCTTCTACTCGGAAAGGATTATTGGCAAGATACTCTGCTAACTCACTCACGTCCAACTTCACAATGCACGCCTCATTTCAATAATAGTTTTCTTGTAATTCGCGAGATTAATTGGTGTACATTTTGGGTAACGCTAAACTAAAAATAGTACATACGACTTAACAAGATTTGGTTACTAACCTATAAATATATTGTTTTTCATTTATTGACAAAAGTATCCTCCCTATATTATTGATAATGATTTTCATTATAGTTTGGTAAAAAAACATTTGTCAAGTTAGATGGCCTAGAAAAATGACGAAACAAGGGGTACAGAGGGACGGTTCTGTTGCAAATAATACCTGGTCTTTGTTAACTAATTCCTCTCAAAACTGGAATGATCATGTAAACACCGGGTTTCATCAGCCGAGTCGAATAATGGTACAGCAGATCAACGAAGCTAAGTCGAACTCTGATCTAATACAACTTAGTAATTCCCCCTATTGCAAATGAAACAAAGTATACAAGAGTTAGCTAATGAAATAGAGGCGTTTGGATATGAAGAACCAAAAGTTTTTTGCCACTAGGCATACCACCAACATTTTAACAAGAATATACGCTAAGCAAAATTTCACACGAAAAAACGTCACTCTATATTCTAATTCTATAAAAAATCACAATGTGCGATCCAATCATTTGTTTTGCTATTTTTAGCAAAATAAATTCCGCCACCATGAATAATCTTTAAATGTGCTTTTGGATCGTCTGTTATTTGAAAAATAAAATCATAATCTGCGGGCCATTGGATGCCTGATTGGGCAAAACAAGCATAGCCACCTAATTTATGTATGTAATGATTTTCTTCAAAAATATCCTCGTAGTAGTCAATCTCATTTGTGTTTTCGAGTTCTAAAATTTTATCTTGCATATTGTTTGGAAAATCTTCTGTATCCCATTGTGGAAACTCATCAGTTACTAATTTAGGTATTAAGGGAAAAGATTTTAAATCAGGAAACGTAAGTAACATTTCATTCGGTACTAGTTCCTCTAAAGAATCATATTCTCTAATACAAAAATTTCCTGATAAGTTGGACAAGTCTTTAGCAAAGTTTGGAGAGAGAAATACCGCGATGGCTTTCAAATCTTTTACTGCTTCTGGAAGAAAAGGTATTTGAGTTAAATTAAGCATCATGATCGCATACATTTTTTCTCCATAGCGGTCGATTGGGTAAGTTTCATTTGGTAATGAATAGTGAATCTTTCCAATCCAACTTTCATTTATAGATAAATCGGGCCTTTTTCCTCCTGTTTGAAAGATAGTCGCTCTTTTTCTTAGGATATTTTTTATTTGATCTATTTCCAAAGTATTTCTCCTCCTAAATGTGTATTCTGTTTTCTCCTAATTTTAATAGGTAATTATATTGTATCAATAATGAAAAAATACGCTATTCTTTCTGTAAAATCATAGGAAAAGATAACGTATTTTAATCATTTTGAGGACCACATAATAAGTATAGGGTATCAGAAAAAACTTGTTAAGATTTGAAATTCCATACTATTTCATTTCATACAAAAGGAATTTGCTCATTATTAACGAAAGTGTATGTTAACTAGATGAATTCATTCATATACCGTATTACAAAAAAAATGAGAACAATCTTATCCTACGATACATAATTATGATCCGTTTTAAAAATTAGTAAAATTAAGGAGCAACATTGTATGGGGAAAAAAGTACTGTTTTTTGGGGATTTCGGAATTGACGATACGATAGCTATCATATACGCGCATTTGACAGATAAAATTGATGTTATAGGAATTGTTGCAGACTATGGGAACGTACCTAAAGCCGAAGTTGTTCGAAATGTTCGCTTTTTACTTAAAAGTGTAGGAAAAGAATATATAAAAGTTTTTGGTGGGGCGGAGCATTCCATGTCTTCAGAAGCTGAAACTTTTTATCCAGAAGTTCACGGTAAATTTGGGATAGGGCCCATTTCCCCAGGACTAGAGGTTCAGACATTTGAGAATTTTTTTGAGGTTCTCACACTTATTAAGCAGCATAAAAATGAACTTATTATCGTGAATACCGGAAGGCTAACTTCACTTGCAACTTTATTTCTCCTTTATGGAGAGGTGATGAAATATGTACATTCTTATTATATTATGGGAGGAGCTTTTCTGTATCCAGGAAATGTTACTCCCATTGCTGAAGCTAACTTTTATGGCGATCCTGGATCGGCCAATATTGTAATGAGATACGCAAAGAATCTATCAATTTATCCTTTGAATGTTACACAATCGGCTATTGTAACACCGGAAATGGTCAATTATATCCACTCTAAAGAGAAAACTAAATTTTTAAAGCCTCTTTTAAACTATTACTATTATCAATTTTATCAAAAAAAATTCCTGGAATACAAGGTAGCCCGGTTCATGATGCACTTACTTTAATTGCGATTAATCGTGATGACATTTTTACCTACCATCAATCAGCAGTCACAGTTAATGTACTTGATACTGTAAGAGGACAAAGTATAGGAGATTTTAGGTCTACCTTTGAACCAGAAACATTCGGTAATCGTCCAAAACATAGAATTGCAATACAAATGAATTATGAAAAGTTTTTTGAGGAGTTTATGACTGTAATGACTGGCGAACTATTTTAGGTAAAACCCTTATATATAAGGATATGTTTTGCTATCAAGGGTACTGCGCATAATTATGGTAGATTTGTAACACCTATTATATCAGTATATAAGCCAGGATCATGTGTAGCTGTTATGAAACTTGGGGAGAATTATTATTATGGTGGCAGCTTAAGAATTACAAAATAATGAATGTTAATTTCACTAATGATAATATTTTTGATATGATCAATGTATAATAAAAATATAACTCATGTAATAGTCTAAGCGGTATACTTAACCAACGGCCGCTTAGGTATTGAGTTATACCCCTTGGAAAAGGTACCTTGCAGCAGGGGTACCTTTTCTTTTGTTTTTAGTTGTAAAATAGTTTAAATAGAAACTATGTAGTTAAAAAGTATACTGATTAAATTGTAATTGAAGTGAAGTATGTATCCCATATGGATATTTTTAAATATTAGAAAGAAAATCATTTGAGTAATGGCTGGTATTCCGATAATAGCTAAACATTGTATCGAGTTAAAATTATACGTGGAAAGATGGAGTAATCCAAATGAGCTTCCAGACAATATTAAAGAGTTTATAATTAAGAAATATGAAAAAGACACTCTTATGAGTGCCCTTCTTAACAACTAAGTCCGCTGCAGCTACTACCATAACCCATATGAATTTCTCCTGTAAGAGGATATTTTAAGTTCATATTTAATTATTAAAATAAACCGCACCAAAGTTTTCATTAAATCTTTTACACCAAACAGAAACCGAACCATATTCATTTACATCTATCCCTTCAGGAATTTCGTAGTTTTGGTCTCCTTTATTTCCCTTTAATTTTCCTAATTCAATATACCAATAGTTTTTCACGTCTTCATTATTTTTCAAACGATTTGTAGGAACTAATACAACTCGTACATCTGGCCCATTAGATGTTGCAAAATTAGAAAGTCGTAAAACACGTTTTCCATCCGCTAATTGGAGAATTTTTGCCGTTCCGGTTGTCTCATGGACACCGTTTTGAAACTGACCTTCCCTTATTACTCGATCACTTTGCTGCTTTACTTCAGTTGATTGTATCTCTGCTTGTGGCAATAATTCATTTACGTGCTTATCAATAAATAATTTCTCTGGTCGGAACAATGACCACAAAATCCCCAATACAATTATCAAACCACCTATAAGCCATACATATTTTCTTTTCATAAAGTAAAAAACCTCCTGTAACATACTGTGTAGTAGTATGTTAACAAGAAGGTCTTTCATTTTTCTAACGTAAATGTTACAAAAGTCTTTCAGCCATCTTATTTTTTTAATGATGTGATGGGAAGAGTAAACCAAAATTCACTTCCCTGCTTACCATCTGCGCGATTCCTTACACCAATTTCCCCTTTGTGCATTTCAATTAATGATTTTGCAATAGCTAATCCAAGTCCGGAACCTCCAGATTGTGAACTTCTTGATCGATCTGTTCTAAAAAAACGTTCAAATACACGTAATTGATCATTTGGAGAAATTCCTATTCCTTCATCTCGCAAAGTGAATTGGACCTGTTGATTTAGTTTATTTTCCACTACAGTCAACTCAATTGTTCCAGAGATAGGAGAATATCGAATTGCATTATGTAATAAATTACCTATGACCCTTTCTATTTTACAAGACATAATCAAAAGTCGAGGTAATGTATCAGGGACATCCAATTGCACATGAATTTGTTTATCTCCTAATAAGACAGAATGTGATTCTAATACATCTAATAGAACTTTATCTAAATGTGTGAAACTTGGGTGAAAATCTACTTGCTCAAACTCTAACTTTGAAAGATCAAATAAGTCGTTAATTAATCCATTTAATCTTTTTATTTCTTTTAAAACCGTTGCTAAGTATTGCTTTTTCATTTCAGGATCTTCAATCAGGTTATCTTGTAATGCTTCTATCATCATTTGCATACTAGCCATAGGTGTTCGTAAGTCGTGTGAGATATTGGTAATTAGCTCCTTACGAGAGTTTTCCTGTTCCTCTAACTTAGTAAACCCTTCTTCTAATTTTTTTGCCATCTGTTGAAAGGCTGTTGCTAATTCTTTAAACTCACGTGGTTCTTGCCCAATTATATACATTGTTTCAAAGTGTCTATCACTAAATTGCTTCGTCAATTTTATTAAATTTTGTATAGATCTCATGATAGGACGTGTCATTAACCAATAAATAAACGTTGAAATAATGAATGCCACAAATGCAATTACTGTTAATAACCGCGTTTGTTCCGGTTCAAGTAACATTTTGGTCTCACTATACCATATAGCAATTACCATAATACTGGTACTTAATAGATTCATGAGTAACAATTGAATACGTAATCTCATGTTTCATTTCCTCCATTTGGCTCAAAGCGATATCCTATACCCCAGACCGTATGAATCCAACGATTCTTTATCGTATGCTTCTCGAGCTTTTCACGTAAACGACTTACTAATACGGTAACTGTGTTTGATGCCCCTTCATGTCCAAAATCCCAAATTAATTCAAGAAGCTGCGAGCGAGAAAATACTTGTTTTGGATGTTTTGCCATGAGATAAAGTACCTCAAACTCTTTCACCGTTAACTCCACTTCCTTATCACAAACAAGTACATATCTTGTCTTTGGATATATTTTTAAATCTGGAAACTCTATCACTTCCAACAGGGATTCTTTCGCTTGTATTGGTACATGACTTCCTCTTCTTAGTATAATTTGAACCCTTAATACTAATTCACGAGGGGAAAATGGCTTTGTTAAATAATCATCTGCCCCCATTGTTAAGCCTAAAATCCGCTCCCTTTCCTCTCCCTTAGCAGTCAACATAATAATAGGGACATTTGACTGTTGACGAATTTCCTCACATAATTCCCATCCATCTTTTTTTGGCATCATCAAATCTAATATAATTAAATCTGGTTGATGTGTAAGAAATAAATCCCAACCTTCTTTACCATTTACAGCTGTATAAACTTCATATTCTTCTCTTTCTAAATATCGTTTGCATACTTCTCTAATATTTTCTTCATCTTCTACGATTAAAATTCTTTTCTTCATATACTATCCTCACTTCTTTTTCACCAATAACACAAAATTTTTTTCTATTATTCAATAAAAATATCTTTATAGGTAAAGATATAGAAACTAATCACATAAATAAATCAGAATTCCACATTTTAGCCTCAAAACAAATGAAAATTCGAAAAATAAATTATGTAATATAGATAGTAATCTTAACATTTGATTACTTATATGACTAGATAAGTATTTAAAATAGTAGTTACTAAATCATATAAATTAAAAGAAATGAGTCCGATTTAACATCGAACTCATTCCTTATTAGTAACCTAAATTATCGTATCTAACTTTTCGGATTCAATTCATTTCCGTTTCTCTTTCCAAACTTAGCAACAGAACTATTACCTATTACTGAACTCTTGATAGATTCCATGCTATAGTATCAGTCCCATTCTCTCCATTACCATATTTCATATAATCGATTAAATATCCTACCTTTAACTTGTTACCATTAGATAGTATGTTCCATTGCTTATGGTGTCCAGTGAAATTCTTTGGATATGCATGATTAAATTTAAAAGTACTTGCGTTCTGTTTTTGATCTAAATGGATATAACTATCTTGAAGTTTTAAATATGCATAATCTGAATAAATAGGATTTTGAAATTTAATTAATACCTCTTCATCCTTTTTAATTGGTTTTCCAGGTTTAGGTTGACCTACTCTTTCAATAATTACATTCACTTTTTCATCACTAGATTTTTCAGACCAAAGATACTCCCATTTATTCCCGGCATGATGACTTCCCCAATAAGCTGTATTTCCATATGAGGCCACAGTATAAGGAACTCCTTCTGTAACAAATTCACCTGAATTATCTACTACATAATCTTCAAATTCTTTATTAGCTTTAATTTCAGTATCAATCTTTTGTATAGGCGTTAAATTGTGTGCGTCATTGATTTCAAATGTAACTTTTCTGTGCGCAGCAATTTCAGATTTAATAGGGTGTATATTTTCTCTAGACTCATATGTAAATCCATTCTCACGTTTAACTAGTGTTACTGTTTGTGATGGAGCATTCCATTTCTTGCTATAAGTAGTAGGAATCTCTTTACTCACTCCAAATAAACCAGGTAAGATTGATGCTCTAATCTTTTGCGTCACAGAATCATAACTACCTTCTACTAATGTTGGTTGCTGTAGTTTTGCAAAAGCACCGTGTACAGAATCTTTATGTAAATAACCGCGATCTCCCTGTCCCGCTTTTAAATCGTTTAATGCATCAGTTCCATTATTAGCTGAAACCACTGATACGTTATTAGTACTTTTAGCCTTGTTTACAATATGATTCACTTTTTTCGTATCTATATTTACATGTTGAAAAACTTCGTTATAGGATAAAACTGGCTTATCAGCAAGGGATTTGTCTTTAGGAGTATATATCCTAAACTTTGGTATATTTCCTATATCTGTTTCTAATTGTTCAGTAGCTGCATTCACTCTAGACTCATATCTCCCTGAATCCCCCAAATGCATAATTTCTTCACCTTTTTCAATAGATAAATCCATTGTACTTGTAGGTAAAACTTCAATCGAAAGAAGTTCCCCTTGTTCAACAGCTTTTAATTCATCCAAAGATAAGACAATATTTGCATCTGCTTGTCCTTCTAAACTGTCAATTACTACTTCTGTTTTATTCCGTCCACCTTTTTCTGTACTTAAATAGTTTGCTTTATAACGATCTTGTGTTGCCTTTACAGTATTAATAATTTTGTTTCCTAAACGAATATTAAAATGTGGCGAAACATTTTCAGCGGATGCTGTTCCTACATTCTTATATTCCAAATGTACCCGTAATTTTGCTGCGTTCGCTGTATCAACAGTTGTTGCAGTAGACCAATCAAAATCATTTGTATAACTCTCCGTTTCTGTAGTTGTTTTTGAATATCCATATCCCAAATTTGCTGAAACACTTCCGGAAGGAACAGGACCGGCTGCTGAGCCTTCTACACCACCTGAACCACTTAAACCTACATTAAATGAATGTTGTGTAGATACACTTTTTTCCCATCCTCTGCTAACTGATCCGCCATTATTATCCGTAATGGTTGCAATAGGAATTACTTCAATTCGTTTGACACCAATTTGCAAATTCGGCATGTTGGCAACTATCGGATTGAAATTAGTATCAGAATCGTTGTTATAATTCTCAACCTCATACATATCAGTAAAAGGATCACCATCCGTATTTGCATTCATAGGATTCGATATAAATTTTGGTTTCCCTTTATCCTTCTCAGGATCCCATGCTTTCGCTTCATTTTTTCCAGTTTGTGAATTGAATTCAATTTTATATCCATTAATCTCTAAGTCGTTAGAAATACCATCTTTGTCCCAATCATTGTTTGCCATTTCAATGTTTTGTGTAATGAGCGAACCTATCTCCCCATCAGATCCGAGCGTGAAATTCTTATCTTCTTTTTTTGCATTTGCATTCTCTTTGAATATTTCAACTGTACTTCCTGGATTCGGTTGTGTTACATCTGCTAAAGCAGGAGATGCTAGAGTCAGTGCCATCGATACACTACCTAATACACTAATTGCTGGCTTTAATTGTTTCATTGTTATTTTTCCTCCTTGGTTTCTAGGTCAATTAGAACACCTACTAATAAGATTAATCTCATCATATATAACGAATCTTTCTTTTCTCTCTCATAACTGTTAAAAAAGTCTCTCGTAAATGTTACAAAACACTTACGAAGTTTTTAAAATCTATATATGAAACATCAAAAAGCCGTAATATGAAGGATCGATTACAATATATAAAAAAAGCAGCTAGCCAAAGCTAACTGCTTACTAACTTATAAAATTTTAGTAAAAGAATGTATTAATTTTGAAGTGTGAAAATTATTTATTTCTTAATCATACGAAGAAATTATTTACGTCAGATACTTCAATTAATACGCTAATATTTCAGGTAGTTTAAGCGTATTTACAAACTCCTTTAAATGAAACACTGTTTTTCAGCTCAATGTTACTCAAGAAAGTTACGCATTTTATTTCCTTACATTTGGGGATTTATTACCAATTTTTCTTTTAACATATGCTGTTATTTTAGAATTTGTAGATGAATTCTTACAAATTACACCTTAAAACAATAAAAAATAAAGATTTTAGGCGAAACAACGTTTAATAGACTCCAGGTTTCTTTTAAAGAGTTTAATGAGTTTCTATACTTATTGTATTGTCACAACAAATAAATACTCTTATAAATGAATCTGAGTGGTCGTTTTCAAGTTTTTAAAACCTATTTTTAGATTTTGTATAAATAAAAGGAAGAAGGATTCATCTTAGAGAATCCTTCTTCCTTTTATTTTTTAATCTTAGTGTAATCTGTATTGTCCTGTTAATTGCTCTTCAGCCATTCGAACCAAGCGCTTTGTAATTTCTCCACCGACAGAGCCATTTGCACGTGATGATGTATCAGGTCCTAGTGTCACTCCCAATTCACGGGCAATTTCATACTTCATTTGCTCAATAGCACTTGCTGCAGCAGAAATAAGAATTTCATTTGTATTACTTTCATGTCTTTGAATATTCATAATTGCACCTCCACTATATTTGTATATAACATGTGCTTAATTATGATATTTATACGTAAGTAAACTATTTTCTTCTATTATTTTTAGGAGAATTCTTTTTCGTTCTCTCTTAGCATATTCCACTAACTGAATTTGAAACACATCTGAATCCTGAATTCCTAACACATTCATTTCTTCCCTAAATGAACGCTGAGACTCTACCTTTATTGATTTTTCTTGCCATTTCTTAATGTGTAGATTTTTGAGTACTATATAATTAAACCTTCTCACATGTTAAATAATGTGCATTTAATTATGTAAAAAATACACAATTAAACATTTTTTCATATTAAAATTTCATACCAACATATCCGCAAATGTAGTCCCCACATTATTCTTCCGTTTCATATGTTTTTCTAAATAAATCTTTGTTGTTTGGATATTTTCATGACCAAGTGTTTGCATTAAATGATATAAATCTGCATTTCCTTGTTCAACTGCCATGATTGCAAAAGCATGGCGGAATGTATGTGCCGTTACAGGATTTTCACGATACTTTAAGAAATCTAAATTTGTCTTTTTTATCATGTCTGTTACCTGATTTGATAAAGTTTTCGGATTATAAAAATTCCCTCTTTGATTTACGAATAAAGGACATTCATCTCCCCGATCCAATATCGTTTGGAATCCTCTTCTCCGTCTCATTTCGCTAATACATTGGAATAAATGCTCAGGAATGAAAAGTTCACGTGCTTTATCCCCTTTTCCTGTGACTTTTAACCAATACTTCCCGTCATAATGTAAGTCTTTCACTCTCGCGGTGCACAATTCTTGAATTCTAGCGCCGGTACTTGCTAGAGCTAGTAAAATTGTATAGTTTACTAAATGCCCTTGTTCTTTATAAAACCCTAAAATTTTCATCACTTCATCATAAGATAGGTCCCGATTTGGCCGATCCTGTTCATTTACATTCGCGCGCTGCAGTTCTTCATGAAGAGGTCTTTCAATATAAGCAAATACATGAAGATGTTTTAGGAAAGAACGTATAAGTACTGATTTTTTTGCAAGTGTTGCGGCTGCGTACGTATCTCCATTTCTCCCGTTCTCTACTTGCTTCAACCAAGCATTATATTTACGAATATGCCAAGGCTTTAATGTTTTTAATAACGAATCATTTTGCTGTACCTCTTCCCCATTCAATTCGAATTCCTCTGCATGCTGCACCATGCACTGACAAAATGATAAGATTTCGGAAACATAACTCTTTTTCGTATCCTCTTTTCTATTCTTCTTCTCATCCATATCTTTTTGTAAATGTACGAAATGATAAATGACTTCCAGATCACTTAAATACGTATATTTACTCTTTCCCTCTTTTTCTGCAACCTCCATCTTTTCTTCCACCTTATCTACATAACGACTATCATGCAGGAATGGAAACATATCTCTTATGTTTTCTACATATGTATCTATATTTTCACTTTTATTCTTTATTATAGGTAAGTTCTCTTTTTCATTTTGTTTATCCATAATTCGAATTCACCACTCCTATTGAAGATTATGAATATAATTATCTTTATTATCCTTACTTATCATTTTATTTTACTTCTATACATTATACAAATGATAATTCATTTTCTTTCTGTAAGAATCCTACATTCTTCTCTATTTGCCTATACTTATATTTTTTTATAATTTATTAGTAAATAGATATCGTTTAACAGTTAATACCTTATATCGAAACTCCCTTTTATAAATAAAATAAATTCAAAAATATATTAAGAGATAAATAAAATCAAAAATGATTTTAAAATATAAAAATTTATAAAAACTTTAATAATTTTATTTCTCATTTTAAATATATCTTATATTCTGATATGATATATACATATATAAAACACTAGCAAACAATAGTTATGGAGGTGTCCTTGCATGACACAGGATTTATTGTTCATTACAAAACCTACTGTAACAACAAAAGAGGCAGCCGACTTATTAGGAGTAACAGTACAGACAATTTTAAAGAAAGAAAAAGATGGATTAATAGAATGTGTATATAAAGATAACTGGAAGCAATTTGGTAGTAAGATTTTCTACTTAGAGGATATTGAACGTTTAAAAAATCGCGAAGAGATTGAGGGTTATAGTACAAAAGAAGCAGCTGAGATTCTTAATGTAGCACCATCTACTGTCTTTACATATATCAAATCTGGAAAACTACCTGCTTCAAAGGTTGAAAAACGCGGAAAAGAAGTATATATCATTGATAAGGATGACCTTGAAACTTTTCAACTTACTTATGAAAAAACTACATCAAAAGAGCGAAAAACATTCATTACTAAGATTCAAGACGAAGATATATATTTATATCAATTATTAACACATCAACATACCGGAAAAATAGCGAGAGTAATAGAAGTCAATGGAGCAGACGGCAAGATTCTTACAGAAGACGAAGAAATTTTCCCTCTATCCACGTATAAAGAACATGATTACTCCTTTGAACCTTTCCGTAAGCAAGCTGTAATTACAAAACGAGGGTATTTATCCTTTTCATTTAAAAAACCTCAGCTATTTAATTCCATTACTTATAATCTAATAAATTTATTTTATAAAGAGCTAGGTGTCACAAATATGCGATTGAGTGTTTCATCTGATACTATTAAATTAGAAACTAAACCTTTCGTATTACAAGTTGATCCATTGCAATTTCAAGAAGAGATTAAATACTTACATTCTCATATGAAATCCGGTACGATACTACCACATGTTGAAGGAATTTACTTTAAAAGTAATGTAGAGCCATTAACTTTTCATGTAGATCATGAATTCAAGCAAAAAGTAGTGCAAATGGCAGCGGATGCTGGTAAGGGACAGGAAGAATTCCTATTGCAAGCTGTAAAATCTTATATTGAAAATTAAACAACTATATTTTAACCCCGTTCTAAAATTAGAACGGGGTTATGCTTGTTTTAGGTTTTAAAATTAAATAACTTGATTGTCTTTTTAAGATAAAACCTTTCTACACCTTCTTTATTACTTTACTAAATCTAATTTCTCTTATTGAAATTTCTAATTACCTTATTCAAAATTAAAAAGAAACAATGTATTACACCTTTTATTATGAACAAGATTATTTTTTAGTTTATCATAATATTATTATGAATAATGTTTTAACTATAAAGTCTATATACTATTAATTCTTTATAATAAATCATTTTCTTATTTTAGATTTTCTTGTTTTGGCACGATTTTAATAGATCTCTTACTAATCCGTATAAGCATACCAAAAGAGAGAAAAATAAAAAATCCGCCAAATAGAGCAAATACAACTGAAGGCTTGAAATGTGCTAATAATAATCCCGAAACAATGGGTCCGACAGCCATTCCCATATATCTAATAAAGTTAAACATTCCCATTGCACTTCCTCTATTATGTTCAAATTCATTTGCAATCATAGTAGCGAATAAAGGAGTGAGGATACCAATTGATATTCCGTGGAGAATTAAAGCAACTGTTACACCAATTAAAGTATTCGAGTGTGTCACAGCAAATAATATTACGCTTAAAGCTAAGACTACATTTCCAGTTATAAAAAGATTTTTTTGTGAAATTTTTGATTGAATTTTTTTAAAGGTCATACTGCCAATTATTAAACTTATAGCCATTGGTAAGTAAAGTAAACCCACTACCTGTAAACTTAATTGATAATGATCTGTTAATAAAATTGGTAAGTAAACAATGAAGGAGAAATAAAGAAAAAATGCAAAGAAACTTAATATTAATATGGAGCTTCCCACTTTGCTTTTAAATATAGAAGCATAGTGAGATATAAGTGTTTTTCGACTCATTTCTTTTTTACTCCCCATACGATCTTCAGGGAAATATAACCAATTAGTGATAAACAGAATTATAGATACTACTACAAGTAGCCAGAAAACACCTGGGTAATTATATTTTTCCCCAATAAAACCTCCTAACACAGGTGCAACAGCAGGGGCAATGGATAACATGGTTTGATATGTACCCATTGCACTTCCTCGTTGTTCTCCTTGAAATACAGTACCAATTGTAGTTGCCGCAATAAGTGGTATTGCAGCTGTCCCTACAGCCTGTAAAATTCTACATATTAAAAATACTGTAAAGTTACTTGTAATTGCACAACCAATACTCGCTATAATTGTTAAAATAATACTCGGAATAAGAATAGTCCTAGCACCTTTAAAATCAATTATAGAACCAAAAACAATTTGCATAATTGCCGTAATAAAAATAAATATGGAAACGGAAAGGTTAACCATCGTTATAGATACTTGGAATGAATCCCGAATTATGGGGATTATTGGAGAATATATATTTTGATTTAAAGAAGCGAAAAAAGCACTAATACACAACAAATATAAAAGAAAAGAAGCACTTGATTTAACACGGTTCATGCTATCCCTCCTAAAAGATTATTAATAATTAGCTAATTTATTTAAGTTATAATAAATTTATTTCCCCAACATTTTATCGTTTATATTTTGTAAAAACTTCAATATTGCGTTTTGTTCAATTTCAGAAAATGAATCAACGAACTGATAAAATTCATTTTCTTTCTGGTCATGAATTTTCTGATGTAATTCACAAAGTGATTGTCCTGCCGGAGTAAGTTGATAATATACCTCCTTTTTGTTATCAGCTGACTGAAAACGAGTGATTAAATTTTCCTTTATTAATTTGGTGTTAATTTTTGTGATATTCGCTTTAGATAAATTCATTTTCCTTGCAATTGTAATATTATTTATTGGTTGATTCTCACCAATACAGGCAATTACGTGTATACTTGTCATATTTGTCGGTACATGTTCTATTTCATCCATTTTTGCTTGCTTAAAAAAAGTCTCAATATCCTTATCTGCCTTTTGTTCATTGAGGTGTAACAAATGTAGATAATTATCGTAAATTTTCTGTTTTATGCCCTTATTCATTTAAATGTTTCTACCCTTCTTTATCTATTTTAGTTTTTTTGTTTACCGGTAAACTATTTTGATTTTATATCTTCACTTATCAATTGTCAATTGATAAGTTGGAATTTAATTAATTATGTAAGCACCTTTAATGTATCTATTTTTCATAATTTAACCTAATAAAGCCCTATTATATTAAAGAGTTAGTTTCAATGCATAAAAGTCCTTTTTTAAATTGTTGACCTAGTTATTGTTTACTGGTAAACTTTATATTGTTAACTAGTAAACAATAATTCAAGATAGGGGAAATTATTATGACAAATTTTGTCCATAAACAAACCTTAAAAGCTATTGAAGACTTTGTCATAACAAGAGAAAAGAAAAAATATGCATCTCAAGAGATGATCAAAGAATTAGTTAGTGATTATGAAAATATAAATAAAAATTGGACTCTAACGCAACTTCATATTGTTTCGGTGATTCATGAGAGTAAACAACAAATGAATAACACTCTATTATCTATGGAACTTAATATTTCTAAAGTAACCATCTCCAAAGCTATTCGCATTCTTATTGATAATAGAATTTTATTGACGCATCAAAATACAGATAATAAGAAGGAAATCTTTTATACTTTGACTGATAAAGGAATACAGTTAGCCATTGTTCATAAAAAGTTGCACAAGATTGCACATAAGCGTTACAGTGAGTTATTCCAACAATTTGATGATTCCGAGTTACAAATTGTAACTAAATTTTTAGAAGCATGGAAACAATGTATTTAATGTTTTGTTATATTAGCTTAGAAGGTATAAATGTTGACCTTTTCATAAAAATAAAAAACTAAGGGGTTTTAACCCCTTAGCAAAATTGAATTATATCATTAATTAAAATCGCAATCTTGTTTTTAAACTAACTTATCAAAAAGAATAGGCATAGAAATAGGTCCACGTGTATAAAGTCCTTTTTCAACATATTGAAAATCTTCTGCTAATTTAATGTTTTTCATATTATTTAAGACTACATTTACAACTATTTCAATTTCTGATTTTGCAAACGCTGCTCCTACGCAATTATGAATACCTGATCCGAATGCAAGATGTCTTGCAGCACCACTAAATGCCTTTTTAATATCAAGATCAGGACGATAAATGTTGAATTCATCAGGTCTTTCAAATGCGTTGGGATCACGGTTCGCTGCACCAATCATACAAAATACTGTAGTTCCTTTGGATAATTGAATACCATTTATTTCTGTATCTTTTGATAATTGACGAGGAATCAATTGCACTGGTGGATTGTAACGTAAAGTTTCTGCAATAGCTAATGGTACTAATGAGCGATCATTTAATACATCTTGCAGTTGTTTCGGTTGGTTAATTAAATTATAGATTAATAAAGCAAGTGTTTTATCACCAGGTTCTGTTGCAGCTAATAATATATTTAATATCAATGCTAGAATATCAGTATCAGTCATAGCTATTCCTTCATATTTAGCACTGCATAATTTAGAAATTAAATCTTCCTGTGGGTTTAATCGTCGCTCTTTAATAATTGGTTCTAAATAATTAGCCAACTGTTCACTGCACCAAAGAGAATGTTTTTTGGCCTCTGGTGGTTGATTTATACTGGTAATAAACTCAGCTACACCACTATGCCATTCTCCTATCTTCTTATGATCTTTCTTATCTAATCCAATCATATCCATTGTTACATAAACAGCAAATGTTCTGCCAAAATCATTAATTAAATCTATCTTTCCATTTGGAAGGTGTGGAGATAGTAAATCTTCTGCATTCTTTTTAATTAAAGGCATTAATTTTTGTAAAGCATCTCCCATAAAACTCCTTAAAACAATTTTTCTTTTCGCAACATGCTCTTTTCCACGCATTTGTGCTAATACTGGTCCACGCATTACTGGCTCAGCACGTTCAGCTAATGATTTTGTTGTAAATGTTTCAGTATCATTCAATATATTACGGACATCTTGATATCTGCTAATAAAATAACTATCAATCTCAGGTTCATAATGTACTGGGTCATTCTGACGTAGGTATGAAAAATACTTATATGGATCTTCTTGAAATTCCTCTGTTAATATATTTACAGTTTGCATAGTATTTGACATATTACTTCCTCCTTGTATTAGTTACTTACCATTTGCTAAGATATATCTTCCAATTCTTGAACCATTAAATATCCTTGATTTGGTTTCATCTTGATAGAAAAATCATTTCGAACTATCTGTTCACCAAGCTCCCATGGTTTATGATAAATAAGTACAGCTTCTTGAGCTCCTAAAATTTCAGCTCCGCCAATGAAAAATGGGAGTTCTGCAATTACATATTCTACTGCAATATTTAGCATGTCATTTGATATTTGATCAATATCTATATTAGTACCCCTTGCCCTACCTAAAATGGCTGCATGTGACATTTCTAAGCAAGCATTTCGAAAATCAGTTTCGCTTAAAAAAATATGTTCTGCTTCTGCCCTCATGCAGCTATATGCATTGTTGTCATTAAAATCAGAAAAAGTATGGATAGCATTTACATTACCACCATGCTCTTTAAGTGCCTTTTCAGCTGATCTTCTATTTCGAGATACTTCTTTCCTAACTTTTCTTTCCGCTTTACCTTTTGGAGTTCCTAGAGCCTCAAGTAAATTTGCAGCTTCTTTTCCAGCTAATAAAACACTAACATCATCAAAAGTATGTAATGCCCATTCAATGAGTCTATTAATATATTCATCAGAAAATCTACTATTAAACGGACTAATACCTATTATTGCATGCTTACTACGTTTTAATATTTCAGCACAATTAGTAGATAAGGGTTGAGAACTAAACTTTCTTACATTTCTTACCGCTATAGCATTCGTCATACAATCATCCCTTTAAATAATTTTATCAATATAAACTGTTTTATTGATTTTAAGTAACCAATAATATTTCAAACTACATAAAAAAAGAGATAGAATATCTTGATGTTAGAAATGGTGAATAAAAATAATACTAACAAAAAACCCTGTATAATGTTCACCGGTGAACAAAACCAATTCTATATCGCTACTATTGTTTTGTCAATATGTATTATTCAGAAAAAATAAATAAAACAAAAAATTAAAATTCTGTTCATAATTGTTTACACAATATAAATTTATTTCACAACTTACAGTTAGTCATAATAAAGAAGTACAGGTCCTTAATTAAGGACCTGTACTTCTTTATTATATATTTTATTTCTCGTTTTTTTGCTCTTCAATAATAAATTTAGAAAGCAATTCTGTTAATGCATTCACCTTTTCTTTCATCTTGTTAGATTGATTTGAAATTTCTTGAATTGAAACTGCTTGTAATTGAATTGATTGTACTGTTTGAATTGTTTCTCTTTCTATTTGTGTTGAAGCATCAGATACTAGTGAAAGAGACGCATTTACTTCTTCTGTACCGGCAGACATCTCCTCTGTTGCTGCAGAGACTTCTTGAATTTGACTTGTGATTTTGTCAATATCTCTCATAATAGATGAGAATGTTTGATCTGCTTGGTGGGCTGCTTCCTTTCCTTCTGCTGCCTTTTGTTCTCCTTTTTGCATGACATGAACTGTGTCTTGAGTATCTTGTTGAATAGATTTGACTAAATGGTTAATTTCATTCGCGGATTCTTTAGACTTTTCAGCCAAATCCCTCACTTCTGCTGCAACCACTGCAAACCCTTTCCCATTCTCTCCAGCACGTGCTGCTTCAATAGCAGCATTTAAGGCAAGAAGGTTAGTTTGCTCGGCAATATTAGTAATTGCATCCAAGGCTGTATCAATCTTTTGTGTACGTGTAACAAGTCTATCTATTACTTTTGATGTTTCCTCCACGACATCATGAACACTGTTCATTTGAAGAATTGAGTGCTTTATCACATCACTACCAATGTGTATTTGTTCTGTAGTAGTTACTGCTACCTCAGCAACTACAGCTGAAGACTCAGCTACTGTTTGCACACCAATTGTTATTTCATCCATTGAAGATGAACTCTCTTGAATACTAGTTACCTGTCCTGCTATTTTTTCTTTTACTTCAGAAATCGTCTGAACAACCTCATTCGAAATATTAGATGCTCGCTTTGTATCTTGTAAAACACCATCTGTAGAAGAAATAACTTCTTGTGTTGTCGATTTAACACTTGCAATTAATTGTTGTAGATTATCTAACATACTATTAAAAGACTGTACAATATTTCCTATCTCATTATTTGCTTTATAAGAAGTACGTATTGTTAAATTACCTGCAGCTACTTTCTTCATATCATTTTGCAATAATAATAGTGGTTGTCGTATAGTTAACCTGATAAGATATCCGATGAATATTACTATGATAATTGCTAAAATTGAAAGGACTACAAACATTATCATTGTATTTTGAGCACTGTTATTATTAACTTGTTGTAACTGCTCTGCATTATTACTGTTATATACAATTAGTTCACGAATGGACTGAATTGTTTTTTGCATATTAGGTTCGATTTCTTTTAGATAATAAGTGTAGGCTTCTTCATTATTAGCTTTCCCTAATTCTTGTGCCTTTTTCATCTTTTTTCTTAATTCATGAAACTCTTCCTGAAATTTGCTAAATAGCTCCTTTTCTTTATTAGAAATAACTTTAGTTTCGAACAGCTTTAATAACTGATCATTTTCTTTACGAATTCCATCCATTTCTTTTATCAAATCGTTCATTCTTTTTTCATCTTTGGATACCATTATTTCCATAAAATTCATATTAACATGATAAAAGTTAGATTCTATCGTTCCTATCCAATCAACTGATTTTAAATTATCTTCATACATATTAGAAGAAGCACTCTTTCCTCTTTCTAATCCCCAAAATCCTATTAGGGATAATACTATACAGGCAATACTTGATATGCCTATTAGTATGTTTAGTTTTGTACCAACCTTACTGTTTCTCAATAATTTCAACTAAAAACTCTCCATTCTTATATATAGTTCAGTTGATATATTGTATAATAATAATCTGGAATATACGATATTTATTTTTAAAATATATAAATATAAATAATTTAAAAAAGTAATAAAAATAAAATTTTCCAGTAAAATATTTCGCCATTTGGCCATCAAGGGGTACCCCCCTATGCCCATCAACTTAAGAAAACAGATCCACCCAAAAAGAAAAAAATGTGCTTTATTATTACAAGTCAGCACAAAATTTCGTTTTTGGGGTAGGTGTCTTCTCTTAGCTTGATGGCGATGGGGTGGTACCCTTGTTTACTTCTTCCCAAGATTTCACTCCTTTTTCTTCAGAATAATATACTAGAAGAAAAGCATCTTCACGAAGGTACTTTTGTGCGAAAAATTCTAATTCCTTTTCTTTACCTTCCTTCTCAGAGTCTAATAATTTTAAAAAATGTTATGTTAGAAGTAAATAATTTAAATAAATCTTACGAAAATTTCTCATTAAAAGATGTTACTTTTACAATTAATAACGACTGTATAACAGGATTTATCGGTACCAATGGTTCTGGTAAAACTACTACAATCAAAGTAATCCCCGGTCTAATTTTAAAATATTCCGGAAAAATTTATGATTAAATATGAAAGAAAGTCCAAAAACAAAATTGGTATTGTGCTAGATGAGGAATATTTTTATGATGAATTAACATTGAAAGAAATGAAAAATATTATTGCTCCTTCCTATACTGATTGGAATGAACTTGTTTTTCAAGATTACATAAAACCGTTTACTTTAAATCTAAAACAGAAAATTTCTACCTTATCCAAAGGGATCGAATGAAATTTGAAAGTTCACTAGATTGGAACATTTATTTGAATGTAAATATGCTAAAATAGTGAATGTACCGTTAATCTTTCAGCGAATGTATAATGGCTTTTGTTACGATTTAATGTATAGTTGTAAAATAAAAAACCACTACTTTAAGTAGTGG
>NZ_JH414712.1:158352-195573 GCF_000238655.1 Bacillus sp. 7_6_55CFAA_CT2 | reverse complement strand
CTAACTACTTAGTAGTGTGTTTTTATTTTACAGTTAATACTTTATAAACGACAAATTACAAAATAATTAAAATGAAACTTACTAAAAGAATAAAGCTATATTTACTTGCTAATTTTATATAAATTAAAATGATTATCTACTATTAAGTTGGTCCTTATACTCTTTTAATGCTTCTTTCCAATGTCTTATTGGTTTTAAACCATTCAGGATAATGCATTCTTTGCTTAACACTGAATATTTAGGTCTATTGGCTATTTGCGGGAATTCTTCCGTCGTTAAAGGAATTATATTGATATCTGTATTGAAGTCTTTAAAAAATTCAACTGCAAACTCATACCACGAACATACTCCTTCATTTGTCGCATGATATAATCCAAATTGATCTGTCTCTACTAACTCCTCAATAAAGTTTGCTAAATCTATTGCATAGGTAGGTGAGCCAAATTGGTCTGATACTACACGTACTTCACCATATAGACTTGCTATTTTTCCTATCTTAGCAATAAAGTGACCATCGCTCTTTCCAAATATCCAGGACGTTCTAATAATAAAATGTTTCTTCGTGTATTTTTTTACGAAATGTTCTCCAGCCAATTTCGTTTCTCCATATATATTTAATGGATTAGGACGATCTTCAAGATTGTATGGTGTATGCTTTTCGCCATCAAACACATAATCCGTACTAATATATACAAATTTACATTTTATTCTTCCTGCAGCTTGAGCAATATACTTGGTACCTAATACATTTACTTCATATGCCAATCCTTTATTTTTCTCTGCCCCATCTACATTTGTAAATGCTGCACAGTGTACAATTACATCTGGCTTTAACCTATCAAGATAAGAGCTAACTCTTATTTTATTTGTAATATCTAACGTGGTACGATTCACACCATATAGCTCATGATGTGTTCTGCTGAGTACTTGCATTAAAGTTTGTCCTAGTTGTCCATCTACTCCCGTTATCAGTATCTTCATTTTAAAATTCCTCGTTTAACTTATGTAATTTTTAGTTAATAAAATTCATTCCCACCACGTACGGTTATCTATATACCACTTAATTGTTTGGGTAAGTCCATCATCAAATAGATAGTGTGGTGTCCAACCTAATTCTTCTTTCAACTTAGTAGCATCCATGGCGTAACGTCTATCATGTCCTAAGCGATCTGAGGTAAATGTAATTTGCGATTGATCTTTATTTAGGAATTTGAGTACTTTTTGTACAATATCTAGATTTGTATATTCATTATCTCCTCCGATATTATAAATGTGCCCATCTGCTCCACCATGCAGAACTAAATCAATAGCTACACAGTGATCCTCTACATGAAGCCAATCTCTTATATGTAATCCATCACCGTATAGAGGAATATTTTTATTATTTAACGCATGAGTTATTGTTAATGGTATTAATTTTTCCGTGAACTGATAGGGACCATAATTATTGGAACAACGAGTTATATTCATAGGTAAACCGAATGTCTCATGATACGCTCGTACCATTAAGTCTGCACTAGCTTTACTTGCACTATAAGGACTATTAGGAGCTATTATTGTATGCTCTGTAAACGCACCCGTTTGAGATAATGTCCCATATACTTCATCTGTAGAAATTTGTACAAACTTTTTCACTTTTGTTTTATATGCTGAGTGTAATAAGGCTTGTGTACCTAATATGTTAGTTTGGACAAAGATATGGGGAGTTTTAATACTTCTATCAACGTGAGATTCTGCTGCGAAATTTAATACATAATCAAATTTCTCTTTTTTAAATAGCTTATCTATGAATATTTCATTTGAAATATCCCCTTTGATGAATTTATAATTTTGATTTAGTGATATTTCCTTTAAATTAAATAAATTTCCTGCATATGTTAATAAATCTACATTTACAATTTGGTATTGAGGATATTTCTTTAACATATACCGAATAAAATTACTACCAATAAATCCTGCCCCACCCGTTATTAATAATTTCAATTAAAATCATCTCCATAAACAAAGTTGACATTAGTATCTTTTAATCTAGGTAGTTTTTTATCTTTCTCTGATAAAATTGGTTGATTAGTTGGCCATAAAATCCCTATTGTTTCATCATTCCATAGAATTCCCTCTTCATGGTTAGGTGAATAATACTCATCTACTTTATACTGGACAATAGTATTAGGTTCTGTAGTACAAAAACCATGAGCAAACCCTTTAGGAACGGTAAGTAGACGGTTATTATACTCATTTAAAATTGTTCCGAACCATCGTCCATACGTTGGGGAGCCCTTTCGGATATCTACAACTACATCGTAAATAGAACCAGAAATGCAGCTCACTACCTTCATTTGGGCTTTAGGATTCAACTGATAATGCAGCCCACGTATCGTGCCTGTGTGAACAGATAATGATTGATTATCTTGTACAAAGTCTCCCTGTATATCTAAGAGTTCAAATTTTTTCTTATTACATGTTTCAATGAAGTAACCACGTTTGTCACTGCATTTATCAAGCTCTATAATAAAAACACCATCTAATGCTGTATGAATTTTACGCATTCTTCTCTCTCCATTCATTTAAATGCTATTGATGGGCAACCCTTAATAAATATCGGCTGTATTGATTTTCCTTTACCGAATTTGCCATTTTTAATAGTTGCTGCTTGGTTATATATTTCTTTTTAAATGCAATTTCTTCTAAACAAGCTACTTTTAAACTCTGTCTTTTCTCAATTGTCTCTATAAATTGTGCTGCTTCTAATAATGATTCGTGTGTACCTGTATCCAGCCATGCATAGCCTCTTCCCAATAATTCAACTTCTAATTCTCCCATTTCAAGATATTCTTTGTTTATATCTGTTATCTCTAATTCCCCACGATTAGATGGTTTAATATTTTTTGCTATTCCTATCACACGTTTATCATAAAAATACAGGCCAGTTACTGCATAGTTTGATTTTGGTTCCTTTGGCTTTTCCATGATATCAATCACATGCTTTTTAGAATCAAACTCTACTACCCCAAAGCGCTCTGGATCATTGACATAATAACCAAAAACTGTAGCTCCCCTAGTCTTCTTAACAGCCTTTTCTAGTAATTCTGTTAGTCCATGACCATAAAAGATATTATCGCCAAGAATTAAAGCTACATTATCATTTCCAATAAATTCCTCAGCTATAATAAATGCTTGTGCTATACCTTCTGGATAAGGCTGAACAGTATATAAAAGGGTAATTCCATATTTTGAACCATCACCTAACATTTGCTCAAATTTATTAATATCTTGTGGCGTTGAAATAATTAGTATCTCTCTTATACCCGCCAACATTAGTACTGATAAAGGATAATAAATCATGGGTTTATCATAGATAGGTAATAATTGCTTCGATACAATTTGGGTAAGGGGGTACAATCTAGTACCGTTTCCACCTGCAAGAATGATACCTTTCATGGCATTATGCTCCTTCATAGTTTTTCTGATATGCTCAATTAAGAGCTTAAGCTTTAAAAACTATATAGCTTATTTTGCAGGAGACCGATACATACTTAATAAAAGTGGCCTCCTACATAAATAATTAATTTAAATATTTTCCTATTACAACAGAATTATAATTACCACCATAAGAATATGTACTAATTAAGGCATTGCTCACCGGAGCCTTACGAGGATTTTCTGTGACGAGATCTATTCTTCCTCTATGACTCTTTACATTTTGCGTAGCTGGTATTTCACCATCAAATGCACATATTACACTAATGAGAGAAAGAAGGCCTGCAGTTGCATGAGTTTCCCCAAAGATAGATTTTGTGGCACTAACAGGAGCCCTGATACCGAATGTACGTTCTATAACCCTCTCTTCAATACGGTCAAAATATTTATGACCATTGGCAGCTGCACAAATATATTCTATCTCTCCTGGAGAAATCATCGCCTCTTTCATTGCTAAACGCATAGATTCCTCCCATGCCTTTCCTAGATGATTTAAGTCCCCAATTTTACTGTCATCAGATGTTAATCCAAAACCTTTAATTTCAGCTAAAATATTACCATTTCTTTTTAACGCTGCCTCCTCACTTTCTACAATAAAGGCAACGCTCCCTTCACCAAGTATGGTACCGCTACCATTACAATCAAAAGGCCTTATATTCTCAGTTGTTAAGTACCTTTTTATTTTTGAGTGTCCCTCTATTATTGGATTATTTACTTCATCTGCCGTTACCACAATGAATGTGTCATAATCACTAGATTGAATCATGGCATAGGCATAGTACAGTGCACTAATACCAGAAACCCCACCACATGAAATAGTTGAAGTAGGCCCTTTTATTTTAAAGTTTAATGAAATATGTCCAGCTGCTGCGTTCATAACTGTGTTTGGAAATAATTTAGCATTGGCGGCCTTAACACCCTCTTGGATAATAATTCGGTTAAATGATTCTACCGTTCCAACTGGTCCTGTACCAGTTGCAAAAATAATTCCTATCTTGTCCCTATTATTTTTATCTATCTTTAAGTTCCCGTTTTCTATAGCCATTTTCACTGACAATACTGCATGTTTGCTAATTGAATCCATCTTCCTTAATAAATTAGGATGTATTAGCCTTCGATAGTTTTGTTCTGGTATTTTCCCGGCTTGTATGCACTTAGGATTGTCGTTCCAATGTTTAATCTTTGAGGTACCACTCTTTCCCTTAAACATACAATCTTTAATTTCTTGAAGGTTTGAAGAATTCCCAGCAAGTCCCCCTACACCAGTAATTACGACTTTTTTTCTTTAATTAGCTTTTCCTTTGCCGCTGATAACTCAAGGTTCTCATTGTACTTACAGAATAAGATACTTGCATTGTTTCCACCGAAAGCAAATGAATTTGATAGTACATAACTCAAATCACTTACCCTACCTATGTTAGCTACAAAATCTAGATTAAACTTTTGACTTTCAACTTCAAAGTTTATAGTTGGAGGTAAATATCCATGTTGAATAGCAAGAATACTTGTTACTGCTTCCGCCGCCCCTGCTGCTCCTAACATATGTCCTATCATTGATTTAGTTGAAGAAACTGGTGTCTTATTTTCATTAATTAATGTACGAATTGCTTTTGGCTCTGATACATCATTTGCTGGTGTACCTGTACCATGTCCATTGATATAGCTTACTTCCTTAGCATCTATGCTGGCTTTTTTTAAAGCACCTCGCATGGATCTCAAAGCACCTTCCCCACCTGGATCTGGTGCTGTCTGATGATATGCATCTGAAGATAAATCGTAATCTACTACTTCAGCTAGGATATTTGCACCCCTTTTAATCGCATGATCTAATGATTCCAAAACAAGAATAGCTGCACCTTCTCCGATTACCACGCCATTACTCTTGCTATAGGGCGATGGTGGCGTTGGTGCTAGTGCTTGTAAACTATTAAAACCACTCATTGACAATTTAGATAAGGGATCTACACCACCGGTTATCATGATATCTGCTTTGTTATTTCGAATTGTATCCAGCGCAAATCCAATTGAATTTGTACCAGCGGCACATGCATTCGAAATAATCATTTTTGGCCCTTTTATTTTTAAGTCTCGCGTAATATTGTCACAGGGCGTATGGATTGGATACTTAAAAAGTAACGTTTCATCTGCTTTTTCAATTCCATCTTTAATCCACTGATTATGAAATTCTTCCCCGCTCAACATGCCTCCTAAAGATGTGCCTAATGATATTCCAATTCGGTATGGATTAAAGTTTTCTATTTTTAATTTTGCGTTTTCTACCGCTTCTCTTGCCGCCATGACACCTAATTTTCCACAGCGATCCATATCCTTTATTTCATCCTTAAAGAAGTAATCATCTACCTGAAGGTTTTCAATCTCTCCACCATAATCTGTTACCATTTCAGCCATATCGATATTTTGTATTACTTTAATACCAGATTTCCCAGATTGAATATTATCCCAAAATTCTTTTACACTATTTCCGTTTGAACAAATAATTCCCATGCCAGTTACGACGATTCGTTGATTATTCATGTTCATATGCCATCACCTTTACAGTATTTTGATTGACCATGATTTAGGTAGAATATATGGTGAGGACTGAGTATGTGCCTCATACAAAGCATTTTCTTTATTTTTCACATAAAATCCAATTCCTGAAACAGCAAATGGTTCCTCTAATAAAGCAATTCCGAGTCTCCTGTTTAAAACGGGACTTTCTTTAAGTTCAATAACTTTACCAATTAATTGTTCCTCTATAAAAATCTCATCATTAACTGTAATTTTGCTCTCTATTCCTGTCGTGAATCCCACAATTCTTTTATTTACGCCAGCTTCCGATTGCTGTTCTAAGACTTCTCTTCCATAAAATTCGTCTTTATAAAAATCAATAAACCATTCTAAACCAGCTTCAAAAATATTTAGTTCTTCTAAATGTTTGAATTCAAAATATGGATGTCGAATTTCTAACATTAGCGTCTCTAATGTTTCCCAATCTACTTTCTTCAATTTAATATCTTCTTTAAAAGAATTTACAGTTTCTAATACTATTGGCTCTAGGCATTTTTCAAACAATAATTGATAACCATACTCTGCTGTTACACCTGTTCTTGCTAATAGAAATTCTTTCCCAAATAATTGATTTAACACAAATGATTGAAATGGCAGTGATGATATTTCGAAGTCTAAAAACTTTTGAGCTAATTTCCATGCATACGGACCTTCAAATCCAATTTGAGAATGTGTTTGACTTATATCTATAATCTCAACTCCGCTTGGTTTTTGGTTTTGCAACCAGGCTAGTACCATTTCTTTTTTATGCGGTGTCGTAATAACTGTAAGAGAATCCTCATTTTTAAACAGATTAATAATATCAATTACAGTCCCATCTTCTTGTAATAACAAAGTAAAGAGTGTTGTTTCTTCTTCCATAAATATAATATCCTTCGTAACTAGACGATCTAGGAACTCTACATGGTCCTCACCTTTCACCACAATTCTTCCTGTTGTTGATAAATCTATTACACCAATTCCGTTACGTACTGCATCATATGCTTCATTAGTTTCTTCTTGTACATTAATTTGATTACTCATGATTAAGCGCCCCCAATTCTCTCTTTATCACATCTTTTATTGTCGGTAGATTACATACATTATTTATATACAGTTGTTGCATTTTCTTTAATTTATCAATCTCCTTTTTGCTATACAGCATATTAAATATTGTTTGACTAGTTTCTTTTAAATCAAACATTTCACAAGTATGCACACATTTAAAATAATCATTTTGATCCATCAATGGTGCTAATTCTTTATGCCATCCATTTGGAAATACAAGAAATGGATAAAGTCCATTAGGTAGTATATAATTCCATTTTTCTATAATGCTTCTTAAGGTAGGATTATGGCTATCTCTTTGAGTCTTTAATTCTTTATATTCCAAATGGTTTACCAGACTAATTACAGGTATTTTTCCAAATACCGCTTTTCCCATTGAGCAGGATGTAATATTATCGGTGATAAATAAATCACATGATAATATTAGTTGCTCATATTCTTCCAAATGAAGAAATGGTAGTGAAACAAATTCTATTTTTCCTCCATTTTTCATAGAAACAAATTTGGTCTCATCTGAAACCCCAATTAATTTAATACATGTATCTCTTGGAAAGTCCTGAAGATATAGGCTTAATAGTTCTTGTAATATATATTCATAACTAAATCTTGCATCATTGTACTGTTTCTTCTCCATAAGCCTCATTTTTACTAATAGGTTGGCCCATGATGATTTCGCAATCATAATTAATTTATCTTGTTCCCTACAACCTAGTTGTGTTCTTATTTTCATTCTTATTTCCTCATCTATTTGTAAAGCCTCTTTATATAATTTGACAGAAGTAATATTCTCACTATCTTGTTTATAACTATTCACTGGACAAGTTCTAATTAGCTTAAATTGAGAGGGGATTTTAGGTAGTTCTATCAATGACCTTTTCTTTAAGCTATTGTAATTTGCATTTTTAAAAAGTTTATTTTCTAATAATCGATCCTCACTACCCCAAGCTAAAGAATCAATAGAAAAACAAGGTATGTGTAGGTTTAATAGATAATCAAGATCAATAATTGGAGACTCTAAAAATAAATTATGGTAATCAGCTAAAACAATAGCATCAGGTTGAAATAAATTATTGATTTGTTTTATAACCCCTTTTTGTTTTAGCCCCTTTGTTAGTGATCTAACATTTGCTACAGATTTATTGGCATACCATAAGAATTTTTCACTTGTTAAAAAATATACTTCTCCATCCTCTTCAATTTGTTTCGCTAGACATAAGGCATTGTGCAACTCACCAATGCTAAAGTGACTAGGTGCAATAAACAATACTTTCATGTCATATTCCCCTCTAATAAAATTTGCGAAAAGTATTCACTATCAAGTAAAGTTTCTCCAACTGCAATATTAAAGCGAATATCTCCATCATTAAATTCATTCTGATTACCATATATTCCGATTTGTATCCCTTTTTTGGGCCATTCGTATATAAAACATTTTGTACTATGTGATAATGCTAAAATAGATACAAATAACCCATTAGATAATTCGAGAATTACCTTATTATCTACATAAATCTTTCTTTGTTTGCCATTTGGTAATAACGTGTTTTGCTCTCCATTCTGCCAATAATACATCTTTTTAATTTTTGTTTTTCCTTTTTTCTCCCAGAATAAGTGAAAGACACTAGTTTTTATTTTATCTTTCTGTAGGCTTTTCAATTGTATTTGTAAAACAGGTAGATCATATACAGTTGTATATTTAACTTTCCATTCATCAGATTGACAGAAAATCTGATGAATAAATTCCTTATATGTATTTTCCGTTGCTACTACTGAATGATTACTTTTATTGAGATATATTGAATTAATGCTTAAATCTTTCCTACAATCTGGAGTATAAGAGTTAGCCGTTGGTATCATTACACCGGGTAAAAAATTATAAGAACTTAATACTGAGTTTTCTTTTAAAATCTCCTTATCTTTATACATAAATTCTGTTATTTTACTACTTTGGTTTACTTTAATCTTTAAATTTAGTACATTATTTTGAACTAGATATTCTTGTTTTTTTTCGCTATATGTTAATTTATTTCTTCCTTTAAGGAAAAGATATATTTTTTTAGTTATCGCATTTCTATTTAATTCATCTTGATACGTAAGTACGGCATAATGTGCTTTTGACCAATTAACCTTTCCACTAAATTCAAAATTAAAATTGCTTATAGATTCTATGTCTTGTATAAACAATTGTTGTTCGTAAGATGTCTGAGGGAAAAACAAGGTTAATTTCCCCTTTAATATGGAAGAAAATAAGTTTTTTAGACTTCCATGAATATGAAATTCCCCGTTCTCATTTATAATATGAAATTGGTCAGTCTCAATTGAGTACGGAATCTTATTAGATATGAATTTGGATGTATGACTAGTAATATCGTTATAGATTTCTTCCACTTCATCTTTGCTATCATGGGAACATAAACTATAATAGTGCGTTTTTGTTATACATTTTTCTTTATCATTCCGTTTAAATATTACCGCTGGCATCCATCTTAATCCAAATAGGATACGCTCTATATTTCCTTTCCATATAAATCCAATATTAATATTTTGCGATTCAAACAATGTATAATTTCGCTCATACATGTTTGGATGACTAGGTAGATCAAATTGATTTACAAATTCATAGTCATGTAGTGCATATGGATACTCACCATATACCATAGGTTTAGAAACTAGCCCACTCTTTAGTGGTACCGTCATTTTCGCATCATATAACATGCACCAAGGATATATTTTTATATATTTTCCTTCCTGTGCGAAATCATTTATTTGAACTATCTTATCTGACAAAAAACATATGCTTCTCTTTAATCTTGTTGCCTCATGAATAATTTCAAAACATGAATCAGATGTTATTTCCCATGACAGCTCATTTACTTTCGGTTCTTTTACTGCATTTAAAAATGGATAATCTAGATCTGGCCATGCTTCTTTTGCTAATAACTGCTGCTTTCTAAGGTCATATATATATAAACAACCAGTACTTTTACTTATTTGTACAGTTATATACATATTTTCTAGAACTAAGTATTCTTTTGTTTCATAAACATGATTTTTCCCATGCGCATGAATCGGAATTATTGCCTTTAATTCCCCAATATTTTTATTTTGATGACTAACAGCCGAAAATGTCATATTAGTGATACCAATTTTTTTAGGATTCAATACAATAATATGATCCTTTATTTCACCCGGCTCTATGATACAGATTTGGTGTTTTTCTAGCGGTTTGAAATCTAGTATTTTCGAGTTTTCTTGTTGAATAAATAGTTTGTAAATTAATCTATCTAAAGAATTATTTTTTACATTAACGATACATGCAGATTCTTTTCCATTAATTAACTTAGGATAATTAGCAACATTCACTTCTAACGGATTTGCTATGGTTACTCCAAAATGAACAGTTAGTTCTAGTTCTTTTGCTTTTAACTTAGTAACAAGTTCTCCCTCAATTTCCTTAGTAACTGTTATAACTTCTTCCCACTCGTACTTTTTATTTGGATAAAAAGTTTTCTTTAAATCAATTAAGTAATCGTCCCCTATCTTCGATGTAATACTAGCTTCAATAGGATTTGAAAAATGATTTTCATATACATAACAGATATGAATCTTCTCTCCAACAATTAAATTGTTTCCTTCCAAAATATAACTAGTGAATCTTACTTGTTCTGTTTCTACCTCAGTAATTTTTTCACTTTTTATATCAACCCAACAATTCACATCTTTTGCTCCAAGATTAATAGCATACTTTACAACTTCAATTCCATTTCTTGTTATGGCGTTACTCTGAATAGAACGTAGGGACTTCAATCCCCTAACTGTTTTCCAACCTCTAGATAGCCATATATCTTGGTCACTTTTTGAAATAATTGGTTTAAATGCATCTAACAGGTAATTAATAACATAAGGTAAATAGCTCCTTAAATTCAGGTAGCCATCATAGTCTATATAAGACCTACTTGTTTGATATAACCCCACTCTTTTATAGAGTGCCATGGCTACTTTATCTTCCGGATTCACTTCTGTATCAATATATTTAATATCTTGTTGGATAAGATTTTTAATCGCATAAGCAAATAATTTATCTGGTATATTTCCCGAACGAAATTCTGGATGAATTAAAAAGAATCCTGCCCAGGTCCCATCTGAAACTGCTGCCCTTTGACCTGACAAACTAGAAAATAATAAGGAAGCTATAATTTCATTTTCATATTCAGCAATTAAATATAACTGTATCTTCCGCTCTCGAAATAATTGCTTGATGTCCTGCTTATTTAAGGGATACCCATATTTAATGGGGCCATATTGATATTTATTATAAAAATTAGCTAACTTCTCACTATCTGCCTCTGTACACTCACGAACTTGAACATCCATACCATGGATCATATTTCCTCAACTCTTTTAGAAACTTGAATACTACCAGTAGCAACTTTCTTTTTATCTACATAAGCCGTGATTTCCACTTGTGAGATTACCCCAAGTGATCTTCCAATTTGGACATGTAATTCTAGCTGGTCTCCTGGTACTACAGGTTTTAAAAATTTCATATTACGTACAGAAACTAAATAACCCACATATGAACTTGGATCTATTTTAGGTGAACATGCACCATGTGTATCTATTTTTGCTAGTTCTCCTGTAACATAAACAACAGCCGTCATTTGTGCCAAAGCTTCAATAATTAACACTCCAGGCATTATTGATTCATTTGGAAAGTGCCCTTCAAAAAAAGGTTCACTTACAGTTACATTTTTAATACCAATTCCACTTTTTCCTGGCTCAAGTTGAATAACTTTATCTAAGAAAAGGAATGGCCATTTATGCGGTAAGATATTTCGGATTTGATCTGCATTTAATATCGGTCTCACTGCACATCATCCTCCCTATTTTCTTCAATAAAATCGGCAATTTTATTAATAGAACCCAGTACTGCCATATTCTCGTCATATACTGCAACGCCAAATTCCTCTTCAATTGCCAGAAATAGCTCTAACGCATCCAAGGAGTCAACTCCTAAGCCTCTTCCGAATAATGGCTGATCATCAGTAATGAAATGTGGTTCGATTTCTAAATCTAATCTCTCAGTAATAATTTCTTTAATTCTAGTAGTTAATTGTTTTCTTTTTTCAGCAATAATTTTTGTTTCTACATACGTAAACATCTGTTTTCCCCTTTTCCTTGTTTAACTCAAAATTCGTCATTAAATCATCTAATGTTTAGCCATTAACTAATCCACCATCCACTGTAAAAACTTTCCCGGTGATATAACTTGCATAGTTAGAGGATAAAAATGTTGTTAGATATGCTACCTCTTTAGGATCTCCAATTCTGCCAAGCGGCACTAGTTCTAACATCCTTTTTAATGTCTGTTGATCCATTCCTTTTGTCATATCTGTTTTTATAAAACCAGGTGCAACAGCATTAACCCTAATCCCGTATTCCCCACCTTCTAATGCTAAGGTCTTGGTTAAGGAAATAACCCCACCCTTTGAGGCAGAGTAATTACATTGACCTCGTGCACCCGTTATTCCACTTGTCGACGTAATATTTACAATAGAACCTCTTTTCTGTCTCATCATTATTCTTAATGCTTGTCGGCAACAAAGAAATGTTCCTTTTAAATTTAAATCAACCACATGATCCCACTTTTCTTCGCTCATCATTGCAGCAAATCCATCATTTATAACTCCTGCATTATTTACTAAAATATCTATTCTTTTTTCCTTTGAGCGTATGTGTTGAAACAATTTATGAATAGAGGCTTCATTTGTAATATCTACATGCATAGGAAACGCTTTTCCACCTTTTTCTCCTATAGTATTTGCTATTTCATTTGCTAATTTTTGATTACTTTGAAACGTAAAGTAAACAGTTAAGCCCTGTTTGGCTAGGTCCATTGTTATTGATTTACCAATGCCTCGTGATCCTCCGATAACTAATGCCACTTCGTTTCCATTAAACATAGACCCGTTCCCCCTTAAATTCTTTCTCTATTGTAGTAAGGCTTCTTTTTAAATACATCGGTGTTTCTGTAGAGGATACAGATATGTTCTGCTTAAAGGAGCGACATAACTTGGTTAAAGTATTTCCGGGACCTACTTCTATAAAGTGTTTCGTACCATTATTCAATAGAGTGTAGATAGTGTCTTGCCACATAACTGGATCTACGCATTGTCTTTCTATATCTTGTAAAATATTGATTCTATCTGTAGTTAGTTTTCCTGAACAGTTTAAAACAATTGGTATTTGAGCATTTTTTAAAGAAAATAAATTTAAATACTCCTTAAACTCAAGAACCATTTCTCCCATTAAACGTGAGTGAAATGCATGACTAGTAGAGAGTATTTTAGTTTTTATACCATTTTTTTGATCTAGTACCTTTTGAAATTTAAGAATGCTCTTACTCTCACCAGAAAATACAACCTGTGTAGGGGAATTATAGGCAGCAATATCAATTTCATATTGTTTAGATTCCTCTACAACTTCAAATAATGTTTGATATGTGTTCGATACAATTCCTAACATACACCCCTCTTGCTTTACATTACTCATCAGCTGACCACGCTTCCGTACAATGGATAATGCATCATGGAATTGTAAAGATCCTGCTTCTACCAGTGCGGAGAATTGTCCTAAGCTATGCCCCGCTACTTTAGATGGCCTTATACCATGCAAATGTAAAATTCTTGATATCCCTGTGCTTACCGTAAGAATAGCTGGTTGTGTAAAACTGGTTTCTATTAATTTTTCACTTGGTCCATATAAACATAGTTGCTTTAAATCAAATCCTAGCGTATCATTTGCTTCCTCAAATAATGGGACAAATATGTTTGGGTATTTATCCAAATACCCTTTACACATCCCTACGGATTGAGACCCTTGTCCCGGAAAAATAAATGTAATCATATGACACCCCCGCTATTTTCAAATTGAAGCTTTTCTAAAATTTCTTCTGGTAATCTACTGATTAATTGATCATTCGACCTTGTTAAAACGTGTTTTGAAAATCCCTCCGCTAACAAAACTCTACATCTCTTGCGGAATAATTTATAAACAAATTCTATATAAACTTTACTTTCATTCTTAAGATAGGTTTCTACAATTAAGTCGTCTTGAAAACGAGCTGATTTTTTGTAGGTACATCTTATATCAATAATTGGAAAATACAATTTTTCCTGTTTTAAATACTGGTTTATACCAGTCATATCTAGCATTTGAAACCTACCCAGCTCAAACCAATGAAAATAATGAGAGTGGTGAGCAATTCCCATAGGATCGCATTCCCCAAAACGAACATTCACCTCATTTTTTACTAAGTACACTTATTTCACCTACTTTTCATAAGAACGTCGAAATTTTTGTATGGAGATTGTTAAAAATAAAATTCCCATACCAATTAATGCAGCTGATGGAATAAGAACAGAGGAGAACTCTTTGTTATATACTAATAAATCGTTAAAGCCTCCCATTGCCCAAGCTGTAATCGTAATATGCGCTAGGTTTTGCATCCATTCAGGCTCTATATAAAGTGGCCACCAAGATCCACCCAAAGCAGACATAGTTAACACGATTAAAATAGAAATACCATTTGCTTGTGATCTTGTTTGACATATAGAAGCTAATAAAATTGCCAGGCTTGAAGCTGCAAATGCAGTACATATCACTAGCAATATAATTCCTAATACACTTTTCCCTAGCCACATTCCAAATACAAAATGTCCTACGCTAAAAAGGACTGCACATTGAACAATAGCTGTTATAAAGCATGAGAGCATCTTTCCAAAAATGATTGATAATGTATTAATAGGTAAAGTAAGAATTTTTCTTAACGTTCCATTCTCTCTCTCTTCTACTAATGCACCTGCAGCTGCTGCAGTACCTAAAAGTACAAACATAACGGCATATCCTGGTACATTAGATTCAAATGGAGTGGGTTTATGTTCATTATCTGATGCTAATTTTTTAAACTCTACTTTCACATTTACTTCCATTTGGGCAGAGGCTTGTTTTACAATCTCTTTAGTCATATCTCTTTGTATTTCTGATACAATTTGAGTTACAGCATTTGAAACAACACTTGGAATAATGCGATCAACTTCATCTTCTATGATGATGACTTTGGCCTCTGTCCCTGAATATACATTTTGTGTGAAATCCTTAGGAATTACGATTGCCGCTTTTTTAGTTTGAACTTCCTTTTTCACTTGTTCTTCTGTATATGCTTTCTTTTTACCATTTAGTTCATAAGTTTCTTCTATCTCAAGGGCAGGGATTTTTTTCAATTCCTCAATAACCCTTTTAGAAAGTTCTCCATTATCATTTACTACTATAGGAATTTTGAATTTTTCCGTCTTACTATCAAATACATTTGATAATGCAAAACTAGCAACTGCAATAACTATAATAGGTGTAATAAATAAATAGATTAGACCAGGAATATCCTTTAAAAGAATAAGTAAATCTTTCTTAGCTATATACCAAGCTTTCATTTTTACCATCTCCTTTCATTTAAGACCTTAAATTTTTGCCCGTTAAATGTAAAAATACATTTTCTAAATTAGAATTTTTAACATTAAATAATTCGATTTTCAAATTATATTTTTGAATTAATTTCATAACTTCTCTTGTAACATTAAAGCTATCTACACATTGAATGATGACTTTTTTATCTACCAAAGTGCAGGACTTCACATCAACAATCATTTTTGTTTTATGTATAAATTCTTCTGGAATATTTGATATTACAATCTCTAAATAATTTTCCCCATACTTTGTTATTAAATTTTTTGGGGTGTCAATATCTAATATTTCACCCTTATCATAAATTGCTACACGATGGCATAACATCTCAGCTTCTTCCATATGATGAGTTGTATATATGACAGTGATTCCTAGTTCTTCTACGAGATGGCGAATACAATTAAAAATATGGTTTCTTGATTGCGGATCAATTCCCACTGTTGGTTCGTCTAAGAAAATAACTTTTGGCTTATTTAACAAACCGATCACTAAATTAATTCTTCTTTTCATACCACCTGAAAATGTATCAATTCTCTTATGTGCCCAATCCTCAAGCTGTGCGAATTGCAAAGCTTCTTTTATGCGGCTTTTTTTCCTATTTCCCTTTAATCCATATAAATCGGCATAAAAAGATAAATTATCATATGCAGTTAAAGTCGGGTATAGCGCTAAATCTTGAGGTACTACACTCACATTTTTTTTAATCTTATTCCGTTCAGTATACAAGTCGTAGTTGCATACTGTACCATACCCTTCATCTGGCAGAGTAAGAGTAGATAAAATCGATATAAGTGTTGTCTTCCCAGCTCCATTCGGTCCTAGTAATCCTATAATTTCACCTTTACGGATATCTATGCTTAAATTCTTAATAACTGTATAATCTCCATATGATTTCTTAATGTATCGAATGGAAATCATAGTATTTATATCAGTCATAATGTTTCCCCCTTCTTCTTGCTGTTACAATTTATTAGAAGTGACTCTTCTTTATCTCCATTAAAGCTTCAAGGTATTTATATCCATACTTTTCATCTGGTTCTAGGTATGTGCCTTCTGCCCACTCATTCCAAGCATTAATAAATAAAAAGTCAGTGTCCTTACTATGTTGTAAAAGATACTTCTTAAACTTATCGGGATTAGCCCCTTTCACAATTAAAGCGCTTTCTTTTTTCCTTGGAGAGTTATCCCAATCTACAAATGCCCCTTTATATATGTTTTCACGTTCTTTAATTTGACGGTTTAATATTCTTTTCCATACAAAATCATAACTTAAGTGAAAATCTTTTTTTTCTTGATGTAGTGAAGTTGTATTACCTATTAGTTTTTTTAAAGTGTACATAGGTTCAAACTCTATAGCAGCATCAAAAAGAAAATCTGATTTATCTTCAAAAATTGTTAACATTTCTACAAAGTGTATCCCCAGAAGCCCTTCAGATTGAGCCCATTCATTCCATAGACTCAACATTTTATTTAGGTTTGGTATAGAAGCTGGTCGGTAAATTACAAATATCGGTTTATCTTTAATATTTAAATAGTTTTTGTTTTTAAAGAATGGCAAAAGATAATTAAAGTGTTCTTTCCAATCAGACTCATCCCCATATTCTTGTCGCATTAATACTTCTTGGTCTTTTCCATCCCATGATCTTGTCCAAGATTCATTTGCCCAACATAAGCAATATGGGAAATCAATCTCCTTACATTGATTTCTCAATTCTATTGGTTTTTCTAGTAATTTTTTCCCTTTGAACCAATAGTGATAATAGCAAAAACCATCTAAACCATACTGTTTTGCTAAATTTATCTGCCACTTATGTACATCTAAATCTAACAAATTGTAATAATAATCCCTTAATGGAGCCCTAGGCTGATAGTGTCCCAGAAAACGTGGTTTTGCTTTTTTTACATTGGTCCATTCTGTAAAACCCTTTCCCCACCATAAATCGTTTTCAGGTATTTCATAAAATTGTGGTAAGTAAAAAGCAATAGTCTTCATTAGTAAGGACTTCCCCCTTCCCAATATGCAATGACTCACTTATTGATAAAAAGCAATTACACAATATAAAACTCTGCTTTTTAACACGAAACTATTTAATCTGATGTTAAATCTTGTCACAAAATAAGGCAAAAAGAACCTAATTATTGTAATTTTCACACATAAAAAACTATATTTTTAATTTTTTTTAGAAAATTATTCAAAAAAACACTTTAAATCCAGTTAAGTATTGTATAGTTTTATATGATAGGAGGGGAAAAATATGTCGTTTTTTGGCGAAAAATTCACAAATTTATTGGTAAATTTAGATGTAGTAAGCCTAATTGGAAAAATAAAGCAATACCAAGGGAGATTGGAGGTCTATGAGAAGGAATTTCCATGTACATTAGAAAAGTTGCAAAAATCTACTCAGCTTCAACATACCAAAGATTTTGTCGCAATGTATAAAAACTTAAAAATAACAAATAAAAGGTTAAAAGAATTAATTACATATGATCTGTCGCCAAAAACAATGATTGAAGATGAAATATCTTGTTACGTTGATGCGCTATCACTCATTCATAATAACTATGAAAGGCTTACTATTGATCCAAGCACAATCTTAGAAATACATTTTCAACTTTTTAAATATGCTACTTCGGATAGTGGAACGTGGAGAAAACAGGACATCTTACTTGAAGAACATGAGCAACTTAATTTCTCATTTTATTGCTATCGTCCTTTAACGATTAAAGAAATCCCAGAAGCAGTAAAAAATTTATGTGAGGAATACAATTATTTATTAAATCAAAAAGATATTGATCCACTACTTTTAATTTGTAATTTTGTACTTAATTTTATATGTATTTTTCCTTTTGAATCTGGAAATGGAAGAATGGTACGTCTACTTCTATCTTTATTACTATTACAAAGTAAACATTCACTAGTGAAATATATTTCACTAGATAAAATAATAAAAAAATACGAGAGAGATTATTATGATGCCCTATATAAATCTTCAGCAAATTGGCATTTTCAAGAACACAATGTATCCTTTATATTAAAATGTCTATTACATATTATTCTAGAAGCATATAAAGAACTAGACGTACATATTACAAGTTACCAACTGAAAGGGAACAAAAGCTATAAAATTAAAGAGTATATATTAAAACAAGAACTACCTTTTACAAAAGAAGCAATACGAATGGTATTTTCAGATGTTTCACCAAGCACAATCAATAAAGCATTTGCTTGTTTACAAGAAGAAAAATTAATTAAACTAATATCAAAAGGCCGTAATGCAGTTTGGACTAAAACAAAAATATAAATAATATCAAAAAAATATAGGGTAATTTTCTAACATTAATGATTAAAACATACATATAAATTTATTTCACATACACAATAGATATTTTTACATAATACATATAGAGAGAATTTGTCGCTACATTATTCATACAACTATTTTTGTATTTTTTCTCTATACTTCCGAAAGTCTGATAACAGACTTTATAGGAAGTATTTAAGATATACAAACTAGACATTCAGATTTTATATCCCCACTATTATTTTAGTAATAGGAACGTTTGGCATTTATTCCTTTTCACCTAAAGCATTTTAATAAAAGTAAAAGAGAAAATACCTGGATTTAGCTTTAATTCATTAAAAAATTCGATTTCACTTAAGTAAGTGCTGATTAATCTTGTCTCTAATAGCAATAGCTATAAATTCTTCAATAGAGCTATTTGTTTCATTTGTAATTTCTTTTAAGTATTTGTATTCCTTACTTGTAAGTATGACAGACTTCGTTACTGTATTACTATCTAAATATACGCTATGATTCATTCTTGGAACAATTTTCCCTTCTATTATATAAGGCGTTAACTCCTCAATCCATTCCATTTGAATTCCTGGTGGTAATGTAATTAATGATTGACGAATTTCAAAATACCAAAATGTCTCTTCTTCTAAAATCTTTATATTTCTTGGAGATACGTACTGTAATATATTATCGATTATGTGAAAAATGTTGTTTCGTAATTGCGCAGATTTAGGAAAACGAAACTTAACAAACCTTTGATGATGACTTCTAGGTTTATCCGACAGTTTATAAGCGGACTCATATCCTGCTTTTAATGCCTCACTAAGTGTCATATTAGTTCCAAATTCATCAAGAACTATAATATCACCACGTTTTGGAATAGAAATAACACGTGCCAATGTATTGCCTTTTACAAACTTTTGAAATAATACTACATTATATTTCTGCGAAAATGTATATATATGATTAGTTTGTTCTACTTGCTGAACAAGTTCACGAACATCCTCCTCCTTCACAAATTTTGTTTGTCGATTACGATGTTCTATTAAAAAATAAACTAACTTTCCTTCTTCTATCCATTTTTCAAGCTGATTCATACTAATATGATACTCTTTACTTGCTTGGTATAAAGTAATCCCCTCAATTTTACGTTCTTCTTTTACTTTTTCTACTTCTTCTCTACTAAATAAAAAACTACCATCTAAACGCCACGTATCCTTATTGATTGGTGTTAGCTTTCCTTGCTTCATTAAATTATTAAAAATAAAGTGACTTATATCTAAATAATCTTTTACTTCATTTGTAGTCATAGTCATTTCATATGCGCTAATCATTCTAATTCCTCCTCACACCTCGTAATTTACATAATAATATTATGTAAATTAAAATTTATAGTATTTACATTTTAAATAAATTATAACATACAACGTTATGTAGATTAGATTATAAATTATAATGATGTTTAATTTAATTTTCTTTTAAAATTCAATTTCACTAAAGATTAAAATATATTAGCAAAATAGTATTTTTTAAATTTAATAATAACCATAGAAAATGGGAGATTTTCTATAGTTACTATATACTTATTACTTCATAAAATTTACTTTTAATATGTAATTTAATTTATAATTTCTTACGGTATAATATTTAATATAAAAGGAAGTTATAAGGAGTTGAATAACATTGAAATTTGAATTAGATATTGTTCATAGTGAGACTTCTTTAAATAACATAGAGAAACAAAAACAATATTTTACAAATCTAATAGCATTATGGAACCCTGATTATATAAATGAAGCGGAAGTAAAAAAGGAAAATAACGAAAGAGAAGATTCATATACTTATGAAGGTTTTTCAGATGAAGAAATACTGTACTACTACTTGAATCGACAAACACATTTTGACCAAGGAAAACGAATCAAGGATGCGTCAAGAATCCTATATGCACGTGATTTAAGTCAGTTTTATTTCTTTATTAAACAAAGTGAGGAATTTCTACAGAAAGATGTAAAGGATTATAAATTTGGTCAAGTATGGAGAAACCTTAGAAAACGACATATCCGTAATTATCAAAAATGGTTATCTCAAGAGGCAATCTCCTATCAGTCAAAAGATAAATACAAGCCATCTACAATTAGTAGAAAGCTTGGAATTATTCGTTCATATTTGAAATGGCTATATGAAATCCAATATATTCAGGATCCTCTACATATTGAAATACTAAGTACAACTGTAAATAAACAACATAAATCTAAACGTGAGTTATCATATGAGGAAGTAAAACAGTTACTTCATTACTACAAGGATAATGAAATCAATTACGCTTTATTGTCAGTTCTAGCTACTACAGGGTTACGTGTTGCAGAAGTAGCACATGCAAAGTGGGAAGATCTTGAGTATGATGCCATACGAGGACGATACTATTTAAAGGTTGATACAAAGGGGGATAATGAACGGATTGTTTCTATTAATAAGGAGATTTTCAATCGAATTGTAGCATTCCGAATTCGGCGAAGATTACCTATAGACATTGGGAATAGAAATGGTGGAACAGTATTTCAAACTAAAAACCATACTCCTTATAGAGAGAATTATTTGTCACAATATATTTCTAAAATCATTAAGGATACCCAGCTATCCTTTACAGTAAATATTGGAATTACTCCCCACTTCTTTAGACATTTTTATGTGCAGTACTTGTATGATTACAAGAGATTACCACCTCATGTTATTGCAGCTGCAGTAGGTCATAAAAATGATAGAACTACAAAAGAAAATTACCTAAATCAGCGATTGACGAAAGATAATGATGCCGGTAATTTAATTTTAGAAGATGAATTTTAAATTGTTCCTCTATAATTTAATGTTAAATAAGTTAAATATTATTATTTATAGTTATGTATTTTTTATACAATTAAAACCGATTTACCATCTGTTTATTTTTGCTTTTTCTCATAATCATTCATTAGTTCTTCGCTAAGGTTTCCTATAAATATGTAATATTTTCAGAAACCTTAGCAGGCACTATTATAAAATACTTAGAAAAAATCGCATTCTAACTTATCATAAGTTAGAATGCGATTTTATTTAGAAGCGTTAATTTATTAGTTGTAAATAATATATAATCCAATTTTTTTGTTCTAATAAAGATAGTTTCCGAATGCTTGAACTTATTACCGATTTCCACTGCTTTGTTAGTATTCTTACACGTATTATTATTATTAATCTCAATTATATCTTCTAATGGAATACTTATCGTTGCACTTTGCCATATAATGGTTATTCTTTCTGTTGATTTTATAATTTCTATCTCTTTCATATTTCTAGTAACTCCCTAATCTACTTGTATTTATCTATATAATAAATTATATATTTAGAATAGTAACCAGCCAATTTCATATATATTCACTCAGCCATTGTGTAAATAGGTAATTCGAATACAAAGATTCTTAAGCCCATTTACAATCTAGGTGTATATTGCAAACTTTTTTGAGATGAATTTTTGGATAATCTAAATCATGACGTTATTATTCATAATATTAAATTATAAGAAAATATAAATAAAATTAGCCGACTTAATTACGGACAACATATGACTTATTTTAAATATACCTATAGTGACCAAAACCGCTAGAGTAATAGAAATCAATGGAGCAGACGGCAAGATTCTTACATAAGACAAAGAAATTTTCCCTCTATCCAATTATAAGGAGCATGATTACTCCTTTGAACCTTTCCAAAAACAAGCTGTACTTACCAAACGAGGGTATTTATCTTTTTTATTTAAAAACTGCAGCTATTTAATTCCATTACTTATAATCTAATAAATTTATTTTACAAAGAGCTAGGTGTCACAAATATACGATTGAGTATTTCATCTGATACTTTTAAATTAGAAATTAAACCTTTCGTATTACAAGTTAATCCATTACTGTTTCAAGAAGAGATTAAATACTTACATTCTTATATGAAATCAGGTACAATCCTTCCACATGTAGAAGGATTGTACTTTAAAGGTAATGTAGAGCCATTAACTTTTCATGCAGATCATGAATTCAAGCAAAAAGTAGTGCAAATGGCAGAGGATGATGGTATGGAGCAGGAAGAATTCCTATTGCAAGCTGTAAAATCTTATATAAGAGGTTTAGAACGGTTCTAGTGCAAATAAAGGATACATTCTAAAAAACGATGAGGATTCCTACCAGAATCTTTCTTTACGCTGATAATTCAAATAATTGATGAATGAATTGTTTTTGATTTTGAACAGACTGATCCCGTAAATCAATCTGTTCTTTTTGTATCATATGCATGGCTTTTACTCCTGCAAGAATAAATGTAGCTGTGCGAAAAGATTTAAGTTCTAACATAGAGTGTATACGTTTTTTAATGAAACGATGGTCTTGCTCTACAATGTTATTTAGATATTTTATCTGTCTGATTTGAATGCCTAACGGCATTTTTTTCTCTTTCTTCAACCCGCTGATAGCAATGGGATAGGTGGGATTTTTATCAACTGTGATTGCACGAGGTTTTGAAACATCAAAAGACCGCAAAGCCTTTTTGAAGAATCACTTTTCAGCCTTATGGTTTCTAGATTTACTAAGATAAAAATCAATCGTGTTCCCTTCAGAATTAACGGTACGATATAGGTACATCTATTGTCCTTTTACTTTTATGTATGTTTCATCTACTCTCCAGGAGTCATTCGTTTGTTTGAGATGACGTCGAATTCGCTTATCTAACTCCGGCCAATATTGATGGACCCACCGCATAATCGTTGTATGAGCCAATGATAGTCCTCTTTCCTCTATCATTTCTACCAAATCACGAAAACGAAGATTGTACCGTAGGTACGAACGTACAATTAATAGAATAATATCTGGCTGAAAGTGCTTCCATTTAAATAAAGTTTTCTTTTTCATACTGATCACACACCCTTTTTTAGAGTAATAGTATCAGTATGTCCAAGATTTACAGATTCATTGCACAAGTGTTATATTTTTAGCCCCAGAACCAAATTAATATTATATACTTTATTAATATAATGTTTTATAAATATATTATTCTTGAAGTGCTTTATACAAATCTATTTCATTATCTGCATTACTATTTCTCCTTAAATGACTAATAGCTTTGTTCGGCTTATTTTTATATCCATACTTATCTATCACTAGTGCTAAAGCACCCGACACTTTAGGTGTTGCTAATGAATTACCAAAGTTATAATAGTATCCTCCCTGAGGATGTGCAACAAGGATAGCTTCTTTTTTGAACATTTCATCTCTCATCCATACATCTGTACCAAATTTATTTAACAACTTAATATCACCACCAGGGGCAGTAAAATCTATTGTATTCTTTCCATAATTTGAATATGAAGAAATTTCTTTATCCGGTCCTGTTGAAGCAACAGAAATAACATTAGCTAACTGAGCAGGTATATTTTCTACTGTTCCAATCGCTGTTCTCCCTTTATCTTTTATTTGATTATTCAAAAATTCTAACAGTTCGCTATTGTTATTTAAATTTATTGAATCATTTCCTAAAGCACTAACAACAATACTTCCTTTTTTATTTGCATAATTAATAGCTTTTTTATAAGCTTTAATTTCAGAACTATTATTATCGCCATCATCAGAATATTTTCCGTTTTTCAATAGATATGAGCCTGCACTTATATTAATAACATCATTTTCGTCTTTTGCAGCCTCAATAATTCCTTTAATTATCCAAGTTGTATCTGCTGAACTCTTTCCAAATACTCTATACAAATTAACAGGTATGCCGGGTGCTACCCCTTTCATTAATCCATCAGCATTTATCTGACTTAGAACACCTGTTCCATGCCCTGTTAAATCTGTTAATTGATCTATATTTCCTGTTTCCGCTGGCTCGTTTCCTTTGTATCCACCCTTTGGTACAAGATTTTTAGATTTTCCCATGGAAATACTTTTAAAATCCGGATGATTTTCTGGGTAACCTGAATCGATAAGAGCTACAGATACCTTACCTGATGGGGAGTGAAGTTTATAACTCTCTCCATTATGGGTAATTCTCCTCATATCCCATTGTATGTCCCATATAGATTCATTACCTAATATTTTTTCATCATTAATGTTGGCGGCGTATGTTTTAATCCCTTCATTAGATTCATTAATCTCATCAATACTCTCCGAACCAATAGTAGATATAACCTTAGCCTTTTCCCCCTCAATTTGAATTAACTTAACTTCTGGTATAGAATAAACAACTTTTTGTTCCTCTTTGTTCAACTTATTTACAATAGCATTAAAGTCTGCATTATCTTTTATAAGGACAGAGTAATATTCCCTTTCTTTTGCTTCGATGTTATTTGGCACAAAACTAACTAGTAATATAATACTAAGCATAATCAGAAAATATTTTTTGAAAATATTCATTTTTCCCTCCTATTGTTATTTTTCGCAAAATAACTCTTGTTAATAAATTATTTTATATAACTTATAATACTAAGCTTTTTTAGTATGTACTCATGTATCCCTAGTTTTTGATACTTCCATAAATTCTCTCCATTCCTGATACCCTAAGCTTTCCATACTTAGACCTACCATGCTTTCTTTTAAGTTTCTCATATCGTACCCTTATTTTTTAACAAAAATGTAATATTATGTTCACTAATGACCCCTCAAACAGATTATATGTTCTTTTTACAATTTTTTCAATCTCTTTTTCAGAAAATACGAATAAATAAATATATGATGTCTGTTTTTGTGACAGGTAGAAATGTAAGTATTTTCTATTTTAAAAATAAGAATGAATCTCAAACATGTTCGGATTCATTCTTTACCATTTCTTTAATAATAAATAATTTTATAAAACACCTTGAATAATACATAATTGGTTTATTTTGTATTATTCCCCTTTTTCGGTGGATGGGCACAGAAACCCTTAAAACAAATGAAAAAATTCTCCAAGATCTTTTTGAAAATATGTATTTTCTTTATATACAAAATAATTATTATATAACCTATTTTTTATTCACTATTCTTCTACTTTTCCATTACAATCTCAACCTTCATACTATGAAACCATATATATCCTTCACCTTTCAGAGTTAATCCTACAGATAAATTCTTGATATCATTAGGAATATCTAAAATTATCGCATATTCTTTCCAGCATTCTATTTCATTCACAGGATTGCAATCCAATGATTTAATTTCCCATAAATCATTGGAGCTTTTACCTCTAATCCATAAATCTGCAGATTTTCGAATTGATTTAGTCATAATCAGACCTGACAGCTTAATCTTTTTCCCAGAATACAACGTTCTATTTAAAAAACAAAATACTACACCATATCCTTCTATGCTTTGTATCGAATGCAAATAATGAATAATTGGATTTCCCTCTTCACTACTAGGAATATTATAGAAAAAATAATTACTAGGCGTTTTTCCTCCGAGCATCCATTCAGTTAAATAACCACTATGCATAACAGTAATCCCCCTAAATATTGAGTTTATCTTTACAATATCATTAACTTCATATATTTTTTTGATTTTTTTTGCTAATATTAGTTTGAAATACTAAAATAAATATAACTTTTTTCAATTTCATCAAATCATATTTACCATACAAAAATAATAGAAGTTAGTAACGTTTTATTAAATAACAAATTTAAGCTATTTCAATACAAGTGATCTTTTTCTACGTTTCTTTCCCTTTATTCACGATTCCACAAAAATCCAATTCAACATATCTGCAAATGGGATACCTACGTTATCCTTCCATTTTATATATTCTTCTGTAGAGTAAATAATAATCTAATGCTTTGTGTCATCAGTTAATCCCTTTACTTTATTTGCTATATATCAACTTGTGAAACTTCTAACGTTAGCAAAAAGAATTCTAGTATAAAATAAAGTACAAAAATAGTTTGTAAAAAAGTTGAAAAAAACCAATAATAAACTATTATTTTATTATATCATTATTTAAAAGGAGGCTATAATATGTTTTTTATATTTGAGCAATTAGATTATTGGCTCTCTCTGGATATCTTATATTTCAATATATTTACTGCAATCACAGGGGGGATATGGATAATATCATTTATTCTATTAATACTCCTTAAAAGACAAATTAAAAATGAGGAAAATGTAAAAATCAATTCAAAGATAACTAATTATATGTATACCTCACTAATCCTCTTATTAGGATTCTCTGTTTTTTTTATGCCAGCTAATACCATATACTTTAAACAGTATATAATGATGATGATGGCTATCTCACTTGCTATTGGTGCAATATCTAAGATATATTTAATAAAAAGAGCTAGTTAAAAGCATTACATATATTGATGAAATTCTAATTCAAAAGCCCTTTATTTAAGAATAGAGGGCTTTCGGCTTATCAAATTTCAAGTTAAAAATTTTTACGCGATATAAATTCCAAATTTAACATACTAAAAATTTACGTACATAGTAACTCTTACATTTCATTTTATTTAAATTGAAATTTTTCTTGATTCTAATTTTCTATAGTATTGAGAATAAAAACCATTACCTCTCAATAAATCCTCATGATTTCCTGATTCTATAATCTCTCCTTCATCCAATACCACAATAATATCAGAGTTAATAAGAGATGTGAGTCTGTGTGAAATCACAATCCGAGTGCAGTTAATACTTGATAGATAATTATCAATTTCTTTTTCATTTAAATGATCTAATGAACTAGTTGCCTCATCTAAAACCAAAATAGATGGTTTATGTACTAATGCCCTTGCTATTGCTAGGCGTTGCCGCTGTCCTCCAGAAATATTCATTCCTAATTCAGAAATAATAGTATTATATTTCATAGGCATTTGCATAATTTCATCATGAATTTTAGCAATTTTTGCAGCTTCAATTATGTCTTCCATTGAGGCATCTGGTTGATGTAATGCAATATTATCTTTAATTGAACGATTAAAAAGACTTACATCTTGAGGGACAACTCCTATATTTTTTCGAAATGACTCTTTATCAATATCCAGTAAATGATGCCCATCATAATATACATTTCCTTGTGTCGGTTCATATAAACCTAGAATTAATCTAGATAAAGTGCTTTTTCCAGCACCAGATTTTCCAATTAAAGCAACTTTCTGTCCTGGCTTAATCTTTAAATTTATATTTTTTAAAATATACTCTTGATGTTTATTATATTTTAAATAGACATTTTCTAAAGTCACTTCACCTTGTAACTCTTTTAAGTATATAGGGTTCTTTGGCATATGTTCTGGTTGAGCCTCTAAAACATCGTGAACTCTCCGTAAGTAAGAGTCCGTTAATAAAAATGAATTAAAAGTATCTACAATTGAACCTGTTAAATTAAAAAACTGTGTTGATAGTGCATGGAAGGCAATCAGAGCTCCTAAAGTTATTTCTCCTGAAAAAACAAGTTTAGCCCCTATCCAGAGTACCACTAGTGGTCCAGATAATTTTAAAATGTTATTTACAGTAGTAATATAGTTTAAAGTCTTACCTTTCTCTCGATATGCCAGTAATAATTTATCGAATAACTTTTCCCATGAGTTATACATTGACTTTTCTGTTCCTGCAGTTTTCACACCAAAAATTCCATATAATAACTCAGTCTGAAAGGATTGGACACTTGTTGCATGGGTTATTTCATCTTGATTCTTTTGATATAGTACACTTTTACTAAAGAACACTAGAAGTATACTTAACAAGCTGATTATTATTACCCAAGCTGTCATTAAAATTGATTGATTAATCATATAAATTAAAATTATTATAATTAAACCAATATCCAATGCTCCCATAATAAGTTGGCTAGACAAGATGTCTCTTATACTCCGCAAACCATTTGCTCTAAATATTAAATCTCCAAATGATCTTAATTGAAAAAAATTATACGGTAGTTTTAAAAGATGTTTAAAAAAATGAGTCATCATTTTTTTATCAAGAAAGTTATTCAAGGTAATAAGAAGTGATCCCCTAATTAACGCTATACCTGATTGAAATAGCACTAAGAAAACAATTCCTATTATCAAAAAAGACAACAAATCTTCTCTTGATGGCATTATAATTTTGTCAATAACCCTTTGTATTAACATTGGAATCCCTAATGTAAATAGCTGTAATACAATTGCAGTTATTACTACATTAATTAATAACTTTGGTTTATCTAATAATAACTTTAAAAAAGGCTTCCATATACTTTTTTGTTTTCTTCTTTTAAAACTTTCATCTGGTGTACAAGTAAGAATGTATCCAGTAAAAAGCTTATCAAATTCATTTTCCGTTAACTTTTTTCTTCCACCAGAAGGATCAATAATAAAAAAATTCCCATTTTTAAACTTCTCCAAAACAACAAAATGTTTATGATCCCAAAAAAGGATAATAGGTTCTTGAATGTGTATAAGTTTTTTCATGTTTACTTTATGCCAATCCGCTTTGAACCCTAAATTTCTTGCTAACTCTCTCATTTGATGTAAGGAGGTCCCATCTCTGCCGTTACCAGCTGCTTCTCGTAATTCATATAAAGAAAAATAACTTTTATAGTATGAAGAAATCATAGCCATACAACAAATTCCGCACTCAGTTTGCTGCATTTGTTCTATAAAAGGAACTTTTCGTTTATGCTTTATACTATAATTATTCATTGATTCCAGTCCTTTTATGAAGGTAATTCTAAATTTAGTATTGAAGGAATATCATTATTCCAAAGTCTTAATAGTTCAAATCCTATGCCTGATAATCCTAGCATAAACCCATACATTTCAGATTTTTTATCAATACCATTCATCCACTTTAATTTTTTACCTTGTTCTAAAACGCCAAATCCTATACTTAAGACTTCAGTTAATAATTGTATATTATTTTGTTCTTTAGCTATTGTTAACAAAATATCTATATTTCCTAAATCTCCATGACATAAACAATGATTAAACTTAAATCCATTCTTTAAAGTAGCTTTAATTGCAATTCTAAGATCTTCAGTTAATTGTTCCCTTTGTTCTTGAGGGTTCATATTCAACTGCAAGATATTATGACGTGCTAATGCTATACCTGGTGCCCCATGACACCAATAATAAGATCCAGTTTTATTTTTCACTTGAGGCCTCAAATCAAGCCAATTTTGATATTGCTTATCGAATAAATTATTTTCATATCTTATTAATTTATTAGCTAATTTTATAAATTTCTCGTCTTTTGTTATATGTCCTAATGACATTAAAGGCCATGCATACCCTGAAGCACCATGCGAAAAACCAGTTAATAACTTGTCTATTTCTCCTGGAACAGATAACTCTTCAACTATATATTCTCCTAATTTAATAGCAATTGAAAGTGCTTGTTCGTTAGAGAATTTTTCGTATATACGTAGACATACTAGAATTACTCCTGCCTCTCCAGTAAGATAGTCATGTACTTTATTTGTTTGATTTAGTTCCTCTAGAAGATTCAAATTCTCTACTACTACATCATAATATTTAGGATCATCCCATAACAAATGAAAATAAGCGGCAGTGTATAGTATCGAACCAATTCCAGTAAATGCAGAGGGATTTTTAAATCTCTTGTGATTAAATTTAGCTGTTTTATAAGCGTAATCAAAAATATCTTCAGACAATATTTTTAAAGATTTATCATTTATTTCTGAAGCTAACTGGCCAAAAAATACTGCTAATCCAGAAAATCCATCATAAATCCCCTCATCTAATGGGCCCAAAGTAATACCATTGCCCTCAATATTTTTCCCCATAGATAAAGCAAAACGATTTATTTCTCTTTCGGATGATAATGGTCTTAAATGATTTGAAATTTCTTCACCTATGTTTAAAGACTCTTCTAAGAAATCTTGAGATTTAACACCAGCTATTTTTTCTGGATTAGGTTTAATAACCGCTTCTCCTCTATCCTTATTTAATGTAGATAAAGACATTCGTATATATCTGCTTTGTCGTCGACAATCATTTAAACTAAGCTTCATACAACGTTCTAATACTAATTCTAAACTACTTTTATCATAAAAGTCTTTAATAATATTCCCTTTACTATTTATTAAATCCTTGCTATTAAATTTAAAAGTGAAGTATGGAACATCTTGATTCAAAAGGTCATTACATTCACTATTAACAAATTTAATATATTTACTTTCATTTTTAACATCTCCCCATAAAATATCAAACAATTTATTCCTATTAAGGCCATCTTGTAAGTATTCTGGATGCTTTCCACAAACTAGGAAATTTACATATAGATTTGTATTTCTAAACACATGGCGAATTTCATCATTTTCAAATTTATAAATAGGACCTTGTTTAGAAGCTAATTCTTCTTTATTACGAAGGAAAAAAGTGTATAACGTTTGAAAACCCTCTTCTATAACATCAATATACTCATATGAACCAACTGATATATTAGATAAAACAGGGAGATTTTCTTTTTTTTCAGCCTTCACAGGTATTTCCTTTAACCGAATTTCATCAGTATTTTCATTAGCAATTGTATAATTTTTAGAAAACTCAGCCAGTTCACCTTCTTCTAGAACTCCTAATGCACTAAAATCTAAATCCATACCTTTACGTTTGACAAAATTAAATGGTAACATAGCAGAACCTAAAATTGATTCCGTATAGTCCGAAACGCCATCGCCAAATTTAGTATCAATGTTTTGGAAATTAATCACATTATCAAATAAAGTTTCTAAGTCTATTAAGATCGGGTGTGCTCCATTTGCAATTAAATTTTCATAATGAAAATCTTTTGATCGTAATAAATATAAGAGTGCTAAATATCCACCTTGTCGATAGTAAAATTGCTCCACTTCTTTCACGTTTTCACAAGGTTTATGTTTAATAAATTCTTGCCAACCATATGTATTATAATTTTTTGTTTTTGGCCCTTTAAATTCAAATGTTGTCTCTTTAAAATTTATCCATTCAAGTAAATCATTAAAATGCTCATCAACGCTCATAGAACGTGGTTTATATACCAACTTCTCACCATTCTCATACTCAAATAGCATAACACTTCTGCCATTTTTATGAGAATCTCCATTATTACCTTCTATATTTTTCAAAATTAAACCATCAATATGAAAATCAATCTTTATAGAAGAAAAATCATTTATATAACGGGATAGCGCCTCAATATATGAAGCAACGAAATTTTCAGTTTTTTCGATTAATAACCTTGTTAAAACCGGATATGCTAGTAATATGTCGATAACAAAATCATTATCCTTAAGCATTATTTCGTTGAAATACTTATAACGAGAATACTTATCTTCCCCTTTAAGCTCTCCTAATTTTTTTGATATATGTATTTCTTTGATTAAAACCTTTAATGATAGCTCACTTAGTTCACGCGCTAGTGCTGAAAGTATAGATTTACGTATTGAAAACCATTCTATTAATTCGGAATTGGTAATATTAACTTCTTTTAATAATAGTTTATCTCCATAAGCTAAAAAGGGTATTACAAAGCTATTAAAAGGAAGTGCTTTACTAAACTCCCCATATTCTGCAGAAGTGGTTTGTTCTTTTAATACATTTAATAAAGTATTAATCCAGTGCATTGCACTATTATCTAAATAAAATTCTTTTGCATTAAAAATGCTTACAAAATTATTAAGGGTTAAATTAAGTTCTTTCAAACGATTAGAGAACATTTCTTCTGAGAATTTACCTGAATTTATCCATGTTTTTATTTGTGAAGATTCTATATCAATACTTTCTTCTATTTTATTTCTAATCATTCTTTCATGAATAAAGGACCCATATTTTAATTGTTCTTGATCTAACTTAATTGCTTTGCTCATAGGTTTTTCCTCCTTAAATACTGAAAAAATCCTTAGTTATAAGGATTTTTTCAGTATTTTTTACACAATAAATATTTTACTTAGAGACATTTACTACTACAAGCCGTAGTAGGACATTGTGCAGCTGAAGCAATAGTGAATATAGCACAGCCCCAAGTAGTGTATGGGGTTACTTCACCACTAGCTCCTGATAATTCAACTAGTTCTGCTTCATCAACTTTTCCAATTGATTCGTCAAAATTAAATTGTTCTCTTAATTGTTTCTTAGTTAGTTTCTTTTGTAAATTCATAATAAACATCTCCTTTAGCACTTTATACTGTTTGGGTAACAACTATGGTTTCCAATTTCTAAAGTAAAGCAAAACGTAATAGAATGAAAAATACCATAAGGTTCTACATTACTAGTTCCAGCTCCAGCCATTTCCTTAAGTTCTGATTCTTTAACTTTACCAATCTGATCTCTGGAAACTTCAATATCTTTCCTAAGGTCATCTCTTTTCATTTCAACCTACCTCCTTTTCTGTATTATTCTCTTAAAATACTATACAAAAAAATAGGATAAAACAACCATTTTTTTAATTTTATTACATTAATTATAATATTTGACAATTCAAGAATACTGGTTTACTGTTTATTATGATGTTAACATATTTTACTAAATTGAGGAGTGTTTATCGTGAGAAAATATAATATTATCCAAAATTGGAAGAATCCAATGAAAAAAACAGAAGTTGGTACTATTGAAAATCCTGTAGGAAATATTTTTGAAGAAATAAGCGATACTGATCTTCAAATGGCAGGGGGCGAAGATGCAAGTAACTACTCTCTAATTATTGATATTGATCGAATGAGTAAAATCTTAGGAAATAAAGGGCGTATCTGCACGTACACATTAGAATGTACAGCTGGCTGTAACTTAAATCCTAATAAAAAATAATACTAATAATACATAATAGAAGTGTAAAATATTAGTAATCACTCTCATATTTATACACACTAGAGTGTACAATTAGGTGTTATTTAATCTACTAAATAATTATATGTTAAGGGCCGTTATTATTATCGGTCCTTATTTTACAATGAGGATGATTTAATTGAGAAACATATTAAAACATAGTTCTTATTTTAGTGAACGATTTTTAACAAATAATGAATTAAAAAAAATACAGATTTAGAATTATATTGGAGTAAATTTTTTCAAAACAATAGAAGGACATTAGAAGAAGCTTTGGCTAGTACTTCAAATATTCCATTGCAAGATTTAAACAATTACTTTCATGGAGATTTTTCATTTGAAATAGATAATATATATATCGATTTTGCAGAGAAATATTTCCAAAAAATAGATGAGAAATTATCTTTAGAAAATGCGAATTCCATATTAAGTGGCTATTCACTTCCTTTTTCTACATTTTTCACTCCATTTATAGCACTTGCTATATCAGAATTAAAAGATAAAAATATTATGTATAAGGAATTTCTTGAAAATCCAATATGCGCCTTGATAGAAAAATTATTCCAAATTAGTCATAAGGTCCTTATTCTTGAAATCAATGTTTCACGGGTACTAAATGCGAATGAGGAATTAAATACAGAAGAAAGATATAACATTTTTGTTCAAGAAAAACTTAAAGATAAATCTTATTTAAAAAATCTCTTCAATGAATACCCTGTACTATTCCGTTTATTACTACAATCTATAAACGAGTGGGTAGAATACATTTCAGAAATTATAGAGAATACTTTACAAAATAAATTAGATTTACAGCGAGTATTTAATAATGGGAATGAGTTAGGAGAAATTAAAGAAATTAAATTTGGTTTAGGTGATTTTCACAATGGGAAATGTGTAGCCTCAATAGAATTTAATTGTGGGAAAATATGTATTTACAAACCCCGTTCCTTAGCTATAGATAAGGAATATAATGAATTGGTTAAATTTTTTAATGCAGAGAAAACCACAAAATATCCCTTTTTTGAAATGAAAATATTCGAAAAGGACCATTATGGATGGACAGAATTCATCGAACATTTAGGGTGTACTAATGAATCAAAGGTAAAAGAATTCTATGTGCGCTCAGGTAATCTACTAGGATTGCTATATATCTTAAATGCTACGGATTTTCATCATGAAAATATTATTGCACATTCCGAATACCCAGTTCCTATAGATTTAGAATCATTATTACATCAGGATGTTTTTGAATTTAATGAAAATGGAACTGATAAGAGGGCCGTAGAAAAGGCGAATATACTCATTAAAAACTCTGTACATTCAATAGGAATGCTACCTCATCAAATATTTCTAGAAAAAGGAAAGAAAAAAGGGATAGATTTAAGTGGAATGAGTGTAAAATCCGAGATGCTTTCTTCATACAAAATCCAAAAAATAACTAATTTAAATTCAGATTTTATAAAGATAGATCAGGATTTTTATAAGCTAACACCAGAAAAGAACAACCCATACATCAATGAAAAAGAGCTGAAAAATTCTAATTATCTAAAAGAAATTGATTATGGTTTTTGTGAATTTTATAAGTGGGCTATGAATCATAAAGACACTTTGAAAGAGAGATTAGAAATATTTGGTAATTTAGAGAGCCGATTTATAATCCGAGCTACAAACCAATATAGCCGTTTATTAACTCAAAGCTTTCATCCTGATCTTTTAAGAAATGGCTTGGCACGTGATTTATTTTTACATAGAGTTAATATCAATAAACCTCAAAAGAAGGATATAAATAAAGTTATACGGAAAGAAAAAAATGATTTATTAAATAGCAATATTCCTTATTTCTTTACAAAAGCAAATGAAACAAATCTTTATATTGATGAGTTTAATAAAATCAATCAATATTTTCAAAAAAGTGTTATGCAAATAATTCAAACAAAAATTAACAAATTGTCTGAAGAAGATCTATCATTACAACTAAATATTATTGATATGTCTATAATTGCTGGTGATTATGAATATTTACATGAAAATGTCGATAGTAATTCGCTTAAAATTAATAATTCATTACTATCCAAAAATGATTATCTTTGTCAAGCTATAGAAATTGGTGAATACATTTTATCCAAATCTATAAAAGGAACAATCAATGGTCTTGATGATTGTTGTTGGATTAGCACAGTCTTTAACGGCAGTGAAGAGAATGATTGGAGTATTGGTCCTACAGGGGTGGACTTGTATAACGGAAATGCTGGTATAGCAATATTTTTCGCATATCTATCTAAATTAACAAACCGAGATGTTTTTAAAAAAGCTAGTTATATCGCATTAAATTCTATTCGAGAAACACTAAAAAATAACTTGAGTGATTTTGAAAATCTTGGTGCTTTTGATGGTTGGACCGGTGGACTTTACAGTATGTATATTGTCGCTGATTGTTGGAATGATAGAGAATTAGCAGAAGAAGTGCATAACGGCATAGATTTAATAAATAACAAATTAGAAAGTATTGAAGAGAATGATGTAATTAGTGGACTTGCTGGAATATTAGGGATACTTTTATCAATATACCAAACAAAGGGCTATACAAACGCTTTAAGAGGAGCTGAAATATGTGCCAATAAAATAGTTAATAACGTTATTGCAAATAAGAATTCTAACTATTGGCAGTCACCCCATGATAAAATAGCATATACAGGATTTGCTCATGGTAGCTCTGGCATTATAGCCATGCTAGCAAGGTTATACGCAATTAATAAAAATCCTCAATTACTAGATGTTATAAGGAAAGGCTTAGCTTTCGAAAGAAATCATTATGATTCTTCCGAAAATAATTGGAAAAGGTCATCGACTGAGGATACCATTCAATATTCATGGTGTCATGGTGCTCCAGGGATACTCTTAAATCGATTAATTTTAAAAAATATTGGTTATACAGATCATTTAATTGATGGGGAAATTGAAATCGCAATTAATACAGTCTTAAAAAAAGGAGTGGTAAGCAATCATTCCCTCTGTCATGGTAATTTCGGACAAATAGAAATTTTAAAAACAGCATGTCAATTAACTAAAACTGGACAACTTGCCGCTCAAATAAAAAATATACTTGATTATGTACTACATGATATGAGAATAAAAGGACTGGAGAATTTAAACATAAAAAAAGAAACACAAGGTCTAATGAACGGATTAGCTGGATATGGATATGGCTTACTATCGCAATCTACAGCTATAAAACTTCCTTCTATGCTAATGTTAGGTCCTGTATAAATTAAATAAAATTCCTACACATCATAGGAAAACGGATGAAATTTATAATATTTATAACTTTTAAAATTTCACTCTAATTTTTAATAACAAATTATTTCTATATCTGAAAAAGAACTTGTAGTGGTAGAACCCCATGCCCATCAAGCTAACAGAACAGGTTGCCCCAAAACGAAAATTTCATCTTTTCATAGGTCTGCATGGGAATTTAGTTCATTTTTTTCGTTTTGGGGTAACAATTAATTTCTTAAGTTGATAGCCATGTGGCGCTACCCC
>NZ_JH414712.1:116222-157211 GCF_000238655.1 Bacillus sp. 7_6_55CFAA_CT2 | reverse complement strand
TAATTAAGGATTATTTTCACTTTTTACCAAGCATTACACAAAACACCCAAGAATTATCAAAGGTTCTCCTTCGTCTGTTTAACCTCCTACAGCACAACGGACGAAAATCTCATCGGTACGAGAAAAAGACAGTCTTTGATATTTTGGGTGTTGTTTATGAGTATACCACTTCTAATCCTCAGGTAGCATAGTAAAAAATTGAAACCTGTCAGGGTTTATTTGATATGCCTACTTTTATAAAATCTATAAAAGATAATAAAAAATTATATAAAAAAACACATTTTGTTTGAAAATATCCCTTAAGTTGATGGATGTGGGGTAGCGCCACATAGCTATCAAGCTAAGATTATGTAAAATCAATTTCAGGTGAGAAGGTTTTGAAAAAGCTGATTTTGTATTAAATAAACCAAAAGATATTTTGAATTTACTTTAACCAAGCTCGTGTCTAATAAAGAAATTTGGTTATTGTTGGCGCTATCTTTCAGTGAAGGTTTTATTGATATTCTAATTTTATTAGCATAAAACACCTTAATTCTAGTTAACTTTATGCTTCTTATTAAAATTCCTGGCAAAGTTTATGGGTTAATAATTAACCTACGGCTAATTTATAGGTAAACTGATAATCAAAGTGTTAGCTTGATGGAAATAAAATAAAAGAACTCTTTTTAAATGTAGTTGGAAATTTAATTAAAAAATATGAGGTTTAATCCATAATAATTACAAATTAATTAATAAGAAAACAAAGAGTGATTCCTCTTTTTATACCGTTTTATTAAACCGGAAAAACTTCAATTTTTGTTGGCTTTGAAAACCTACGTTCTAATTCTCTTTTAATCTTATTAACAGCAAAAACTTCTGAGGATGCATGAACTTTAGCTACCTTTTTTATAGCAGTATTACCCGTGACTAAAATATAACTTACCGAATACGATGAAATCATATATTCACCCTTTCAATGTAACATGTTGTTATAATATATGATCCTTATCTTAACTCTATGAAAGAAATGTAAATTAATATAAAGTTTCCTTTTTAATTCATAGCATATACTTAACTAAATATTAATGAAAAAAGGCCCCTTTTCTCGTTGAAAAGAGGCCTTTTACCGTATCATATTAAGGTTTTTCGGGTACTAGTAATAGTAAGTAATGTACTGGGATACAATTTATTTACTATGCAATTAAGTATAGCATGTATATATCATAAAAGGCTGTGTCAAATTTACGAATAAATATAGTATCAAAATACTTATAGATAACCAAGTACTGAAGTTAAACTATTTTCATACTTCTGCAGTTGACTAAAATTTAAATGAAACTTTAAATTGAGATTAATTATCCAAAGTTCTTATCTCTTCGGGAGTATCTTTGTATTTTTTATTTTCTTTCAACAATCTATAAAACTCACTTTTTAATATATTTTTTTCGCGTTCTAGTTTCTTTTGATGGCTAGTTAATTCATTTATACGCTTCGCACTTTCTTGTATTTTTAAATACATGCTCATAATCAACCTCCCAATAAATTATGCTTAAATATATGAGGTTTTTGTACAAAAAATACGGTGAAATTTTTTGTACAAAGGAAGCTTTTCTTTGGTAGTCATTATAGCCTTGCTATCTAGAGTTTATGTGTGGAGACATAAAAACTTCATAGGAAAATTATCTTTACTTCATATCAGCTTCAGGAGCATGCGATAATTTATGTGCATAATAACACTAAAAAGAAAGAGGTAATCAAGATGTCACTTGAAACAAACATTATTCTTTCTTTATTAGATGTACAACTGTGAATTGCTCATTATCGGGATAATAGTCGCATACAAGTAAAATAAATTCAGCACCATACTCAAATAAGTACGCAAGTGTAAGTAAAGTAAATTAGACATTTATACATATTTTGTATATAAATTAACCAGTTCCTTATATGTTAAGGAACTGGTTGTTGACTTATTAGAAAAAGTTATATTTTATTAATTAGTTCTTGGGTCTTTAGTTTTCGTTATTGGAAGTTAAAAGTGCCTATGTTTTAAAGTTCTGTGAAGAGTTTTTTCCATTTTTGTGCTATTTCACTATCTGTATTTATACCCTTAGAATCTATGAAGGTTTCCCATTGCCAGATCTCAGCCCCAATTAAATGCAAATCAGTAAACTTTTCAATAAACTCAATAAAATTATCTGCTACATAAGTGACTGAATCTTCTTCATGGTCCCAGTAAACAACAGCTGCATCTTCGTTATTAGAATTCAAATCTAAAGCAAGATAATCACCGTTGGGAACGGTATAGAATGCTAATTTTTGTCGTAAGTTTTCACCATAATTATCTCCTACATCCTTTAAGCTATCTGCAACTTCTGCTAAGTCCTCAATCGAATCTAAATTCCAACATAGTTCACCTGCAAAGATATCATCAAATTCAGCTGGTATAGAAAGTTCATCTGGAAAGGACCATCTAAGCTCTACTTACTTTGAAAATTTCACTAAAACTTCTTTGAAGCTAATAGGGAGAGGATAGCCTAATTGTTGTTCTGTTAATTTAATTTCTTCTTCTGTTGCTGATTTTTCAACAACGAAAGATTCAATATCCCCTTTAATTTTTTCTATTTGATGAAACGTTTCGTTCCAGTTATTAATCCAATTTTGACTGTTCAACATAGCCAGTCCTCTCTTTTTATGTATTTATAAGATTAGATTATCATGGTAAAGCTTATTTGTATTAAAGTTTTTTTAATGAATACTCTATTCATTTCTAGTTCACATAACGTCTCATTATCGATAGCAAGGAAAAAGGAGAAACCCTAGTCTTACAAGGGAACCTCCTTTTTTGTTCTATCAATCTATGCAATTTTTAATACATTCCTAGTACGGTTTTAGGTTTTAGGTTTTAGGTTTTAGGTTTTAGGTTTGTTACTAGATCAGCCGAAATGCTGCGGTACCCATTAAATAGCAAGTGTAGAAATTGCTTGTTTGTATATTAATTGTTGTTTATTACGAATCATCATTAGGATGGTAAATTTATCTGTTGCAAGAATCTTCCCACGTACTGGAACGCCATTCTTTAAAATTACTGTAACTACCCCTTGTTTCTTTGTATTTACTTTTCTTCTAATACCTGCTGCTTTTCACTGTTGGATATTTGTGATTCCCATTCACTTTCTATTTTTCTAAACCATTTTCCTATTTTGCTTAGATAATATCTTTTTATTTCACCATTAGGAATCCAAATTTCACGTTCCTGTATTTGATTCATCACTTCATGAAGAATCTCATCATGTTCATACTTTCTAGGTTTTCTATAATGTGTTTTTACAAACTGTGTATATTCTCTACGTAACCAATTAGAAATATGTTGTCTTTGTCTTTGCTTGAGATGTGACCATTTTTTATTTGTTTGAAGGATTTTTCCATTTACTTTTATGTGGTTTTTCATCGACACTCATCCCCTTTTACTAGCAAAACGAATATATCACTATCGTATCACATTTAAATCGAAATACTGCTCTAGGTACATATTTCGCAAGAAATCTATCCAAAATATATACAATATATTCTCCATTTAGCTGATTAAGTCTACACAAGATTAAATGTAGACTATTATTGTATTGTTTTAGTTTTTTAAAGTATTACAGTATGTGAAATTATTATTTTAACTATAAAAAAAAGCCCCTTGAAAGGGGCACTTATTTGACAAGGTACTGTTCTATTTCTTTTATTAATAGTTCTGCACCTTCTGGACTTAATGAGATCTTACCCTTTGCTAATGCTATGTTACGATTTGACACTTCTCCTGTTAATGCACAAACATGACCAGGCTGATACTTCTGTAAAATGATGTCTTCCCCTTCTACAAAAATTTCTAATGGTGATTTTTCTTTAATCCCAAGCGTATTTCTAAGTTCCTTTGGAATTACTATACGCCCTAATTCATCCACTTTTCTAGTTACTCCGGTTGCTTTCATCCAGCATATTTCCCCATTTCATTATCAATTTGTACCCAAGTTATTCTTTACTATTGTAACAGGATTTCTCCACATATGAGAAACATAATAATCCCAAAACTAACGATCATAACCAGAAATTCTTTAAATCTTTGCTGAAAGGAAATACGTCCTTCTTCCTCTTTTCGCAATACTGCGTAAAATAACTATTCTTTTATGGATTAAGGCATGAATTTCCTGTCAAGGAGTTACTTCAACTCGTTAATATTACTCGTAGTACGTACTATTATTGGATGAAACAGCTCAATCATCCTAATCCAAATGCGGAGGTAAAAGAACTGATACAAGCTATTTATGATTAACACGATGGGTGTTATGGCTAGTAACAATACAGCTCATTCTTTCGTTTTGGAGTATTTCAAAATGTTAACTGGATGGGTATGTACGGTGACCTCTGCTTAATTATCAGAAAAACATTAACCTTTAATTGTATACACGGTAATTACCATTATTTTCCGATAACAGCATCATAATAAATCTTTCCTTTTCCTCTTTTTATCAGTATTGGAAGGTAAAGAGGGGGCTAGGCACAAAAACAGGTTGTGGAGAAAGTCTTCTTCACAACCTGAGGGTAATTTATATATCCAAATATGATCTGTTCTTTTAACTATTTAGTCTTTTATAGTCGATATAACTAGAGTCATAATAAATCCACTGACCTGTTCCAATTCTTAGCCAGCCATTCTTTTCTTCATATACTGTAACTTTTTCACCTTTACTTGTCTTTCTAACAATAGAATAGTTTGTACCTGAGCCGCTTCGAACATTTACCCCAATACCATTAATTTGAGCCGTTCCAATTACCTTTTCAACACTACCATTTTCAATTACTTGTAGCATATTTAGAATGAATGTTGCTGTTTCACCACGAGTTGTTGTTCCTTTAGGGTCGTATTGATTTTCACCCTTACCTTTGACAATACCTAAGCCATACAATCTTTGTACATCTTCTTTATAGCTAATTTGGTCTTTGTCTGAGAATGGTAGGTTTACAACTGGTCCCCATATACCTTTATACTGTAAAGCCTTGTTTACAATAATTGCTGATTCTTCTCTTGTAATAGGTGTGTTTGGGTCAAAATAACCATCTCCTCTACCTTGAATGATACCTGCACTTGCAGTACGTTTAATAGCATCTCGTAAAGTTGAATTTGCATCGTTTAGGTCTTTAAATGAAGCATCTCCAGCTGGCAGGTTTAGAGATTTAGAGATTAATTGAGCAAATTCGGCTCTTGTTATCGCTCTATTGGGTGCGAAAACTCCGTTTCCTTCCCCTATCATAATACCCCTTCTATTTAACTCTCGAATAGCTTCTTCATACCAACCTCCTGTAATGTCATCTTTTGGTTGATAAAGATTATTATAATATCCCTCAACGCTATTTACGAATACATCCCATTGCCCATTATTAATCATGTTAGCAGGGCAGATTTTACCGCTCCATTTTTGGTGTTTTACAATGTTATTTAACGGTACACCAGTTTCTTTCATTAAATATGCTACAAGTTTCTTAGCGTTATCTACCGCTTTACTGTAGTTTCCGTCACTGTTAACTGCGATTTCAATTGCAATAGATTCTCTATTACCTGGACCATCACCGTCTCCTGCGTGCCATCCGTTCTCGTTTAATGGTAGATGTTGATAAATCTCTTTATCGTCTACTGTAAAATGCCACGATGCAGCTCGGTCTGTGTTCCCTACTGCTTGGTTATATAGGTATTGAGCGTGGTTTCTAGCACCTGCTCCTACACTTGTATTATCAGTCTCATGAATTGTAATATACTTTGGACTCATGTAGTTTTGAGGACGAATATTATCGTTACCTGCTGGAACAATCCATTCAGTGAATGGAACACCGTTTATTGTACTAGAGGTGCTAGGTGATATGGGAGACAGACTACGTTTTGTTCTGTTTGAATTGTTAGGAACAGTTAATGTACCTGTTTCTTCATGAATACCTTCTGAACGTTGAAGACTATCTACTTTCTTATTGTCGACAGTACCTCCACCACGTCCGTCTACCTCTTCAAAACTAGCTTCAATACTTTTTAAAGCCTGTTCATCTGTTGTTTGAAGTTGGTCTGTGTTACCTTGCAATTGAAGGCTTGTAGATTGCTTATTGTTTACTGATTGTTGTTCCTCTGCAAACGATACCAATGGTGAAGATAATACCGTTAATCCTGCCGTGAATGCTACTACTTTTTTATTAAATTTAATATTCATTTTGAATTTGGTATATCTTACTATTTTAATAGATATACCTTCCTCCTTGTACTTCTTTTAGTCTGAATAATAGTGTGAATAATAATAGCCTGAACCTCAAAGATAATGCCTTAATTTTTCATTTCATATGATAAACCGAAATCTATAAGTCCTACTAGATATATCAGTATTTCAGAATTATAACACAGCACGATTGCAAAAATATAATTAAATAACATAAATAACCTTTAATGTATAGAACGGTTCTGGTGCAAAAATCCCAAGGCTCTTACAGCTAATATCTTAATCTTGAACATACTGATAGTATGAATCTAAAAAGAAGCATAATCAGTTAATCTATTTTCACACCAAAACCATTTTAGCTCCTATATAAAAAATACACCCCTTCTTTTCATTTTATTATTTCTTTTTACCTAGCGATTTAAGGCCACGTTTAATAACATCATAGAAACTTAGAGATTGTGACATATGACCTGGATCTACATATTCTCGTATAGCCCGAAGAACTTTCTTAGGTTCCTTAGAAGAAAAGGTGAAGATTCCATTTCTCTTGGTTTCAATAGCATAACGTGGAATCCATTTACCCTTAAACATTACAGAAGCTATAACATAATCTACTTCCTCCCATGGAATTTGAATAAATTTACGCGTATCACGAGAATTATAAAATTCAAACCCTTTATCACCAATCATAATTTTCCCATAGTCTGTAAGTCCCGTAAAAGCGGTAGCATCTATTACTAAATCTACCTTTGTATTAATTGATTGAACCATCATATCCGCTCCATTTCATTTATCCTATTTATAATTCGTTGCTTCAAATAATTAAGCCAATACAAAAAGTGGCTGAAACGATAATCGACAGCCACTTTTGTATACGAACTATTATCAATTTATAGGCTACTAATCTACACTTTAATCTCAACAATTCCTAAATAATAAATCTTAAGAATTGAAAACGTCAGCAACTTAAATTATAAAAGCCCGATTACGTGACCAACTACCCCAACTACAAATAATGAAAGAATAATAACAATTGGGCTGACTTTTTTCTTCAGCAACCACATGCAGAAGAATGTCAGAAGCAATGCAGCTAAACCAGGAATTAATTGATCTAAGTTATCTTGCAAGGTAGTTACTTTCGTAGGTGACAGTGCCATTCCTGAGTTTACTTGTTCGAAAGATTGACGAATCCCTTCACCATTTCCAGGAAGTTTGTCCCACTCAATATACGCACCTTTATCTAACTGAACTTCAGATACAACTGGCTTGAATTTAATTGATACCCACCGTTCCACCAAGGCTGCAAGTACAAACATACCAAGGATTGATGCACCTTTTGTAATATCTTGTAATAATCCACCAGAAAGATCATCAGTGATTTTAGAACCGGCTTTATAACCAAATTCTTGTGTATACCACATAAATCCCCAACGGACCAGATTCCAAGCTAAGAAGAAAAGGATTGGCCCAAGGATATTCCCCCCCATTGCTAATGATGCTCCTAAAGCACCTAACATTGGACGTAAAGTAAACCAGAATACCGGATCACCAACACCGGCTAAAGGACCCATCATCCCAACTTTAACCCCTTGAATTGCCACATCATCAACTTCTGCACCATTAGCGCGTTCTTCTTCAAGTGCTAATGTAACTCCTAGAATTGGTGAAGCAATATAGGGGTGTGTATTAAAGAATTCCAAGTGACGTTTTAATGCTGCTTTTCGATCTTCTTTTGATTTATATAACTTTTTAATCGCTGGAATCATCGAGAAAGCCCAGCCACCATTCTGCATACGTTCATAGTTCCAAGAACCCTGAATAAATGTAGATCGCCATGCAACGGCTAAACGATCTCTTTTTGTTAATTTAATTTTTTCTGCCATTTGTCTTCTCCTCCTCCTAAATTAATAATCGTTTAAGATATCGTCAAGTGGGTCACCAGAGTTACCTCCACCACCATTTGAAGAACCACCCATTTTAGAAAGACTCAAATAAATAAGAGCTAAAGCTACACCCAATGCACCAAGTGCAATAAGTGTTAATTGAGAAATTGCTGCTATTACGAAACCAATAATGAAGAATGGCCATACTTCTTTTGTTGCCATCATATTAATAACTAATGCATAACCAACAGCAACAACCATTCCCCCACCTATAGCCATTCCATCAGTTAACCATGCAGGCATTGATTCCAAGAATCCTTGAACGCTTTGTGCAGGGATAAATAAAAGTGCTCCAGCAGGAATTGCAATTCGGATACCTTGTAAACATACCGCAGCGATGTGTAACACTTCAATTTTTTTTATATTTCCTTCTTCAGCTGCCGTATCCATCATGTGTACAATAGGAACAGCAAGTGTACGAACAATCATTGTTAAGAAAAGTCCTGCTACTGCAAGTGGTACCGCTACTGCAATTGCTGATGCAACACCGCTAACACCTTGCCCGCCTAATACTAAAATAATCGCTGATGCAACTGATGCCAATGCAGCATCTGGCGCTACGGCTGCTCCAATATTTGCCCATCCAAGTGCAATCATTTGAAGTGTACCGCCAAGAACAATACCAGCCTCCAGGTTACCTGTTACTAAACCGATTAGTGTACATGCCACTAGCGGTTGATGGAATTGAAATTCATCTAATATTCCTTCCATACCGGCTAGAAATGCAATTAGTATCACTAAAATTATTTCTATAGTAGACATTATGATCCCCCATTTCATTTAAATTTGCTATGTAACTACGATAATTCAACCTTCGCTTTTTTTAGAATATCATCCATGTTTGCACGAGAATCATTAGGTACTTTACGTACATCAAAATGAATGCCTTTTGCTTTCATTTTCTCGAAAGCCTCAACATCTTCTCTTCCCATAGAAAGAACCTTATTAACAACAACCTTTCCAGTTGAATGAGCCATAGAACCAACGTTAACTTCTTTAATATCCACACCACCCTCTATAACTCTCAGGACATCTAGTGGGTTTTCAAATAATACCAGTGCATTAGTATTACCAAAACGGGGATCTTTTTCAACTTCAATCATTTTGCTGATTGGAATAACATTGGCCTTAACCCCTGGTGGTGCCGCCTGTTCGATTAATTTCTTACGAAGATCGTCTTTAGACACTGCATCTGAAACTACGATAATACGATTTGGTTGTGTAGACTTTGTCCATGCAGTCGCTACCTGACCATGCAATAAACGAGAATCCACACGGACTAAAACAAACTTGATTTTCCCATCACCAACTACTGTACCGGGAGCAAGTCTGCCTTTTGCTTTTCCATCTTTAGCAACTGCAGTATCAGTATTTTCTTTGGGTTCCAGCTCTTCAGGTTTAATCCTGATCCCTTCTTTTGCTGTTTTAACGATTTGTGCTGCGATTTCTTGAGCAGACGTTATTGATAAACGAGATGCATAAGCTTCAATCACCATTGGTAAGCTCATACCAGCAACGATCGCCCAATTGTCTTTGTGTTCTTCATACAAGCCATTAGCTTGATTGAATGGAGTACCGCCCCATAGATCGACTAAGAATAATACTTCATCTTGATTATCAAAAGATGCAACTGCAGCTTCCATTTTCGCCCTCAAATCGCCTGGACCTTCGCTAGGCATTAAGGTAACAGCTTTAACATTTTCTTGTTCTCCAAAAATCATTGCGCCAGATTGTAAAATGCCTTCAGCAAATTGGCCATGGCTTGCTAGGATAATCCCTACCATCTCTCTACCTCCTAAATATTTCATCCTAATTTTTTCTGAATTGACGCAAACAACACAACTCTTCTTCTTCATTTCATCAATCTTTAACTATTAAAAACCAACTTTTTCTATCCTTGAGAAAACCACCTCCTAGGCTATTTAAATCTCACTTCTTTTATAAAATTTTGTTTACTACTAAAAATGAGTTTGTGAATCTCCAATTCATCATTTTCCAAATCATTACTTAAAACACATAATTTCTTAGGTAAAAGGTTCATAATCTTATAAAATAACCCACTAAAAGAAAACGCTTTCAAAATATAGAAAGAACATACCGTTAAAAATCGTTGTTTCAAATACACTTACTCTAAACCTAATCAACTATAAATAGACTGAGTTGCGTCAAACCAAAATAGGAGTAAAACTCCACTTGCGAATTGCCTTATTGATAAGGAAAGCGTTTATCTCGAAAAACATGATTATCAATGCAAACCAACATGACAGAAATCAATTTAAAGTTCTTTCGAATGATAAAAATACCATGTAAGTTTTTAATTACGCATATGTTACTCACCAAAAGTTCAATTGAATGACAGACTATACATATTTATCCTTTTCCCAAATAAAGAAAAGCACTGTTACTCGTATAATGAAATCGATTCCACTTACTAAAAACATTGCCGTTCTATCTGATAAGATGATTTATATCGCCTGCATACAAAATAACAAACAAAAAAACAATAACCCCCTCTTACGAGTCAGAAGTTTGCTAAAGATAGCTATCTAGAAAACAGTTTGTAGTTGGAGACAGAAATTTGATAAAAGAGTTGATTCGTCGCAAAAGAATATTTGGCATTGGTATTTTTGATCTTGGTTAGATTGGATATTTGCTCAACTTTAAAGAGAGTATGTATCAAATAATAATAATATTTGTAAAAAAACATAAATATAACAATATAAAAGCAGCTCGTTTATCAGTTCTCAAAAGAATAAAACCACTATCACCCTCTACAACGGTTATATATTCATTATATCCATTGTGAATTTTTTCACAATGGATATAAATTGAACATTTTATGAATAAAACAATTCCACATTATAAGAAATATATAGTGATTTTTTTAGCATACATTTTTTACTTAAATACCCCTTTGCATTATATGATCGATAGTAAACGTAGTTAACTAATTGATTTCTAATTGAAGTTTAATATATTAATTGCTTAATAAATCAATTGAAAACATATAGCTCCTATGATTCCTCCTATGGTACTACCAATTATGGGAATCCATGCGTATCCCCAATCCGAAGAGCCTTTATTACATATTGGTAAGATTTGATGTGCTAGTCTTGGGCCAAAATCTCGAGCTGGATTTAAAGCAAATCCAGTTGTTCCACCAAGAGATAAACCTATAGATACTATTAACGCTCCTATTATTATTGGAAGTAGTCCATCTGTAACTTTATTATGACTCATAGCTAAAATTGAAAATACAAATACTGCAGTGCCAATAATTTCACTTAACAAATTGAACGGCCAACTTTTTATTGCAGGGCTTGTAGAAAACACCGACAATATAATTTCTTGATTTTTAGTTTCTTTCCAATGCGGAAAATACTGGAGCCAGACAAATATTGAACCTAAAAAAGCCCCCATCAACTGTGCACCAATATAGGAAGGAACTTCACTCCAAGGAAATAACCCTATACAAGCAAAAGCAATTGTAACTGCAGGATTCAAATGTGCTCCACTTATGTTATCTACTATATATATAGCAAATGTAACTGCTAATCCCCAGCCAAGAGTAATTGCAATCCATCCGGAATTTTGTGCTTTGGATTTTTTTAGTAAAGTACCTGCTACAACGCCGTTTCCTAATAAAATAAGAACTAAGGTTCCAATTAATTCCCCCATAAATGGAGACATATTTATGACCCCCTTTTGTTATTTCAAATACCATTGTATAAACACAAGGGCATCATCAGCATCTTTCCCATCAAGAATTACATGTATTTCCGCTCCTCTTTTTACTGCTAAACCGATTAATTGAAGAGTGCTTTTTGCATTAACTTTTTTATCTTTAAATATAAACTTAACCGAACAATCATAATCCCTTAAGCCATCTACAATTTCACTTGCTGATTTTGCATGAATTCCATCCTTACGAGTTACAATCAATTTTCTTTCGATTCTCATAAGATTAGCTCCTTTTATATTTTTATAATGGTTTTCGCTTCAAGTACAGCCTTAAATCTTAAATATTTCTTCTAAAGTTCTGCCAATCCCTAATTCAACAACTGCTACGTAGGACCCTCTATTAATAGTGAATCTACTATTTTGATTTAATCACTCTTAATTAGAGCGCCTCCCAAATTTAGGAATACAATTACAACTCGTTCATTATAAATAACCTCTTGAATTTATCTGACGCTTCTACCTACTTATCGTTATCTACTACTCCTGCAGAAACTTTAAAAACACTGGAACTTAATCGGGCGAGTAAAGCTTTTAAATCTCTTAACTAGTAGATAAACATGAGAAACTAAAGCAATTCCTGCATTAGTCATCACAATTGCTCCCTAAGTTCATTAACAATTTCTTTTTCACCTATAAGAGATAAACATAGAGTTTCAAAGATAATAAAAGATGAGACTGCTCCTGGATCTAAATGACCAATAGACCTTTCTCCTAGAAAAGAAGCACGTCCTTTTTTAGCTAATAATGGCTTAGTTTTTTCCATTTGTTCTCTTGCAAAAATGATAAGACCAATAGGTTTTATTTTTTCTCCATTTCTTTGGATATACTTCAAAACAGGATCCCAAACATCAAGCATTGTTTTATCTCCAATCTGAGTTTTTCCTCTTAGACAAATGCCATTTACAGATTCTTGAAAAGCAAGTCCTAATTCATTGATTGTAATTTTATTTTTCCCTTTTAAAACACTACCAGCCCTTAAAAATGCTGTTCCATATAAAGGACCTGATGCACCTCCAACCTTTGAAATAAGTATCATTCCAATATCATGAAATACATTTCCAATATCATCATAGGCTGTATATGATATCTTTTTTTCAACCTCTTTAAACCCTCTATTCATATTAATACCATGATCTCCATCACCTATGAATTGATCAAGTTGCGTTAGGTTTTTTTTTGATACTCAAGTTGTTTTGCAGTAAGTTGCATCCAATTGATGATATGTCTTGGTGTAATATACATGTTGGCCCTCCTATTGTACACGCCAGTTAGTCGTATTTGCTGGATCATTAAGCAAAGCAGTTAATTGTTCATCTAGTTTTAATAAAGTAATAGAAAAACCGGCCATATCAATCGCTGTCATGTATTCCCCAACATATGTTTTACAGATATCGATACCAATTTTGTTTAATATTATGTTAATCATCTTATTTAAAATATATAATTCCATTAACGGCGTTCCACCTAAGCCGTTTACCATTACTGCAACTTTGTCACCAATCTTCAATTGCATATCACTTAAAATATGCTCTAAAAGGAGTTCAGCCATTTTATTAGCTGCTATCATACTAATACGATGAGTTCCAGGTTCACCGTGGATACCTATACCAACCTCTACTTCATTTTCATCAATTTTATAACCAACTGTACCAGCTCCAGGTATAGTACACGTTTTTAATGCCATGCCCATACTACGTATATTAGCAATTACTTTATTTGCAACATCTTCAACTTCTTTAAGCGATGCCCCTTTCTCAGCCATTGCTCCAGCTATTTTATGTACAAATATTGTTCCAGAAATTCCTCTTCTTCTCATAGTGTGTGAACTATTATCAATAGCAATATCATCATTAACAATGACTGTAGCAATCGGAATTCCCTGTGCTTCAGCCATTTCAGCAGCCATTTCAAAATTCATTATGTCTCCTGAGTAGTTTTTTACAATTAACAAAACCCCACTTCCAGTATCCACCTTTTGAATTGCTTTCAAAATCTGGTCTGGTGTAGGAGAAGTAAAAATTTCGCCAATTACAGCAGCATCAAGCATTCCTTTACCAACAAATCCAATATGCGCTGGTTCATGACCACTCCCGCCTCCGCTGACAATTGCCACTTTTCCTGGAAATGGACTATTAGCTCGAATAATTATATTTGTTTCAGCCATATTTTGTAGTTTATCAGAATGTGCAAACAACATTCCGTCAATCATATCCCTAACTACTTTTTCTGGATTATTAATAAATTTTTTCATGGCATCTATTCCTTTCCATTAGTCGCCGCTAGTACCCTAACATTTAATTTTATAATTTTATTCCCTCCTACAATTCCCTTTTATTATAAAAACCTATAATGATTTCACTTGGACATTTAGCTTTAAGCCTCCAATTTCATCTAAAAAGATTCTTCCAATGTTTGCTTGCTCAAATTTCCCTTTCCTCATGTGAAGTGCTCCAGTGAATACTCCTTTTTCATGCTCAAATAGCTCACTTTCAATTAAATTAGGGGGGATAGCCGCACAATTTACTAGAATAAACGACTTATCCTTTCTGAAAACAGCTTTATGGATACCTTTACCTATAAGTTCTTTTCCTGTTTCACTCTCTCCAGTAATAAGAATCGTAGAATCTAATTCTGCCACTTCATTCGCAACAAAGAGCGTCTTCATTAAAGTGTCACTATAAATAATAATGTCTGGAAAAGAGTTGTTTAGTTTTTTATATTTCGACAATTCACATTCTAAATACTTTATTCTTTTCTTTTCAAGAGTCAATTGGTCTAATAATGATTGTGTTTCATGAATAGATTCATCGTTAAAAGTATTCCGCTCAATTTTGCTATAAGTGTAGCTACGGCTCGAGCATGTGGACCATTTTTAGTATGAATATTAATTTCAATCCTTTGTATCATAAGAACCTATTTCATAATAATACGTGCATAAAAATACATAAAATTCAACCAGTGAATTTTATGTATTTTTATTTTCATTATTAAAACTCTAACTATTACATAATAAGATTTTTTATACAAAACCTGATAATATAGGTTTTTAATACTAATTTTCCCATTTCACCTTTCTTAAGAAATAGTATTTGATTTTTGATAATCATAACACTATCTTTTAATCCGTCATATAACAGACGAAAAATATACATAAAATATTCATAATTCTGTACTCAGAATTTTGATAACATTAGATTCAAGGCTAGATTTTCAGCTTACTTACAAAAAAATCAAGGAGTGATTATCATGGAACGTATCCTAATTAGCCCGCAAAAATATATTCAGGGAAGAAATGTAATTAAAAAAATTGGAGAGTATGTAAAACCTCTAGGAACCAATTTATTAGTTATTGTAGATGAATGTGTTTGGCATCTTGTTGGTGAAAAAGTTATGGAAAGCTTTCATAAACAAAATCTAAGCTTTGAAAAAGTCGGTTTTAATGGTGAAAGTTCTGAAAATGAAATTGCAAGAATTGAGAAAATAGGAAAAGAATTTGGTGCTGATGTAATCATTGGTATTGGTGGTGGTAAATCAGTAGACACAGCAAAAGCGGTAGGAGAAATTCTTTCGGCCAAAGTTGTAAGCGTTCCCACTATTGCCTCAACAGATGCACCAACCAGTTCTCTTTCTGTTATTTACTCTGATGATGGAGTATTTGAGAAATACAAATTTTATTTAAAAAATCCGGATATTATTTTAGTAGATTCCCAAGTCATTGCACAAGCTCCATCCAGATTTTTAGCTGCTGGGATTGGAGACGGAATGGCTACATGGATTGAAGCTAGAGCAAATTTAGAATCTCGAAAACCCGCTATGGCTGGAGGACTCTCTACCCTAGCAGCTGCTAAAATTGCAGAACTCTGCTGGGATACCTTATTTGAATATGGAGAAGCTGCGCTTTTAGCAGTTAAACAAAAAACTGTTACTCCAGCAGTTGAAGCCGTAATAGAGGCAAACACCTTACTTAGTGGACTTGGATTTGAAAGTGTCGGGTTAGCTGCAGCTCATGCCATCCATAATGGTTTTACTGTTTTACATGATAAGACTCATGATTTGATGCATGGAGAAAAGGTTGCATTTGGCACATTAGTACAAATGGCAATGGAATCTTGGACAACTGAAGAGCTATATAACTACATTGATTTCTGTATCAAACTCGGCCTACCTACTACACTTGAAGATTTGAACTTAGGTGATGCAAGTAAAGAAGAATTGATGAAAGTTGCAGAAGCTGCCTGTCAAGATGGTGAAACTATACATAATATGCCATTTGAAATTTCACCAGAAATGGTTTTTGATGCAATTATTGCTGCTGATGCTTATGCTACTGAGTATAAATTAAAAAAATCAATTTAAAATTACAATACAAAAAATTAATAAACTTTAATTAAACGTATTGTAAAAAATTAATTAAATGTATATTACACATCGTTAAATTTTGTTTGTGTCCTTTAAGCATTTAGCAAAATAACAATACAATATATTAAAAACTAAATAAACATTAAAATTTATTTGTATCATGAAATAATCTGAAGACTTCATCCAACATATAAAAGCACAAAATATTTAAACAAAACATAGAATTATTTCAAAATTAATTTTGCAACTGAATTTTCACACCAAAGATAAATATATAAATAAGAAAAAACCTCTTTATGAGGTTTTTTCTAGTCCTATACTTTAATAATAAAATAAGCTGTTTTTATTATAAACAATAGGTTAGCAACACCATCTTAACATATAAAAATAAAAAGTCTATGTGTCAATTTTTCAAACTCCCTATAGTTTTTATGAGAATACTAAAAAGATATAACTAATAAAAAATGTAGGAGAAGTAATAGACTTAATTTATGCTGTTTCCAGTTTACCTATTTAACTAAATTAAGACAGTTTTAGAAGATCTAGAAAGAATAATCTCATTTTATTACTAAAAAATACAACATATTGTTTAGATTCAGTCAAAATAGTAGTTAATCTTCTACTTAAGATAACAATTTTTTAGCTAAACTAGATTATTAGAATTGACACTTTTGTGTACATTTCTATTACTTCTAGCTCACTATTAATTCTCACCTTACAAAAATGGTATATATATACATTTTAATTCGATTTCCTGTAGTTTATGAGAAGAAATATACTATTTTTGAATGAATATCATTACATTTCCCTTTAATTTGTTTCATTTTTTGTAAGTTGTTATCCTACTAAATGAGGGTAATCATCACATATAAAAATTAGCATTAACTAAAAATATCAAAGACATTCATATTTTTATATCAGTATCGGAGGTTACAGCAATAATTCTTCAGAATATATTTTAAAAGGATTTTTATATTGCCAAATATAATTTTTTTAAAATTATAAATTAGAAGTGAGGAGATATTATTATGATTATAAAAAAACATCCATTTCGTACTCTAGCAAAAACTGCTGTTGCATTAACTATGATAATTCCTACATCCCAAGCCATTAGCCAACCGTTTGCGTATGCTCAAGAAAATATAACCAAATCTCAACAACAAGTAGCACCATTTTGGAATAAAAACAAAGATTATCCAGGCGAATCTTATGTTACATATGAAGGTAAAGTTTATCATTCTGTATATTGGGTAAATGCAGGTACCTTACCTACCCAACAATTTAGCGGATGGGAATTATATACTGGTTCAGAATATATACCTGACAATAGCGATCCAAATGATTTATTTGGTGAAGGAATAACTTGGCCAACCCATGTTTTTGCACCATATGTAGATAACGGAATGAATCCTCAAAATCTATTAAAATATGCCCAAGAAACAAATACTAGTTTCTTTACGCTTTCGTTTATAGTGGCTGATAAAAATGGAAATCCAGTATGGGGAGGAAGTCATACCCCTATTGGAGATGGTAACTTAGATGATCAAATAAAACAAATTAGAAAAATAGGTGGAGATGTTAAAGTATCCTTTGGTGGAGCAAATGCTGGTAATATCCCTGGATTAGGTGCAGATCTTGCTGCAGCTATTACAGATGTAAATAAATTAAAAGATGCTTATAAAAGTGTAATTAACACATTACATTTAACACATATGGATTTTGATATTGAAGGAGTCTTAGTCGCTCACCCTGAATCTATTGAAAGAAGATCAAAAGCAATTGCGTTATTACAAAAGGAATTAAAAGCTGAAGGTAAAGATGTAAAAATTGGTTATACCTTACCAGTAATGCCCTATGGCCTAACTAATGATGGGATAAATGTGATTCAAAGCGCTATAAAACATGATGTAGATTTAAATTCTATTAATATTATGACTATGGATTACGGACAACAAAACCAACAAATGGGACAAGCTGCAATAGATGCTATTAATAGCTTGCATGGACAGTTAACTAATTTATATAAAGGTACTATTAAAGATTCTGACATTTGGAAAATGATTGCTGTTACACCTATGATCGGAAAAAACGATACTCAAAATGAAACTTTCACATTAAATAATGCAAAAGAATTGTTCCAATTTGCCAAAGAAAAAGGTATTGGGGAAATTAGTATGTGGTCAGTGTATCGTGATAAAAAAGCTACTGAAAGTTGGCAAATTGGTCAGGCAACTGGAGATGCTTCCGGTTTACCCGATGTAGAAGATGGTGCCTTCTCTAAACTATTTTCTGCTTTTAATAGTAATACTGAAATTGACATAATAGCTCCAACAGCTCCTTCTAATCTACGTTCAGTTAATCAAACAGCAACAACTGTTGAGCTACAGTGGGAGGCTTCCACAGATAATATTGGTGTGAAAGAATATGAAGTTTATCGTGATGGAAAAAAAGTAGGAACAACAAAAACAACACGTTATGAAGATGCGGGATTACAAGCCAATACAAAATATAATTATAAAATTAAAGCTACAGATGCTGCAGGAAATAAGTCAAAAAGTAGCAATGAAGTTTCAGTTACAACAAAGGAAGAGAATCCAGAACAAACAGCTCCAACAGCTCCAACTGAATTACAAGCATCAGAAACTACTACAAACAGTGTTCATTTAATATGGGAAGAATCCATAAGTAATGTTGGTATAAAAGAGTATGAGATTTATCGTAACGGTACGAAAATAGCTACAAGTCCTTCAACTTACTATACAGATGAAAATTTACTGGCTAGTACTGAATATAGCTATATGGTAAAAGCTATAGATACTCAAGGAAAAGTTTCAGTTGCGAGTAATGAAATCAAAATCACAACAAAAGATACCTCCTCTTCTGAGTATAAGGCATGGGATTCGTATGCTGCATATAAAAAAGGAGATAGAGTAGAACATCAAGGTAAAATTTATGAAGCAGTTCAAAGTTATCAAGGATACGGTGATCCAAATTGGATTTTCTCATTAGCTTTATGGAAAGTAATTAAATAAACCGTAATACTATTAAATAAAAGACATCTTTCTTTTCAGATTGATGTCTTTTATGAATTGAAATTTATATTTTACAAATCTATTCTTTCATTTGCCCTAGACTATATATTTTCTATAGGTAATTCTTATTTTACATTACTATGATTTGATTAAGCATCATATTTTCTAAGTTAAGACAAAGTTTACATTTTTAATAGTTCGGACGAAAGTCCTAACTTTTAAATCTTTTTAACTATATATACAATTAAAAGAAGGTTTTAAGATGCAGACGAACACTAATACTATAGAGGACATCTATCAGGAGATATTAAATGGAAAAAGAAATAGATTCCCACCAAATACTTGGAAATTAGATAGAAATAATCAATTGGCCAGAAGAGTAACAAAGTATTTAGTAACAAAAATTTTGAATTGGAATGAAGAAGAGATAAAACAGAATTGGAATAACAAATTGATTGCAAAGTATCGATTACGTGGTGTATTGAAGCACAAATATAATAATAGTCCATATGCGATGATTAATGATTTATATCCGAATCAATTTAAAGAATGGGAATTTAGAATGACACCATTAAATTTTTGGACGAAAGAAAAGGCCCTACAATTATTAAAATGGTTAATTGAAGAAGAGGAGAAATTACCACCACAAAAACTCTTGCAAATTTATGGGCAAAAATGGTTAATTGAACATCGACTAAGTGCACCTCTAAGGGTGATTTGGAATGGAAGCCCGTATGCGATGATTAATGATTTATATCCAAATCGATTTAAAGAATGGGAATTTAATAAGGCTCCTAATAAGTTTTGGACGAAAGAAAAAACATTACAAGCACTAAAATGGACAATTGAAGAAAAAGAAAAATTAAATCTGGATCAATTGAAGAATATATACGAACATAAATGGTTAGCCCAATCAGGATTGCGTGGAGCCTGCCAATTATATTGGAATGATAGTCCATATGCAATGATTAATGATTTATATCCAAATCAATTTAAACAATGGGAATTTAAGATGACACCTAGTGGTTTTTGGACGAGAGAAAAAGCGCTAGATGCATTACGGTGGACAATTGAAGAAAAAGAAAAGCTGACAGATAATCAATTATTACAGCAATACACAATGCAGTGGCTTAAAAGCCATAGACTATGGACACCTGTAGTAAGATACTGGAATGGAAGCCCATACGCAATGATTAATGATTTATATCCAAATAAATATATAAAAAGTTCATTCAGAGGATATATAAATAAAGCTTAATATTATTAGACATAACTTAATTAAAATGAAAGCTTAACTTGATAAACAGCAAACTATATTTTCTTGATGGGAGAAATATCTAATAACTAATTGGCACGATTAATAACAATAGAAAAACAGTAAAAAATGCTATTGGTTTAAAAATGAATTTAAGGTTTTAGAGGAGGATATTTATGCAAGCAAAAAAAATTCTATTTATTTTTAAAGTGATTAGGCTATTAGCAATAGTTATCTTATTTCTTCTCTTTTATTTTACACATCAATTATCTTATCTCTATTTTTCAATTCCTTTCATTCTTGAAAGGTTCACTAGAAATATTTTAAAAAACAAAGTTTTATAGATGAAAACAAGCTAGCAACTTCAGCAATGAAGCAATAGCTTGTTTTCATCTATCCTTCCCCCCCATTTTTACATATTTATTACTCCTTTTCATATGTCTCACAAGTCATTAATATAATTCCACCATTTAAGCTCTTCTGCCCCAGTATCTAAAACTTAAGATTTTAGCATTATATTAATAAAAAAAGTAAGAAATTTATATGAGGATTTCGTTATAGATTTTTCTAAAATGAAAATTTTGTGAACTTTATAACAAGATAACTTGTTAAACCATTTTCAATAACTTATAATCTTAACTGTGTATGGTGTGTATGGTGTGCATCATAGACAGTCACACTTGTCGATTGAGAGGTATTTAAATGAAAATTATTTTAAATAATGCATCAAATCAACCTTTATATCAACAAATAAAGGAACAAATTAAAGATTCTATATTTAATAATGAATTGACGGAAGGTGAACAATTACCATCAATCCGTGTATTGGCTAATGATTTACATGTAAGTATGTTAACCACAAAAAGAGTTTATGCGGAACTAGAATCCGAAGGTTTTATCGTTACCAGGGTTGGAAAAGGTACTTATGTAGCATCTACAAACTTGGAATTATTAATGGAATCTAAGCGTCATATGGTTGAAGTAAAATTGACAGAAGTGTGCAAAATGGCTCGAAGTATTGGAATCCATAATGAGGAACTCTATTCGATGTTAGATTTAATCTTAAAGGAGGAAAATGAAGAATGAATGCAGTGTTAGAAGTGAAGAATCTAAACAAAGCTTATGAGAATTTTTCATTAAAAGACGTGACATTTTCACTTAACCAGGACTGTATAACTGGTTTTATTGGTACTAATGGTTCTGGGAAAACTACTACTATTAAAGCTATCCTCGGGCTCGTACTCAAAGATTCGGGTAAAATTAATTTTTTAGAAAAGGATATAGATAAACATGAACGAAAATCCAAAAATAAAATTGGTGTCGTGTTAGACGAAGGGTACTTTTACGATGAATTAACATTAAAAGAAATGAAGAATATAATCGCCCCTTCCTATACTAAATGGGATGAGCAAGTTTTTTTAAAGTATATTAAACGATTTAATTTAAATCTAGGACAAAAAATTTCTACCCTCTCCAAAGGAATGCGAATGAAATTTGCAGTTGCTCTAGCTTTATCCCACCACGCAGATCTATTAATAATGGATGAACCCACAAGTGGACTTGATCCATTGGTTCGAAGTGAACTAATAGACATACTTCTAGATTTTATGAAAGAACCAGGAAAGAGTGTCTTTTTTTCTACTCATATTACCTCAGATCTAGATAAAATAGCAGACATGATTATTTTGATAGATGATGGTCAAATATTAATTGATGAAGAAAAAGATGCACTAGTGGAAACACATGCATTAGTAAAAGGTGATAATCAATTGATTAATAATCAAACAGAAAAACTCTTTTTGAATTTGAGTCAAACTAAATATGGATTTGAAGGGATTACTCATAAAATAGATGATGTGTGCCGGCTTATGCCTGGTGTTTTGATGGAAAGACCAACTATAGAAGATATAATGCTTTCTTATATTGGAGGAAATACATATGCTTATTAATCTTGTTGTAAAAGACATACTATTAGTAAAAAGATATTTTTTTATTTTACTCGTTTTCGCAGCTATTGCACCAATCTATCTTTCTACTCAGTTACACCTCAACGATGGTGGACTTATTGGTTTTCTTTTAACAGTAGTTTTTATGGAGCATATTTTGTTTGGTACAATATCGAAATTCGAAGACCAATACAAAGGAGCAGCTTTACTTTGTGCAACACCATATACTAGAAGTGCCTTTGTAAAAGCAAAATATCTCTTTCTATTGGTAGTTTTTCTTTGTGCCTCAATTATTCGAATGATAATTTCAATTATTATACCATCTGGTATCGAGAATCTTAGTATAAACGCTCTCGGAATAACATTCTTAGTTGTTAGTATTTTGTTTGGAATATTACTCCCTTTCCAATTTAAATTTGGTTTTGATAAAACAAAAATGATTTCTTTTATTGTTGTCTTTTTGACACCTTTTGTAGCTCCTACTCTTATAAAAGAAATTCAGTTGAGCCATCTAAATTTTACACTCCCTCTTCCATTTCCATCAATTATCATGGCATGGATGCCTTGTCTCATTTCAATAGTTATTAGCATTATATCAATGATAATTTCACTGAAGATATATGCAAAAAAAGATTTATAATTAGTTTAAGGGGCATTTTAAAAAATATGTTTTATCGTCCCATACTTATCGAAGTTACGTCAACGCACAAGATACTTCAGTTCTCAGCGTAGGAACTACTGACAAAACCTACTAAGAAAGCTGGTAAATACGTCGATATTAGCAGGTATCTGTCACTTCGAACATTTCGTTATTTACTTTCTAAATCTTGAGCATTGATCTATGTCTCGATTAAAATGCATCCCTTGTCAATTAAGTGATGTATTTTAGATACTTATTTGTTAAAAAAGGAAGGATGAATGTTCAATCAACCGACACAACTACTTCTTAGGAAGTGTGTTATAGTTAATTCAGAATCAATACTGCTTAGCAGCATTAATTCTCACCTATCTTTTATTTATTTGTTTTTACACCAACTTAAAGGAAAGACCAACTATATTTTTAGTTGGTCTTTCCTTTTGTTATTAGAATACGATTAAGAATCACTTAGTTTATATACACATTACTATTTATTTTACGATAATGTACATATGCTTCCGATAGAATTCTACCGTTCTCTTAATAAAATATGATAAACATAACTAGTTAAGGTACCTTTCAAAAAAATCAAAACAAAAAGAACTTGTAATATATAATTACAAGTTCTTTTTATCGTAGCTTCAACACATTGGAACTATAGACTTGTAAACAACAACATTAAAGGAAGGGTGAATTATCCCTTTAAAATGATTATATAACTAATATTCATATTTTGAGATTGAAACCTTGAACATTTCGTTAATTTTAACGATTATTTTAATATTCTTCATTTTTAATTTACATAAACATGTTAATTTCTATACATTATAATAAAAATAATATAAAAATAAAAATATATGTGAAATTTTTTATATTTTTTTTGATAATCATAAAATATTTTATTATTATCATTGCATTTTCACTCTAATATTACCATGTTTGTAGATTGCTATTAGAGATTTACCTTCTAAAACTTACTTAAAATTGGTTAGTATTGAATACATTGACTGAAAATTGAGAAATCAAATGCATATTGATACTATTATCATATAAATTATCTGTCAGTCTAACTTCCATTACCCACAATAATGTTTTTCTATCTATGTATAGAAATAATTTATCTGTCAGTAATTTATAGTTAATTATCATATATTAAAAAGGAGGAAGTAAAATTATGAAGAAGCAAATCATTACAGCAACTGCTCTGGCTGCAACATTAGCTACAGCTGCATTACCTACAACATCAGTATTTGCTGCTGAGACAGTTGCTCCTATCCAACAACAGGAATCACAAGTTAGTATTCAACCGTTTGCACAAAGTAATCTAGAAACGGCTGTTCAAGCTGCATTAAATGGCCCCGAAGTAAAAAAATAAAAGTATTTGAGCATGAATTTAATGTAAAAGAAATTGAAGTTGTGGATCGAGGTGCAGCTGGTAAAGATGTATACGGACAAATCTCTCATCATTTAAGCTTCCGTCCAGATGATCAACTTTACTATAAATTCACAAAAAAAGATGGTGAGGTAACGGGATTCGAATTCCATATTGATAGAGGGGGCTGGACACCGATTGTAGCTCCACTTTTATCAATTCTTGCTGCATATAACGGAATTCCTGTTAATCCAAATGATTTAAATTCACTCGGTCAACAACTTGGAAAAGTTATCGATGGTAGTTGGGAACATGCAGGACAATCTATTGCTACTGCAGTTAGTTTAAGCTTTAATGAGAAATAAGCTTACAGGCATTATTTAGGGTTACAGAGAAGTATTATTCGTAAGTTTTTCTAAAATGATATTATATGTAACAAATCCATTTCTAAATTCAATGCAGTAATAAGAGAGAGACTCTCCCCAAAAGTCTTTTGATCTCAGATATGGAATTCATATAATTTTGTCACATAATATCTTAACAAATAAAAATTTACATTAATAATTATGTAAACATTACCAATTTTAATAATTCATTGTACTTCGGAAAACAGACGTCTAGTTTAAGACTTCTGTTTTCTTTGTATAATATTAGATTTGAATTGTATGCCTTATAAAGTACATGAAGTATGATAATATACTTTGTCATCATTTCACTAAACTTGCACATGATTATTTTGGCCTTTCCACCCTTTTATGATTACATTTCTAAACTTATGTTCCCAGTGCACGATGGCTTTTGAGCAAATCTAAATGAGAATATCCCACTCTAAATTTTAAACCTAACACAATATTTTAAGGCAAATGAAAATAGTAAATCTGATGGTAGCTAACATATTATCTTATTTGACTTACTTTCTTTTTAACTTTACAAACCTTTTGGTACCTATTATAAATTTGGCACTATTTATAAAAACTAAATTTTCAAATTAATACAGTCTATTATTCTCATGCTGGACTTTATGCATATGGTAAAAGCACCTAAATTATTATATAAGACTAATCTGTTTAAAATCAGGAGAGATATAATGAAGAAAATAAAGATTATAAAACACTTAAAATTCGGGATTCTTACTTGTTTTACACTAGCGAGTTTATGTACAACTTCAATAGTATTTGCTGATAGACATTCAGGTTATTCATATGACTCCGATTTAGGTTATCGAAATCCAAACTGGATGTCAAAATTGGAAGATACAAAAAGAATAAGCGAATTATCTATTCCAGGTACTCATGGTTCTATGGCTTTACATGGAGCGAGTTTTATTGATGAGAATTTGACAAGAAATCAAACAATGCCCCTACCTCAGCAGTTCAATGCAGGAATACGGTATGTAGACATGCGTGTGAAACGTGTGAAAAATTCTTTTGCCATGCAGCATGGTATTGTAAATCAAAAAGCAATGTTTGAAGATGTATTAAAAGAAACAATCCAATTTTTAAGAGACAACCCTCATGAAACAATTTTAATGCGCTTAAAAGAGGAAACTGATCCAGAGAACGGCTCACAGTCATTCGAGGAGATATTTAAAAGTTATAAAGACCGTAATGTGTCCTACTTTTGGGAACCTAATTCTGTTCCATTTTCAGAAAGAAATAACCCTAAGTTAGGAGATATCCGCGGAAAAATTGTAATACTACAAAACTTCGCAGCATCTCAAGAATACGGTATTAATTATGAATCATTAAATATCCAAGATAATTTTGAAGTTAGCGCTGGACCGGATGGAATGTATGAAAAATGGAGTGCAGTAAAAAACCAGCTTCTAAAGGCAAATAACGACTCTAACAATAATCATATCTATCTCAACCATTTTAGTGGTACAGGTGGCGCTACAGCATTATGGAATAATTATTATCCTTGGTTTGTTGCAAGTGGAAAGGAAAATCGAGATACTGGTAGTAACCCACAGTTAATTCAAAAAAACACAACAAATGAATGGAAAGACTTCCCTCGTGATACAAACGGTCAAGTATTTTATGGTGGAATGAATACAATGGGGACAGATTTCATACTACAAGGTGGTATCAGACATTCTGGTATCATTGCAGCTGATTTTCCAGGTCCAGGTTTAATAGATAGTATCATTAAATTAAATGGGATAAACGTTAATGAAAAAGAGATATTAATTTCCCAAATTTCTTCTGACTCTAAGCCATTGCCTGGAGAAAAGAACCGATCCAGCCAAAACTTTAGTATAAATAATTTACCCCCAGGGACAATCGGTTTAAAATGGATTATTGAACCTACCCAGGGAGAGACTTCTGACAGTATCTCTTTCAATATTATGGTCGATGTTTCTCTGGGTCTAGATCGTGTTAGTTGGAGCAATATTTCAAATGAGTCCAGGACTGCAGCAGATACAAATTCTAAATATTATATCGCAAATCCAAGTGGTGTGAATCACCCATTTACAGTAAAAGTATATGCTATCACCAATTAAATTTTTTAAAGGATTTCTTTATCCCTCCTTCGGCTTAAGAAGTTCAATTACCTTATGTATCAAAAGAGCAGTCTCTCCAGGTATGCTATATTAAAGGAAATAAAGAATCCAGTGAACTTAAAAAAATTTCATGTGACATATCTTTAGGATTATAAAATAAAAAAGAATCTAGAAATTCCACTAGATTCTTTTTTGTTTTTGGAAACAATTCATATTTAGATTAAAATGTTTTATTTTATAAAAATAATTAAAATACAAATTAACAAACCGCTGAACGTCCTAAAAGTAAAAGTACAATAACTACAATTTCATTCCATGTTGGTAATTGATTTATTTCAACTTTATTCGCGGAAACACATTATATAGAAAATAACATTTCTTGGTTTCGTTCCCCGTTACTTTCATATAAATACATAATCATATCACCTTTCTATATATAATTTATTTATAGTAAAGGCGTTCCTTCTTGATTTCAAATAACTACTTATGACCAATGAGCAGTAACTACCGTATCTTAATGATACTTATAGCATAGAAAAACTGACTGTAAAACACATTCTGTTTTCTTAAAATAACGATATAAAATCAATAAGTAATAGTTGATTCTCCTATTCTTTCTCACAACTAAAAAATTATTATAATAATCATTACACTAACTACCCATAAACTCCATATATACTACAGATTATGTTTGTATGATACGTATATCAATAGAAAGGGATGATATATATTGCTGACAATTTATATAATATACCTGTTTTTATCAATTGCTATCATGCTATTTTTATTTACAAGTACAATCGGTTAATTTTATAGATTATATCAAGCTCGCTTCTTTTCATACAAGAGAACGTCTATTTCTTCACTAAATTAAAGAGAAAATCCTATTACTATCAAGTCGAAATTAGAGAGATTCAGTTTAAGAGAAAGCGTTCTTCTTTTTCTATAAAGCTAAGTCATTATCTTAAAGAAGATATAGATATCTTTCGGTTCCCTCCTACATATAAAGCAATTTACCCTGCTTCCTAATACCCACTGATTTGTTACACAAAAATAAAAATTTGAATTTCAAAACACCCAGGAATACAATGAATATAGTATATACCTTATTTTTTAGAAAGAAGGATTGAACACGAAAACCAAAGTAGCTAAATCAATTCAAAATTTACAATTGAAATCATTTGAAATGATGACAAATTCTGTTTCTTTTAAATCTATTTTGCGTGGAACTGGTATGACTTTTGTAATTATTTTTGGATCATCTTTCATTAACAACTCTTCTTTATTTTCATTAAATTCTTTGATGGTGATATTGGGTTTCTTTTTAATCTTTACGCCATATATGTTTAATATTGCTGAGAAGTCTAATATATAACTTAATTTCCGACGTTTAATCATTGACTTAAAAATTTTAAGCACCCAAAACAAGAAATTCACACACTTTTAATTAAAAGGTGTGAATTTTTTGTTTGGGTCTATTTCCTCTTAAATTTATAATTAAGTGTTACTACTTCAATTAATTAATTTTTATTTCTAGTTTAAAATTATGCAAATGGGTAGCCTGTATCTTCTCTACAATACAATCCCCCCTATTTAACTATTTATATTGTATAGATTACCTAATCCCCCATACAAAACTCTAAAAGTATCTTCATTTTTTATATTATATTTATATAGAAGTTTCCCTTTCTTGAAAACATACTATACTATAAAATTAAATTAACAAATATTATTTAATGGAGGTTCATAATGAATAAAACAGAACTAATTAACCAAGTATCTGAGAAAACATCACTTACTAAAAAAGAGGCTACCGTATCTGTACAAGCTATCCTAGATCAAATTACGCAATCTCTTCAAAAAGAGCAATCCGTACAGTTAATTGGATTTGGTACATTTGAAGTACGTAAGCGTTCTGCACGTACTGGTCGCAATCCCCAAACGGGCGAAGAAATGCATATCCCAGGAGGAAAAGTACCTGGATTTAAAGCTGGAAAAGCTTTAAAAGAGGCTGTTAAATAAGGTTTAATTATCTATCTAAAAAGGAATGGAGATTTTTATCTCCATTCCTTTTTAAATTAATCATATATTTTTTCGGAAAATAATTAACTAGTTATTTATCATTTTCACGATTTCCATACCCCACACACTCTTCTAGTCGTGGTATTTGTTTTTTAGATGCTAGGTGCATCTTTTACTGCTAATTTTTTCTGACTTAAATAAACAGCTCGATCCGATTTTTTTGCAACTTCCTGAGAATGCGTTACAACAATTACACATTTATTTTCTTGATGAGCGAGCTCCTGGAACAAATCAATAATGTCATTTGCTGTTTCTTCATCAAGGTTTCCTGTCGGCTCATCCGCAATCAATAAATCAACATTACAAGATAGTGCTCGGGCAATTGCTACACGTTGTTGTTGTCCACCGCTTAGTTGTAAGACATTTCTTTTCGCTTCTACTTCTGTGAGTCCTACCTTCTCTAATAATTCTAATGCTCTTGCTTTTTTATTTTTCACCTTTACACCTGTAATTTCCATTGCCGTTAGTACATTCTGAATGGCAGTCATATAGGTAATTAAATTATAGGATTGGAAAATTACGGATACATTTTGATTACGGTATCGATCCAAACCAATTTTTCGAATATCCTTGCCATTATAAAGTACATAACCATTTTTAGGTATATCAAGCCCACAACCTAAGCTAAGCGTGGTGGTTTTACCAGATCCAGATGGTCCTAAAATCGTGTAGAAATGCCCTTTTTGAAAAGAAAAATTAACATTATCTAGTATCTTTACTTTTTTTCCGTTACTTTCATAATAATAATCTAAGTTTTTAAATTGTAAAATCGTCTCCATATCGAGCCTCCTTATTCATCTTTTAAAAGAATTTGTTTTGGATTTAAGCGTAGAATATATAATGCTGGCAAAATAGTTGCTAATATAGCAATAGCTAGTCCAATCCCTCCCATTTTCCCTACGTCTTCTCCTGTTACACTTACGTTAATTTTATCTATTGGATCCTCTTTTTGATTTTGTACAGTTCCACCTGGTCCAGCCACCATTACAGCCCCATTTTGTGAAGTGTCTGTTTCTTCGCCTGCTGTAGCAACTTCACTCGAAAGTAAATTATCCCCTACGAATTGAGAAACTTTAGCTCCTGTTGTTAGAGATAATCCAAATGCTAAAATAGCGATACATACTACTTCTACTATGAACTGCGCCATCAGTTTCCATTTTTTCTCTCCAATGGACAATAAAATTCCCATTTCCTTACGACGTGCTTTAATCGATAACATAATAATTAATCCTAAGATAATTGCACCTGCAATAGATACCATATAGATAATCATTTGAGAAGTAGAAGCGATATTTTCGATAGGACCAATCATTTGTTTGTACAACGAATCATGTGCATCTAACTTAAAATAATTAAAATCAATATCAGATTTTTTTGCTTCTTTTTTAAATCCATCAATGTATTGTGGATCGTTCAAGAAGTACACGGCTTGAAAACTATTACCCATACCGTCATCTGTTTCTAATTTTTTTAAAGTAGAGTAAGGCATATATAGCTTATTAGCTGGATCCATCATAGGAGGAGCATGCTGACCCATTGGTTGCTCATTTGTTTCATAAATACCAATAATTTCAAATTCAAGAGTTTGCTTCTTATCCCCTGATTGAATTTTAATCTTATCTCCTACTTTCAAATTGTTTTGTTCCGCTAATCGTTTTTCCATTAAAGTTACATTCTGATCTTTCATCTTTTCTGTAATTGGTTTCCCATCAATGATTTTACTTTTTCCATTTTTAAAATTTTCTTGTAATACAGTTTTACGAACTCCTTCTATCATAAGAGAAGAATTCATATCTATTTCTGAGCCCGAACCTGATCCACCCGCTGCTGCCACCATTCCAACTCTACCTTTTCCTTCATCTTCTCCTTCTGAAGCACCTACTAGTTTAAATCCATCCGAAATTCCGAAAGTATTGGTTATGTAATTATAATCTTTTACATACTTGGACTTCGCTAATTGATCTGCTTCTTTAATGTTGAGCTTTGGTGGCTTAGGCATCTCTCCAGTTTCCCTAGTTTGTTGACCTAATTTATCAAAATCAAGACCTAAAGTGACATCTGCACCTAATTTTTTTCTTGCTGCATCCGCAGCTTTTTTTGATGCATTTTGAATTGCGAATCCGGCCAATACTAAATTTGTAACAATCAGAAAGACCGCCATCAAAATTAATGATGTCCCGACTCTTTTTTTCATACTGAGAATTGCACGTTTCATAAAGTTCATTTTTCCTTACCTCCTTGATAATTTGTATTTTATATAGGTTATCTAGAGTCTATATGAAGCTTATCTGGAGTTTATCTAGAGATATTAGGGCTTATCTGGAGTGTATATGTGGTGTTTCGTTAAAATAGGTAAGAAAAACTGGAATACAAGTTAAAATACTTAATTTATTTTGAAGATTGATAAGAAGTAGTCCATTTAATAGTGAATGAGGACAAACGAAATACTAATAGAATAAATTTAGTCACCAACTTGATTAACTAGGGAAATGCATACAAACATGGGATAACACCTTCCATTTATAACCACAGTATAGGATGAAAAACTATAACTGGAAAATAAGCCTCTTTCATGGAATAACAATGTGGTTATTTTTCTTCTTCACATTTACCACTCCCAATACATCTAGTCCCCACACGGTAAGCACAAATAAAAAACCACCGAAAGGCGGCTAAATTTTTAAACGTCCATTATTTGATCTGTTTATTTCACATTTTTTGTTAGTATTTCCTTTCATCATATCTAAAACAGAGCTATTTTCTTAGTGACAAGGTCGATCAAACTATATAAGCGGCTAATCCATTCTACTCATTCGCCATATTATGCATCATAATCTATAAAATACTTATCTACAAATCAAAGACCTAAAAAAGAAAAAATCTGAAACCCCTTCTGGCATAAGGAGTTTCAGATTTTTTTATTTTAGTAATACCCTTTGCAACAAGTTGCCATTAGGATAGTGTATCAGCAACTTGTAGCTATTACTATGAATGCTAGATTCCTCAAAATTATTCCATATTTTTTCATTATATTTATATTATTCTATGCTTTGTTCTAAATTATAATTCCATATTTATGGACAAAAGTTTAAATTTATGGAATTTTGTACAAGCTATTTATACATCATTCTTAATTAGGAGGGATTCTTTATGTTTGGTCTAGGAAAAAAAAGAACTCCATTTGGTGATTATTTAGATCACAGAGGAATCAAACAACAATGGCTTGTACAAAGAACTGGATTAAGTAAATCTCTGATAAGTGATTTAGCAAATAAAAAGGATCGTATTCCCACTTTAACATCTGCAACTAAAATCATTAGAATACTAAAAAAATTTGATAAGCATATTGATTATCAGGATTTTTGGAATATTGATATTTAAAACTTCTAGAATGTACTACACATCTAATTGTCTCTAATCCAATCGTGTAGATTACTAAAAACATAGATTTTTCCCTTTATAACTATTGATTATTTAACACTTATAATACAAAAATTACTTTTATTAAAAAGGAGATAAATTTCTATTTAGCTCTGTTCATATCCCCGCTTAAAATAATTAATGATTACATCCCACTTCATTTTTGACAAATCAATTCTTTAAAGACATTTTTATTAGAAATTCTAAATTTCGTTGTTTTTTATCCAGAAGCCTTAATATACATTTGATATTATTCTAAAATTTATAGCGCACTATTCGAACATTTTGTGAAAACCACCAAAAAACATCACAAACTACTAGTAGTAGGTATTAATTTCCTGTGTTTGTTCCAAACACCGTGTTAAACTGAAGGGGTTTAACAGATCTACTCTAATAACATTAATGAAATGGGGTATTTACTTGAACTTTCCACAATTAAAAATCGGGCATATGATGCCAAAGGTCCCAATTCTACAGGGAGGAATGGGCGTAGGCATTTCATTAAGTAAACTTGCATCTGCAGTTGCAAATGCTGGAGGAATTGGGATAATATCAGGAACTGGTATTTCCATAGATGAAATGAGAATGCATATTAGGAAGGCGAAAGAAAAGATTCGGAATACTGGTTATATTGGAGTAAATGTCCTTTTTGCAATGAATGATTTTGCTGAAAAAATGAAAGCAGCCATTGAGGAAAAAGTTGATTTCATCATATCTGGTGCTGGCATTTCGCGAGATATGTATACTTGGGGGAAAAATGCCGGCATACCAGTTATTTCAATAGTTTCCTCAGCCAAACTCGCTAAATTATCTGAACGATTGGGTGCAGCCGCTGTTGTAGTAGAGGGGCATGAAGCAGGAGGACATCTGGGTACCGAGCGACCTTTATTCGATATCTTACCGGAAGTAGTTGCAGCAGTCGAAATTCCCGTAATTGCTGCTGGAGGAATTATGACCGGGAAAGATATTGCTCGTGCCTTAAAAATGGGTGCATCTGGTGTGCAAATGGGGACAAGATTCGTTGCAAGTAATGAGTGTGACGCACCACTATCCTTTAAGGAAAAATATATAAATGCTCGATTAGAAGATACTATATTAGTCAAAACAACTGTCGGTCTCCAAGGTCGTGCGGTAAAAAATAACTTTACTAAATTAATAGCTGATAATAATAAAAAAATAAAAATAAAAAAGTGTATAAATTGCTTAAAAAACTGTTCTTATCGTTTCTGCACGCTAGATTCTTTGATAACCTCTATGGATGGTGATTGTGAAAATGGTCTTGTTTTCGCAGGTGCACGAGTAAATGAAGTCAAAGAGATTTTGCCCGTCCAAACAATTATTAACAATATTATGATGGAATATAGAGCATGTATTTAGCGTAGCATCCATGTATAGTTCTTTAAAAAATATTTAATGTTGTAAATTCTTATTTTCCTGACGATACATCAACTAATAATTATGGGCATTATTGATCATAAAAAAGAACACCTAAAAATGCTGTAGGTGTTCTTTTTTATTTATAATTGGATAATTTCTCTTATTTCTTCTATAGGTAACTTCGTAAATTTCGCAATATCCTCTACAGACATTCCGTTTTTATACATACCACATACCAATTGTATACGCTCGGCTTTTTTCCCTTCTTCAATACCCTTTTCAATACCTTTTTTGATTCCTTGCTCCTCTGCATGAGCAAACTTTGCAGCTTCATCCATTAGGGTTTTTTCCCTCGCTTCATAGGCTTGTCTGAAAGTCGAATCTTGACTCATTCGCTCCCACTTATTCATTGCTTTTTGTAAAATCGGATCTTGATTCATCGCAATGTCCTCCAATGTTTGAGTTAAGTGTTCATCTTCATTTGCCGGAAGTAATAACAGCCAACGAACAAATGAATCTTCCCACGGATTAACCTTCTCTTCCCGCCATTGTTCCATTAATTTAGGAAGCTCTATAACATGAATCTCTATATCATCACTAAACTGCTTTTGCTGTTGTACATTCCATAGCTTTCCCGTTGTATGAAATTCCTCATATTCGGGAAAAAGTACGAAGTTTAACAAATTAATAGTAATTGTTTTACTAAGAGAGCTGTAAGGCATCCCTTTTTGTAACTGTGAAGTATATAATTTACCCCAGTAATACAAACTTCGTTTAATCATGTCGTGATTATTATTCAGCTGAATTTCTACGTTTACTTTAGTACCTGTGTCTAATGTGGCTGAGACATCTAAAATTGATAATTTATCATCCTCGTGTTCTCGATGTAAATGTGGATCCTCTAATTGTAGTGACATAATAGGTGATTCTAATGAATTCTTTAGCATGGCATTTAAAAATGTGATAAGAATATCCTCACTACCACTTGTCCCAAATAATTGCTTAAAAGCAAAATCAATTCGTAAATTTACTAATGACTTGGTCATGACTTTCCTCTTCCTGTCTAAGAAACTCTCTTTTCTTTATTGTACATAAAAATTAGGTAATCATGCAAATAGGAACATTTACAAAAGATAACGCTATCATTCTTTTCAAAAATATAGGTTCACTAGAAGATAAAGGTACAATTAATAGTTAATTTGGTGAATTATAACATATATTATCTTTAAATAATACCTATTCAAAAAAATAATGGATTATTTGTGACATAATTGTTAAATGTAGGGATTTAAAAAGGCTTTCTATATAAAAAAATAGAAAGGTGATGGTGTACGGATAAAATATAAGGGGGATTTATATTATGTTTTCAAAAAAACAAAAATTAGTAACAGTGGTTACCACTCTGACGCTAGGATGTGGATTAGCTTTCGGATTAACTCCTACTTCGGCAGATTCTATAAGTAATCCTACTCCTATTAAGGAAGAAGAAGTAAGAATACAAATACCTTTCACTGGATATGTTATTTCTGCAGATGATAATTATTTGGTTGTAGCTGACACTAATACAAAAGAGGAGGCACTTTCTTATCAAAATAATTGGTGGGAATTAGCTTCTCAGAATAAAATTTTACGTGTTCCTATTACTAGCAAAGATAACTATAGCGTAGGTGAAAAACTAAATATATTTTCCGTAGGATGGACTCACTCTATTCCACCAATCGCTGTTATGCCTGTTATCGAAAAAATAATTGAATAAATTATATATTTTTTACAAAAGAAGATAGCCCTTAAAAATGGCTATCTTCTTTTAAACTCATTTATTCTAAATTGCACTAAAGAAGTTTTGTTTGTAACTATCTTTATAAATTTATGCTATAACAACGCTTGTGCACTTTTGTATTTACTGAACTATGGCTTGTTCTTCCTTCTTCATAGCTCTAATGGATTGAGCTACTTTAACCATCATAGAACATTCTATCCTCTTGCGGAAGATTTTACAGCTGAACTCATGTGTTCCCTTAAGGGAACCCGTTGCATGTATTGTATTAGCTGGGCAACCGCCGCTACAGTAAAGCTGTGCCCAACATTCCTGACATTCCGTTTTTGAATAGCAATTACTCTTCTTAAATTGAGACTGTATCTCTGTTTTTGTAATGCCATCCCAGATATTCCCCATACTATATTCTTCTTCCCCAACAAACTGATGACAAGGAAATATCTCCCCCCATGGGGTAATAGCAAGGTATTCAGTCCCAGAACCACAACCAGAAATTCTTTTTTGAACGCATGGACCTTCTGAAAGGTCAAGCATGTAATGATAGAAAGTAAAACCGCTTCCTTTTTCCTCACGGTTTAGCATTTCCTTCGAGAGAATTTCATATTGATTGTAAATTTCCAAAAGATCTTCTTCACCGAGCGCATATGGTTCTCTTGGATTACAGATAACGGGTTCCATTGATATCTTATTAAAACCTAGATCAGCGATGTGATAAATATCATTGGTAAAATCGACATTATTATGGGTATAGGTTCCACGTACATAATATTCTTTATCTCCACGCTTCTCAACAAATTCCTGAAACTTTGGAACAATATGATTGTAGCTACCCTTCCCATTGACAGTTTTACGTAGATAATCATGAACTTTTTTTCTTCCATCAAGGCTTAATACAACATTGTGCATTTCCTGATTCAAGAAGTCAGTAATTTCATCATTAAGCAGCATACCATTTGTAGTAAAGGTAAAACGAAAAGTTTTTTTGTACTCTTTTTCTTTATTTCTTGCATAGGCGACAATCTGTTTGACAGTCTTCCACGCCATGAGTGGCTCCCCACCAAAAAAATCAACATCGAGATTTTGATGATTACCTGAGTTTTCTAATAGAAAATCGATGGCTCTTTTTCCAACTTCATAACTCATGATGGCCCTATTTCCATTGTATTTTCCTTGGCTAGCAAAGCAGTATTCACACGACAGATTACATGTATGCGCAACATTAAGGCAAAGAGCCTTCACATAAGTGGGACGATTTATCAAATCAATTGAAAGGTCCTTATAATCATCATCGGTAAAAAGCTTCCCATCTCTTTTTAGTTCTTCAATATCTGCAATTGTTTCTCGAATTTCCTTCTCGGAAACGTGGAAATCATATTTATACTTTTCCTGCATCATTGACAGGATTTCTACCATAGGAGTATTCTCATATAGCATAATTATTTCATAAGCAAGATCGTCAACGACATGTACCGAACCGCTATAAGTATCTAATACGATATTGTATCCATTTAATTTATATTGATGAATCATACTGGATAATCAAACTCCTTTTTCATAAAGATTGCCGCCCATATAAAATATAACTGAGTACAATACTACTTGTTTCCTATCTATTTATTGTATTTTCACACTTTTGATTTGCAACTCCACATGAGGTTTTACAAGCAGACTGACAAGATGTCTGACATGCACCACACCCACCATGTTTTATAGTATCTTGCAGTTTACAAGTGCTCAGTGTTATAATTCTTTTCATTGTTTATAACCTCCTTTTGAAATAATTTTGAAGAACTAAGGTATATATTTGTGAAAAAAATCACAATCATATACCTTAGTTCTTCATATTGTAATTATTTATACATTCATAAATACGGTACGTGAAATTACAACATTTATCTTATAATAAATATGGGCGTTTATAACTTTGTGCTACAACTATAAAAAGTCAATCCCATTGGAATTGACCTTTTATAAACCGTGGCAACAGAAGGATGTCATAAAACTAGGATTTGATATTGTAGCATTTCACTTGTGAAAAGTATAACATGATTAACTAAGAATAGATGTGTCAATCCTTGGAACATTAGCTATAACTTGATTTTTTGAGTATATATAATAGTTAGTGGGCTATAGAATTCATCCTATATCACTATTAATAATTAGCATTTTTTAATAGTGATATAGGATGTCTAAAAAAATTCTATTTTTTTAGACATCCTTTTTATCTATTTTATTAATAATCCTGTAGGAGTAACTTGATATGTTTTTTTCTTGCCTACAAATTCCTGTTTACTATTCTCAAGATTAGTAAGTGTGGCACGGGTCTTTTCCTTCTGTGCTTCTCCCTCTATATGAGTAAACTCGATATAATCCCCTACCTTAACTGGAACGGTTTGGCTTTCAGCATTTTGTTGTCTATTTCCTACAATTTCTTTATTGTACAATATATTGCCCGATGAGTTTTGAACTTTAATGCTTGCATACGTACTAGTAAAATAGGAATGGGGGATACCCGCTTCTAATTTAATCTGCATTTTTTCTGTTGCTTTGTTATACTCTACTTTTGCGATTTCTCGATCATTATATCCCTTTAAAGACCAGTTAAATTGATTTCCATCTAAAACTGTTGTTTCTGGCATTTTTTCTACTTTCTTCAGGCCTTCTTTTGTAACTTGATATCTTGCTGTCTTTCCAATGGTTTCATTTTTGTTATTTTCAAGGTTAATTAAAGTCGCTCGCGTCTTTTCCTTTGTTGCTTCCCCTTCTATATGAGTAAGTTCAATGTAATCCCCTATTTTAACGGGCACAGTTTGGCTTTCAGCATTTTGTTGTTTATTTCCCACGATTTCCTTATTGTACAGAACGTTGCCAGAAGCATTCTGGACCTTAATACTCGCATACGTACTAGTAAAGTAGGAATGGGGTACACCTGCTTCTAGTTTTACCTTCATCTCTTCTACTGTTTTATCATAATTTACTTTTGCAATTTCTCTATCACTATATCCTTTTAATGACCATGCAAATTGATTTCCATCTAAAACTGTTGTTTCTGGCATTTTTTCTACTTTCTTTAGACCTTCTTTTGTAACTTCGTATATGGCTTTTTTTCCAAAGCTCTCTTGTTTACTATTATCTACATTTGTGAGAGTAGCTCTATGCACACCTTCTAGATGTGTTAACTCTATATAGTCTCCTACCTTGACCGAAACTTTTTGCGATTCAGCATTTTGTTGTTTGTTTCCATAAATCTCTTTATTATAGACCACTTTACCTGATGTGTTTTGCACTTTAATACTTGCATATGTACTATCAAAGTAGTTATGTGGTACACCTGCTTTTAAATCAATTTGCATTTCTTCTGTTGATTTATTTAAATTTACTTTTGCGAATTCAAAATCTCCAATCCCTTTCAGCGACCATGCAAACTGGTTTCCTTCTAAAATATTATTTACATTAGGTATATCTGGTTTAATTGGATTAGAATCCGTCCCCTTCCAAATCTCTGCTGTTAAAATAGGATATCCTAATGCAGCTACTTTTTGAATGGTATCGTTATTTGGACGTAATCCCCACTTCTCAAAGAAAGGAATCAAATTTTGTTTGGCTACTTTTGATGCTGAAATCATAAATAATTGTTTTTTATTTTCATCGGTTTGTGGAAGTTCACTTGAAGGCATGTCTCTATACAATTGATGCAATTTAGGATAGAAATCCTCTCCATACGCTAACTGTAGTTGCCAAAGCATAACAAGCTTTACAAAAACATCGCTAATTTCATCATAATTTTTATTCCCTTGTTCTAGATATTGAAATGCTTTTGGATAAATTCCACTTTTCTCTAAGTTGGATGGTTGATTAAATGCTTTTTCTACAGAAAGGCTGTATATATTATTTTGTACTTCTGTCATATTATAAAACTTCCAGGGCGATTGTTGTCTCAAATGTCCTGCCTCATGCCAAGGGCCCCAGCCATCTGTTACAAATTTATTAATATCTAGCACGTATTGGATTGCATCTCCTACATATGCTGTTCGATAAGAAGTTGCATACATATAATAATCAGGAGAATGATTTTCTTCTACGTAATGAACATAATGTTTATCTACTTGTTCTTCAGATAATCCAGCTACTTTGTCTTGAATTCGAGTAGCTTCATCCATCTTTTTTAAGAGTTGTACAGGATCTGTATTAGAACCCAACAAATATTTCTTAACACGTGCAGGGCTGGCCGTAATTAATACACGTTCGCCTTTTAACTCCACTGCATGTGCATTAGGATACTGGTCCAGCATGTTTATTAAATCTTGTTTCGTATGCTTTCCTAGTTCAAAGAAAGGCATAGTCGTTCCACCTGTTGTGATTGTTGTTCGAATGGTACCCCCTTGTTGTTTATTATAAAAATAAATCATCCCCCCATTTGGAGATTGGATTGTGTTTATACCAGGTTTTAATGTAAATGATTTTATCTTTGAATCTTCTCTCCAAGAAGCATCATACGAATACGTTCCAATATATACCTGAATATCTTGATTACCTTCCACATTAATCGTTATTTGTTCATTTGGCTTTGCATATAAACCAGTTGGTTCATATGGACTAAATGCCATACTTTTTCTTTCCTGTTGTTTCAGTATCTCAACATCCCCTTTTCCTGGGACTGTAAATGTTCTATTTTCTGATTTAACTGATTTTTCACTTTGCAGTGATGTCGATAATTTTTTTTGTTGCTGCGTTTCCTCTGCAAAGACATCTGATGAAGAAGCCATTCCAGAAGCAATTATAGTTAATGTTGCAGTAGCTACTAGTATTCTTTTGGTTTTATACTTTGATTTATTCCCCATAGTATCTCCCTCTCATTTCCTTGATCAATTTAATAGTTTTGGTTTCTTTAGCATGTATTTACGTGCAAAAACAGTTCATGAACTTGTATTTATTACTTTTTTACATAGTCCTCCCTTATTCTATTTATAATTATATTTTGATATTATTTTATGACACATATTAATACAACTTTATAAAATATCAATCAATAATGAGCTTTTATGTTTTGATTTGGTATGCTTAACTATCTTATAAATCAAATAAATTACATAAAGGTATTCATTTCGTATGAATAATACTTTAAATCAAATTATTTTCAGATTAATAATTCACAAAAAATTAATATTATGTAAAATCCTATCAATGAAATAAATACAAATTGATTTGTCATATATACATTGAAATCACTAAGACATTTACTATCATCCGAATAATTAATTCCTTTTTCTATTTCAGTTTAATTTTTAAGTTATTAGGAGATAAAAAAAGCGAATCTATTTTGA
>NZ_JH414712.1:105532-115953 GCF_000238655.1 Bacillus sp. 7_6_55CFAA_CT2 | reverse complement strand
AATCTATTTTGAAAATAGATTCGCTTTTTTACGTATAACATAAACTTTCAAGTTCTTTTAATTGAATTTTTTATAAAAAGAAAAGGTACTTCCCAAAAGAGAAGGATCCTACTTGCTCAAACATGTAGGTCGTGATAACCTTTTTCTCTGATATATCTCATTTATAGTTTGTTTAATTGACTATGTCTTTTAGAATACATAAAATATACTATTATCCCTATAAATAACCAAATACCGAAATAAACCCAGGTTTTTAAAGGTAGATTTACCATTAAAAATAAGCAACATGTTATTGAAATAATCGGTAAGATTGGTACCAGTGGTACCATGAAACCACGTTTTAAATTTGGATGTGTTTTACGAAGAATAATAACTGACACACCAACCATCGCAAATGTTAATAACGCTCCAATATTCGCTAAATTCGATAATTCTTTTAAATCGATAAATCCAGCAATTAAAGCACTACCAATGCCTGTTAACCAAGTTGAGAATACTGGTGCTTCTGTCTTCTTATTAATTTTCGCAAACGATTTTGGTAATAAACCGTCACGACTCATCGCAAAGAATACACGTGTTGTCGCATAAATGTAAGCGAAAATTACAGCCATAATACCAATTACAGCTCCAACTGCGATTATACCCGCTACTTTATCTTGTCCTACAACTTCTAATACGTAGGCCATTGCTTCTGGTACATCTAATTCCTTATAAGAAACCATACCAGTCATAACAAGACAAACTATAACATAAATAATTGTACAAATAACTAGCGAAGCAATAATACCAATCGGTAAATCACGTTGTGGATTTTTTACTTCTTCAGCAGATGTTGCTAACGCATCAAATCCTAAAAAGGCAAAAAATACTGCAGCTCCTCCGGCAAAGATTCCGCTTATACCATAAGGTGCAAACGGGATCCAGTTTTCTGGTTTTACGTAAAATATACCAACTGAAATGAATAAAACAACAATACCAATTTTTATTAATACCATTGCGTTATTCACTCGCTTACTTTCTTTCGTGCCTTTTGATAATAACCAAGTTAATACCAAAGTAATGATTACTGCTGGTAAGTTAACGATTCCACCTTGTGTTGGAATTTTTAAAAGTGATTTTGGTATCTCAATCCCAAACCCGTTTAATAAGTTTTGAAAATAGCCTGTCCATCCACCCGCTACTGCGGCAGTTGTAACTATATATACAGACAATAAAGTCCATCCCATTAAGTAGGCTACAAACTCACCAATCGTCGCATATGAATAGGTGTATACACTACCCGAGACTGGAAGAGCAGATGCGATTTCCGCATAACATAGGGCTGCAAACCCACAAACAATTGCGGCAATCATAAATGAAAAAATAACTGCTGGACCCGCATCTCTTGCGGCTACTAATCCAGTTAATACAAGTACTCCTGTACCAATTATTGCACCTATCCCTAGCATGGTAAGGTCAAATGCGCCCAATGTTTTTGTCAAAGTCTTACTTTCACTATCTTGCAACAATTTCCTTACTGATTTTTTCCTAAATAAGTTGGCCATAACACACGCCTCCATTTATTTAAAAAGGAGCTAAGATATCGTCTCCTAGCTCCCCTTAAGTAAATAATTTTATTTTATAAGATTATTCAATCGTTATTTTACCTCATTGGCAACAAAGAAATGCTCACATACACTTGAAATACGTTTTAAATCCACATTGCCACCTGAAATAACCGCTACTACTTTTTTACCCTGTACATATTTATCAACTTTGCCTGCTAGAAGAGCGGCTGTGGCTAATGCTCCCGCGCCTTCTACGACAGCTTTTCCGCGTTGCAGTAAGTCTTTCATTGCTACTTCTAATTCTTCTTCCGATACAGTTACAATATCATCTACTAGGTCTTTTACAATTTCAAAAGTTAAATTCCCTGGTATTTTTACCGCACAACCATCCGCTATTGTTGGTGCTTCATAGTGTTCTAAAATTCTCCCCGCATCATAAGAAGCTTTCATTCCATGAACATTATCTGCTTGAACCCCAATAATATTAATGGAAGGATTAAATGATTTCAGCGCTACAGCAATTCCTGAAATAATTCCTCCTCCACCAATAGGTACAATAACAGTATCAACATCCCACATATCATCCAGAATATCTAACCCAATTGTCCCTTGGCCAGCCATTACTTCTACATCATCATATGGATGTAGGTATGTTTCGCCTGTTTCTTTTATAATCTCTTCACACTTCGCTTTTGCATCATCAAATGTATCACCGTATAAAATAACTTCAGAACCATATCCTCTCGTCGCATCCACTTTAGCTTGCGGTGCAGAGGTTGGCATCACAATTTTACTTTTAATTCCTAGTAAATGCGAAGATAATGCAACACCTTGTGCATGATTTCCAGCTGAACAAGCGATTACACCACGTTCTTTCTCTTCATTTGTTAGTTGGGAAATTTTATTAAATGCACCACGAAATTTGAATGAACCCGTTAACTGCATGTTTTCCAGCTTTAAATAAATTTCTCCACCCGCTTTACTAGTTAAATAGAAAGATTTAACCAAAGGTGTTTTTCGGGCATTTACATCAAGAATTTCTTTGGCTTTTTTAATGTCAGTGATATCTAACAATACGTTTTTGGTAATCATACTAACACTTCTTTCAATTCTTTAAAGTCCAAACCTAGCGTCATACCTAAATTTTCGTAGGTAATAATACCTTTATATACATTTACCCCAGATGCTAATGATGATTTATTTTGAATTGCAATTTCTAATCCATCTTTAGAAATTGCTAATAAATACTCAATATTTCCATTTGCCAACGCCATAGTTGAAGTACGTGGGGTGGCACCAGGCATATTTGGTACTGCATAATGAATTACGTCATGTTTAATAAATACAGGATTATCATGAGTTGTATAATGATCAATAGTTTCTACTGTACCACCTTGATCTATTGCGATATCCACAATGACACTTCCTGGCTTCATAGATTGAACCATATACTCTTTAACAATTTTAGGAGGGCGAGATCCTGGTATTAAAATTGTTGAAATAAATAAATCTGCTTCTTTAATCGTTCGCTCTAGATTTTCAGTATTAGATTCAATTATATTTACTTCTTCTGTTGCGTATTGCTTTCTTAAATATGCAATTCTTTCTTGATTAACCTCTAGGATTGTAACACTACATCCAATTCCAATTGCCATATCACAGGCATTAGTTGCAGCATTCCCTCCACCTAGGATTACAACTTTTCCGGCTGGGATTCCCTCAATACCTGATAATAAAATCCCCTCTCCTTGATGTTGTTTTTCTAAATAATATGCTCCCATAAATACAGCACGTCTTCCAGCAATTGCACTCATAGGTTTTAATAATGCTAAATTTCCATCCTCACTAATAGTTTCACCAGCAATCGCAGTAGTACCAGCATTTCTCATTGCTTCTACACACTCTTTCGACGCAGCCAGATGTAAAAATCCCCAAACGATTAGATCCTTTTTAAAGTAATGGTATTCTGCAGGTAGTGGTTCTTTTACCTTTACTACCATATCAACATCCCATGCCTGGCCTTGATTTACTATGCTTGCTCCTGCATTTATATATTCATCATTTGTATAACCAGAACCTAATCCAGCATCTTTTTGTACTAAAACTTCATTTCCAGCTGAAACTAATTTTTGAACATTTTCTGGAGTCATCCCTACACGAGCTTCCCCTTTTTTTATCTCTTTCACTACACCAATTTTCATATCTACACATCCTTTTTTAGAGTGAGTTATAAATTAAATTAATTATTGCCAGATAAAAATAAGATTCTAAATATTCACCCTTACAATATTTTTCAAATATAATTTAATTTATAACATTGGATTGCACCTACAAGATACCATTAGTAAAAATAAGAGGTCAACAATTTTGTGAAACATTTCACAAAATGTTTTATTTAGTTGATTTTCTATATTTTATATCGAAAATATGATTGAACCCCTCAACACTTTGTGATATTCTTCACAAGAATATATCTTCTCTTTTGAATTTCGATTTACCATTTTACTATATCAAAATATTAAAATACCTCATTTATTCTTATTATTCATATAAAAGAAATCTCGTTTTTAACTTCATGTTTCGGGTTAAATTAAAGAATTTCTTTTAATGTATAATTCATGGAATTTTACTCGCCTCAAATCATGTGAAAATTTTCACATGATTTGAGGCGAAATTAAACTTTCTTTACTTATACGTTTAATTTCTTTTTTATTTAGTATCTGAAATGTATTCAAATTCTCTAGCTGGTAAGGATGAGGGGCGGCTATTTGTATGGATACAGGATATACTATCAAATAATTTAACAAACAGGATAAAGAATTCATAAGAGAATTTATATATTTTTCTAATTGGGAGTGATTATTTTGTCACAACAACAACTAAAAAAGGATATTGGTTTCTTTGCAGCATTAACCACAGTTATTGGTACCGTTATCGGCGCCGGAGTATTTTTCAAGCCCACTGCATTATATGGAGTAACAGGAACAGCTAGCCTAGGATTACTTGCATGGGTAATTGGTGGTATCTTGACCGTTTGCGCAGGACTAACTGCTGCTGAACTATCTGCCGCTATTCCTGAAACGGGGGGAATGATGGCATATTTAAAGAGGACTTATGGAAACTTAACTGCTTTCTTGCTTGGCTGGGCACAAACTGTCATATACTTCCCTGCAAATATTGCAGCTCTTGCTATTATTTTCGGGACACAAACGGTTAGTTTATTTGGCCTAAATGTTAATGAACACAAAATGCTAATTATCGCAATTGCAATTATCACAGCAACATTTGTAACTCTTATGAACTTTTTAGGAGCTAAAGCAGCTGGTGGAATCCAAATGGCTTCGACTATATGCAAATTGGTTCCATTAGCATTGATTATTATTTTTGGATTACTACACAAAAGTGACGTTACTTTTCAGCTTTTTCCAATTGAGGCAGGGCCGAACAAATCTATGATATCTGCCCTTGGATCTGGTTTACTCGCAACAATGTTCGCCTATGATGGATGGATTCATGTAGGGAATATTGCTGGAGAAATGAAAAATCCTAAAAAAGACTTGCCTAAAGCAATCGTATTAGGCTTATCAACAGTAATGGTTGTTTATTTATTAATTAATGTCGCGTTTCTAATGGTCATGTCTGCAACATCGCTCGCAGGTACTGATACACCCGCTTCTCAAGTAGCTACAATTCTTTTTGGAGCTATGGGAGGAAAACTAGTTACCATTGGCATTTTAATTTCCGTATTTGGAACGATTAATGGTTATATTATGACAGGAATGCGAATTCCTTATGCCATGGCTATTGAGAACAAACTACCATTTAGTAAATGGTTTGCTACATTATCTAAAAATAGTCGGGTCCCTTATAATTCTGGTCTATTTATGCTATTTATTTCAATTATTATGATGGCCGTCGGCGGATTCAATACTCTTACTGATATGTTGGTATTTGTAATATGGATATTCTACACAATGACATTCCTTGCTGTATTCATCTTACGAAAAAGGGAACCCGAACTTGTGCGACCTTATAAAGTTCCATTGTATCCTTTTATACCATTAGTTGCTATTATTGGCGGATTGTTCATTGTTATTAATACCTTATTCACTCAACCTCTGCTAGCTTTATGTGGAATAGGTCTAACTTCACTAGGCCTCCCTATTTATTACACTATGCGTAAAAAGGGACAATTTGGTTTAGAAAATCATAACGAGTAGACCAGTCTTTCTTAAAGATGTGATACAAAATTTTATGATTAGATTGCAATTAATAAATAGTCTATTTTACTTCTTTATCCTTCTAAAAGATACATTTGTCTAACAAATAATAAACAAGGAGAACCCTTTTTGGGTTCTCCTTGTTTATTATTTGCCAGTGTTCTAGTTATTTACCCTAAGTTAATTTACGCTTTATCCATGTTGCATTTCTACCTTTAGAAACTAATTTAATGTATCCTTGTGAATTTAAAGCGTGTAATGTTTTATTTATAGTACTTTCACTTATGTCTGGATACATGTTTCGAATATTTTCTTTAGTAAAAGGATTATCTTGTCTGTCTATGTATTTTTCAATTCTTTTTCTTTTAGTATGAGTGCTAATACAATTTTTTATTAAACAATAGAATTCTTTATATGCAACTAAAACAATATCTAAAAAAATTTTCATCCAGAAAACTACATTATGATCGCCTTGATACCAGTGAGCTGCAGATTTATACAGAGCATCATAATAATCTGATTCATATTCTTTGAAATATTTATCTATACATGTATATTTTACAAATGTAAATCCACTTTCAATTAATAACCATTGAATTAATATTTTTGCTAACTTGCCATTCCCTTTATTAAATGGATAAATACATAGGAAATTTAAGATAAATTGAGGAATTAGTAGGAGCGGATGAAAATTCCCTTTAGCCCTTAATGCATTATATTGTTCGCATAGATGATACAAATATTGCGGAACCATATCATATAAAACAACTGTACGTAATTTGAATTGATCTTTTAACTTTGGAATAGAAGATAATACAAGTTCGCTTTTTCTCCAATTACCACTTTCAGAAGTTGAATAATTCATTAATTGGAAGTGCAATTCTTGAATTGTTTGCGGTTTAATAGGTAATTTGTGGTTTTCTTTTTGCACAAGTTCTAATGTTTTGCAATAACAAAATAAAGCGTCCTCTTCCAATGTTTGAGGGCTAGCATGATGATCAACTAATTTTTTTAACTGTTTATTTGAGAATGTAAACTTTTCATATATATTAGGAAAAGTTTTAATATATTGCAGTGAAATACTCTTTTCCAAAAGATTAAATATCTCTGGTTTTTGAGTTTGATATGCTGATATTGCTCCTTTATATTCACTGATTTTACTTATAATATTTATTAGTTCTCTTTTAAATTCTAAATTTGTATATTTTTCTTCAAAGAAATTTCTCATCTCGTTCCCTCCTTTCTCTAAGGTTTATTACCAACTTTGTATCCTCCATTATCCCCCTAATTTTCATATTTCCTACTGTATGCTCGTTGTTTTATAAACGTCCAATAAGAATGTAATTAAACGATAGCCAGATGCACATAGAAATCACTCTCTTCCATAAATGTATGTAATTTAATAGATTTCTAATGTTTATTAACAAATAAAAAGGCACTTCCTTAAACTTCTAAAAAAGTGCTTTTTATTTAATCAAATATATCTGTCTTTAGTGACTTAAAGGAAACTATGCACAAAAGGTATCAACCTTTTGTGAAAATCATAACATATTTAGCTATAAATAATTATGTCGCTTCTAAAAACGTTCAATCTTGATATGTTATGAACTAATGTCGTACAGAATCTTAATTTCTTAATAATGTTTATAAAATGATTCTTTACAAGAAGAAAATACTATATTTCAATTTTAACAAAAATTTTTCTATACTATTTACTTTCTGCTTATATTAGACTAGGTAAATTCAAGATTTTTTCCGGGTATTTATATATAACATAATGTTATAAGATAAATTGACCCTATAGTATTGGTGACATGGTTTCTTTTAATGTATGTACCGAATGATTAAAGTTAAACTTTTCTTCCTCATTTAACTCAATTTCTATAATTTCCCGAATGCCTTCACGATTTATCACAGCAGGAACCCCTATATACACATCATTATGACCATATTTATTCTCAAGGTATGCAGATACTGTTAACACACTATTTTCATTATGTAGAATTGCCTTTGTTATACGTAATAAAGACATTCCAATTCCATAACAGGTCGCTCCCTTACGTTCGATTATATGATAGGCCGCATCACGTGAACGAACAAAAATTTCGTCTAAGTCACTTTGATTATACTGACTTTTATTTTCTAAAATGGTTTGTAGCTTTTGAACGCCAACTGACACATGACTCCATATCGGAAGCTCCGTATCACCATGTTCACCTATTATATACGCATGAACATTATGAGGATCAATCTCAAAATATTCTCCTAACATGTAACGGAAACGTGCAGAATCAAGCGTTGTACCTGAACCAATTACGCGTTCTTTCGGCAACCCAGATTCTTTCCAAGTTACATATGTTAAAATGTCCACTGGATTTGTTGCAATTAAGAAAATACCATCGAATCCGCTTGATATGACATTACGTATAATTTCTTTAAAAATCTTAGTATTTTTTTCAACTAAGTCTAAACGTGTTTCACCTGGTCTCTGTGGCAATCCGGCTGTTATTACAACAATTTGCGCATCTTTACAGTCGTCACAGCTACCCTTCCATACTTTTGTTGGTGATGGTGAAAAAGGAATTGCATGACTTAAATCCATTGCTTCTCCTTCTGCTCTTGCTTCATTTACATCCACAAGAACGAATTCTTCTGCCAGGCCCTGATTAATCATACAATATGCATAACTACATCCTACGGCCCCTGTACCAATTAAAACTACACGATTAATATTTTTATTCATTTATAGATCCCTCACTATTTATGTTATGTTTTTGTGCATTGTTGTTATTCTAATAAAAAGAGATTTAATTGATTTTGAATAAACAAATAATTAACTCGAAATACATTAATGTTCAATACCACATAGTTAAACTTAAATTCCTTTTCATATGTATTTCCAGCAAATATTGCTTCAACATTATTTCTTATTTAACTCAAAAAAATATTATGTATAGCTTCACTAGATAAGATAATTTTTCTTTATCTACATTTCAAAGATTTTTTGATATTCTGTGAAAAAGCTAGTTTATACACCTAGTTAAATAAAATTGTTAACGCTTACATTTTTATTAAGATTCACTAACGGATTATCACTTTTCATAATGACATTCATGCTTATAGTATCTTCATTCAAATCTAATTACTGCAAATTTTAATTTTGTATATCGAAGGTTATTTCACCTATTTTAGCAATAACCCCCTAAAAGCACTTCTATACCAAACAAACTTTTTCAAAATTCATTTTCTAGTAAACCTCCCACTGATTTTTTAAAGTTTTCTGTAATAAATTCGACATGTGATCTTGCATTTTATATTAACAAATTTAGGTCACATAAGTTGTGAATGTTTTTTGTATATTTCCCTTCCCTTATATGTATAACAAAAACAAATAATAGATTTTATAAAAGAAAAAAATATATTTAAAAGAATTATTAAAACGGTATTTCCGGCTAATTAGGCCAACTGATATAAAAATAACATTCAAAATAATTATGTTATTTTTATACGAAAATGATTATATTAGTAGCTTAAATTTTTATTTGTGTTTGTAATGGGATGTTTTCCTCACATTGAGATTCAACTAAATCGCCCTTCTGTTCAGCGGTAGGGTTGTTTTGGGTTATATAATGATATACCATGCCAACAAATACAGATCCACCAATAATATTTCCAATTGTAACTGGAATTAAATTATAAATAGCCCCACTAAAAGAAATTGTATTGGGATGTGGCGATACCAGGGAGATTGCAAATAGAGATAAATTTGCAATGCTATGTTCATATCCAGATAAAAAGAATGTAAAAACTAATAACATCATAACAATTATTTTTGCTGTATCCCCTTTTACTTGAGAAGGAAGGAAGCATGCTAGACAAACAAGCCAATTACATAAAATTGCTTTGAAAAATAGCTGTATTGTCGGTGTATTCATTTTTACTTCAACAACATTACTTATCAAATGTTCATATTCAATTTGATCAAAAATACCAGTACCATAAAATAATAACGCAAAAAATATTGCACCTACCAGATTACCTAAAAAACAAGCACCCCAGTTACGACAAGTATCTAAGACCGTTGTTTTTTTTCGTAAGGTCGAAATTGTAAAATACATTGTATTCCCAGTAAATAATTCCGCTCCACCATATATTATTAATATAAGTGCAATTCCAAAAAATAAAGAAGCACTTAAATAAGTTGCAGGTGAATTTACAACGTGAAAAAAATCCCCTAATTTAAAACATAATACTATAATAAATCCAATATAGATGCCGGCTAGTAATGCACGAACAAAATATTGTATTGGGTTTATATCTAATATTTGTTTCTTCTTTTGTGCAAGTTTTATAGCATCAGCTATCCCTTGTTCTAACATAAAATTACACACTCCTTTAGTTCATGGTTATTATAAATAATCCTAAGAATAAACTACATGTTTCAATATTCACTTTCAAGATTTTGTTCAATATTTCACAAAATAAACATACTCACTTTACAAAATGATTCAAATGATGTGCAATCTGTTATATTCACTAAATCCTAGAAGGTGCATAATACACGAATATACCTAGTCAATATAGAATAAAAGAATAATTAATCTGGTATAAAAAGTTTTAATTTATCATGTTTAGGAAAAGCACTCCATCTTAA
>NZ_JH414712.1:21915-105426 GCF_000238655.1 Bacillus sp. 7_6_55CFAA_CT2 | reverse complement strand
TTTTACTTACTTGTATAGTGACCTATCAGGAAATTATTCGCATTTATACATAAAAAACTTTAATTATAAGGTTACAGTGTGTTTGTATGCGTTATTCTTTAAAAATTGAAGAAATACTACTAGCAGCAAACATATTCAACATTTTCCATCTGAAATATCTTAGTAACATTTTTAAAATTTCCTCTAACCTATGAGTTTAATGGGATCATCTTTGTATCTCATTACCCGAATAAAGATAATTTGTGACATATTTTAAAATAAACTATATATCAAGCAATCTGCTTTTTAAAATTGTTATAATATGAACGAACATCTTTGCTCAATACTTCACAATAGAAAGGAGAAATTGATATGAGAAAACGAAAACGCTTAGTAATAATCGGTAATAGTATATCTAGTTTACGCTGTATTGAAGAGATTTTAATACAAAATCCTAATATGTATAGCATTTCTATTTTCAGTGATGAACTCTATCCTCTCTACAATCAAATAAACACTATTTCATTACAATTAGATATTAAAAATAGAATACAAAAGCAATATAATTGGTACAAACAACATAATATTAAGCTTTTTACAAACGAAAAGGTAATAGAAATTGATCGTGAGGACGAGGTCATTGTTACAGATAAACGCCGTATTGTTTTCTACGATAAACTCATCATTGCAACAGGATCTACTGCTTTTATTTTTCCCGTTAAAGGACTGCAATTATTGGGAGTAAATAAACTTAGAACAACTGAAGAAATCCAATTTCTATTAAATATTAAGAAGCATGCAAAAAAAGCTATTATTATTGGCAATGGCCTGCTCGGTCTAAAAATTGCACAAAAATTATTTGATTTTGGAATAGACGTCCACGTAGTTCATTTCAGTTCACACTTAATGGCAAAACAAGATATCTTGGCTTGTTCATTACTATGTAACAAGCTAAAAGCAAAAGGGATTCAATTTCTCATGGAAAAAAACACGGTTAAAATCCTAGGTACAGACTATGCAGAGGGGATCCAATTCGAAGATGGCACTATTAAAAAATACGATTTAATTGTAATACCTATTGGTAGGCGACCTAATACACATTTAGCAGAAAAAGCTGGCTTATATGTTAAACGTGGCATAGTTGTTAATAAGTATATGCAAACAAATGATAAATTAATTTATGCAATTGGTGAATGCACTGAACACAATGGGATTACATTAGGATTTCCAGCTCCCCTCCATGCACAAGCTACTGTATTGGCCGAGCATATAACAAATGTACAGACAAATACTCTTTTTGCATAATTTCTTAGTTAATTAAAACTAATTCTTTATAACTTTTATCTAAAAAACTCTTCTTAATAATTGTTTAAGAAGAGTTTTAAACCTTTGAAAACGTGTTAAAGAGAACACCTTAATATTGACACATTTGCAACCCCGTTACGTATTAAATTAAAGTATTAATTTAACGAATTTCCGGAAAGAATTCTCCTTCCTCAAGCGTGTGAAGGGCGTAGCCCAACGGTAGGTGGGAGATGAATTTCGGTTTGGCGTAGCCAAAAGGTTTTCCTTTTTATTTTGCCTCTGATATAATCAGTCTTATAAATTATAAAGGCTGGTATATAAATGAAATTAGATAGTAATAACCATTCAGTATTCTTGTTATATTATCACCTTGTATTGGTCGTGAAATACAGAAGAAACGTGTTTGATGATGATATGTCAGACTATGCAAAAGATATGTTTGTTCGACTATCTGAAAACTATAACATCACATTAGTTGAATGGAATCATGATGTAGATCATGTTCATATTTTGTTCAAGGCACACCCTAATACAGAAATGACAAAATTCATCAATGCTTATAAAAGTGCAAGTTCTCGACTTATTAAAAGAGATTTTCCACAAGTGAAAAAGAAACTTTGGAAAGAGATGTTTTGGGCAAGAAGTTTTTGCTTGCTAACTACTGGTGGTTCGCCAATAGACGTAGTAAAAACATATATTGAAAATCAAAGTGAAAAGTGAGGTGAAATGATATGACAAAGCATAATAAAGCGTATAAATTCCGTTTGTATCCAACAGAAGAACAAGCACATCTTATGCGTAAAACCTTCGGTTGTGTACGTTTCGTGTATAATAGAATGTTAGCTGAACGAAAAGAAGTGTACGAAAAATACAAAGATGATAAGGAACAACTCAAGAAACAAAAGCTTCCCACTCCTGCGAAATACAAAGCAGAATTTGAGTGGTTAAAAGAAGTTGATTCATTAGCATTGGCAAATGCTCAACTAAACTTGCAAACTGCCTATAAGAATTTCTTTCGTGGTCAAAATGACTTCCCAACATTCAAAAGCAAAAAAGACAGAAAGTCTTATACAACGAATGTAGTGAACGGAAATATTATATTGCTTAACGGTCATATCAAATTGCCAAAACTGAAAATGGTACGTATCAAGCAGCATAGAGAAATACCACAAGACCATGTAATCAAGTCATGTACGATTTCTATGACACCTACTGGTAAATACTATGTGTCTATCTTGACTGAATACGAAAAAGAGATTGTACAAAAAGAAGTAGAAACAATTGTTGGATTAGACTTTGCGATGGATCGATTATACGTTAGTTCTGAGGGTAAGAGAGCCAATTATCCTAAATTCTATCGTGAAATGTTAGACCGATTAGCAAAGGCACAACGAGTATTATCAAGAAGAACAAAAGGTTCTATTCGTTGGAATAAACAACGTATCCGTGTAGCTAAGTTACATGAAAAAGTAGCGAACCAACGTAAGAACTTCCTTCATCATAAGTCTAAAGAGTTAGCTACTCATTTTGATGTTGTAGCTATTGAAGATCTAAATATGAGAGAAATGTCGCAAGTACTTCATTTTGGAAAAAGTGTCGCTGACAATAGTTGGGGTATGTTCACTTCTTTCTTAGCTTATAAACTACACGAACAAGGCAAACAACTTGTGAAAATAGACAAATGGTTTCCTTCCACAAAAACATGTAGCAGTTGTGGGAATGTGAAAAATATGTCATTGTCTGAGCGAGTATATTCTTGTATATGTGGTGTAAATCTCGATAGAGATTATAACGCAGCTATCAATATCAAAAATGAAGCAATACGCCTATTGGCGTTAGCATAGATAGCAATAAAATAACCCTTGGAACAAGGGAGTTAGCTCGACTGTCTTAGGACGAATTCGTTAGCTACCAAAAGTAACGACTAACCGAGAAGCCCCCATTTCAAACAATCCGTTAGGATGTTAAGTGGCGGGTAGTTCACTTAAGGAGACATACTAAAATGCAACGACACAAAAATATTTATCTATTAATTATTTTATGCACGGTATTATGTATAATAACTCTAGTCCATAAAGGTGAAAATAATAGCGCTAAAAATACAACATATGAGATGGATAAACTTGTTAAACTCGATAAAAAAAATCATATTCTAAAAAGAATAATACTTTAGAAGTCCCTTTGATTCTACAAAATCCAGAATTAGAACGTGGATGCGAAGTTACAAGTTTAGCAATGCTTTTAAATTTTAACGGGCTATCCGTTGATAAATTAGAGTTAGCTGAAAATATTAAATATGTACCTTTTCAACACAATGGATTTATGGGAAATATGGACGAAGGATTTGTTGGAGATATGTATGACATAGATATGCCTGGTTTAGGTGTGTATATTAAGCCGATTTTAGAGTTGGCCAAATTATACATATCGGAGAATTGTATTATAGACTTAACCGGAAGTAATCCGGAAGATTTATATAAAGCAATTGACAAAGAACACCCTGTTTGGATTTTAACAAACGCGAGCTTTCGCAAACTACCTGATTATGAATTTCGTACTTGGAAAACAAATATGGGTGAGAGACAGGTTACATACCGTCAACATAGTGTTTTACTAACTGGATACACCGATCAATATGTATACATTAATGATCCATTAGATACGGAAAAAAATAAAAAATTGATAAGAAGGATTTTGAAGAAGCATGGGTTCAATTAGGCAGACAAGCCCTAACTATCATTCCTAAAAAAAACACAGAGCTATAAGATTTGAGATAAACTTAAAATTACTAATTTCTCATTATATAATTATTACATAATAATACCTAGTTTACACGAGAATCACTAACGTTATTCGTTATTAATTATATAAAATTAAAGGACACACCTATACCATTGGAGTGGTACGTAAGGTGTGTCCCTCACATAAATCAAAAATATAAGATAAAATAATTTGAAATTTATTTTTTAAGTTTGATTATAAGGCATGTGATATTTTGTGGCTCAAAAAATCCATACCTTATCAATTAAACCGATTGGTAACACATATTCCCTTTTTTGTGATTTCCTCATATATAATGATTTTAAGAATTTATATAATTAAAATACTTGCTAATTTGTAAAAATTCCTCTTTTATATTCTGAGAAAGGGGTTTTTTGTCAGAAACTGATAAGTCTTCTAATAGCTAACTGATTTTTTATTATTATTTTCTTATTTCCAACAGAGGCCATGAGTCCTAAACTTTCAAACTTATTCAATTTACGACTAATAGTCTCTCTTGTTACCCCCGCATAATTTGCCAATTCCTCTCGTGTCAATGGCAAGTTAATAAGTATTCCATCCTCAGTACTTTTGCCATATTTATCACAAAACTCCAATAGTATGTGAGCAATTCTAACTTCAGGATTGTTTGTAGCTAAATTTTGCACTAAATTCTCTATCTTAGCTAAACGTTTTGTGACAACTTTTAACAACTTTAATGCAATACTTGGATTTCGTTCCATTATATAATCCATATTTTCTTTTTTTAGCATACAGATATGAGTATCTTCTATAGCATATGCACTAAAATTACTTTTTTCATCATAATTAAATATATTTAATTCACAAAAGGATTCACCACTTGTTAGTATATGCAATATTTGCTCTTTCCCTTGAAGAGTTAATGTACATAGCTTTACTTGTCCACTATTAATAATAAATAATGTATCTGATTTATCTCCCTCAAGAATTAATGGCTGACCCTTTTTAAACTTCCTATGTTTTGTCATTGAAGCTATATTACTAATTTCCTCTTCGGAAAGGGTCTTAAAAATTAGTACTTTTCTTGGGCAAAGCTCTCTTGATTTTTTATGATTATCGTCCATATTTTCTCACCTTACTTTAACTATAGAATTAAAAATATAATGATATCCAAGGTTATTATAGACATTTTTATCAAATATTGCAGTGACCCAAATCACAACTATATGTTTATGAAGACAGTGATATACACTATCTTCATAAACATATTTTGATATGGCATAGAAAAATATGGCCCTGAGGAGAAAGGGTGGTGTCAGGGCCATATAGAGTGTACCGAGAATGGCTGAATCGGTATAAGTATCTGCTACATAATTATTATAGAATTTTTCAAAGAATATTTCTGTGACCAGAATCACATTCAAAAATATAAAAAACAATGAGAATACTGTGCAGTATTCTCATTGTTTTTTCCTTCTTATTCATCTAGTGGTGCAAAATGATTTTTATCTTCTCCGCACACAGGACAAACCCAGTCCTCTGGTAAATCTTCGAAACTTGTTCCTGGTTCTATATCCTCATCTGGATCCCCTACCTCTGGGTTATATACATATCCACATGGTAAACAAATGTATTTTTTCATGATTTCCTCTCCTTTTTGTACAGATTTATATTTTTTCTTTTAACTTGTTCATTATTTCACTTATGTTTGTATTTAATAAATCTATTCCTTCTAACGACACATGCTTTTCAATCGCAGATTTGTAAGAAATAGATGCAGCAACTCCTTCTAATGAAATCACACCGACTATTTTATTATCCTTAATAAATAACCTTGTATACTTCTCCTTACCGTCTTCTTCAACAATTGTTGTATCACATTGCTCTTCATTAACAACTCCAATTGAAAATAAAGATACATTGAATGCGTTAAAAATAGTGGTTGGAATTTCTTTTTTATAAATAGCAGTTTTAGAGACCATATTACTACCTGCTACTCTGCCTTGTTCCAAGGCAGTCCCCCATAAGCCTTCAATTTCATTATTTACTTCTGCAACATCTCCCGCGGCGTATACGGAGTCTATATTTGTTCTCATCTCCTCATCCACAACAATTCCTCTATTTAATTTAATAGCCGTATCATGTACAAGTCTAGTATTCGGAGTAACGCCAATTGAGTAGACAATACTATCACAATTAATTTGAGAATTGTCGTTCATCTTTATGCCAGTTACAGATTCTTTCCCGAGAATAGAATCAATAGAAGTATTTAAATACACCTTTACTCCTTCCTTTTCAATTCTTCGTTTCAAGAGAAGCGAAGATTTTGTATCTAATTGTCTTCTCATTAATAAAGGAGCTACTTCTACAATGGATACCTTTTTACCAGCTTTCAGAATAGACCATGCTGTTTCTAACCCTTGTACACCCCCACCAATGGTCACAACACTTTCTTTGTCCTCTAAATGACCTTTAAGCTCATCTGCTTCTTCCATGTCTCTAATAGTAAAAATATTTTTTTATTAATTCCATTTATCTCTAATCTTCTATTATTCGCTCCTGTACAAATTAATAGTTTATGATAAGAAAATACCGCTTCATTGGATGTAACAATAAATTGCTCATCTGTATTAATTTTTACCACCTTTGTGTTTATAAAAACTGATATGTGATTATCTTGATACCACTTTTTCTTTTTAATTAACACTTTTTCACTGTGTAAATCTGAATACAGATCCTTTGATAATTTAATTCTTTTATAAGGTAGTGATGGCTCCTCACCAAAAATAAATATATTTGATCCTTTATCATACTCTCTAATAGTTTTAGCGGCATTTACAGCCGCTACACCACTCCCAATAATAACAAAATTCTTTTCCATGTTTTCACCTCCATTTTTCTATTAAATAGAACTCAATAATAAATCTGTAACAAATGTTGTTGCATGTTGGATTTTTTTTACTTTCTCCTCATCTCTTGGAGAGAATCTAATCCGAATAGGAAATTCAACATGAGTCATACCTGTAGATTTGATAACTTTTGATGTGCTTTGTACATTCATATTTGTTTCATTGAGGTAATCTTGTATCACTTCAATTGCCTCTCCACTCCAACCATATGAACCGAATGAAGCTGCAATTTTCCCTTCTAGGTTCATTTCTGTGATTTCTTTTAAAATGTCTTCTAAATTACCAATTATATCTGCATATCTAGTTGAAGATCCTATGAAGACTGCATCTGCTTCTTGGATACTCTTTAAAACCTCTAATTTTTTTGATTTATCAGCGTTAAATACTGTTACATGAATATTATCTGCTTCTAAAGTTTCTTTAATAATATTTGCCACTTTTTTTGTATTATTTTTAATTGTTGTATATACAATTGTTACTTTCTTATCTTGATTCGTATCTCTACTCATATCCGCATATAATTTAATATACTTCTGTATATCCTGACGTAAAATGTAGCCATGAGATGGTGCAATCATTTGTACATCCAAATCTTTTAGAGCTTCTATTAATGTTCTTACATATCTTCTATGTGGATGGATAATGGCATTATAATAACCAATAAAGTCTTCCGTAATATCTACATTCGCTTTATCACTGAAAATCTCGTCATTTGCTATATGAGTACTAAAAATATCACAAGGAAATAAAATTTTATCCTCTACACAGTAGGTAATCATTGTTTCTTCAGTATGAAGATATGGCGTTTCTTTAAATTTCAATGTTTTTCCACCAATATCTAATGTATCACCGTCTTTTACTACTAAAAACTTTCGATTATGCAGTTTATACATCTCTTGTATTTCTGGTACTGCAATTTCTGTACATACAATCGTTGCATTAGTAGCTCTTGATGCTAATGCTGCCAATCCCCCTGAATGGTCGGGTTCTGTATGATTCACTACGATATACTGAATTTCTTGTGGATCAATTAATTTACTTAATGATTCTACAAATTCTCTTCCAAACTCTATATCAACTGTATCGATCACTGTTGGTTTTTCCGTTTTTAGCAAGTACGCGTTATAAGTTGTTCCTTTTGCTAAGATTAAACGATGAAATGGAACTTCTCTATTATCAACTTTTCCTACCCAATATATATCTTTAGTTAACTGAATTTCTTTGCCCATATAACTCAATTCCTCCTCAATCAGATTCGATTTACCACTGAATTATATAAACTTTTTTATAATTAAAAGAGGACTAGAATCACATTTTAAAAAAATTAATAAAAAAACACCTGAGTAACAGCTTTCTACTCAGGTGTTTTTAAAATTTATTTTGTTGCTACAATTACTAATGCCGGACCATCAAGTGAATATATTTTTTTATCAAAATTAGCGTAAGTTTCTACTGACTCAAATCCACAATCTATTAATATGGGAAGTAATTGTTTTTTTGTAATTGGATATAACTCTATACTATTTGAGAATTCTTCACCATTTGTATTTAATGTTACAGTAAATAGTACCTTTTTTCTCACTATTGCATAATCTCGTTTGAATGAGAAATGTTCTTTCGTAATTACTGGAAATATGAAATTTTTTTGATTTAATACTTTTTCATAGTTTACAATTTGAACTATGAACTTTCCATTTTTCTTAAGTTTTTTAAAAGAACGTTGAATGAAATCAGTAATTTCCTGTACATTGTCCAAATGAACCAACGTATTTCCAATACAATAAATACCATCAAATATCCCAGGCACATCGTCTATTTGCTGCATTCTAAGTGTATTTACAAAAAGTCTTCCCTTATGGGCTATAGCCTTCTCAGAAATTTTATCAGCCATTTTCTTCTCTGGTTCCATCGCAGTTACAATCATTCCTTTTTCAACTAATGCATTAGCCACATTCCCTGTTGCCGCACCTACATCAATTACGGAGTCCCCCTCTTGTAAATATGAAGCAATAAAATTCAATTGTTTTTCATTTTCTGGAAAAATTTCATCATAATACGGCATTAATTTTTGGTAAAAAGTCATTATTTATACATTCCTTTCTACATCCAGGATTGGAGAAAACATTAATACAACAATTAATCCAAACAAATTAATATATGAATATAACATAAACAATATGAATCATTATTAGTCTTTACGAGACAAAATATTTAAATACTATTATTGTTGTAATAAAAACGTAAATAGCATTTATACTCTCTAAAATCCCCACTTTTAAGATTGAAATATTCCTTCCATACAGTACTATAGACCGTATCAAACTTGGGATAAAAATAATGGTAATCGTTGGTGATAAAATAAGTGTAACAATCACAAGTAATAGATGGTACCACCATGACAGAATGCGATACGTTGGATTCTTTTTTTCACGTATCATTGTTTTTACATAAAACGTACTTCCTATAAAATATAAAAATGTTATAGTCGCTATTATCAATATATTTTTATCGACTGTTTTCATTGTGAAGTAATAACTTATAATGCCCCCTATACAAAACAAAAGAATTGCACATACATCATTTAATAAGGCTCGTTCATTTTTTTTGCTAGAAAAATAAATGTTTATACAAAAAAACGGGAGCATAATAATAGAAAAGTAAACTATACGCCATTCATAACTAAGAGCAATAGCTGTACATATACAAGCCTCACCAAAGTACAGAAAAAAATAATACAAATAATACTTCTTTCGCGGCTGTTTTACATACATTAATAAGGGATATGTAGCTAAATACACAAAAAACCACGCTAAAAAAAGAGGTATATGATACCATGTCCATTTACCAGTTAAAATACCTAAAACAAATGGAATAAGCAGCATTCCCCAGGCTCCATGCTGCTTTGGAATAATTAACTTCATTCTTCCACACCTCACATTTAATTTTTTATCAAAATGTTACGTAAGAATGATAAGAATTAGCATGTATATCATTAAATTTATAGATAAAAAACTTTACCAGTGAGAGAATCCCCCCCACTGGTAATCATACTCCACCAATTTAGGGAATACCCATCCCAAATAGTAAAATATAATGAATTTCTCATACTCACTCTTCTCTTATAAGATAAACCATGTTTTAAAAAAATACTGTGAGTGAAATCACTGCATTTTATTTTTATACCTTTTATTTTTTGAACTACCCCCACTTTCACTTCGTTTAGAAGTGAGGGATTCCTAAGTAAAGAGTTCTATCGAACTCTAGTTGATTAGGCTAACCCCGCAGTCCTTGCGGTTAGAAGCCTTATCGCTTCATTTTTTATATTGATACTTGCGTTAATATCCCTATCATGGTGTGTACGACAAGAAGGACAGTCCCATTCACGTAGGTTTAGATTTTTAACGTCTTTGTTCTGATATCCACAACAAGAACATAATTGGCTGGAAGCAAATGTTTTCGATACGACAATGACTTGTTTGCCGTACCATTTTGCTTTGTATTCTAACATGTATCGAAATTGCGACCAAGACACTTCACTAATTGCTTTTGCTAACTTATGATTCTTTAACATATTCGATACTTGCAAATTCTCAATACCGATAACATCGTGGTTTTTGATGATTTCAGTTGAGATTTTGTCTAAGTAATCTTTTCTAGCATTTGAAATGTATTCATGAATTCTAGCTACCTTTACTCGTTGCTTATTCCAGCGAGAAGATCCTTTCATTCTTCTAGAAAGAACACGCTGTGCTTTCGCCAACTTAGCTTCTAATGATCGGAAAAACTTCGGATTTTTATAGGGTCTTCCATCTGACAAAATAGCGAAATCTTTTAGTCCTACATCTATTCCAATGTAAGAATTTGTTTTCGGAAGTTCTTGTACTTCTGTTTCAACTAACAATGACACAAAATATCTACCAGAAGGGTTCCGTCTAACTGTAGCATTTACAATACGTCCCTTTACTTCACTACTTTTGGCAAATCGAACAAGCCCTAGTTTTGGCAATTTAATTTTGTTTTCTATAACAGCAATGTTTTCATTTGTTTGTTTTGTGGTATAAGATTGTACGTTGTTTTTCTTAGATTTAAAGCGCGGGGCGCTGTTTTGTTTTTTGAAAAAGCGTGTATAGGCATCCGCAAGGTTGCGGACAGACGACTGAATCGCAATACTATCCACTTCTTTTAGCCAAACAAACTCTTTCTTCATGGCAGGTAGTTTGGCAGAGCATGTACCATAGTCAAGCCTTTTCCTGTCTCTTTGTATGCGTGATCCCATAAGGATAGGAAATGATTGAATACAAAGCGAGAACAACCAATCGTTTTGTTGATTAGAATTGCTTGTGCTTGATTTGGATAGATACGAAACTTATAGGCTTTATTAATCATCATTTCATTCACCTCCATTTCGGTATATGACCATTATACACCGAACGTATATTTGATAGATAGTGGAGTAACACTTTCTATATGTCGAACAATTCATCTCCCATCTACTCACTGTGCTGTGACCCTTCACGCTCCTTGAGGAAGGAGTCTTCTTGGCTAAAATGATAAAATAAAACATTGTTCAGTGTGTTTTTACTCTCTATTCATATCCTCACTCTTTGAACCTAAAACAAAAGAATTTTTATCTATAAATAATTGAATCATTCTATATCTTTTTATTTTTTATGAGCAAGGTAATACGATATACTTCTAGATTTAGTCTCTTCTAAACAGAAAAGATTACATACTTCATTTATTAGTACCATTGCAGAAACGAACTGTATATAGTATTATTTATCGATGTTAGATACTATATATTGAGTAGGAGTGAATTTTATGAACAACTCAGACAATGTAAAACAGCAAAAAAATACTTTATGGACAACTTTTGATAAAATTATAAACAGTAACGATCAAGACTTAATGCAAGAAAATGCAAATGTTGATGGTCGATCTCCAATGGGAATGATGGGAACATTTGCATCAGAGAGCGCAAAACTTTATGTAAGGGAACATTTGCTTTCTAAACAAGTAAAACAAGCTATTAATCAAAATATTTTATACCCACACGATTTAGATTTTTATGCAACAGGAACAACCACTTGTTCACAAATTCCTTTAGCACAATTGCTGAAAAAAGGGTTCCACACTGGACATGGCCATATGAGACAACCACAAGATATTAAAAGTGCATTAGCACTCTCGTCTATTATTCTTCAAGCTAATCAAAATATGCAGCATGGTGGGCAATCTCTTGCCATGTTTGATATAGATTTAGCACCATATGTGAGGAAAACATTTGAAAAAAATAAGAAAAAGTTAAAAGACTATCCGCTAACAAAGGAACAAATCGAAGTGTTTGCATGGAAAGAAACAGAAAACGATACATATCAAGCATGTGAAGCATTTATTCATAATTCCAATAGTATGCATAGCCGTGGTGGTGGACAAGTTCCGTTTATTTCAATTAATTACGGAACAGATACATCAAAGGAAGGAAGGCTATTAATTAAACAATTACTACAGGCAACACAAGCGGGATTAGGAAAAAGTGAAACTCCTATTTTCCCCATTCAAATTTTCAAGTTAAAAAAAGGTGTGAATTTTGAAGAAAAAGATCCAAATTATGATTTATTTGAACTTGCATTAGAAACAACAGCAAAGCGATTGTTCCCTAACTTTTCATTTTTAGATGCGCCATTTAATGCAGCGTATTATAATGGGCACCCAGAAAGTGAAGTATGTTATATGGGTTGTCGTACTCGTGTGATGTCTAATATTCATGGTGAGGAGACAGCAATTGGCAGGGGAAATCTATCATTTACCTCTATTAATCTAGTAAAATTGGCTTTAATGAATGATTCAAAAGAGGGATTTTTCGAATCGTTAAATCATTATATCAAACTTGGCATTCGTCAATTGCTAGAAAGATATTCATATCAATGCACAAAAAAGGCAAGAGACTTTCAATTCCTATATTCACAAGGGATTTGGCGCAATGGAGAAAAACTCCAACCGGAAGACTCAGTTACTGAGATTTTAAAGCAAGGAACATTGAGCCTTGGTTTTATTGGACTTGCGGAATGCTTGGTTGCCTTAACAGGAAAACACCATGGGGAAGATAAAGATTCATGGCAACTTGGAAAAGAAATTGTTACCTTTATGAGAAATAAGATGGACCAAGCAACAGAAGAACATTGCTTGAATTTCACTTTAATTGCAACTCCTGCCGAGGGACTATCAGGGAAGTTTATCAAAAAGGATTGTGCTGAGTTTGGAACTATTACAGGTGTAACCGATCATGATTACTATACAAATTCATTTCATATTCCAGTTTATTATCCTATTCAAGCAATTAATAAAATACGTTTAGAAGGACCGTTTCATGCTCTTTGTAACGGTGGTCATATTACGTATATTGAACTAGATGGGGCGGCAGCGCATAATCAAATGGCTTTAAAACAAATTGTTCAAGCAATGGCACAGTATGAAGTAGGATATGGTTCAATTAATCACCCAGTGGATCGTTGTAAATGTTGTGACTATAATGGAGTGATTGAAAATGAGTGCCCTAGCTGTGGAAATATAGAAGATCATCATATTGAAAGAATTCGCCGTATTACTGGATATCTTGTAGGGGACATGTCAAAATGGAACAATGCAAAGCGTAGTGAAGAAGCAGATCGTGTGAAACATAAATGAAGGTAATGAATATTATTCATGATAGTGTAGTAGATGGTGAAGGATTACGGACAGTTGTGTTTTTTGCCGGTTGTCCGCATCATTGTTTAGGTTGCCATAACCCCAAATCATGGAATCTTTATAATGGTACCGAGATGAGTGTGAAAGAAATTATAAAAGAAATTTCCACAAATCCTCTAACTGATGTAACATTTTCAGGTGGTGACCCATTTTTTCAAGCTATCGAGGTCAAAGAAGTTGCAAAGGCTGTAAAAAGTTTAAACAAAAATCTTTGGATTTACACTGGCTATACACTAGAAGAGATACAAAACTCACAAAACAAAGATATGATTGAGCTGTTACATTATGGAGATGTTTTAGTTGATGGAAGATTTGAAATCCAAAAAAGAGATTTGACTCTTCCATTTCGCGGAAGCTCAAATCAACGTATTATACGCCTAAAATAAGTATAATTCCCTTGCTTTTTTTCAATTATTAGTCATCACTAACCCAGTATTTATGAGCGGAAAGTATCTGCTCATAAGTACTGGAAATATACAATAAAAAAATTTATAAAACAGGTTAAAAAAAGAGACATGCTCAATTCTTACACTTTTTCCGCAATGCTTTTGGAACATATATACAAAAAGGTTCGCTTTCCATGTAATCCCCCGTCATCGCAAATGCCCTAGAACGAGATCCCCCACAAACATATCGAAACTCACAAACACCGCATTTTCCTTTATAATTGTCTGGATTACGAAGACTTTGAAAAACAGGAGAGTTTCGATAAATTTCAGCTATCGGTGTTGATTTAATATTCCCGGTTTTAATTGGCAATAGCCCACTTGGGTATACATCTCCAATATGAGAAATAAATACAACTCCATTTCCATCATTTACTCCTTTTGGAGCGCGTCCAAATTCATTAACTCCGTCCGTCATCCCTTCCATCAATACATCTCTATATTGAATAATTTGATCTATCTTTTTAATTCCCTTCATTTTTTCTTGAAGAACAACGCGTCTATAGTGCTGAGCAACTGTGGTTTTTATATCAAAAGAAACAGTTTTACTAAGCTGATATAGCCAGCGGAACACTCTTTCATGTTGAATTGGTGAAATCATATCTTTCTCTTTACCACGTCCTGTTGGGACTAAGAAAAATACACTCCACAACACACAATCTAATGCTTCTACTAAATTTGCCATATCTTTAAGTACACTCAAATTATAATTAGAAACAACTGTATTAATTTGAATAGGGATTTTTAATTCATTTAAATGATGAATTGCATCCATTGTTAATTTAAATGACCCCTCTGTTCCTCTAAAATGATCGTGTACTTCAGCTGTTGGTCCATCTATACTAAATGCCCATCTAGCAATCCCAACATCTTTTGCTTTTTTAATCGCTTCTTTAGTAACCTTTGGAGTAGCACTGGGGGTCATGGAAACCCGAATACCTTTCTTCACCGCGTATTCAGCAATATCATATATATCCGAACGCATTAATGGATCCCCACCAGTAAAAACCAGCATCGGATTATCCATTTCATATATATCATCAATTAGTTTTTTTCCTTCTTCTAATGTTAACTCAAAAGGATCGCGATAATGCTGAGCTTCAGCACGACAATGTAGACATTTTAATTCACATGCTCTTGTTAACTCCCATATTACAATAAATGGGTTTTTATTATAATCACGATTTGTCAAAACGAAAGCCTCCCATCAACTTACATACTATATTGTAAAATTATATGTTCATTTATGTTGTGAGATTTATCACGCATAAGTTTTTAGCAATTAAAAATCCCTCACCAAATAGATCAAATTAAGATAAAAAAGCACTCACCTATAAGTAGGAGAGCGCTTTTTATTTTAAAAATATCTTAAAAATTTATATTTTATATTTTTTTATATAAATTTTATTTATTTATTATTTCTATTAGATTTCATCAAGTCATCTAGTAATAAATCTAATTCTCTACTATAACAAATTACCTTTTCATGAGTGAATCCATACTGCTTAACAAGCGATATTAATTCCTCTTTTTTTTCAATTACTTGATTTAACTTCTTATAATTAGACATAGCTTTGTACACTCCCATCTTACCTTCATACAGGTCATCTAGGCAGCATTTTTGTTAGATGTTCTATTTAAAACAATGCTGTTTATAATATATATTTCCCCTTAACACCCATATACAATATATTTACAAATATCAAATACAAAATCTATGAACTTAAAAAGTTATACCTACTTAACTTATTACACACCTTTATATGCTTGTTTATAGACTTCTTTTAATTCTGAAATCAATGGGAGTTTCGGATTTGCTGGTGTACATTGATCTTCAAATGCTCTTTCCGATAAGACATCCACAACATTTTCAAATGCTTCTTGTTTTACTCCTTGTCCTGCAATACTCATATTAATATTCAATTCTTTTCCAAGGCTGATAATTGCTTGTACCAGAGATTCTACCCCTTCTTCTACTGTACTTGCTGGCAACCCCAATGTTCTTGCAATATATGCATAACGTTCATCTGCCACAAAATGCTCATATTTTGGGAACAATGCATGTTTTCTCGGCTTAATAGCATTATAGCGAATTACATGCGGCATTAAGATTGCGTTAGCGCGTCCATGTGGAATGTGAAATTCTGGTCCAAGCTTATGCGCCAAACTATGATTAATACCAAGAAATGCATTTGCAAAAGCCATACCTGCAATTGCAGAAGCATTATGCATTTTCTCACGTGCTTCTTCATCATTTCCATTTTTATATGCTCTTGGTAAATATTTAAATACTAGATCAATGGCTTTTAAGGCCAATCCATCTGTATAGTCATTTGCCATAATAGACACGTATGCTTCAATTGCATGTGTTAACACATCCATTCCAGTGTCTGCTGTTACATGAGGTGGCACTGTCATTACAAACTGTGGATCAATAATTGCTACATCTGGTGTTAATTCATAATCAGCAAGTGGATATTTTATATTATTTTTTTATCTGTAATAACCGCGAATGGTGTCACTTCTGACCCTGTTCCTGATGTTGTTGGAATCGCAACAAATTGTGCTTTTTGCCCTAGTGTTGGAAATTTACATGTACGTTTTCTAATATCTAAAAACTTTTGTTTGATTCCAAAGAATTTTGTTTCTGGATATTCATAAAATAGCCACATTCCTTTTGCTGCATCCATTGCTGAACCTCCGCCCAATGCAATAATTACATCAGGTTTGAAGCTTCTCATCATCTCAGCACCCTTGAATACTGTTTCATCTGATGGATCTGGTTCTACCTCTGAGAAAACACCTACTTTTACATCATTTAAATGCTGTTGTAAGTAATGTGTAACTGTGTCCACATATCCCAGTTCTACCATTCCTGGATCCGTTACAATGAATGCTCGTGAAATGTTTGGCATCTTAGCTAAATATTGTGTCGCATGTTTTTCAAAAAAAACCTTAGGTGGTAATTTGAACCATTGCATATTATTTTTTCTATTCGCCAAACGCTTTACATTTATTAAATGTGTAGCTGTTACGTTTTGAGAAACAGAATTTTTACCGTATGATCCACAACCTAATGTTAAAGATGGAATAAATGCGTTATATATATCACCAATCCCACCTTGTGCTGACGGTGAATTTACAATAAGGCGACAAGCTTTCATTCTTAAACCAAATTGTTTTTGTACTTCTTTATTTGTAGAATGAATAACCGCTGAATGCCCTAAGCCACCTAAATTTAACATTTCTTCACAGTATTTAAATCCTTCTTCTTGTGAATTTGCTTTGATACAAGCTAATACTGGGCTCAATTTTTCACGTGATAGTGGATATTCTGCACCCACTCCCTTAATTTCAGCTACAAGTATTTTTGTATCTTCTGGTACCTTAATGCCTACTAATGATGCAATATAATGTGCTGATTTCCCAACGATATCACTATTTACTGCACATGTATTTTCATTAATAACAAGCTTCTCTAATTTTATTCTCTCTTCTTCTGTAACAAAATAACAGTTGTTGTCTTGCATTTCTTTTTTTACACCATTATAGATTTCTTTATCTACAATGATTGCTTGCTCAGAAGCACAAATCATACCATTATCAAATGTTTTTGATAAAATTAAATCATTTACAGCTCGTTTTACATGTGCTGATTTCTCTAAATAACAAGGTACATTCCCAGGTCCTACTCCTAAGGCCGGTTTCCCTGTAGAATATGCTGATTTCACCATTCCAGCACCCCCGGTTGCAAGAACAAGTGCAACCCCCTCATGGTTCATTAATCTTTTTGTTGCCTCAACAGAAGGTTTTTCGATCCATTGAATGCAATTCTCTGGTGCCCCTGCCTTAATTGCAGCATCTCTTAAAATTTTAGCCGCTGCAACAGAGCAACGCTGAGCAGATGGATGAAAAGCGAAAATAATTGGATTTCTTGTTTTCATTGCAATAATTGCTTTAAACATAGTAGTTGAAGTGGGATTTGTTACTGGTGTCACACCAGCAACTACACCTACTGGTTCGGCAATTTCAATGACTTCTTCATGTGGATCTTCATGAATAATTCCTACAGTCTTATCTTTTTTTATGCTATGCCAAATATATTCAGTTGCAAATATATTTTTTGTACATTTATCCTCATACACACCTCGACCAGTTTCCTCTACCGCCATTTTTGCTAATGGCATATGTTGGTCTAATCCAGATAGTGCCATTTCATGAACAATATGATCTACTTGCTCTTGCGTATAAGATTCTAGTTCTTTTAGTGCTTCTTTTCCATTTTCAACTAAAGTATTAACAACTTCTTGTACATCATTTTCATCTTTAATTACTACGTTGACCATTGCTTGTACTTCTTTTTCATCTGTCTTGTTTGTCATATTAAAGCCTCCAGATCACTATAAAAATAGATTTAAAATGTTGGAACTTATTGTTTTCATCTTGCCTATTAAGTAAAAGCTCAAATCATGTGAAGTATTTCACAAATAATAATATGAAATTTTCAACTACTCCTACTATACATGAAATGACTATTTTTTATTGTGTACTTTTTGTGAAGTATTTCACAAATATTTATAATAATTCTAATCAATAATTACTTATTTACACCATCAATATATACAATTACATTCTCAGTTGTATTATTTCTCAATTCAATGTACACCTCAGCATTAAAATACAATATTTGTTGATGCCTTAATATCTCAATTTCATTATCAATTATAACCATTGTTTCACCGAAAACTGCATACATGCATATATCCTTGTTCAAATATTTTGGTATGACAACATTACCTGACGGATTAATGAAAAAAAATGATGGAAATGTATTTTCAGTTTTATTAATAATTGTTTTGAATACATCATCATTTAATCCCATAGGTGTTACATTTTTTAGTTGCATAAATATCACTCCTATTCATGTATAAAAAATTTAATAAAGTATAATAAATTTATACTCTATTTTTACAAACTTATAGCTAGGATCTTGACTTTGCCTATAAGTTTATAACTATTAATTTCCTAAAGCAACAGTAATTCATCTCCGTGTAAAGAACTATTAATTTGTTATAGTACGTAAATCTCTTTGTGGTGGTAACTATACCTAAAATGATATTTAACACTTATATGTAATTTAGTTATTATTATTTAATGTGTTTAGTAGTTAAAAATTTTTATTAATAAATTTTAAAAACATTAGTATATATAATATAAATAGTTTTTTATTTAAAAATATATTGTTTGTCCCCATCCTATCTGAAATATTCCCCCTTTTCTTAAAATCTTATATAAATATATATCTTATATATATATTAAGAATATAAAGATAAAACTTATATAGGTTCATGAAATATAGAATAAAGCTTGCTATGACAATGTTTTTAACATGCCCTACTGTAAAAAATCATAAATGGTATGTAATGGGAGTGTAAAAATAGACTTTGTTGTACCATCCTTTCTACATAAAATCATAAAATAATACCACTATTCCTACATAAAAAATGAAGAAAAATAATTCACTGATAAGTATATTTATTCACCCATAAATAAGAAGATATTCTCGATAGTTGTCCCCAATTTGTAGTTATTTGTACACAATCTATACACAATAATCATAATTTAGTCCACTTAATTCAGTTATTCATATTTAATCACATAAAACTTGATGAATTTTAGTAGATTTACTTATGGAACCCTTATATAACAACAATGGTATGATATTTTTATTCACAAATGATACTTTTTATAAACATATCCACTAAAAATTTAATTTTTCTTATGATTTTATGTAGAGTAAAATCTCTATTTATATAGGTATTGGATACCTTTTCAAGTTACTATTGTGGAAATTAAGAATGATGAATAACTTTTATTGTATAAAAGTGCATAAAAAAAGACTCTATTTTCAATAGAATCTTTTAGAAAAGTATATAAATGTATCTAATAGAAAGACTTTGAATGATAGAGCCAACACGAATAGCCCTCTACTTTGATTTTTTTTCAAATATAGAGAGCTGAAAATGATTACATTTCTTCCATTACTTTTAATACCTGTTCAGTTGATGTTACTTGAATTCCAGTACGTATCAGCTGTTCCAAGGCACGTATAAAGGTAATTAAATTTATGCTACCAGGTACTTCAATTACCCTTAGCTTTTCTTTTGGTAATTTATCTATCTTTTCAATGAACAATTCACGTACATCGCTAGGAATAAAGCGTTCCTTATGTCCTTTTATTTTTAGAAGTTCACGCATTTCTATTTCTAAAGCCATATAAGCATTTAGATTTGCACCTTGTTCATAAGCGTATTTTCTAAATAATGTTTCTTCTTGATATCTTAGATAATTACGATGGTAAGATTCCTCTGTAACAGGTACGGCAAATTTGTTCTTTAATAACTCAAATGTTTTACGGAACAGCTTCTTGATGCTTCGGCGAGAGTACATAGAGAAATGCAATCCGAAATCAAATATAGCTTGTTCTTTTTGTTTTGCTGGTACGTGTTGTGTAATAAGAGGATAAATCCCTTCTTTAGCTGCGGTATCAAGAATATGATACTGTGATGTTTGATTCAGTAATTTTTTCAGTGTATATACTAACTTACTTGGATATTTTTCAGTGCGATCAATCATGTCACGCAAACTATGTATTACACTACGGATTTGTCGATGACAGGTATTTTTAAGTACATGAATAAATTTATTCATGTCTCGTGTAAATTCCCCAATATGCATTTCTTGTAGTGTAGATTCAATAAATCGGGCTTTACGGGCATATGTAACCTTTGGAGTAAAAGGATCACGATACTGTAGTTCGCCTGATTCTTTTCCACATAAGAAGTCTGGATGAATAGATAAAAATAAAGTCGTGTATTTTTTCTTGTTTTGAACCCCTTTTTGTAGTTTACAGATTTTGAATAGTGGAGTTCCTGTACAAGGCAATACAGTCGTTAGTTCTTTCATAACTGCACGAATTTGATGTGGATACTTCTTATGTAGAAAGCGGTACATTCCACCAAAGTGAGTCTTATTACCTCTTTCATCCTGTTTGTCTAAAGAACGTTTTAATGTAGTTTCTCTATGCTGTTGCATAGCAATATCTAAGAATAGCTTCTTAGATGCTATTGAAAGTTCAAAGAAAGCCTTTGTAAAGACTACAGGACTAATGTAAACATAAGGATTTGCTTTTTCTGTTTCTTCATTCATAAAATGAGTTATTTTAATTGTGTATCGACTATCTAATTCATTTTCAATCGTAATAATGTTATGTAGGCTTAATTTTCTTAATGCAATATAGAATTGAGAATGCTGTATACATGCCAATTCTTCTTTGTATTGTTTATAGTCTTCCCAAAGCATATGTACTGTTACGTTTGGAATAATACCATTCGTATAGCATTTTTTATGTAGATAAAGGAATACTTCAAGATCTGCATTTGTAATACCGTACAATTTATGTTTTCTTCCCATTGTCTTTGAAATAGTATGACGTGAAAAAGATGGCTTTGCCTGTGCAACAAATCCATCGATATCCGCAATACGTTCTTCATACGACATTTGATTAATAATATCTTCAAGGTATGTATCTTTATAGCTATAGTATTTTCCTTCCAATGCATCAACAAGTGCTTGCCAAGATTTTAATGTAACGATAACCGCATTAGTAGATTGTCCATTCAGACTACGTTGATTACGAATAACAAATGATTTGCTCATCTTTTTCACCTCCTATACAAATTAAAATATACATATCCGTACAATATAAAATATACCGATTTTAATTATAGCAAATCAAAATTCGATGAAATGGGTCCCTTTAAGAGCAAACATGAAAAAATGAAATGTACGTTAATCCCTTTCATATCAAGGGGTTTCGGGTTTTGTTCTATTTTTTTTATGGACATGATATCACTATGGATTTTCATGTTCTAAATAAACAAGGAAATGAGTTATAAACTGCTAATAAACGTTGTCCTAATGGGATTGGAAGCTTATTTTCATAAAAACATAAGGGACATGATAGGGCTGTGGATTTTCATATTTCTATTTATTACAATTCACGTGAAAATCGTTAATAAACATTGATGTTAAAGGGATTTATATGAAATTTGTTATCTATAAAAGGGACGCGATACCGCTAGGATTGATTCATCTTTTCAGATAGAAAGGGACATGATACCGCTATAAATTTTCATGTTCTATAATTCCCTGAAATTTGAGGAGATGTTGTATAAATGCATGGTATATAAGGGATTTAAGAAGATTTATTAAACACGAAAGGGACATGATACCGCTATAAATTTTCTTGTTTCATACCTTGAATATAGAAGAAACCCTTTTGTATCAAGGGTAGAAAAGATTATGAAAAAAAATATATAGTTTAATTTCATGAAACATGTAAGACTGGATTTTTTCATGTTTTAGTCAAAAGGGACATGATACCGCTATAAATTTTCACTTTGTATGTAAACTTTAATGAGTATTACCATATATACAAGGGCAATTTTAAAACATGAATAACCTAGCTTTTTCATGTTTAATCAAAAGGGACATGATATCGCAAAAAAATTTCATGTTTCAGCTAATTCCTTGAAAAATATTAGGTTTCTTATAACGTCTTGCCTTTTCCAAATGGATACAGTCTTGTATAATCAGTAAAAGAAGTGGTTATAAGCATACGTGCTAGATTATCACTAAGGGATGGTTGGCTAGAACTTACTGTATTCTTTTTTATTTTCATGAATAGGAACATCATAAGGCTATATAGATTTAAGTTTAAATCATTCTCAATTGTAAATTAAATAAGGAGAAGGATATATATGGATAATGTTCTACAATTGTTTAAAGATGCATTAGTAATATCAGCACCTATCTATAAACATAATGAACAATTGTGGTATAAATGGAATGCTTATTACTTAGAAGTTAAAGAAGATACTAGTAGGATCGTAACTTCGGACTATTTTTCCCCATCATTTTCAATGCTTGTACAGTGGCTTGAACAGCAACAAAAAAAGGGAATCTCCTCTTTGGAAATATTCACTAACATAGAAGCTTACCAAATTGAAATTGATGTGGCGATAGGATTATTTGTGGAGCAAGAGTTTTCAAGAGCAAACAATGAAACCGTGCAGGAACCAAAGGAATCTAATACAAGTTTAGAGCACGAGAATTACTATGAAGTGAATAATTCTGCGGTTTATTATAAATTAAGAGATGGCATAGCAAAGAATCAATTTGAAGAAGATGAAAATACAAAGTTGAAATCTTATCCAATTGAAACGAAAGATAGTAGTGGAGTTGCACAACTTTCTTCACATAAAGATGAAGATTTAAGATTAATAAATATTGAAGAAGCTGCTCGTTGGAATACATTGGTTGATGGTGTAATGAGTAATATGGATGATTTAACTGCTGACTGTTTAGATGCAATTACTATTCAGTGGTTAAAAGAGGCAAAGTCTCCTGATGAATTCATAGATTTTTCATATAATCAGGTATTAGAAATGTGTAGCATACCTAAAGCAAAGGCTAATAACACAGAATATTATCGAGCAGAAGATAAAATAAAGGTTGCCAAACGTATTGCTGCCTTAGCAAGTATTTTTATCTATTTAAATGATGATAATGAGGTAGTTGTATTAAATGATCGAGCTGAAGCAGGTAAACATTATGAAGTAAAGCGAGAAGTTATTAAGAGGCTTTTTGTATTAGATTCTGTGGTACTCTGGAGAGATACTAACACTAACGAATATATGGGGATAGAATCTTGCAGGATTAAGCCAGGGAGCTTCTTATCAAGTTATTTATATGGTTCTAGTAGTACAACGGCACTATTATCAAAAAAAGCGTTAGAATATAATAGTTATAGACATAAATATCATAAGAGATTGATTCGTTATTTAACTTGGCAATGGAGAATTCGTCAAATGTTTTCTAGTTTAAAAAGGCCTTACTCTATAGGAGGAGATAAGGGATTACTGGCTGTCATGGGTATAAATCAAAATCAAAAGCCAAATCGTATCCGTGAACAGTTAGAAAATGTTCTTATTGATTTAGAGAAGGAAAAGGTAATATCACATTGGGAGTACAGTGAAGATTTAAAAGAGGAAATGTTAACAAAGAAGAATTGGTTTAAGAACTATTATGCTCAGTTAGGTATAATCATTTTACCGCCGAAAGAATTAATGAATTCAATAGAAAAAATAGCGAAGAAAAAAACAGTAGAGATCATACAAGAAGAGTCTCCAGTGAAAATAGAAAATAACACTTTAGATGTTGATGATTATGAAAATTCAATTAGAGAAAAAATATCATTCTTCCATGTGAATAAAAATATTACAATGCGAGAACTTTCAAAAGAAATAGGTATATCACAACCTACCCTTTCTAGGTTTTATAATAAGAAAACAAAACGCCTTTCAGGCACGGCTAAAGATAAATTAAATCAGTGGTATAAAAGACAAATTATTATCGATAAGATGTAGAAAAAGCTTAACTCCATGATAAAAAAGAGTCCCTAAAATAGGGACTCTTTTTTATCATGGAGTAATAACGCTAGCTACCAAATAAATTGGCCGTATCCAGATCTTCATATTCATCTTTTAGTACTGCTTTTTCAGTTGTTGATTCATTTTCTATATGTGTATCTTTAGAAGTAGAATTCTTTTCATTAGATGAGATTATTCTATTTGAATCAGCTACCTCTTCTTCAATTGCTTGGCTTTCTTTTTGAATAGTAAGGTTTGAATTATTTAAAAGTATACGCTTAACATCATTTAAAAAGTCTTTATCTTGAAGTAAAATTTCCTTTTGCATTTGTTGCTGTATCTTATAATCAGCCACGTCTTGTAAACCGTGTTTATCAATAAAATAGCAAACAAGTTTATACAAAGAATCGGCTATATTGCTTTGTGACTCGAACCATTTAAAGAATTCTTCATTCTCAATCTTCTTGAGGTTCCAGAAGAAGGATTCTCTTTTTTTGTCGGACATACTATTTCACCTTTTTTCGAGAAAGAATTTTCTTGATAATTTGCATCCCCTTAGCATTCATATCTACAGCGTATTTCTCTGGAATCCACAATAAGTACATTCCAACTCGCTCACAATACTCTAATAATTGATTATATAATTCATCTTTAAAAGTAATACTTCCCCCACCATACACACATAAAACTTCAGCTTCACTGGCTGTATTGTTTACATATTTTTCATCTGTATCTTCTAGGATTAGTTCAGCTTGTTCCACTTTTGTAATATTAAAGTGGGTTGTTGCCTCTTCATGGTATTTATGATCTATATCTTGAAGAATTTGAGAGAATTGTTGGCGTTTAATGTTTGTGCCACGTTCTTGATTTAATAATTTTACAGCTTCTTCTGTAGCATGACCGACACCACGTCTTTCACCGCTACAAGCATCAATTACGGGGTTCACGCCAACTGTATAGATATACTCAGTTGTTCCATCCCCAATATCAGCATGTAGAATCTTTTTGTTTTTAAAGAAAGAGCCGTCAATTTTTTTGATTTCAAGTTTTTTTGCATATAGTTTAGTGAAATCAGTAAACATCTCCTCTTCCCCTTCAAGAATTGCAAATAACGGAGGAACACCCTCTTGTGTAATGTTTGCACTATTAAATGTTAAGCTAACCGTTACCTGCTCTTCTCCTACATAAACCACTACAACATGATTTGAATTAGTAAAACGCTGTTCTAAATGTTTAGCGTTTACGGGTGTCCATTGGCTTGCTGGGATAGCTGAAATAAGGTCGACAGTCACATTGATTGATTGTGGTAGTTCTTCTGTGCGTTCCCATTCAAGTTGAACTGATTTGTTTGCAATTAATCCTAGCATATTAATTAGAGGCAAATCATCATTGTATTTTTGACCGACTTTAATGTTCATGTTTTTAGGATTTTTCCCTGTTAACATCGCTCGATTACCAATGAAATACATTCCGGATCTTCGAATTGATTTACTAGCAATATTCACGAACATATTATCTACTAAATTAACTACGTTTTTTTGGATGTTTGTCTCTGTAACATTAGGCATTGAGTAAACACTTTGATATACATTTTTCATTTTTATGTATTCACCATTGATGTAACCTTTAAATGAATCGTTCCCAATATCACCTTCTATGTCTATATGAAGAGTTTTGCCTTTTAAACTTGCCATTATACATCACCTCTATGAAATTTATTTCTAATTTATATCTAATAAATATATTATAACCTATAAAACCTTTAACAACAAGGGTTTTATAAGGTTTATGAATAAAAAATATACTTAAAATATAAAATAGATATAAAATAAATATAAAAATAGATAATAAATCGAGATGTGTTGGGTTGTTTCGGGAGATTTCTGATCTTTTGTATTTTTTAGATATGTATTAGATATCTTTTGGATATCTATAAAATATAAAAGGCGTTATTGGTGGGAGGAATACGTTTGTCGAAGATGCCTTTTAAAATATCATGTTGTTTCTATGGTTTACGAATAGACTATTGATGATATATTTTGGGAATCCAAGGGATATCTAGTGGAATGAGGTATACATTTTAATCAGGAGGAAGAAAATTAGAAAGCAAATAAGATTAATTACGAATATGACTTATACATACTTGAATAGTTAAAATGGTTAGCCGAATAAACGTTATAAAGGTGTTATTTCGGTGTTTGATATTATGTGAACGCTAGGCGTTATTAATGCGTTAAACCCCTTTATATCAACGATTTCAATGTTTTTTATAAACAAATAGCTGATAAAAGAAATGAGATTGGAAGATTAGATGTTTTTTGGTGTAGTAACGCATTGAAAGACGGTTTTAAACTGAGATCTTTACTATATAAGTTTGTTTTTGGCTATTTTGATGATAACTATAACTAAAAGACTAAAAAAGTAGTATGCAAATTAACCCTCTACATATCAAGTTACAATATGTATTTTGTTGTATATGTTCTATTTGTATCTGCAGCACTCCTTTAAAAGAATAGAGAATCTATGAAATTTGATTTGAATATAAAAATTGAACAGGATTAATTACAGATTCATATATATTTGCTAAACAAACGTTATTATGGTGTTTATCTGGCGAACTTAGCAGATGAACACTAGGCGTTTTTAAAGCGTTAAACATTGTAATAGCAACATTTAAAGGTGGTTTTAAAGAGAAAATGGTTTACGTAATGATAAAACCTATAAATTTATTTTTCGAGCTCAATAATAAAAAGTAGTTTATATAGGCTGTAAAGAATTTCAATTGAAGTATTTCTATATAAAAAATCACATAGATATTAAAGTAGTCTCTACATACATACTTAAATCATAGTGGCAATATAAAGCTATGTTGAAAAGGTGTTTTTTAGGAGGTTCATTGGTAACATACTTTGAAAAATAAAACTACTTTCTGAAGCAACTAATATAATATGATTTGGGATTGGATATATATCTAGGGTGTTAATCGGTTTACATACTTTTACTGTTTATAGTAGGAATGTAGTAAGTGATCCTCCGTGAACGCATAGCGTTCACAGAGGATCACAGGAATGCTGGCTTAAAGTTTAAAAGTAAGATATTTAAATAGATAATGAATAACCTTCAGTGCTCTTGTTTTATTTTTGAAATTAACTCTAAATTTTTGTGGTAAGACATCAAATTTTTTAACCAAAATTATATATTTAAGTTTCTTAAGTTACATTAAATACAATAGTTTTATTATATGAACGTTTTAGAAGTGTTATTTAGGCGTTGTTATTTTGTAATGGGGCCTACTTGAATCAATTTTTAGTTGCATATTTACATATTAATTAATTCGATGTTTTTGATGGATAGAGCAGAAGCTTCGGTAAAGAGATAATATGAGTGTAATTTAAAAGAATCTTCTTTTTTATATAAGGAGATTCAAGATAGAAATCTTAGTCCGGAGAGAAGTACGATGGATATAAGCATATGTTTTTTGAAATGAATTACTCTAGTCCAAACAAAATAAAATTCTACAAAAGAAACAAACGAACGGAAATATGGTTATAATAGATGATCAAACAAAAATATCTATAATCTATAGTGGAACGCTGTTTGTAAAGCCTATGAATTAGTACGACTGTTAGATGATACATAAAAGAATTAATGAAAATTGGTACTTCTGTTGAGAATGATGTGGGATTAGGAATAAAAGAAGTCTTTTTATTTATAAAAAAGCTAAATTTGTTCCAACAGTAGAAACTAGCTAATAAAAACAAAACGTATTCTTTTCAGAAGAACGAATGATACTTTGAACTGGCATATGTAGTCTAAAGAAGGCAATAATTTTTTGATGTATCTTAGATGTAATTTCAATAACGTTGGAGTCGAAGGCAAAATGTAATGAGGAGAAAGTTATAGTTATATCTAATCGCATGCTTTAGGCATTTATTTTAGAGGTTTTACGAATGAATTTTTCATTATTATGGCATATTCTATAATAGATATATTAATCAAGGATTAACTAAAAAAATAAATCAATTCATTTCTAGCTTTACAATATAATTATAAAAAAATAGAAAAATTTTATAATGGGATTTATGAGTGTAACGAAAGTTACTATCACACATTGAGGGTTTCATGAACGTTATAAAAACGGTCATGAAACCCTCAGAAAATATTTTTAACACTACTAACAATTTTTTGTATAGGATGTATTTAATATGAGAATACTATTTATGTGAAACTGTGACCTCTTAACAATATTGCGATCTATTTAATATATGAGATTACTGTTTTATCCTGTTTTTCATAATTTCGTCAAGCATGGGACGATAGTTTACAATTGCAATGAGTTTTCTGCAACCAACATCCTATCTTAAGAATTCATAAAAAGCAATATCTACAATTATATGATAACAAGCCAAGCATTTTGGCTTACGTCAATTGGCATACACCTACCACGTTCACATTTTTGAGGAAATGGTTCTTTGTCAGAGATTGATAAAATTTATGCAATAATTTTGAGAGTGCTACTTTTAAGCAACTATGCTTTTAAATGATGTTACCAAATCGAAGATGTTATAAATTTAAATTATTAATCCTAACTATAATCTATAAAGGTTAAGTGAATATTTTAAGGTATCGGGATTCTTGGAGAATCTAAACGTTATCAAAGTGTTATTTTAGTGTTTATTTTCACGTGAACGCTATCCGTTATTTTACCGACTAATCCCTTAACTACAACGTTAGGAGTTATTTAAAGAGTGTTACACCTAACAGATGTATGAATAAATAAAATAAGGATTCATATGATGTTTTGTTCCATTTGAATGATAAAAATAAAATATATCTATACATAAATTAGTATTCTATATATTACTTAATTATTATAATATAATATATTTTATAATTAGTACTAAATGTTATAAAAACAATTTCAACTAAATGAAGTAAAAATATATCGTATTAAATTCTTTAAACAGGGATCAACTTGCAAGGAGCAAAGTATAATCTTCCAAGGGCGTATTTCAAGAAATCCACTAATTTTAGCTGTGTTATAGATGTTCATGAGAGTTTCATTCTTATAACACACATTATGATAAAGGTATTAACACAAGTTTAAATCATAAGAAGGAAGTATTTTATTTATAAAGTATATGAATTACGAGAATAGCCACCTAACAAATAAGAAATGGAGTGTCTTTTTATTTAATAATCTTGCATCTCCAAACATCCTTACAGGCTGTTTGAGGCGCAAGATGTTTAATACTGTAGGAATAAAAAAATGAACGCTTACGAAACGTTAATTTAACGATTCGTAAAACGTGAACGCATAGCGTTCACAAGGAATTCGGCACATTAATATTATACGTTTAGATATATTTATATCTAAACGTATAATGTGGCTTTAGGATAGATATGTCTTATTTAACAGTGTTGATAACGCGTATAAATTAGTAATAATGAACGCTGCGATGGTATGGTGCTTTTTTATCATTACAAATCTTAAGATGTATCCTAAGTTAATGTTAAGCTTAATATAACAAATACAATCTGATAAATTTATTAAAGTAGGCTGGAGATATATGAAGTATCTTTGGAATCCATAAGGCAGGACAAAGGGATAAGTAGTTGTGATTATGCTAAAATCTTTTTAACTTAAGTGTTATTGAGTGTTTTTTATGTGAACACTACCCGTTTTTTTGGCGTTTATCTCTTTAATATCAATATCCTGAGTTGTTTAAAGGATACAATATATGCTAAAGCAATATATAAAATCTGATAGGGTGTATCAATTAATAGTCCATAATAAAGCTGGATGTTTCTATGTTGTACTAATTAATGAACGTTATAATAACGACCTTGACTATGCGATATATGTCATAAAGTAGTTGCTAAATTAAAAATAGTTGATGTTAGTAGACTATGTTCGAAGTATGATTACGGAAATATAGACATTAATTGGCGTGTTCTTCCTGTGGTACATATCTTATTAGCAAAGTTTTAAATTATAAGAGCGATAAGAATCGTCTAAAAGGCCTAGGAGCTATGTGATAGCGGCCTAACAAATTAAAGAATGGAAAATTTTCTTTGTTTAGTGTTTTGAACTTGAAACGATCTGTAAGGATATTAGATGGCAAGTATTTTAATACAATAAAAAAACGCTATGAGCGCTTACAAAACGTTAATTTAACGTTTTGTAAATAATGAACGCTATGCGTTCATTAGAGATTCAGTGCATAAATATAGTAGTTTTCCTTTAAGGACGACATAATGTAACTTTAGAAGTAAAAGATATGGCCTTTAATAATAGCGTTTATAACGCATAGGATTTAATAATAATGAATGCTGTGATTGATGACATTTATATGAAAAAATTTAGTCTGGCAAAATGAATTAAAGAAGACTAGAAAAAACATGGAGTTTCCTATACAGGTTTATTATGTGGTTAAGAAATTAGAGGATTTGTCAATCTTACCTAAAAATTGACAAAGTAAACACTTAACTAATTTTAGGAAATAGGATTAACATGTTTTTATTAGCGATATAAAGAGTTTTTTGAATCCATAAGAAAGGTCCAATAAGATATGTTAAGAAAAATATATTGGACAACTGAGTACCTAGTATCCTTGAGGTAATGGATACCTAAGTACAGAAGCCAAACGGTTTCTAATTCAGTAGGCTATCCCGATAGTTCTTATGTTTAGCTTCATTTCTAAGATTGAGCGCTGTGTTACGATCTCTATCATGACGTGTGCCACAATAAGGATAATCCTACTCACGAATGTTTAGATTTTTAACATCTATGTTTTTATAGTTGCAATTGGAACATAATTGACTAGAAGCAAATGTTTTAGATATTACAACTAATTGTTCACTACACCACTTTACTTTATATTTCAACATTGTTTGAAATTGTGACCAAGACATGTCACTAATCGCTTTTACAAGCTTTCTATTTTTGAGCATACCACTGAATTATAAGTATTCTTTACCAATGACATGATGCTTTTTGATGATTTTAGTAGAAAGTTTATGTAATTAATCAACCCTTATAATAGCATCATGTATCACAGGCTATTTATTCTAGTTAGGATTAGTAACACAAGTTGTAAAAAACTACACTCTTCGAAATTTAACAAGAAAAAACGTATCATAGAAATTTTTTTTACAAAACTACATATTCGTGTTGTAAGGATGAGCAAAAAAAAAACGGTAGCTACCGCTTTTTTTGCTCAATTAGATATATTTGATAAAAAACGTATATCTGATTTAATTTAAATTAAATAAACGTTGAATGAACGTTTTTTTGGTGTTATCTTGCTGTTCTTGGCGATCTTCATTTAATAGTTCAATTGCTTTATCCAGTTTTTCTTGTAATAACTGAATCTGTAGATCTTTGTCTTCTTTTTCTGAGCGTTCCTGTAATAACAATTTAATGATATCTTGGTTTTGTTGTACAATTTTATCTTGTTGCTCAAGCATGTGAGAAAATTTTTCTTGAATCATCAAAATATCAGTTTCTGAACGTTTTCTGAGCGTTACTTGAACTTCATTTTCCTCATGAACGCTATCCGTTTTCTGAGCGTTCTCTTCAGTATTTTCCATGCTTTCCATACTTCTTGTTGCAGCTTCTTCTAGTTTCCAGTTTTGATTTAAGTATTCTTTCATTTGCTTTAAGATATCTATATCATTCTCATAGTAAATTCGTTGATTACGCTCATTTCTTTCAAATATATATTCCATTTTTTCTAGTTCAATTGACCATCTGCGAAGTGTATTGGTGTTTATATCTAGTTGTTTTGCTACTTCTTGTGCAAAATATCCATATTCCAAACTTCACACCTCCATTATTTGTATGTTAGATATTGATTCGTTCTTGAAAAGATCTTTCCTTTAAGAGTAGAAATTTTTATAGGCAGCTATCTAATCATTTGTACTCATATCAGTTTGTTTGTATACATACTTATATATTAAGTCAGTCTATACATCTAGCGTTAATGTTTTTTCAATAATGAACGCTATTCGTTCTAATAGCGTTCATTGTTGGAAGTGAACAAGTATTTATACAACATTAATGTACATAGGAAATTATTTTAAAACTAACTATTAATATTAGAAGTTTGTTGCTGATATAAGAATTTTACTAGATATTTGCAATAGAATCAAAGCTTTCATTAATAGAATTAGCAATTAAGTATGGTTTTTATAGTACATATGCCTAAAAAGCAAATAAAAAGCTTTATTTATATGTGAACGCTATGCGTTAAAGTAGCGTTTTATTGTTGTATGAAAGCATGTATAGGTATTGTTTGAATTTTTAAAAGATGCTGATATTATTTGTTGGGTTTTGAATCTCGAACAGGTTTATTTTTATAAGTGAAAAGTAATGAGGATATTGGGAGATGAAATATATTAATTAAATATTAAATAATCATAGCTAAAAAAACTTAATTTGAGGTTTCATTTGTATTAGTATGGACCAGATTTTTGAATAATATACATTATAAATTTGATATGAAATGTAGATGTGTATAGGAAGATGAAAAGGGGGGCAATAAATCTAGACGTTTATTAATTTTACTAGTAATTAGGGTGAAGGATTTCAAGAGTCGTTAAAAGTAATAGAACAGATGCTAGAACAAAATGTAGATTGTACTATAGTTGAAGAGGGGGACGAAGACGCTTGTATAATGAAATCAGTTGTTAAGACAATTCGTGAAATAAGTTATTATACCTTTTAAAGAGTGAAATCAATGAGTACGAAGATTTTAAAGAACATAGGTAATTTAGAAAAAGTTAAATCAATATTATTGAACAATTTTGATGAATAACAAAAGACCAGTGTAGTTATATAACCAATAGAATCATATTTTAATCGATTGTTTAAAATATGAATTATGCCAAATTATATAAAAAGTTAGGGAATCTTTTAGAAAATATGCTAAGCCTCCCTAAAAAGTTACAAATAGATGCAAAGTACTATATTTAATAAATCTTGTTTTAGAAATTAAAATAAATAAAAACATTAGAATTAATATTTGGGCCATAATGGTTATTGTATCAAGGTATTGGAGATTTTTACTTAGTAAATTTCTAAGTAAATAGTTTAGTAAATAATAATTGAATATACTGTATTCATAAGGTTTAAATTTTATAGTTGAATTAAAAAGAAAAAACTATAGTACATAGAAAATATATATGATTTATGAGTTGTTTAATTGAAGACCAACAAGGTTATAAAGAACTATAGGAAGACATTACAAATAGCCTTGCTGTATATGTTTTTTTTCAGCAAGGCTATTTGTAATTGGATTTTTTTTTTTAATCGTGTTCTTCTAGAAAATTATAGAAAACAAATGTATGACTATTAGTTGTATCTGAGAGTGAGCTTGTATTTTGTGCATTACGTTTTCTACGTTCTTGCTTCTGTTTAGATTTTTGATTAAACATTTTTATGAAATGTGCAGGATTACTGTTTTCAGCTTTATTAAACTGGAACCATTGCACACATTCTTCAAAATCCCATCTTGTGTAGCGATCAATATCCGGTGGCAATCTTAAAGCAATTGTATACGCATCATTTTCAGATAGGTATGTTAGCTCTTGACTCAAAATGTAGTAATACGCTCTTTTCTGATCTTCACTCAAATAATCATTTAATTCTTGTAATCTATTATTTTTTCCTTGTTTCTCATGATTGACAGCAGGTTTTGATTGCTCTTCAATGCCGAAAAAATCTAAGGAAGGTGAAGGTTTAAAATTGTTCTTTTGCATAAATTCGGGATCTGTTACATCAGACTTTTTACTAATTTTGTTCTTTAAAAATCTAGTAAAAGTAGCACAAACATCAATTGCTACGGCCCATTTTATCTTGAAATATTCAACGATTTTTAAATAATTATTATGTATTGTTAAGATGCAGATTTATCTCTATAAAATATAATTGCACGTAAATCCTAAAATACCTTTCATCCTTGATTTAACAATGATATCTAATCCTTTTTACAATTGCACATAAAAAGAAGTACATAATTTTTCTTTAAATTATGTGCTTTTTATTTATTAAATGAAGTATTTTACATTTAAATATTATAAAATTAAACTGGATATAATAGGAATTATCGAGGAGGATTTTATGTATATTTCAGAGTTAACAATAAGCAATTTTAGATCGTTTAACAAAAAAACAACGTTAAATTTTAATGATGGAATTAATGTAATTATTGGACAAAATAATGCTGGTAAAACAACTGTAATAAAAGCATTAGATATCCTTTTTAACAATTCTTCTAGTAAGAGATTGAACATTAACGATTTTAATCGTAGTGCCTCGATTGAAGAACTAAAAGTATGCCCACCTAAAATATATATATCTGCTAAACTACAAGAATCTGAAAATGAAGGTGAATACTCAGATGAATTAGTGACAGTAGCTACCTGGTTAACAACCCTTAATAAACCGTATGAAGCTACAATTACCTATGAATATTTCTTACCTGAAAAAGAAGTAGCTGAATATACAAATTTAATGAAAAAAATATCGATTGAAGATATTAATCACTATTGGAAAGCTATTGAACATAATTTCTTAAAAAAGTATGTTCATAGAGTATACGTTGGAAATCCTGAATTCAAAAATTCTGTGCAGAATGATGAAATAAATCGTTTTGATTTTCAATTTTTAACTGCAATTCGTGATGTCGAAAGAGATTTATTCAAAGGAAATAACAGTCTTTTAAGAGAAGTAATAGACTTTTTTATGGACTACGATATTAAAAGTAACAGTGAGTTAGAAAAAAAGGAAAAAATAGAACAAATTCAAAAGAAAAAAAGAGACTTTTCAGTTGAATCAAAGAAGATAATTGAATCACTTCAGCAACGTATGAGAAACGGTGAAGAACAAATTTTAAAGTATGTCAATAATACTGGGGCTGGAATTGATGAATCTAAACCTTCATTTGATGGAGAAATTTTGGACACCGAATTATATTCAGCATTAAGACTCATTGTCGAAAAAGAATCTGGAATTAAGCTACCTGCCATTAGCAATGGGCTAGGCTATAATAATTTAATTTATATCTCCCTTTTGCTATCAAAAATGCAAAAAGATGCTTCTGGAGAATATTTAGGGTCAAATGCCAAAGTGTTCTCCATATTAGCTATTGAGGAACCAGAAGCACATTTACATCCAAGTATGCAATATAAGTTTTTACAATTTCTAAAAGAAAATAAAGATTCAGATGTTAACCAAATATTTATTACTTCACATTCTCCAAATATAACTGCTGCAGTTGATTTAGAAGATATTTTAGTTATTCAAAAAATTAATGAAGAAATTAAAATAGCTTATCCAAGTAAAGTATTCAATGATTCAAACGAGGAAGATATCATATCTCGAAATTATGTGAAAAGATTTTTAGATGTAACAAAAGCAGATTTATTTTTTGCGCAAAATGTAATTCTAGTAGAGGGTATTGCTGAACAGCTTGTACTTCCTGAATTCGCAGCCTCAATGGATTTGAATTTAGCGGACAGCCATACCACAATATTGAATATTGGTGGAAGATATTTTAATCATTTCTTAAAATTATTTGATACTAACCGCTGCAAATTTGCCTTAACAAAAAAAGTAGCGTGCATAACTGATTTAGATCCAGTTAGAAAACTAAAAGACGCTGCAGATGAGGATAGCAATTGGAAAAAGTGTCTTCCCATATTTTTGAACTTACAACCAGAAGACTATGAATATAAAAAAACTTCTAATTCACTCGTGGGGACATATAGCCATAGTGATTCGAAAATTAAAGTTTTTACCCAGACACACGGACAAAGCTCTACATTTGAATATGATTTGATTTTGAAGAATCCGAGTTGCGAAAAATTAGTAACCCCTTCAGTTTCTAATGCTCAAGAGATTAAAGAGTTAATGGACCTTGTTGCAAGAGATAAGCCTATAAAGGAAGTAGTTGCAAGAATAAGAAAGAATGCCTTTAAAGACGAGCTTTTAAACTTGCTTACTCTTGGATTGTTAAAAGATGAGTTAAGCGTAAAGAAAGGCATAATTGCTAGTCGATACCTATTATCTATCTCTAAAGGAGAAGCGGCTCAGGAGATTGCTTATGTCATAAGTACAGCTGAGCAGGGCTTAATTGAGCCACCAGATTATATAAGCGAGGCGATAAAATGGATTTGTCAGTAGCCACGGAATTAGAAAATAGTAACAGTATAATACCAATTGATGAGCATTTTAAATTATATGCTGGACCGGGTGCAGGAAAAACCACTTTTTTAACCAATCATATTAAAAGAATTCTACATCAATCAACTAAACTTGGAAAAGCAAAAAAATTGCTTGTATTACTTATACAAATACTGCCGTTAATACACTTGTCAATAAACTCGAAGATTCTATTGAATCATTAGAAATATGCACAATACATAGCTTCTGCTATAAGCACATTGTCAAACCATACATTTGGATTTTAGAAGATTCACCTTTACCTATTGATAAAATAGATGGGCATGAACAAATTAAACTACGGCACAGTCAAATCAATCAATTAAAAATTGAAATTGGACAAAATTATTTAAATGATGTGAAATTATGTGAGGCGCTAAATAAACTTCAATGGGTTTTAGATGATGAAATACCAACATTAAAGTTTTTAAATGCTTATGATGGTAAGATAGAAGGTTATTTCCTAAAAAAAAGTGCTTATTATAAATATAAACAATTATATTGGTCCGAAGGAAAATTAAGTCATGATGATGTCCTTTATTTTGCGTATAAAATTTTACAAGAAAACATACGAATAATAGATATTATTAGAGCTAAATTCCCCTATATTTTAATTGATGAGTTTCAAGACACAAGTCCATTACAAACAGCCATTATTGAATTGATTGGGCAAAAAGAAGTTAATATAGGAGTAATAGGTGACTTATGCCAATCAATTTATTCTTTTCAAGGGGCAAACGTAGAATCATTTGAGATGTTTTCAATTGAAAATATGAAATTATATATTTTAAAGGATAATCATAGATCAAGTAACGAGATTATAAATGTACTTAATCATATGCGTAAAAATAAAGACTTTGAGCAATCCTCTCCCACTCATAAATCTGGTAACCTTCCTACTATACTGGTAGGATCTAAGAAAAGTGCTTATCATTACTTGAATGATAAATCAATAAATCCAGTTGTACTATCATATAAAAGTGAAAACTCAAAGTCCGTTGAATATGAAACAGATTTAATTGAAGATATGGATTTCAATATTATTCTTCAAGATTCAAATAATGAAAGAGGCTGGAGAATTTTTCATATAATCCAATCTATCGAATTAGCTAAACAGTTTCAATTAAAAGAGGCTTTAAGATTAATGAAAATTGCTTATCGAAAAGATGAGCCTTTTACTGATAAAGAGGCTTTTGTTAACTTAAAAAGATTTTTAAATATGTACAATGAATTTGAAACCAAAAGCATTACTTACTTCCACAACGAGTTAATTGTAGGGCAATACAATGTTAAGGGACGTATTTCCAGAGGAGCAGCAAAAACATTATATGATGGTTTAACTTATAGAAAAGTTGCCCTCCAAATGAAAATTTTAGATGACTTAAGTGATTTTAAAACAATCCACCAATCTAAAGGAGATGAATTTGAAAATATTTTAGTAATAATTCCTCCCCAAAAACAAGGAACAGAGCTAAACTTTCTGCTTTCACCTAACATGAATATAGAAGTGCATAGAGTTTATTATGTGGCATTAAGTAGGGCAATCTCGGGACTCTATATTAATGTTGAGAGCTTAAAAGAACAAGAAAAAGCAGCACTCATAGAAATTGGTTTTGAAGTAATACAGGTAGACCAATCAAATGAATTAAATATTACTACTAAGGAGCTAGTTAAATCCTTATAAGTCCTAGATATTTTAACTAAGAATAAAATTTAAAAGCATATTTATGAAATATCAGCAGTCCCTGGTTTTATTTGTAAAATAAAACCAGGGACTTTAATGCTATAAAATACAATCAATTTAGTACGCAGAGGAATTTGTATATTTTTTCCTAGAATAATAAATCTTATATAATTTAAATATAGAACCCGTTTGAATTAAATAGATGCATCTTGACTCTATATTAAATATCTTGTAATCAAACTAGTTTATAGTTAATAGGAGAAGCAAGGTAAGTGATAATGATGGAAGATGTACTTTTGGAAAAGAGGGACTTAATAAGTGAGGTAATCTTTGGGGTATATGGAAATTACCGATAAATTAATTTTTCAATAGGTGCAGTTATCAAATATTTAAACGAAGAAGGAGATACTCTATATATAATGCTTAAATCTGTAACAGATTTTCCTTCGATGTGTAAATTTACAATTTCTTTTTTTTTATGATCATCACTTTTTTGATGACTATAGTCGGTCGATTGAAATGTCATGAGAATCCCAAAAGCTTTCGGTGAAGAGCATAAAAAAAGGCTGATTTTTCTCAAGAACTATTAGTTCTTTAATGTGATATAGATAGAACTTATATTAGATTACTTGAGTGTACTCAAAGATAATTAAGCATATCTGCCGTATTCGTCATATGTAAGGTATTAAATATTGCCCCACATGAATTAATTAAAGAAGTGGAAGAACCTATAAATTCCTAATAATGAATCTGTCTAAAGAAACAATCTAACATTCTGGTTATTTAATGCTTCTTTTTGTTTTTTGGTATAAGATATATTATATAAATACCATCCGTATATCTAATTAATTAAATGAAGAATTTCCACCAAGGACTTACAACATTTTAAAAGTATTTTAAGGAGTGAGGGAATTATTTTGAAAATCTATGTCCCAGCAGTTCAAAAATGTATTTTAAAAGAAACAGGTTGTAAAAATTCTATATACCATCTTCTTGAAAACGAAAAGGAGATTACTGGTGAAATTATCAGAATTGAAAAGCACTTTTTTAATTTTAAATGTGGAGAAGATTTATATTGCTTTACAACTGACAAAAAGAAGAGCGATTTGTCCGCTACATATGTATTACTAATTGAGAAAATAACAATTGAACAGAACATAAATGTTAATGAAATTGTGATAAAGCATTGGCTTAAGCACCCTTTACTATCTAGAAATTTTACTAATGAAGAAATTTTAAATAGCTGGAGTAGAGCATTCAATTTTATTGAGGAAAATATAGAGACAGATGAGAAGGGGCTACGCAGACCACAAATTGGTGCTCTATATTCTATTTTAAGCCATTTAAAAGTTCCAAATAATGTGGCTACAGTGGTGATGCCTACTGGTACTGGAAAAACCGAAACGATGCTTTCAACATTAATAGCAGCTAAGTGTGAGAAGTTATTAATCACTGTTCCAAGTGATGCTTTAAGAACGCAAGTCGCTAATAAATTTCTTAAATTGGGCTTGCTCAAAGAATTTGGGATTGTTAATTCAAGTGCGCTATTCCCCAAGGTGGGACTGATTTTTGAGAAGTTTCCTTCTACAGAATCTTTTGAAGGATTTCTAGAAAACTCTAATGTAGTTGTTACTACCATGAATATTTTATCTCGGATGGATAAAGGTAATAGAGCTTTACTCTCAAAATATTGTTCCAATGTATTTATAGATGAAGCACATCATGTAAGAGCAACTTCATGGGAAGATGTTAGAAAGACATTTGATGATAGTAAGGTAATTCAGTTTACTGCTACTCCATTCAGAAATGATGGTAAAAACTTAGATGGTAAAATTATATTTAATTATCCCTTAGAAGAAGCACAAAAAGAAGGATATTTTACTGAGATAGAGTTTATACCTGTTAAAGAGTATGATGGTCACAAGGTAGATAGGGTAGTTGCAGCAACCGCCATTGAAAGACTAATTAAGGATAGGGATGATAATGATTTCCCTCACATTCTAATGGCTCGATGCTCTAATAAAAATAGAGCACTACAAGTTTTCAAAATATATCAAGAGCTAACAGAAAACACGAATCTTATCCCTGTTTTAATATATTCAGGAATTGAAAATCAAAAAAATATTTATCAAGAAATTATAAACAAGAAATATAACATTATTGTATGTGTGGATATGTTAGGAGAAGGATTTGATTTACCAGAATTAAAAGTTGCAGCACTTCATGATATAAGGAAGAGCTTACCAATAACATTACAATTTATTGGGAGATTTACTCGTACTAAACATGATGAAAGTTTAGGTAAAGCTGCATTTATTGCTAATATTGCTGAATTAGAAGTAACAGGTGTTCTTGAAGATTTATATAGTAATGACGCAAACTGGAATAATTTGATTAGCAACATAAGTTCCACTAGTGTTGAATCCGAAATAGAATACAAAGATTTTTTAGAGGGATTTAAGAATATAACTCAATCTAACTTTGCATTCAAAAATATACATCCCAAATTAAGCACAGTCGTATACAAAGGTAAAAGCATGTTTTGGTCACCTTTAGTATTAAAAGAATACTTTACAAAAAACACTAATTATGAATATGTGTTTTTTGATATAAACCAAAATGAAAATATGGTTGTTATTGCTTATGCAAAGAAAAATTCCTTGGATTGGTTAAACGATAAAAACACATTTAATTTATCATGGACATTGATAATTTTAATTTGGGATTCTGAAAAAAAATTACTATACATTAACAGTTCGGATAATTCTAGCCTATATAAAGAATTAGCAACTCAAGTAATAGATCAACCCATACTAATTAACGGAATGGAAGTCTTTAAGTCACTTTATAATATTAACAGATTAAAACTTCAAAATGTTGGTATGAAACTTTTCTTAGCAAAAGATATCAGATACCGTATGAGCGTAGGTAGTGACCTTAGTGAAGCTATCCCCTTAATGGAAAAACAGCGAAGCCAAAAATCATATGTGGTTGGGACTGGATTTGAAAATGGAGAACCAGTTAATATAGGCTGCTCGTACAAGGGAAGAATTTGGACTAAGTTACAAGGGAATTTGATGAATTTAAAAAAATGGTGTACTAATGTTGGGGAGAAATTATCAAATTATTCAATTGATCCTAATCAAGTATTAGTTGAATGTCTAGTTCCCACAAGAATATGCCAGCTTCCTAATGAAGTCCCAATAGGCATTGATTGGGATTACGAAGTGTATATGGAAAATGAGACCAAATTCCGTTTTAAGGTTGGACATATAGAAAAAAACTTAAGTGCAGTAGAATTAAATATTAAAAACTTTGAAATTAGGGGTTATTTAGAAATAGAGTTAAAAATTGACGAGATATGTATACCTATTAAATTTACAGTTTTTAATGATCTTTCTCATGGTTACGAAGAAGGTTTACCCAACTATAAATTTGAAGTCTTGAGCGAAGACAAAGTACTCGTGGAATTTGGTTCTAAAAGGATGCCACTTATTGACTTTCTAGATTACTATACACCTACTATTTGGTTTGCAGATGGATCTTCTTTAACTGGGAATGATCATATTATTCTAAAACATCACATTAATTTATATAATAGGGAATTATTGATGCCATTTGATTGGACTGGTACTGATATTTCGAAAGAATCTCAGCATGTCAATCCAAAAATTGAAGATTCCATACAATATAGAATGATTCAATATTTAAAAGAAAAAGATTATAGCGTTATTTATGATGATGACGGCAGTGGTGAAATAGCCGATATTGTTACAATTAAAGAAACTGAAGATGAATTAAAAATACAACTATACCATTTAAAATACGCTAAAAACGGAAGAGTTTCCGAATCTATAGCAAATCTTTATGAAGTGTGTGGACAAGCACAAAAGTCTACACAGTGGAAATATAAATCTGGAAAAGAATTTTTCAGTCATTTACTAAGAAGACATACCAAAACCTATTCGGGTCAACAATGTAGCCGATTAGAAAAAGGTAATCTAGAATTATTGACAACGCTACAAGATAAAGCAAAAAAGAAAATTCCGATGTCTTATGAGATTTTTATTGTTCAGCCAAGTATTTCAAAGAAAAGTGTGCGAGACGATATTTTAACTTTATTAGGAGTTACAGAAAACTTTATTAAAGAGACAACAGGTATAGAGTTAAAAGTTATTTGTAGTTATTAAAATACATAGGAGTCTTACTCTAGCGTTTCGTAAGACTCCTAATATTATTTATAAATTTAATCTAGCTATCTTCCAAATCTAAATTGAATAACTCATTAAGTTTTTCTATTTTTTTATCGTTTACATCAATAGTATTTGAAATTGCTGATTCATTTTGCAAAACCTTATTAGGGTTATTTAATTCTAAAACTTGTGAAGCTTGATTTGGTAAAGTAATAATTGCTGCCTTCACATTAGCTTGTCTTAATTTTTCTGATTGTCCGTATAAATGAGGAAAATAACTTTCAGCAACAATTTGATTATACAGTGTTTCGTAGTGAGTTCTCTGGACAGTTACTTTAGATAGCTGTTGTTTCAATTGCTGAATTTCTAACTGCAGTTTTGGTACAGATTCTTCAAGTGTTGCTAATTTTTTAACGTCTGTGTAAAGATCACTAATAATGTTTAATAGCTTTGTAATCTCATTTTTTAATTCTATTGTGTTAGTACCATATTTTAAAAAAAGTTCTTCAACACTAGGAATCGTTATAATACCGCTTTCGTCCAGTTTAGGAATATGAATAGGTGAATTTAAATGATTTATAAATTCTTTCATTCGCCTACTCCATGTATTCCTTCCGATTCCAGTTTCTTTTTCTAATAATAACGACGTTAATTTTCGACTAGGCTGCTTATATTTAACCTCTAGAGCAATTTGCTTTAAATCTTCATCAGACCATTGTTGTGGTTTCCCTCTTTTAGTTTTTACCATTCTTATCACCCGCAATATTAGCATCTATTTTCGATTTCAATTCCATATAGTATTGTAACTTTTTGGCGGCCGACTTTCTTTCAGTTATATTTAAGTCATGACCGTATCTTTGTGGTAATCCAAATAAGCTTTCTAAAAGGGAAATAGACTCTTCAATTCGTTGTTCTAAATCTACAGAATGATTAGACAGCCATCTAATAGCTTCGTCTTTTTCATTTATACTAGGGGAGAAAATATATTTTGGACAAAACTCACAGAACTCAATACAAGTATTCGGGAAATTCTCTTTTAGTTCTGAACATAAACCGTATTGAACTCTACCTATGTGTTTTGCAGTTATCTTCTCTTTCGCAATGTTAGATTTATGAACAATATATTTTTTCCACCCTATGATAGAGTTGTCCATTCTATAGCTAATCTCTGCTTCGAGCTTTAGTTGAGCTAGCCTATATACATATGATTGTGCAAAATGCTGAACATGACTAAAGTAACCTTGCGTAATTTTTAATTGACTATGTCCAGCTAGAGTAGCAATATTATGCATACTAAACCCTTGCAAACACATATTGATGATAGCGAAATGTCGCGTATCCCCAGATTTCACGCGTTCCAAATTGTATTTACCATATTTATCTTCTACGATTATTTTATAAAATCGATCTTTTAAGTCATTAAAATTACGTAAGTTCATTATCGGATTCTGCTTTTTTCTTTTAACTTTATAATTTAAGCTGAACATTTCTGATGGGAAAAAATATTCAGAGTAAGGAAAGTACATATTTACCTTGTCCCTTACTTCTATTAAAGTTTGGTATGTTTTTCGATCAATCACAACTGAATCATATTTTATAGAATCATTAATAGTAGTAGATTTATTTTTTATTCGTGGAACTGAAATTGTATAGGGCTCATTTTTACTTTCATCATAAGACAGGCAATTTTTTTAAGTTTTAGAAGTTCACTTGGACGCATAGGCAATGTATTAGTGAGTAACCACCAAACTAAGATTGGTATGTAACTTATAATTTCTTCTACAGAATTATTTTTAAAATAATGATTGATAACATCATCTAACTCAAGTACATCTTGAAAGTTAGGTAAATCTCTGGATACTTTTGATTGCTTAGGCATACTAGAGCATATATTAAGGATTTCTTGATAATTATTAGTTCTATAAAAATCAATGAAATTAGAGGTAACACTAACCATGTGATAACCAAGATATTTATATTTCTTAATACTTTCAACTAATATACTCTTTAATTGAACCAAACTTTCGAAACCTTGAGATTCAAGTATAACCTTTCGTAATACAGATAACTCATCATAAGTTGTTTTGGATGTCTTTCCAGATATAAGTCTAAGTAAAATAAAGTATTTTAGATGTTCATTGATTTGTGGATAGCTAATTAGATCAAATTTCATTTGCAAGTTTAATTGTGATAAAGGATCATAAACAAGCCAAAGGTTGTCTGCAAAAGATTTATTTTTTATAACTGTGCTTTCGACTAAATCATCAAATATCTGTTTATAATCTTTTAATAACAAGTCATCTTTAGAAATTTGTTGGATGGACTCTATTTTATAAAAACGTGACTCATTTAAAATTTTTCTAATCTCCATGGTTATCTCCTGGTAAATAGATTTTATAAGCATATCGTTTTAACAAATCATTGATTTGATTTACCTCTACATAAGCTTTTACATAACTTTTACCGAAAGTATCATTAGCCTCACTCAGTATCAATAAGCATTGCAGTAGGAAGCGACTTTGCCTTTTTAAAAGATTTTCATTATCACTTTCCTGTATTGAAGTTAAAAGTCTTAGAGTTTCTTGATTTAATTGAATTAAAATCAAATTTTGTGGAAGAACATATTCACAATACATGCAATTCATTAAAGCTGGATAAGCACAATTGGGGAATACTAAACATTGTGCATGCTCAACTTTAGAAGGCATAGAATGAATTGATAACTTCGAAAATAACTCATGTAATTGCTGTTTATTTAAGCGCATAACTTGGTGTATAACTTTTAACCTTTTCTCATAGATTGTATTCATTACTTTCACAATCGAATCATTATCAGTCTCCTCTATAATGGCAGGGGTTAAATAATTAGAAACATAAGCAGCTATTGATTCGGTTTCTTTAAGAGAGAGGTGTTCTTTAATTTCTTCAATCATAGTGGTCCTATCTTCTAGATTTAAGTTGTTATAGTTATCAGTATATGTAAATCTTAATAATTGTTCATATAACCATCCAAAATTTCCTCTTCGAAAAATATTTATGGCCACTCTTCCAAGAGAACCATCTTTATTCATCATCTGTATATAAGCTTTTGTAGTATCTTCATTTTTATGTGATCTTGCATTTTTAGATAAAGTTAGTGCCAGTTGAGAATCAAAGGCATCTCCTTCAGTTACTGATCCATATAGGTATGTTGCCAAAGAACGATTCATTATCAAGCTACTAAATCTAAATCCCTCAAATTTTTTATAATCGTTAAAAAATTTTAAATGAGTCACACCACCTTGAGTTTTAATTTGACGATACTTTCCCGCGATAAAGGTTTCTAACTGACATGTTTTATTTTCTCTTAATCGCTCGGATAAAACTAATGCGTAAGCTAGTGGCATCTCTAGGTTCGAAGGTACTAAGAAAGTAAGTAGCTCACCTGTTTTAGATGCACGCTTATTTCTAAAGGAAAGATACAAAGTCTTAATTACTATTTGAACTTGATGCTCATTCAATTTAAAGTTATTACTGTAAAAATCTGTTTCCTGAATATCAAGTTCTTTTAAATTTAAGTTAGGTGTATTGAGAATTAAATCACTTCCTCGTATAAAATCACAGCATAGTAAAGTAACATATACCCACATATTTGCATAAGATCTGCTATTAAGACTTTTTTCGATATGAAGCTCTATATTTTGTACATGCTTATATATTTGATTAAACGTTGCAGCCGAATAAATTTCCTGTTCTTTACGTTTAGACTTTTGGACAGCTAACAATTTATTCTTTAAAGGCATATTTTTTTGATCAAATACGTATGATAGAAACCGAGTAAATAGCAATTTTTCCTTCGAAGTAAGCAGCCCTTTTTTTAAAAACAATTGATTTACTTCCTCTATATCAACTTTGAAGATTTCCTCAGATAAGTTTCTTTGGAGTTTGTTATGAAAATTAATAAATTGGCCAATAGTAGCTTGTTTATGAACTGTAGAGCCTGTACATTTATTAAAATAAGCTTGTGAATAAGTTAGAAATAGCGTTCGAGTATCCATAAACAAATTATTCTGTTCTGTTTTGATAGATATTTTTTTTATCGCATATTCGCAGTCAATCTCTACAGGATTATCACGTTCTTCGACAAACCGTTTGTATTTTATCAGCTCTTCTTTTGGTATAAAAATGCGACCATTTATTTTTTTTACATTTATTTTATGATTGGAGCCTTTCGAATAAATACGTTCTTGAATAGTAACAATACTCCTATTAAGAATCTCCGAAGCCTCTTTAATTGAATAATAATCTTTATTCAAACGAACCATGGCCGTTCAACTTCCTTTCAATAAGATTAGGAATATACTTCTCATGCATATTATCTAATTTCTCTTCAATTTTTTTATGCATTCGTGGTGTTGAAACCATGTAGGAGAGTGCAGATTCTAAACTAGAGTCACCTCGTAAATGTGCAATTTCATAAGGGTTTTGTGCCTCATTCGCAATGAGATTTGTAAATGTTCCCCGTCCTATATGCGTAGACCATTTAATACTTTTTAAATGCTGGGCTACTAAGCGATGTTCAATATTATTTGAAGCTTCTAAGGTGGATATTAATTTGATTTTACATTTTTCGAAGTACTGTCTATAGCTTCTACCAGACATCGGTTGTTCATTGGTGTTTAAAAACAAAGCAGTAGTTTGTTTAGAAGAGTATAGCCTTAAATGCTGTCGAATCAAGGTAGTTCCCCAACCATTTACATCTAATGCTACTTGAGATCGTGTCTTTTTTACTGAGGCATGTTCTTTTAAATCTGTTCTGAAATTTTGATTTTCTATTTTTAATATCAATTCTTTATTTGTTATAGATTTTGATATTTGTGTACGCTTTAAATTAACTACTTCTGAAACTCGTAGTCCTCCAAATATTTGTAGATATATTCCTAAAGCTATTCTGGGAGTATGTGTAGAGGCAATTTCTAAAAATAATGGTATATATTCAAATGGTAAAATGTGTTCAATTTCTTTTATTTTCTTTTGTGGATAAACCACTGTAAAAGGAGATTTATAATATAACGTATTGTGTTCGTTTTTTTCTTGTTTAAAATCGTTTAAATTAACTTTTGAGAATAGTAATTTGTTTGTTCCCCAAGTATAGAAATGCACTAAGGTTCTTTCAGCGTCTTTAACAGTATCTTGAGAAACCTTATTGGTACCCAGCCAATTTAAGTATGTAGAGCCATGTAAGATAGTCAATTCTGTTAAATTTTTGATTTTCAAACATGGATAATATTTTATTAAGTAGTTTAAAAACTTCACTATATTTGTAGCGTGCTTTTTCTGTGTATTAAATGACTTATACCCCCATTTTTCAATAATAAAATTACTAAGGTGATGAATTATATATGTGTCCGTTTCGATGTTTTTAAGAGCGATTAATGAAATATGTTTTTTTTCTTTAACTTTTTGATTTTCCCCAATTACATAATCAATCCAAATTGCTTGTGTTATAAATTTAAAATTTTCATTCACACTTTTTACTGAGATTAATTCCCCCACTAACTTTCCCCCTTTTCTAATTATGTGCAATAAGTTTTGAAGTTTATTATCCCCTATACCCTTATGAAATTAATAATTAAGCATCTTTGATGTTCTTTAATATTGAGTATACTATTATTGTACATCATTATGGAGATAAGCAGATCGAGAGGGTGAGCTTATCTATCGAGAAATATATGAACATGCAGGTGTGAACAAGCGAGAATCACGCCTATTTATCTCTTCCTATGAGGCCGCAGAATTAGAAGGAGCATTAAACCGATTAGAACCAGGAGCAGATTATGATGGGCTTGCTCAATCCGCTAAAGCAAGGCAATACCTGGATTATATTCTAGGGATTAATGTTACAAGGGGCTGTACATCCAAACTAGCAAAAAATCAATTTTTATTGGCTTCTGGTCGTGTTCAAATGTGCATCTTGAATGAAATCCGTCAGAGAGAAATCGCTATCCAAAATTATAAAGAACAAACCTATTACAATTTAAAGCTACTAACGGAAAACGGTTTATCACCAGTAATGAAAACAGAAGAGCAACTGATAGATCCATCGCCACTACAAAAGCTTGGAGATAGCTTGAAAGAAACGAATGTAATCGTAACGGAATTTAAAGAGAGTACGAGAAAAAAGAAACCAAAATTATTATATAACTTAACGGATATCTACAAAGATGCTCACGCAAAACTGAAGATAAATGCGGAAACAGCAAAAAAATATATACAGAGTTTGTATGAAGAAGGCTTTATTACTTATCCTCGTTCTTCATCCAGGCATTTACCTACAGAACAAGTGGAACGAGTGAAGGAAGTAATGGCAGCATTAGAAAAAAGCACCTATGCAAATCTCGTACAACAAGTGGTTCCATCTTCTATTACGAAAAAACATACTACTTTTAATGATGAGTTAGTCAGTAGTCACTTTGCCATCATCCCAACAACAAAATTATATGACGGGACCAACCGAAATCCATTAGAAAAACAGTTATATGACTTAATTGTAAAACGATTTATCGGGAATTTTATGAAACCAGCAATCTACCTGGTAAGAGAAGTACATTTTATAGATCAAGAGGGCAACACATACAGTACAAAAGAAAAGATCCTACAAGAGAAAGGGTTTTTAAGTGTGTTTCAAGAGGATATAGAAGAGGGGTCAGTTGAAGCATTTCAGATACCTATTTTACGAGAAGGAGATTCTTTCAGAATCGTTCAGTATGACTTGATTGAGTCTCGAACGAAGAAACCAGCCTTTCATACGGAAAGTTCCATTTTAACCTTTATGGAGACGGCAGGGCGTAAATTAGATGATGAACATTTGAAAGAACTTATGAAAGGAAAACGGATTGGGACAGTCGCAACGGAAGAAACGTTTATTCCAAAACTGTTAGAGCGAAGCTATATTGATGTTACTAACAGTCAGATTCGAACTACTAATATTGGTCGTGCGTTTATAGATGCTTTTCCGGTAGATGAAATCAAAAATCCAGCTTATACGGCTGAAATGGAAGGGATGATCTATATGATCGAAAAGAATGAAATGAAATATGAGGAATTTGTGGAGAAAACAAATACGTTTGTAAAAGACACAGTGGAACAATTAGGCGCAATGGATAATAAGGTGTCGGATAGCATTATTAATACCTGGAATCAGCAGATTGAGGTGTGCAAATGCCCTTGTAGAAAAGGAAAAATCCTTCATAAAGGCAATTTCTATGGTTGCAGTAATTATCCGGAATGTGAAATCTCCTTACCGAAAAAAATTAAAGAAAAAGCGATTCCGGAAGCGCAAGCGAAAAAGCTGTTTGAGGATAAGAAAACAGATCTTTTAAAAGGATTTAAGTCCAATGAGAAGGAGTTTTCCGCTTATCTCGTATTACATGAAGGGAAGGTTAAATTTCAGTTCCCAACACAAGAAGAGCTGTCATTTGGTAAATGTCCAAAATGTAAAAAGGGTGATATGCTTCATCGTAAAACATTTTATGGATGCACGGAGCATAAAAATGGATGTGATTTTATGTTACCAGCCAAGATAAAAGGGAAAGCAATCCCTGGTAATCAGATGAAAAAGCTAATTCAGTATAAAACAACGGATTTTATCAACGGCTTTCAAGGAGAAAAGGGAGAATTTACAGCAGCTATCTATATGGAAGCGGACGGAAGTTTGAAATTCCGTTTTCCAACAACTGAAGATCGTACTATTGGTAAGTGTCCATTATGTAAGAGTAGAGTTCTTGTAGGGAAAAGTAATTACTTATGTGAGAAATACAAAAAAGGCTGTGATTTCATTATTTTTGGTACATTCTCTGGTAAAAATTTAAGTAGTAACCATGTGAAAAAGTTATTAGAAAAGAATGTAACGGATCAGATTAAAGGGTTTATCTCGAACAAAAACGGGAAAAAATTTGACGCTCGTTTATCATACAGCGTACAGGAGAAGCGATTAAAATTCTTATTCGGCAAATAAAAATGAAATGTATCAACTATAAATGTAACAAGATAAAACAGTTCTTTACTATATAGGAAAAATAACGTAAAAACACACATGACAAGCCTATTATCATTCATATTATACGAGGTTAAGTAAAAAATTACTTATAGAGGGAGTATCTCAAAACATGCGTCATAAATACACTGATTTCTTACATATAAATGGTATAAGGCTTGTCTTATAAAATTAGTTTTTGTAAGAAAGGAGATATACTTTGAAGAAGGTATTGTTATTTTGCGATCCAGGTATTGATGATTCTTTAGCTATCATATATGGTCTACAAAATCCTAAGATTGAAATTGTTGGAATTGTTACGAGTTACGGTAATGTTACCAAAGAACAAACAACTCGAAATGCCTTATATCTTTTGCAATTGGCTGGCAGACAAGATATCCCTGTTATAAGTGGTGCAACTTTACCATTTTTCAATGGGTTTACTAATTATTATCCAGAAATCCATGGTGCAGAAGGACTTGGTCCTATTCGGCCTCCTGAAAGTATAACAACTATGCCTGTTCATGATTTTAGCTTAATCCCTAAAATTATTGAAAGGTACAAGGAAGAGTTAACAATTATTGATGTAGGAAGATCTACTTCCCTTGCGATGGTATTAAATATTTGGAAAGAACTAATGCAAAGTGTAAAGGAAGTTTATATCATGTCCGGAGTGTTCCTACAACCAGGAAATGTTACAACTGTAGCGGAAGCCAATGCGTATGGTGATCCTGTTTCTACACAATTTGTAATTAATCAGTCGAAAAATTTAACAATGATTCCTTTAAATGTAACAAATTCGGCTATATTGCTCCCGAACAAAGTGAATTATATTGTGGAACATACAAATATTCCATTCAAATCATTAATAAAACCAATCTATGATTATTATTACAGTGCCTATAAAAAATTGAATAAAAGTATTAAAGGGGCTCCTTTACATGATGTAGTTGCAATGAGTGCAATAGCTAATCCTAGTTTTATTCAATATATGTATCGTAAAGTAGAAGTTGATTTAAAATCTTTCAGAGGACAAACGATTGCTGATTTCCGTCCAGGTGCAGAAGCTATAGGGGTTCGCATTGGATTAAAATTAAATCAAAAAAACTTTATTAATGATTTTATAGAGACAATGGTTGGGAATCACAGATATTAAATAGAAAAATTCATTTCCCTATATAGTAAACCCTATGAAAAGTTAAATTTGAAGCCGAAGATAATTATATAGTAAGAAATAAAAAATCTATACTCATTCAAAAATGCGGTAATTAAGCGTCTTGTTAGTAAAGATTTTTTTATAAAGTCAGCAATTAAAAATTGAATATAACAACTATAAGTAGCAAAAGAGGACTAGGAAACGGAATAGTCCTCTTTTTTATTTCATTTTATAGAGTAAAGGGGGGATTCCGTAATGGCATATGTCAGTGCGGAGGATGCGATGGAAGCAAGAAAAGTTGACTTGATTTCATATCTGGAAGCAAAAGGAGAAACGTTTAAGAAAGAAGGAAACTATTATCGTCATACGGAACATGACAGTCTCATTATTAAAGGGAATCAATACGCCTGGAATAGTCGAGGAGAAAAGGGATATGGGGCGATTAGTTTTGCCATGATGTACTATGAGATGACATTCCCTCAAGCCGTGATGGACATTCAGAAGGGGGATTACAAAGAATTTGATCGTTCAAAAGCGGAAGAGGAGCGCAAAAAAGAACAGCAGCCATTTAGTTATCCCAAACACCTGGAAGTAAATAAGCAAAAAGAGATTAAAGAATATCTGGTTAATGAACGGAAAATAGATCCTCGCTTGGTGAATTGGCTGATTAAAAAGGATCTCATCGCCCAGGATAAGAAAAATAATGTGGTGTTTAAATGGAGGGAAGAAGGAGGCAAAGGGCAAGTCATTGGTATGAACCTTCAAGGTACAGTAAAAATGGAGAATAAAAGAGGAAGCTTTAAGCAAATTGTCCCGAATTATGAAAAAATCAATGCGGGTTTTACAGTTGATGTGGGTAAGCCGGATAAAATTTATTTTTACGAAGATCCGATTGATATGTTATCTCATTGGAGTATCAAGCAAAATAACATACAAAACGCTCGCCTGGTTTCTATGCATGGATTGAAGTCAAAAACAGTAATTCAATCTTTAATGGATGCGAAAAAAGAAGGGCACGATATTAAAGAGGTCATTATGGCAGTTGATAATGATAAAGCTGGGAAAGACTTTATTCAGACAATGAAATGCTTTGTAGATCTTAAAGAGGATATTCCAACGAATGAAAAAGATTGGAACGATGTCCGGAAGAAACAAGTGAGTGAGCAACAGGCAAAAGAAACAGCCCAACCAAAGAAAATGAAACCAATTAAAGAGGTGGAGCGAAGTGTCTAATCTACCAAAAATGCCAAACATATTACAGATTTTGATTTGTATTTTTATCCTTTATGTTCTTTTTCGTATTTGTAAATTTATGTACCGGAAGATCCAGGAGCGAAGAATATTAAAGCGAATGGCTAAGTCTGGTATTCGTTATATAGACAAAATGGACGGACATCAATTCGAAGTATATCTAAAAGCTCTCTTTCGAGAGTTGGGTTATTCTCCAACAGTCACAAAGCAGTCAAATGATTTCGGAGCGGATCTGGTATTGAAGGGGAAAAATCGTATTGTAATCCAGGCAAAACGCTACGGGATGAAAAATAGAGTCGGCATTAGTGCCGTACAAGAGATATATGCAGCACAAGCCTATTACAAAGCAAATGAGGGCTGGGTTGTAACGAACAGTGTGTATACAAGACAGGCGAAAGAATTAGCGGAAGCTTGTAATGTAAAACTAATAGATCGTGTAGAGCTTCAGAAATTGATTAATAAAATCAATCCCGAATATTCGGCTGAAGATGTGTATCAAGGGGTAACGCCTGCAGCACGGAAATGTCCAACATGTAAACATGATTTAGTCGTTCGTAATTCAAATCAAACAGGAAATAAGTTTTTTGGCTGTTCACAATATCCGACATGTACACATACAGAACCAATTAATACATGAGCTGTGATGAAAATCCGGCTCTTTTTTCATTTGTTTAAAGAATTCATGAAAAAAATCAGTTTAACTAAAAAATGAATCTTCAGATTTAGTTGTATGAGGTTTTGATATGGTTATTAATACAATAAGTCATATTTGTTATAAAAACGCATGTAAAGGGAGAGAGGGAATTTAAATGCGTTTTTAGGTTTTTTAGGAAAAATAAAAAGGATATCCATTATTTACGACTTAACCCTTTGTCTACGATCTGACGAATTGCTTCATTTCGGTTCTTCAGCTTATTTTCATGCCAATAATTTTCTATTTGTTCTACTTGTTCTTTTGTAAAAGTAACTAAAATTTGAGTGTACTTGTCTTTATTAACAGCCATATAGCAACCTCCTCAATAAAGTTATATAACTTTATTGAGGAGGTTATTACATGGAACGGAAAGGTGAACTACCCGCCACTTAACGTCCTAACGGACTGTTTGAAGTGGGGGCTTCTCGGTTAGTCGTTACTTTTGGTAGCTAACGAATTCGTCCTAAGACAGCCGAGCTAACTCCCTTGTTCCAAGGGTTATTTTATTGCTATCTATGCTAACGCCAATAGGCGTATTGCTTCATTTTTGATATTGATAGCTGCGTTATAATCTCTATCGAGATTTACACCGCATATACAAGAATAGACTCGTTCAGACAATGACATATTTTTCACATTTCCACAACTGCTACATGTTTTTGTGGAAGGAAACCATTTGTCTATTTTCACAAGCTGTTTGCCTTGTTCATTTAGTTTATAAGCTAAGAAAGAAGTGAACATACCCCAAGCATTATCAGCGACGCTTTTTCCAAAATGAAGTGCTTGCGATATTCCCTTCATATTTAGATCTTCAATAGCGACAACATCAAAATGAGTAGCTAACTCTTTAGACTTATGATGAAGGAAGTTCTTACGTTGGTTTGCTACTTTTTCATGCAGCTTAGCTACACGGATACGTTGTTTATTCCAACGCCCTGAACCTTTTGTACGTCTTGATAATACTCGTTGCGCCTTTGCTAATCGGTCTAACATTTCACGATAGAACTTAGGATAATTGGCTCTCTCATCCTCAGAACTGACGTATAATTGATCCATCGCAAAGTCTAATCCAACAACTGTTTCTACTTCTCTTTGTACGATCTCTTTTTCGTATTCAGTCAAAATGGACACATAGTATTTACCAGTAGGTGTCATAGAAATCGTACATGACTTGATTATATGGCCTTGTGGTATTTCTCTATGCTGTTTGATACGTACCATTTTCAGTTTTGGCAATTTGATATGACCATTAAGCAACATAATATTTCCGTTCACTACATTCGTTGTATAAGACTTTCTGTCTTTTTTGCTTTTGAATGTTGGGAAGTCATTTTGACCACGAAAGAAATTTTTATAGGCAGTTTGCAAGTTTAGTTGAGCATTTGCCAAAGCTAATGAATCAACTTCTTTTAACCACTCAAATTCTGCTTTGTATTTTGCAGGAGTGGGAAGCTTTTGTTTCTTTAGTTGATCCTTATCATCTTTATGTTTTTCATACGCTTCTTTCCGTTCAGCTAACATTCTGTTATACACGAAACGTACACAACCGAAGGTTTTACGCATAAGATGTGCTTGGTCTTCTGTTGGATACATACGGAATTTATATGCTTTATTCTGCTTTGTCATATCATTTCACCTCACTTTTCACTTTGATTTTCAATATATGTTTTTACTACGTCTATTGGCGAACCATCAGTAGTTAGCAAGCAAAAACTTCTTGCCCAAAACATCTCTTTCCAAAGTTTCTTTTTCACTTGTGGAAAGTCTCTTTTAATAAGTCGAGAACTTGCACTTTTATAAGCATTGATGAATTTTGTCATTTCTGTATTAGGGTGTGCCTTGAACAAAATATGAACATGGTCTACATCATGATTCCATTCAACTAATGTGATGTTATAGTTTTCAGATAGTCGAACAAACATATCTTTTGCATAGTCTGACATATCATCATCAAACACATTTCTTCTGTATTTTACGACCAACACAAGATGATAATACAACAAGAATACTGAATGGTTATTACTATCTAATTTCATTTATATACCAGCCTTTATAATTTATAAGACTGATTATATCAGAGGCAAAATAAAAAGGAAAACCTTTTGGCTACGCCAAACCGAAATTCATCTCCCACCTACCGTTGGGCTACGCCCTTCACACGCTTGAGGAAGGAGAATTCTTTCGGGAAATTCGTTAAAAAAATTTACAAATGGAACTTATAAGTCTAAATAAATAACAAAGTAATGGAGGAATGAAGAATGAAGATTGCTGTATCGGAATGGAAAGCATTGAAAAAAGAAACAAAGTTAAAGTTATTGCGTTATGCGATGTTAGAAAGCAAGTATAAGTACGCAAAATAAAAGCTCTTCATTTGCAAAAGCAAACAAAGAGCAGAAGTCATGAGTGACCGTCGAGGAAAGAAATTGGCAGATTTCTTTCCTCTATATTTTAACATATTAAAAGTTGTAGGGAAAAGGGGCGTGTAGAATGGAAGAAGGTCGTATTTCCTTTCAGCAAGGGTTTAAAGAGTTTCTTATTATGATTGTCTGTTTTTGGTTCATTATGTTTCTCATGTATGGTGAAAGCCTGTTACAATAGTAAAGAATAAATTAGGTACAAATTGATAATGAAATGGGGAAATATGCTGGATGAAAGCAACCGGAGTAACTAGAAAAGTGGATGAATTAGGGCGTATAGTGATTCCAAAGGAACTTAGAAATACGCTTGGGATTAAAGAAAAATCACCATTAGAGATTTTTGTAGAAGGGGAAGACATCATTTTACAGAAGTATCAGCCTGGTCATGTTTGTGCATTAACAGGAGAAGTGTCAAATCGTAACATGGCATTAGCAAATGGTAAGATCACATTAAGCCCAGAAGGTGCAGAACTATTAATAAAAGAAATAGAACAGTATCTTGTAAAATAAGTGCTCCTTTCAAGGGGCTTTTTTAGTAAAGATATTTAAAATTTCACGTACCGTAGTATTTAATAAAAAACAAGATACATAATCAATAGTCTACATTGAATCTTATGTTGAACTCATCTGCTAAATGGAGTCCCTTCTCTTTTGTCCAGAATCCTGTAGGCGTTTTTTTTAATTCCCACTCTTTAAAACGATTTGGATATAATTCATTCAACATATGATAAGGACGACTACCCCAAAATTATAGCGCATTTAACATAGCAAATGGACTTGATTTCCAAAACTTTATACAAGGAGTTTGGAGTCGATGTTTTAACAACCATTTTTGTGAATATACATCTATTAACTCTTCACGAAACAAGTAAACGGACCTTTATTTAATACTTAAATTATCATTCCGATTTTTACCACAAATTCTTTTTAATTGTATAGCAGGTGAGAATTTTCTGTACTTATTTCGTTTTAGCTTCCATACTTTATGTATGTAGTGCATTCTTATCAATTTTCCCCATTACTTTAACTCGTAGGGGCATTAACTTTAGAACTCTGCTAATGGATAAGCAAGTTAATAATTATACTTGAAAATGGAGTGATACGATGAATAAGACGTATGATGTCATCATTACCGGTGCTAGATGTGCCGGCTCTACCCTGGCAATTTATCTTGCTAAGGCAGGTTTCCATGTGTTGTTAGTGGACCGAGCGAATTTTCCAAGGGACACATTATCAACCCATACCTTTTTCAATAATACTGTCGCTCTTCTTCGAGAAACCGGTGTCCTGGACAAGTTATTGGAAACAAAAGCACCGCCGGTACGGGATATTAAATTTCAATTTGAGGATACCGTGATAGAAGGTCTCATCCCTGAGGTTTACGGAGAGGAAAGTTGTTATTGTATTAGAAGAACTTATCTCGATCATATTCTACTTGAACAAGCCAAATCCCAAATGAATGTAACTGTTTTAGAAGGATTTCGTGTGACGGATGTCATCCGTGATGACGAAACAGTGATAGGCGTGAAAGGTTTAGACGGCGACAACGAGAAACAAGAATTTTTAGCTCGCCTGGTAGTCGGGGCAGACGGCCGATCCTCTATTATTCGCAAGCTGGTAAAAAGTGAACTCAAAATAAGTATTCCGGCAACAGTCGGCATCTATTTCGGGTATTTCTCTGGATTTCGCCACGATAATGTCCCTAAATTTGAAGTATACAAGATAAAAGATAACACAGCCATTCTCTTTCCAACGAATGATAATTTATATGTAATTGTCGGCATTTTCCCATTAGAAAATAAGGAATTGATAGAACGGTTGAAATTAAATCCGGAAAGCTGTCTACGCAATTTCTTTACAGATAACTTTCCGAATACAACAATTGGGGTGCGCTTGAAAAATGCAGAACTAGTAGAACCGGTCAAAGGCATTCTCGGATATGATAATTACTGGTATAAAGGAATGGGAAAAGGATGGGCGTTGGTTGGAGATGCAGTTTGTTTTAAAGATCCTGGCATGGCGCAGGGTATCCATGATGCTATATGTGGAGCACGTATATTATCCAATATTCTATCAAAATATAAGGGACAATCCGATCAATCAAATCAAATGTCTGAAGAATATCAAAAGGCAATAGAAGATGAGTTTATGGTTCGGTTTCATATGGGATGCCAAATTTCGAAGAATGAACGCATATCTGAACAACAGGATGCTGTCAACAAGCTAATCAGTTCCCATCCAGAGGCTATAGAGAAGTTTTTAGGGATTTACAATTATGCAAACGAGCCCGCTGCTTTAGAAAAAGAACTCGCACGAATTATGCAATCGATCTAGCAATGATTTTAGAGATTAAGTGATTTAAGGGGTAGCACGCACATTTTAACTTTTTTATACGCTAAGGGATTCTCAAAACTCAATAACACGATTTGAATTGAGTTTTTGATTTAAGGATGAGTTTTGAGACACTATTTAGGCTCTTTTCAGCACCTTTTACATTGGAACGCACTTGTCTCAAATACATACGTTTTTGAGATCAGATGATTCTCTTAGAGTAGTAAAATCAACGTTTTTTCATGTTGAATTTTGCTTAGCGTATATTTTCGTTAAAATGTTGTTGATACGCCTATCAAAAATCACAAATAAAAAAAGATAAGATCGGCGAACACGATCTTATCTTTAGCACAAGGAGTAAACAAAAGGATAACCATCATATTTTTATTATAATTTATTTTTTGTTAATTTTGAATATTAGAACCATACTTAACAAGTATATCTATATTGAGAAATTTATTACAAAATTAGTTATAAATGATTCAAAACTCCAAAGTAAACTTTTAGCCAAAAGTTTACTTTCATTTCCGCTTAAACATTAACTTTCATCTTATTTCATTGATGTTCTAAAAACAGCAGAAAAAGTATACATTCAAATTACTGAAAATAAAGGGATTGAAAAGTGAATGGATAAAAAGCAACTCATAATTGAACTCGAAGCAAAGAACACATCCAAGGTATGAAAATGGTCTCTTAAACGTCATTGTTCAAATCGTTATTATAATTTTATTTCTGATTAGAATTAATAATGGATTACGTGTAAAGCATTTGCTAAAAATGAAAACGAATGAGGGTTTTATGGTGATTTATGTTAATTGTTTTAAGAGGGTTTTTTATAAGAAAATCTATATGTATATATTGTTCCTTACTTTAAAACGTAATACAATATACACACAGCTTGTAAGCGAGGTATATTGTATTACGTTTTGTTTTAAAGAATTTAAATTTAAGGAGTGTTTATATTTAAATGTTTGAAGAACAGTTGCTATCTTTTTATGAAAAAAATTTAAGCCTATGGAATTTAGTTTATAAACATTTTTTAAAAAATTTAATTATTGTAGCTTGTAGTTTAACTATTGGTGGTATTGTAGTTTTTGGATTATTATATATAAACTTTGGTTTAAGAAATGGTATGTATGATTATATTTATATTTATTTAATCTATATTTCCGTTTATATAAGTTTATCTATGTTTATTTTATATGAATTCATAGTATATCCAGCAGAACTTTTTTCTACTAATAAATATGGTATTACATTTAAAAGTAGTAATTGGAGAATTTTCATTTATTTTATTATTCGATCTTATTTGTTTAAAGAACGAATTCTAGTTTGTGATAATGAAGAACGTAATAAAAATTCTTTGGAATTTCTAATAAAATCTTTGGAAAAAAGGAAAGAGACGGAAGAAAAACAAAACATTCTCACAACTATATCAACTTATGGAGGAATATTCTTTTTATTTTCTATACCAGTATGGTCTGGGCTTAATGCCTGGATTTTTAATCATGGTGGTATTAATACTTTATCAGATGCAGTAGCTTACTTTCTTATAATGATCGTATTCATTTCTATAGCTGTATTTTCAATTTGGATGCCTTTAAAAACAACTGTTTTAGATGATCTTTTAAGAAAAAAATCATCTAAAATTTCATATTTAATAACCGCTTTAGCTAGTATTCGTTTTTCTTTAGAGAACCCTAATTATATTAGAATAGAAAAAAGAATTACAATAAAACACCATGAAATTAACTTAATTATTAAAGAAAAAAATATATAAGGGGTACGGAAACGATTCTGGGTATGAAGGGCCACTCTGGGTTTTAATTACAAATAAAAAAAGAACTTTATTCAAGTTCTTTTAATCTAGGATACAGGGCGGCCTGGCTTACACCTGTAATTTGGCATATTTTTTTCACTGTTTTATTGGTGTGCTCCCGTAATTCAATCGTATGATTCATACCTGAGTGTTTATCCGTGTATTTCTTCAATCTCCCTCTATACACTCCTTTTTGTTTCGCTACATGACCATCAAGCTAATAATTTTAACAACACCCATTATGAAAATTTATTTTTTCGCAACTAAAAGACAAATAAAAAAGATCCTTAACAATTTGTTAAGGACCGCGGAATAAAACCGCAATTTGGGTTAAAACCCAATCAGTTTGTTGAAAATAAATTGCGATTATAATGGCAATTGTATTCCCAAAAGCAATGTTTCAAATGAATCTTAGCATACCTGTAACTATAATGGTATCAATAAAATATGGATTGGATTACAAATAGTGGTTTCCAATATTAGAAAAAGTTTAAAAATTAAATACTTCTCATGAAGAAAGAGCCTTAAGACGAACTTGTATCAAGAAATTTTTAGAGGAAGCATCCATAGCGGATGCTCTTTTTCTTTGCTATATAAAATTTATATAATAAATGAGAAATTAATTAAGCAACAGTTGAATACTGTAACGCCCCATACATTGATTCATAGTTAAAATATTTAAAACAAACGTTTGTATAATATGCCTATGCCTAATTTCTTTATCACATAAACAAAAAAATAAGACAATTCCATTTACATATATTCAAGAATTATAGTTAGTTATAACGTGAAATTGATTTTCTTATAGTTAATTAATCTTAAATATAAATATATATATTTCTGTAAGAATGCACCATTCTTCTCTATTTACTTATATCTATATTTTTTATAATTTATTATGATATAGATATTGATTTAAAATTTTTTGTACGAAATGAACAATTGTTATTTTTAGGAATTTACAACCCTTGCAATATCTTATTTTCTTAATTCACATAATTTTCAAATATAAAAATTGCATATGCTAAGATTGGGTATATAATAAAATTAACCCGTGGTTATAGTGTTTGCTCCGATTCAGATTATGAGATAGTTTGTTTTAACTTTTTTTACATTATCAAAAAAAGAACTTGTAGTCATTCCGACAAGTTCTTTTTGTTTTTTAGTTAAATATGAACTAATTAAAATTGTAGCTTTGAAACAAAGGTTGATTAAAGATAGTTCATAAATTCATTCTTTGGTACATAAAATGAAGCTGTTTTGAAAAAAAGATTAATCAAAATACCTTCTTTTCTTCTCTGATAAGCATTTTATTTTATAAAATATTTTAATTAAACACATTTAGGTTTCTTTATATATAAGGTTATTTGATTTTGAAATTAATCCCATAAATCTAAGAAATCTTCATCCTGTTTTCTCATTTGAACTAGATAGTCTTTAACCTTACCATAACTTAGGCTAATTTGTGAGTGCATTAGTGATATTGTAGCAAGATAAAGCTCACTTAAATTTATATCAGAATCTTTAAAGAAAGTATTTTTGTTAATTAACATAATGTTATCCTCTTTAACATCAAGGTGATTAAAAAAAGATAATCTAGGTATTGAGGTTCGAGCTTTTTCTATGTTTTCCTTAGATTCTATTTTTATAAAAGGATAATTTTTTTCCTTTAAAATACCGACAAGGATCTCATTGTTATCCACTGGATTTTCATATGACGCCATTGGATTTTTATATGGAGCTGATCCTATTAGGTTTTGGTTTTCTAACTCACCATTACTAGATCGAACAGGTCTTATAGACATAGATTTTAGGAATATGTTATATTTCGCTTGACATTTTTCGCTTGTAATTCTATATAATTTACCCGACAAATCTCTTTTATCCCCGTCTATCAAGCTTAACATTTCATCAACCATGTCTTTCTTAACTTGTGTCATTATATATTGTTTTAAAAAGGTTTTCTCTCGCAATTGTAGTATATGTCCTGTTGGTGGTTCTTTTTCAACATGTTTTAGAAATGAATTCAATAGAGGTTCCACCAAGACAGAGTCAAAAGTGCTTCTATCTATATCGACATATATTTTAAGCATGTTCTCATAATCTAATAAGTTTTTCTTCATTAGCGACTGAAGAAAGTTTGTTTTCTTAATATGAGTTGATATATATTTAGCAGTAAAATATTCTAAAAACGATTTGTGAATCTATTTATAATCAACACCATCTTTTGTTAATAAAGGTACATGCTGAGTTATATCAACAAATATGTCGTGAGCTTGATTCTTATTTGAAAAATAATTATCTTTTAGAACTTCTCTAATAATATTTTGTAAGGGATCAATCTCAAAGTTACTTATATCCTTTACAAAGCAATAATAAGCAAATTTTTGAAAGAAAAACTCTAGTTCATCTCTGGAAAGGTCACTGCCTCTGTCCCTTTTAAATTCATCATCTTTTGTTAAATCATGATCTGAATACAAAGCATCATAGACAGTACGATAGAAAGAAGCTTGAGTAAGAGGTAACTCTCTTTTATTTTTGTAAGTAACATAGAGCAGTGAAACAAACATTGGATTTTTCAAGAAGCTGTTAAAATGTTGCTCAGAGTTTTTAATGGTTTCTATTAATTCTTTTTGTAGACGATATCCGGTTATATTATCATATTTTCTTATTATCGAAAATGCCTCATCTAATTTTAGATTTCTAATTTTGTATTTTTCAAAAGTAGCAAGATTTAACCCGGCATCCGGTCTAGATGTAATAATAAATCGGTTCTTGTTAGCGTGAATTAGAAATTGTTTTAAATCTGCTGATACTTTTTCCCTATCTGAACGGGAAATTTCATCATATCCGTCTAAAAAAAATAGAAAATCTCCATCCTTAATTAGCTCTAGAATGTTTTCTTTATTGAATTCATCTGATAAATAGTTAATCTTTTTATATATTTCATCAAGAACAGAGTTATCATTTTTTAAATGTCGTAATTCGATGAATATAGGTAGTTGAATTCTTTGTTGCATAGCTGATAAAAATAAGAATTTTAGAAAAGTAGATTTTCCCATTCCCGCATTATCAAAAATTATTAGTTTAGGATGATTTTCAAAAAAGCTATCATCATAATTTAACAGCGTATACTCTGCTTGGTTCGCTAAATCGTTTACCCCAGCTTCTTTTAGAGTTAAAGGTTCGTATATATTCTCTAAAGATACACGTTTATCTTTTAAAGCCAGAGTAGGGATGGAACTATATTCAAAATAGCTCTTCTCTAAATAATTACTAAATTTTTCGGCTAATTCTTCATATGAATCTGCACTTATCTTTCTCTTATTAAAAACCTTCTTAATCTTCGTATCTAAATTACAGAATAGATACTTTGCTATTTCAGTTGTTGCAGCCCTAGATGCAGGTTCTAATAAAAGTTTTGATACTGTATCTATAGTTTCAACTTGAGCCACATCCTAACCCCCTTGTATGTAAAAATGCTAATAAATAAATTATAAATAAAAACAATTGAAATATGTACATTTTACCAAAAAATATTTATAGATTGGAAAATAGTAAGTTAAAATATGGTACGATTATTTATAGAATATAAAAAATGAGGTAGATAGAAATCATGAGGATACAAGAGATTGAAATATTAAATTATAAAACCACAGTAGATTTTAAGTTTAATTGTTTCAAAAATGGACTAAATGTTTTTATAGGCACAAATAATGTTGGGAAAAGTAATATTTTAGAAGCATTAAATGCTTTCTTTAATAGGAGTTATATAGATGATAATGAAGTTTCAAGATTTCTTAATCATCAAAAGGTTAATGAATATGATTACCCTGTTATAGGAATTGATTTTGATATTTCAAATTTAGGAATGTTATATGCCCACTTCCAACCAAATAAAGACAAAAAAGGCCTTGACAAAAATGTATATGCGCAAAGTACTAATTTAGCAAACACTCTTAAAGAGCATGTCCCTAAATTCATATATCTTTCTAGAACAAATGACTTTAAACAAACAATACAATCACTTGTTGGAATGATTTCCTTTGAAAATCAATTATATTCGAGGCTTTTAACGAATGCCAACCAATTTATGAGTGAAATATTTGATTCAACTTATAAGCTCTATTTTGATTATAGAAATTTAGATGATCCACAAATTAGATTAATTGATGAATTTAATGATGATGATATATTAGAAAACAAAAGTTCTGGTACACAAATGGCAGCGTTAATTTCTTTATTACTTAGTATTGGATTAAATGATGATAGCCCCAATGGTTTTATAGTGGCTATTGATGAACCAGAAACTAGTTTACATATCGGATCTCAAAAGAAGTTATTTGGATTCTTAAAGGAACTCTCAAAGAAACACCAGGTTTTAATTACTACCCACTCTGTAGTTTTTATAGATAAAGCACATGATGAAAGTATATTTTTAGTTAAAAGAGATCATTTAGGAAGAACGGATTATCATTTAAAAGAACATAAAAATGAAAATTGGAAATCTTTAAGAGAAATTCTGGGGACAACTATATCAGATGGTTTACTTCTTGGAGAGTATAATATTGTGGTAGAAGGGCGAACAGAACAGTTTCTGTTTCCTACAATGATAGAAATTTTAGTAAGTGAAGGATTACTAAAACTCGATACATCTATGTATAATTTTATTTCCGCTGAAGGATCAGCGAAGATAGAAGCTTTTATGTCAATATTAAAAGACAAGATAGAATTACCTTTATGCTTATTTTTAGATAATGATAAATCGGGATTGAATACTAAAAAACAAATTGATAATAAAATTAAATTTAGCGGTGATTTAATAATAATCCCCAAAAAACATAACTTCCAAGAATCTGAAATTGAAGATTTTTTAGATGATGATCTTCTTTATGATTGTATCAATGAATATTATACAAGACAGATAACAACAGGTTATACCCCATTAGAAGAACTTCAATTAAAGGAACTGAGAAGTAATCTAAAATTTAATGAATTTAAAAAAAATGTAGAAGGCCACATAGCAAGTAATTATCCTGAAGCAAACAAAGATTTGAATAAAATGGCTTTTTCTTTATTGATAAAAGAAAAATTGCGGTCTTCAAGTCAATTTCAGGAATTAGTTTCAAATTTTAAATACGTTGAAAAGTACTTTTTAAGAAAGTAAGCTGTATTATAAAAAATTTACAAACAAAAAGGAATCCATAACGGGTTCCTTTTTATATTCACATCAAAAGGTACACCTTTTGATGTATGTTAAAATCTAGCTAATTTAGTGCTTCGAAAGGTTCAAAATTTCATTTTTAAAGTGCTAAATAATTAATGGTACCTTTTGAAATATTTTAGGTCTCATTTCATTAGAAATAAATCCGTCTATATAACTAAAAAATGTGATATAATATCTATTGAACATATGAATAGGATAACAACTACCTGCTGTTGGCAAGTAGCAATTTATCTAATGAAAAGATCACTTGTTTCCAAGACAAGTGATCTTTTTGTATACATTCCCTAAGCTATTTTTGAAATCGAATAGATATTTTAATCTGTGTAATTACAATAGATTTGATTAAATTTAAAACTGCAAAAAGCATAATATCGTTCATATTTGTAGTAAGAAATATATGAAAAAGACCTTATTTGCATTAGGGTGTTTTTGACGTATTAATATTCTCATATACTGGGGCAACTTTTAGAGCTTTAGATAGTTTTTTTGTTTTTAAGATTATTTGATTTTTTATAGACATAACATAGAATGTTGGTTCCATTGTTCCTTTATCCTTATTGAAAGGAGCGGTTATTAAGTAATTACCACTACTGCTAATTACAATTTGGTCTTGATTGTTTTGATTGAAGATTAAATATTTCCTTTGTCTTTCAGCAGATTCTGCACCTAATCTAAAAGAAATGAACCCTAACACCAAAATAAAAACTATAATTGCAATTGTTTTAAATGGTTTAAATGGTGATAAAATCACCTGTATATATTTTTGTACAATGGGAGGAAGATAATAATATGCCAATGTAAATACATAAATAATACACCAGATTGATATGTACCAGTTACTATATATATCTATTATAAAGACCCACCCTATTAGAGGACTGATAAAGAATAAAATCATCAATGATAGAATTATTTTACTTTTAACTCCTTTCCGCTTTAACAGTAATTCTGGTATAAGGAAAACATATCTTGCAAAAATATAAATAGTTAAAGTAGTTGCTAACCAAGGAAATATTTCCAAAAAATATCGAGTTAAATCACTTGTATCTATTTTTAATAAAGAATAATCAGTTAAATCATAATAACTATGGTATCCATATTTAAATAAAGCAGCATAAGCGTAGGCTAAAGCTGTAAATACTAGCACTATAATAGCAGCTTGATTAAATGAGGTAAGAATCATATTGCTTTCTTTTGAGTTAGTATTTTCAGTTGATACAGAAGAAATGTTTGAATTCCATTGGTTACAGCTTTGAACATTTTGTGTTTTTGAAGAACGTTTCTTTTTTGCCAAGATATGACCTCCTATAAAATTTAAAATATTTATATCAATATATTAATCTAATTAGATTAAATGGTCAAAATAAAGGATGCAAATGTTACTTTGATGTAGTGATAGATAGGCTCTATTTGACTTTGTAGCTTTGAAAAAAGATTTGATTAAATATAGTCTACAAATCCTTGTTCTCTGGCACATAAAATGAATGCATTTTGAAAAAGAAGATTGTCTAAAACTTATATAGAATTCTTTAGTCGAAAAGGAATAAAAAAACAAGTTTGTTAGACAAACCACTTTTTCTTTTTACAATTTTTTCTTTTTGGTAAGTCAGGAAACTTCTTCATTGTGTCAACAGCATGCATGAGCGTGAAATATGGATGTTTTAAAATCATTTTCGGTCCGCTCTTTTTCATAACTTCCTTAACTAAACCTTTCATATCTGGTTTATAACAATGAATTTTGCAATTTTGACATGCTGGTTTCTTTTCTTGAAATGGACATTTTGATAAACGAAAATAAGCATAATCTTTTAATTTTTGACATTCTTCACATAGAGTATTTTGTTTATGTTCGTTTTTACAATATATATCAATCATAATGCTAATTGTTTTCTCTTCACGTTCAATCCGATTCATAAATTGGCGCCTCCTGTTTCAAAGTCTCTCTGCTTTGATTGTAAAACTTTTTAGAGAGTTTATTTAAATTTTTAATGACAGTTTTTCTAATGTTTATCTCTTTCCTAAGACTTAAATATGGTTTCTTCTTTTTCTTGTGAGCTTCGGGTGCCTAAACGACTCGAACAGCAAGAGTTCACTTGATTTTTCCACGTTATTAATTGATTCTATTGGAAGGTGAGGAGTATTTGAAGTTTACTGCTATATCAAATAATTCAGCCTTAGAGCACGCAATCAGCGTTTTGTTTTAGGACCACTATACAATTTTTAAATTAATGAATATGTGGTGGTACCGTTTTTTATAAAATTGGATTTTTAGCGGAATGAATGTTAAGTTAACTTTACATTTTGTTAATTATGGTATACATTGAGGGTAAGAGGTGGTGAACTTGACTATTTTTAACAAAGTAAAGGAAATTAGAGCTCGTTTTAATTTCACACAAAGTGTATTAGCTGAAAAAGTTGGAGTGACGAGGCAAACGATCGCAACAATTGAAAAAGGGGATTACGTCCCTTCATTATTACTAGCATTGTCAATTTGTGATGTGTTTGATTTGAAGATGGAAGAAGTGTTTGTATTAAATAAGGAGGAAGAAGAGGATGAATAGATTGATGATTTCTTATGTGATTAATGTACTTATTATGGCATTAGCATGTTGGGTATTCATAGAACTTTATTACGGCATTATAGAACTTGCCAATATTATTGAAGCTAAGAAAGCAGCCTTTGAAGTATCATTAAATATTACACCAGTCTTATTCTTATTAGTTATAGGTATTGTAATAACAATTTTTTATAAAATACAGCGGAAGAAATATAATGCCCTTTCATATCTGATGTATCCACTATTGTTTCCCCTAGAAGACGAACGTGAAAAGTTAATTACTGAAAGAGCTTGTCGTACAGCATTTGTTTCAGTATGGTATGTGTTAATCATCGCAATTGGATTTTTAGTGCTTTCTCCTATTTTTAATATGTATATTCCAGGATATCCCTTATACATTGTATTTAGTGTTTTCTTTATTCAAATGACAGTTTTTTATTTATCTTTATACCGAAATAAAATAATGTAAAGCGAGACCCTCTTGTAAAAGCAAGAGGGTTTCTTTATATGCATGATTTATAGTGATTCACTTAATAATTTTCTATTTTCTAACATATCATTTAATAGAATCTGTCCCATCATCATTGCAAAGTTATCCCTGGTTTTTGTATAGTAGTCATTAAGTTTTAATAGATAGTCTTTCCTGGGGACATAGGTGATTACAAATCCACGGTTTACTTCTTTAGGCAAAGGAATATATATATTTTTAACATCCTGGTTTGTATTGTTGGGATTTTTAAATAATAAATCATTTAGATTACTAAAAAATTCTTTTCCATTAGAGATAGGGTGAATTTTTTTAGCTATGTGAACACCATTATTATTTTTATTTGAATCTATTCCCCATATAATTACACCACCAGAAGCATGAGAAAAAAACGATATAGCTTTTTCGTAATTCTTTTTATCATCTATTGAGAGGGTACTAATTGTACAATTTTTTTTGCATTGAAATGTAAGGAATATATTCTCTTCTTGCTGTGTAATGATCATTTTTTGAATGTATGAAAATCCTTCTTGTTGAAACTTTATAAAAATCTTCTTCGCATTCGCCAAATTAAACATTCTCCTTTTCTGCTTTTTAGCAAAATATTTAAAAGAGTAAATCAAAACAAGTAAACTTTGTATAGGAAATATATTTTTTAAAATTCTAATGCTTTTGATTTATTTTTTATTGTATTAATATCCTGGCATTGTTGGGAGAGCTGGGCACATTCATGAAAAGCAAAATGTTTACATCCTACACATTTCGCTTTATTCAAATGTCTTAAAGCACAGTTAATTGCTTCTCCTGTATGATCAAAAAAGTTCTCTTTTCCAATCTCAGCATATAATCCATTCTTAATTAGAGTTGTTTTCAACTCTGATTGAGCCCCTGAAATGAGAAGTACGCCACCTTGTTTTTTAAAATGTTGGACAATATTCCTAAAGTAGACTTCGCCTGTTGTGTCAATAAAAGGAACCTTGCCCATACGTAAGATTAGAATTTTGGGTCTATAATGAATTGTCGCTAAAATGTTTTGTTCAAATGTTTGCGCAGCTCCAAAAAATAATGGACCTTCTATTGTGTAAATACTAATTTGAGGGCAATCATGAGCATTATTTACCACATGCGGTAATAATTTTTCATTCTTTGTTGTATGATCAGGAAGCACTTTTGACATCACAAGCATATTACTCATACGTTTTGTAAACAAAATAATAGCTAAAATAAGACCGATTTCCACAGCCGTTGTCAAACTTGTAAATACAGTAAGGGAAAATGTTACTAGTAATACAAGAGAATCTCCGGTCTTCATTTTAAGTATATGAACAAAATGCTGTTGCTCACTCATATTCCACGCTACAACCATTAAAATAGGAGCCATACTAGCAAGTGGGATGTGGGAGGCGTATGGAGCTAGCAGTAGAAGCGTAAATAACACAAATACTCCGTGAATCACACCGGACATGGGTGAAACAGCGCCACTTTTAATATTCGTTGCTGTTCGAGCAATTGCTCCAGTCGCCGGAATTCCTCCAAATAATGGGGTAACAATATTAGCAATTCCTTGACCAATAAGTTCTTTATTACTGTTATGTTTACTATTTGTCATCCCATCTGCGACGACAGCAGATAAAAGGGACTCAATACCACCCAACATAGCAATAACAAACGCAGGGCCAATTAAATGTTGGATACGCTCTATTGTGACCTCTGGTATATCAAACTGAGGTAGTGTATTTGGAATCGTACCATATGCTGTACCAATAGTAGGTACATGACCTGAGAAAAATATAGTTGCAATTATAGTCGAAATCAAAACACCTACTAATGAACCCGGTACTTTTGGCAAAATTTTTGGTGTTATGAGTATAACGAAAAAGCAAATCAAAGCAGTTACTACATTATAAAAATTAGTGGTACCGATATGAGTAAATATTTCTTTCAAGTTTGCTATAAAAGCCTCATGTTTTTTTATGCCTGTTAAACCTAAAAAACTAGGAATTTGTCCAGTGAATATAATAACAGCAATACCTGACGTAAAACCAATTGTTACAGGACGTGGGATGAACTTAATCAGCGAACCTAATTTAAAAATTCCCATAAGGCATAAGATAATTCCAGCAAGTAAACCAGCAAGTAGTAAATCTTCATACCCATAAGTAATGACAATTCCTAAAAGTATTGGAACAAAAGCACCTGTAGGACCTCCAATTTGATACCTTGAACCACCAAATAGAGAAATAAGTATTCCTGCAATACATGTTGTATATATTCCATACTCTGGTTTTACACCAGAAGCTATAGCAAAAGACATAGCAAGAGGAATCGCAACAACTCCAACAATCAGTCCTGAAAGAAGATCTTTTTGAAAATGCCCTAATGAATATCCTTTAAACCTTCCCGTAAATAAACCTCTCATTACAAACCCTTCTTTTCTATTTTTAATAAACCCGGATTACAAATAGGTTTCGCATTCGCTTATACAGGAGAATTTAATTTTTATAAAAGAGAACGACATCCTAATACTTACTATAAGTTTTGCTTAAATGGCGTTCTAATTTCCCTATATCTCCACCTTGTTGTACATGGAATTGTAATTTTTCCGCTAGAAGTTCTCCAGCCCGACTATCTAGCTTTTTCGTATCAATAAACGATGTGACTTTTACTTTATCTGGGGTAATATCTCTACGAAACATCTGTCCTGGAATATCAGACCAAAAACTATTCCATTCTTCTAATAATCCTATTTGATCAAACAAAAAGTTCTGAATGCCGCATAACCATGCTGTACAAGCTGTATTCCTTTTTTGACATCCAATACCATCTTGTAAATGTTGACATGAAAAGCAACAAGAATATCCACTTTTAATGCAAACATTACAAACGTGATGAGCTCCTATAGAGTGAAATATCTCAATTCCATGTTGGATGATATCTTCTCTTTTAGCCTCATTTCTCAATTTATTTCTCCTTTACCATTTCGCTTTCTGCTTCATCTAGCTCTTCTAACATAGAAATTGTATCAATTAAATGATTGTTAAAAATTTTCCGCGCAACCACCAATAAATTCATAATCATAGGATCTCGAAGGGAGTATAATACTCGTTTTCCATCTTTAGTGCCAACAACAATATTTTTCGCTCGTAATACACTTAATTGTTGAGAAACTGCAGAACCTTCTTTTTTAAGAATGCTTTGAATTTCATTTACACTTTTTTCACCTTCTGATAGAACTTCCAAAATCCCTATTCGTAAAGGATGCGCTAAAGCTTTAAAGAAATCTGCTTTAAATTGTTGCATTTCAGTTCCCATTAAAACACCTCTAGTATTTATTTACATTTAACATTTCAGAAGTATCCTATACATCTTCAAATGTTTGAATATGTATAGGATACTTCTAAAGCCAAGAATTATCAATACAAATTTAGAAACTTAACATAGGTAAATAAATGGTTTTTGGTTGAAATTACGATACTTTCTTTCGTACACAAAAATCCTATGTATCCTAGACTATACTTCTAGAGAAACCTTATACCAACAGGTTCAAAGGCGATTGAATACGGGAAAAATAAATAATGCATTTACATGAATAGACTCAAATAACGAAAAAACATTAAAGAAAAGAGGATTTACGGATCTATAAGAACGGAATATTTATTCAAGTAAGGGTGAGCTGTAAAAAAATGTAACAATCTAGTTGTAGTATGACGAATAATGAAAAGAACCCGTTAGTAAAAAACGGATTCTTTCCACTAGGTGTGCAAGAAATTCAAGGTGCCTCTGATAAAATCACTTGTATTTTTTAGTGCACGCACAAGTTTGAACAAAATATTTATTTGAACGTAAAAAGGATTTATTCAAGATAAAGATGCTTTTTGAAAAAGTAGGTGAACGCCTAAAGGGAATTAGTGAAAGACAAATTAATTTTGATGGGTTACTTGAAGAGTCGAGGGCAATTGTTATACACATTGATAAATAGTTGGTTACTTATATATTTTCTGAATTAGTAATTATAGAAATTAAAGAAGATGTATAAACTTCATATCCCTTATTCAGATTCACTATATTTGATAGATTACCTGTATTCGTAAAAGAAATATTAAATACAAAAAGGTATTAATAATATAAAAATACAATATATAAATTTAAGGTGTGTAAATCCATAAAAAGGCGATAATTTAGTATGTTTACAAAAACTGGTAGAAATTAATATTAATGTTTTGTTTGTTGAGGTGTATAAATAGAATTAATATTAAGAATATTCAATATTAATAATATCAATTTACTATAGTTTACAATTATGTAAAACTATAACCAAGATGGACTATTCTTTAAAACTTATCACTAATAAAGATTTAAAGAAATTTTTGTTTCATTTGCCATCAAGAAGGAATGGATATTTACATATAAAAAATGTATGCCAATTTGGATGTTACGTAAGTAGTTTGAGTAAACAGCTAATTTAATTTGGATTCTAAATAATTAATTAAAAGTTGTGATAGAAGGGATAAGGAATAGAAGTATTAATGGCTTTCTTAAAAGAATTATCTGAAATACTAGTATGAATTGCAGATAACGCAGTAGGATGTGAAAATTTATCAAACAAAATGGGGTGAATGAAACATGAAAGAAGTTGCGAAAAAAGCACAAATGATACGATTACAGAGGGAGGAGCATTGTAATCGTCAAGGAGATACAGAAGAGTATAATGCCAAGCAGGGGAATCTAGAAAGAAAGTGTATCAAGCTAGACAAAAAATCAGTTAAAAATCGAACGACAGAAGAAAAATGGGATGAAAGATGTAAACAAGCAGTTCAATTATTTAATCAAGGGACTGAATATCCAGATATTGCGAAAATAGTAGGGTGCAAAGTGAGTAGTTTGTATAGAGAGCTGAAGAAACGTGGAGTATTAGAAATGCCAAAGCAAGCAGCACCCTCTAAAACATTAAGATCACCCATAATACCAGCAAAAACAAAAAAATCGAGGTTTGAACGATATAAAGAGTATTATATGTATAAATAGAAGGATTAAAGACTATATAGTTGTTTATCTGAAAAATAGCTGCATCTAAGATTCTCTATTTTTCGATTTATCATAAAGTACACTTTTAGACATTACATTTAAAATTCTTATCAACTCATCTTTGGGGGATTAGTACAGATACCAAAATATTAAAAACATACATTTGAATAAATATTAAGGGATTTTTGAGCACTTGATCCTCAATGTACGCTAATATTTAGTGCTACACACTCTTCTAAAATGTATTAATCAAGCTGTACGCCACGTATAATTAATAGTCGTAATATATAGGTATATATATGAATTCTGTAAATGGAGGAGATATATAATGTTAACTGAATTACAAAAAAATTTTTTCTCAAAATTAAAAATTCCCCCAAGAGAAAATGTGAAATTTGAAGATTTACATAGAATTCTTTTGCAGATGGGGCACTTATTACCTTATGAAAACATAGACATCATGGAAGGAAATACGAAAGAATTTTCTAGAGAAAATATTGAAGAAAAGCTGCTTTTAAAGAATCGTGGCGGATTATGCTATGAAATTAATTCTTTATTATATTATTTTTTGTGTGATTGTGGATTTAATGTGTATCGAATAGCTGGAACTCTTTTTGATCCAAAAACAAGAAAGTGGAACCCTGATGATGGCCACGCACTTATCGTTTTACAACACCAAAATCAAAACTATATAATAGATGCTGGTTTCGCATCCTATCTTCCTTTATATCCTGTACCTTTTAATGGTGCCAGTATAACTTCTGTAACGGGTGAATATCGTGTTCGTAAACAAAATACGGAGAAAGGAACCCATGTGTTTGAAATGAAAAAAGGAAAAAATGGAGAAACTTCGCATTTTTTTGATTCGGACCTTAGTGATACCTGGTCTATCGGTTATGCTTTTTATTTAAATGCAATTAATGAAAAGAAAGTGAATGCTATACAAAACATGGTTATAGAGCATCCAGAATCGCCAGTAAATAAGGGGAATATTATTTGCAAATTAATTGAACACGGGCATATTGCACTTACTAAGCAAAGTTTTACAGAAACCCGGCATGGAAAGAAAATTAAAAAAGATATAACAGAGAAACAATATCATCAAATACTTAAAAATGAATTCAATATTTTTTAGACAAGTAAGATGTAGAAAGTAAACTATAAGATTTTCAACGCATTACGCCCTCATTTGTAGAAAAATGGGGGTTTTTAATTAATAAGTGCTTGAAAAGTTCTGAAATATTTTTATTTTTATGAATTTTTCTATTGTTAATAGGATAAATTCAGCGATATATAACTTAAATTTATAACGAAATACTATAAATGCTTATTGAATAACAGTGAAAATAACATCAAATATCTCCATTTTATTAAAATAGTACTACATTCATGGGAAATTTGTTCAATTGTATATATATAGATATTATTTTAAATAGTTATTAATAACGAAAGAGGAGAGGGAAAATTATGTTCAATCAAAGAACAAAAAATGGCGTCAAAAAAATCCTAGCAATTACAGCAGCTAGTACGGTGTTTTCGATGTTTGGATCATCAATTTCTATCATAGAGGCGGCGTCTGCTCCAGGAGTTTATGTTACACCTAAAAATAGTGTTTCTTCAGATATTATTAGCATAGACTGGTCTCCTGTTCAAACAGCACCTTATACATATTGGGCTGTACATAACTGGAACCAGGGGGGAGAAGCTGGTGGGTATGCTGGATTCCAACAACAAAGCGGTTTTGATGAAAATGGAAAGCGTACTTTGCACTTTGCAGTTTGGGATCCTATTTCTTCTAAGGAAGCAATAAAAGCAGAATATGTATCCCCTACATCAGTTGCAAGTAATTTTGGTGGAGAAGGAACAGGTCTTAAAATTCAGACGACATATGATTGGAAGAATTATAATTGGTATCGCATGACAATGCGTTCTTGGCAAGAGAATGGACACACAAAATTTGGACAGTGGTTAAAAGATGTTTCAAAAAACCAATGGAAGCTTATTGGGATTATGGACTTTCCAGTTCCTAACGTTACATTTAACTATGGACAAACGCTGTTTCAAGAAGACTGGCTTGGTAATGGACAAGATGTAAGAGAGGCACGTGTAAAAAATGGATATGGAAGAAATATCTCAGATAAAAAATGGACATCTTGGAATACTCAATCAATAGAGGGGCAAGAGCCATTGAATAATAATTGGGATGGGGGAGCTACTTCAGAATATCTTTGGTTTAAGGCTGGGGGAGACTCTCGATCAACTATTGGAACAGGAAAAACATTTACGTTAAATCAACCTAGCCAACCTGAAATAGGAAAACTAGATTATGATGTAAAGTCTATGTATTATGAAAATGAAAAATTAAATATAACTTGGCAATTAAAAGATAGTAGTACACCTCAATTTAAGGGGAAAATTGAAATTTATAATAATGAAAATATGACGGGCCAACCGATTAACGTAATTAATGATATTAAATCTTACCAAAATGGAATCAGTCAATCTATATCATTACCAACAAATACTTATGCAAAAATTGTATTAACAGATATATTTGATCAAACTGTTGAAAAAAAGGTGAAAATCAAAAATGAATCTCCAAACATTTTAGAAGGGGATCGGTTTGCATGGTCGATGAAGGGTATAGGAGATTTTGAATTTGCAAAACTTGATTTAAATAAATCAACAGAAGAATTGCAAGTTAGTTTAATAGCAGGTACACCACACAATTATTTTGATAGTACGTATGCAAGTATTAAAGTACAGGATACATCAGGTAAAGTGGTATATAACAAAGAGATTTATGGGAATACCCAACAAAATGCTGAATCAAAAACAGTCCCAGTAAAAGTAGGCAATTTTATTGAACTTACACACCTAGAAGGTGGAGAGAGGGCGACATTAACAAATCTGGATAATAATAAACGCGAAAGCTTTGATAAAAAAGTAATATATGAAGTTACAAAGGATGGCCTGAAGAAAGTAAATCAAATTGTTAATCCGAAACCGGACACAGAAGCTCCAACACAGCCACAAGGATTATATGCAAGCAATGTTGCATCAGACAGTGTAGAGCTAAAATGGAATCCTTCTACAGACAATGTGGGTGTAAAAGAATATCAAGTGTTACGTGATGGACAATTGATTCAAACGGTACAAGGAACGACGTTTACTGATCAAAACTTAACAGCTAATAAGGAATATAAATATGCAGTGAGGGCTGTAGATGCAACTGGAAATACATCGATTCAAAGTGATATTCTTCCAATTAAAACAAAAGATCAAAATGTATCTTATGAAAAATGGGATCCAAAGAAGGCATATACAAAGAGCGATAAAGTAGAGTATCAAGGGAAATTTTATGAAGCGGTTCAAAGCTATCAAGGAAATGGAGATCCTACTTGGATATTTGCCTTATCTTTATGGCAACCATTTAAAATGATATAAAAGTCTTTTACTTAATTTTTATATATTCGTTTAGTGGTCTCAAAAATATGTTTAGATTTTAGCAGAAGATTTCAAAATTGTAAGGGGAAAACTTAAAAACTGTATATAAAGTAAATGGTAGTAAAAATACCAAATCTAAATTTTGTTAAGAAAATGTACTGAAAAAATTGATTATATCAAGTGGGAAATAGCTTTATCACTGAGAGAAAAAAACTGTACACAGGGCATCTAAAAAGATACCTTAGCAATAACGACAATTAGGGAGAAGTATTAACTAAGGTACCTGGGTGGATGGTTGCATAGTAAATATGCAATTTTGAGCATTGTTGAATGTATTGGGATATTCAACAAGTTCAGAGTAACACAAAGTTTCTGTTAATTCAGCCGGTAAATTTGTCCAAAAAATACGAAGCTATAAATTCATTTTTTACCTCTATTGTGGATTTATAGACTCTAATAAACATGTGATTTGAATTTAAAAGAATACTTTTATAGACTTTTACTTGTCTATTATGAAAAATATACGATTTAGGAAAGTTCCTGAGCATATCATTAAGATTAGGTCACAGGATATATATAACCCTTAAATCATGAGACTCGAAAATATCTATGCATATCTTGTCATAACACCAAGACTTTTGGTAACTCTTTATTAATTAGAGGTGATGTCATGTTTGATGAGAATGATAAGCTGATTAGGAGGCATAGAGATGGAACTAACTAAATTGGAAAAGGTAATTGTTATTAGTACTTTTGTTCAAGGATTAGGTGAGGAATTCCTTGAAAATAGCAAGGACAATCATTCTTTAAAACAGCTACTTAGAGAGATAGAAAAGGTGTTTAATGATTCAACATCAAATCAAATGCGAGAAGCAGCTGAAAGTGTACTAGAAAAATTTATTTATGATTTAATAAAAGAAAACAATCTGCCACTACCAAAAATAAATTAAGATTTATTGGAGAAAGAGAGGGCAGTAAGGGAATACCTATAAGGAATCGCTACAGTTTCCCTATAAAAATCAATATCAAGCTTGCATAAAGAATAATATATAAAGAGATTATTCTCTTTATATATGCCAAAAGTCAGTTACTTGTTTTCGAGAATCATGTTTTCTAACTATCTTCATTATTTTCTGCATTGTATTTGGTGATGGCACATAATCCTTGTCATTACACAGTTGACCTAATGTATTTCTGTTTACCTTACTAGCTTTAGAAAAATCCTGAATTGAGTAATTGTAGCTAGCTAAAAATTTAGCTAGCTTTGTTCTATGTCTCCCAATACCTCTACCCCACACGTTAATCTCCTCCATAATCTTTTTTAATCATCCTTGTCCGAAATGCAAAAAACTATACGCAATTGCACAGAAAAATTTGCATATTGTACAAGCTATTCACAATAAGATGTATCAAGGTTGCTACCAAAGTAGCTATCAAGATACCTCTACCAAACTTCTAAGTTTGTAAGTCCATGTATCATCGACATTCAAAATTCTGTTTATAAAGGGGAAATTTATATGTTAACTACATTTATCTCTTTAGGAGCTTTAGGAGTAACGACAATTGGAGGGGCGCTGTTAGAAAAGCATCTTGTAAAAAACGATTATGTTGCAGCAGCGAAACTTGTAAGCGAGGGAATATATCATGGTATAAGGATAGGTGGAGTTTGTTTCATTGGTTATGTATTCATTCAAATTGTGGTGATGTTTTAAGGAGGAAATTACATGGGGATTTTAAAGGATTGGCTTCATAAACAAACTTTGAAGAATCGACTTATAGAGGTGTTTGTAAAGGCAGGTTTATATGTAGATCATCAAACACGAGGTGGGAAAGTACCCATTTACCCGAAGATACATGATATTTCTTCCTCAAAAGAAAAGGTTCGATACATATTTACCATTCCAAACGGATTAGATCCGAAAACCATTGAAAAGAAGTGGTTTTGCTTTCAACAAATATTAGGGCGTAATGTAGCAATTGAAGGTGATATTAAAAGATTTGTACTTAATGTGTTTCATTCGGATGCTGGGCTACAAGCATACAATTACAGTTATAAGAAGTGGCAGCCATTACTTATACAACATCATCTTCCTGTAATTGTGGGGCGTGACCAATTTGGAAATATGATTACGTATGACATGATTGCTTCAAACACGCCGCATCTTCTAATTGCAGGAGAGACGGGGAGCGGGAAAAGTAGTATGGTACGCGTTGTACTGTCTACACTTATTCAATATATGTCTCCTGATAAATTACATTTGTACCTGGGCGATTTGAAGAATTCCGAATTTCATTTCTTGCGAAGGGTGAAACACGTAAAAGAGGTTTGCATGGAAGAAATAGAAATGAAGATTATGCTGCAGAAAGTGTGGAAGGAAATACGCGAACGTAGAAAATTGATGGAAGAGTATGAAGTAGATCATATTGACGAATACAACAAATTAAATCCTGATAATCAGAAACCATATATCTTACTTGCTATCGACGAAGTGGTTATGTTGCAAGATGAAAAGGAATGTATGTCTATAGTTGAAAAAATATCGGCAGTCGGAAGGGCACTTGGAGTTTTTTTAATGCTAAGTATGCAACGACCTGATGCAAAAGTGTTGGATGGTAAGCTAAAGCTCAATATGACGGTTAGAATGGGCTTTAAATGTGATAGTACAATTAATAGTAATATTATGGGTACTCCTGGTTCAGAACGCTTGGAGCAATCTGGCCAAATGATATTAAAGTTAAATGGATTAAAGAAAGTACAATCTCCTTATTTAGAATTAAGTAAAGCCAAGAAGATAGTTGAACCTTATCGCGTTCCGAAAGAGAATATAAAGTTGCAAAACCTACCACAAGAAGAAAATCAATTATTCGGGGTGTTAGATTATGAGGAATAGAGACAAAGCCATACTAAACAATTTGAAGCGTTTTAGATGTATGTCTCGTGATGACATTATTGATTTGCATTTTCAAGGATTAAAGAACGCGGTTACATGCTGTAATACGGTGATGAAGCGATTAAGAAGAGATGGTCATGTGAATGCCAATATCTCGCAACAGCCATACATTTACTTCCCTCAATCCAGCACACTTCGCAAAACTAGCCAAAAGATCCCCCACTTTCTAGGCATATTAGATGTGTATAAACAGCTTAACTATTATGAAAAACCTAAACTGTTTAAAGTGGAGCCAAAGTACGGTAAAGAATTCATGGAACCTGATGCATTTACAATTTGGCGTAGATCTCCATTTTTCATTGAAGTCCAGAAGTCAGTTTACAGCAAAAAAGTTATGCAAGATAAAATAAATAGGTATGAATTATACTTCCACAGTCAGGAATGGCATAACGAATCTTGGCAGCCAAAAGAATCTAAATTCTTTCCATCAATACTTATAATTACTGAAAAGTATTATAATATCAGCTCTTTTAGCCTACGTATTTTTCAAGCTTCTTCAATTAGTAATTTCTTGAATAGCCTTGCTGTAAAAGCACAGTAACAGTCCCTAATTAGGTTTTTCTTTCTAAAGAGGTTTCTTAATTTACATCTACGTTTATTAGGTCATCATTGACTGAATTAGTTCATATATATTTAGCCAATGTGAATTCTAATACAGTTTCTGTTATTAATACAAGTAGCAATGCTGTTATCGCAACAATTTCAGTATATACATTCCTTATTGGTATTTCTATAACACTAAATGGTTAAAAAGCTTTTGTAGTAATAGAAGTATTTTTCGGAATCTATTTCTTAACGATTCGCCTCTCATCAATAACATATGATAATTGATATTAATCAGTATCTTTTATTTGATACAATCGTTTGATTAGGCGTTCTTAAGTAGTGTTTGTTAACCTTCCGGGAACATAGTTACTTTCAGCGCATCGTCTCTTTAGTTACCGAATCAATTCCACATACTTTTGGTAGGAGGAATATTACCTGGGATTTCGAAAAATGTTTACATATCCTTATAACAATAATTGATATTGGATGTTTTCTACCTTAAAAGCTAGTTAGGCAATAAAAATAACATGAATGGACATAATAAGTTTGGTAAATTCATGTATTACTTTTTTAATCCTAGGTATTATATTGCTTATAAAAGGATGTGTTAGAAGTGAGAATTGGAGTAGTTAAAGAGATAAAAAAGGGAGAAGCACGTGTAGGAATGACCCCTGAAAATGTTCGGAAGTTAGTTGAAGAAGGGCATCAAATCTTAGTAGAAAAAGATGCAGGTATTGGATCAGGATATACAAATGATGAATATACAGGCGCAGGTGCAAATTTAGTAGCACAAGGAGAAGCTTGGGAAGTCGATATGGTAGTTAAAGTAAAAGAACCATTACCTGAAGAATATCGTTACTTTAAAAAAGATCTTATAATCTGGGGTTTTTTACATCTGGCTGCGTCGAAAGAGTGTGTCGAAGCACTGAGAAATGCTGGTACTACTGCAATTGCAGGAGAAACAATTAGCGAAGATGGTGTTTTGACATTATTAAAACCAATGAGTGCAATTGCTGGGCGTCGTGCTGTATTTATGGGAGCATATTATTTAGAAAAACAACATCAAGGAGAAGGGATTTTATTATCAGGTATTGAGGGAATCCCAGCCGGAAAAGTTGTAATCCTAGGTGGAGGGAATGCTGCAACTAATGCCTGTGATATGGCAATTGGAATTGGATGTAGTGTTACAATCCTAGAGGTTAATCAAGAAAGAATTGCATATTTAAGAAAGCAATACGCAACAGAAGAAGTAAATATAATTGAATCTAATACTGAAAATCTAGAGCGAACGATTAAAGAAGCAGATTTATTTATTTCAACAATTTTAATACCAGGATCTCGTCCTCCTAAAATTGTTAAAGAGTATATGGTTCAATCTATGAAGCCAGGAAGTGTGATTGTGGATATTGCAATAGATCAAGGTGGTACGGTAGAGACAGTCGATCATTATACAACTCATGATAATCCTATATTTATTAAGCATGATGTAATCCATTATGCAGTACCAAATATGCCTGGTGCTACTCCACGTACTTCAACTATGGCCTTAGCAAATGGAAATATTGAGTATTTACTAGAAATAGCTAAAAATGGATTGGAGAATGCAATCCAAAATAAACCGGCTTTAGCGACGGGGGTAAATATTTACAAAGGGACAATAACTTATGAGAATTTAGGTACAACACTAGAATTAGATTATAAGCCATTGAAAGAAGTGTTAATATGAGTAATGAGATTTTACCACTTAACATTGGGAATATAAAAAAAGCACAAAAAATTTTAGATGGAAATGCTAGAAAAACGCCTTTGGTTAAATCTTTCTATTTAACCAGTAAAACCGGTGGAGAAATTTATTTGAAGTTAGAAAATATGCAGTTAACGGGTTCATTCAAGTTTCGTGGTGCATTTAATAAAATTTCCCAACTAACAAATGAAGAAAAAGAACGTGGTGTAATCGCTTGTTCAGCTGGAAATCATGCACAAGGTGTTGCATTATCTTCTCATTTACTTAAAATTCAAAGCAAAATTGTGATGCCAACCTCTGCACCGCAAGCTAAAGTGGATGCGACGAGAGGATATGGTTCTGAAGTTATTTTATACGGTGATACATTTGATGATGCAAAAGCGAAATGTGAAGAAATTATAAAAGAAACAGGCGAAACATACCTACATCCATATGATGATGTAGAAGTAATGGCTGGCCAAGGGACAATTGGGTTAGATATTCTGGATGATATGTGGGATGTTGATACTGTTATTGTACCTATTGGTGGAGGAGGAATTATTTCAGGAATTGCTGTAGCGCTGAAATCATTTAATCCCTCCATTAATATTATTGGAGTTCAAGCTGAAAACGTACACGGTATGAAAGCTTCTTATGATGCTGGAGAAATTGTATCACATTATAAAGCTCCAACAATAGCGGATGGTTGTGCAGTTAAAATACCTGGAAATTTAACCTTTGAAATTGTAAAAAACCTAGTAGATGAAATTGTCACTGTATCGGAAGAAGAATTAGAAGTAGCGATGAAAGACTTATTGCAACGCGGAAAGGCTGTCGTAGAAGGTGCGGGAGCATTAGCAACAGCCGCTCTTCTTGCAGGCAAAGTTGATAAATATGTACAGGGTAAAAAAGTAGTAGCGGTTATTTCAGGTGGCAATGTGGATTTAAAACGTATTTCAAGTGTATGTGAGCATTTCTTTGTTGCCAATGAAGTAAAATAACGATTGATGAATGTATATAATAAGTTGATATTGCTAAAAAGGAGCTAGGATGAAACATCTTAGTTCTTTTTTGTAATATCAGGATACTATTTAGACAGAGTTTGTTTAAAAACAAACTCTTATACAAGGGGTACAGCCAC
>NZ_JH414712.1:16762-20546 GCF_000238655.1 Bacillus sp. 7_6_55CFAA_CT2 | reverse complement strand
TTACAGCCACATCGCTATCAAGCTAAGCTTACGCAAAGTCAATTTTAAACGAGATTGTTTCTTTTTTCTAAAGAACAAGTGTAGATGATTGAAAGATTTGCATACGAAATAAACCCTAACGGGTTTCACTTTTTTGAATTAAGCGGCTTGATTTTCAGACATGGTACAATTGTAAACGACACCTAATATATCAAAGACCGTTTTTTTCTCATATCGATGAGATTTCCGCCCGTTTTGCTGCAGGAGATTGAACAGGCGAAGTAACACCTTTGATAGCTCTTGGGTGTTTTTTTGTATAGTTTGGAATAAAAGAAGAAAATAGTCTTTAATCATATATATGGCTTTATACTCACTAAGCTCTCGTTTTTTCTTTATGAGAAGCAATTGGCGCATTTGAAACATGATAGAGGAACAGAGTAGAATTGCAATCAATTGACCATATAAATGGCACTCTAATCGTTCTGGTTTTATCTTTTTACAATGATGAATTTGAAAGAATGACTTCCACGTTTTAAATAAAATTTCGATTTGCCAACGCAAAGAATACCAGTCATGTACCTGTCCCATCGGGACAATATCTGTAGGGGTGTTTGTCATATATACATTGATACTACTGAGTCGTTTACTACGAGGAGAATACTTCATTCCTTTCTTTTTTTCTCTTACAGCTTGATCTTGTAATCGTTTTTGTTGCTGTTGTTTTGTTAATCGATGAACAATTACACGAGCGGGCACTTTATCAATCATTCCTACATAAGCAATTTCACATGTTTTTCCTGGTTGAAGGGAGTTCATTAACGTCTCCATATCTATCTGTATATACTCTATACCTTTCTTAATTCTTCCGTCTTGAAAATAATTAGGGTTAGAATTTTTTTGATAAATACGTGTATTCGACTTAATACGAGAGATATAGTAGGCCTCTTTATCTTGTATATATTGAAGGTCTTTTAAATGAAAATATCCTAAATCGCGGATACATAAATCATTCGCTGTCACAGTTGGGGCACACAGAGAGCCGTAAGTGCGATCATGTTGTTTACCTGGACCTGTATGAATATGTAGGAACTGCCCACTTAACAAATCATACTCAAGTTGAATTTTTATCCCAGCTTTATGGCTGCATTCTCCTGCACCTGGATACACCGATGAAAATACATACGGGAGTTGAAATGCAGTTGAATCTAAAATACGGATACGTTTGAAAACAGAAGTATATGGAGAAGAAATCGGCATAGATGAGGCCAATTTTTGGTTTAGTAGTTCAGCTAGTATATGTTGTAAAAATTGGACGGCTGCTTGATTAAATCGTTGATTCAGTCCTTCAGGACTGATGAGTACTTCCGTTGATGCTTCTAAACAGCTAGATAACTGAGTTAAAGACGTCGTAGCGACATTGTGGTTCATCCATACACATAAAGCGACAAAATCTTTTGCTTGGTACTTACTGGTCCGTTGTACAAAACGAACATCTCTAGCAAGATCCCGTAAGGCATTTGGAGATAGGGCACTTTGAATCTCTTGAGCAAATAATTGTAATTCGTTAGACACAGAAACAGACATAAAAAACGCCATCCTTTCCTATAATTCTACAGAAAGAATAGCGTATTTTTTCATTTGAAGGGAAAACTTTGTTTTATTAGTTTGATAGCGATTGAGTAGCACCAAAGCGTTTAAGAATAAAACTGTACAACAGTTACTTGTTAAGTATTCTATATTTCAGTTAAAAAGAATTTTTAAAAATCAGTACGTTTATAAATTCTCACCGTTAAGAAGTAAGAACCGATAAATATAAGCATGGTAACGATTGAAGCAAGTGCAATTAGTTGATTAATAGTAAATTGTGTAGTAACACTATATGCAAGTTCAGTAATATACACATATGCCTCAAGTGGTCTCCATAAAACAACACATACAGGGAAAATAATGGTGACAGCAGCCATCAAATATTTATTGGTGAAGCGATAGAAAAATGGTAAGTAGATAGACGTAAACAACATGACAGTAAGAACACTAACCATAATTGTCTGTGGAGTTTCAATTTCAACTCCATAATTCGGGGATGCAACTTGAATTACTGCTTGAATCAATAATGAAAATAGAACTACTAGAATTGTAAACAACACTGTACCGATATATTTTGACATAATAATTTTATTTCTACTATAAGGTAGGCTATTAATAAATTTGTGACTATTATTCTTTTCGTCGTAATAATGTAGATTTATCATATAAGAACCAGCCACCAAAACGACTATGAACCCAAAACTTCCAAACGTCCCTATAAAAAAGCATATACCAAGTAGATAGAATAAGATCATTAATTTTTGCAATCGAAAATCCTTTAATATTAAATTATACATATTGAATATTCCCCTTTTTTGTATAGTACATAATATCTTCTAATGTCGCTTCTTCAATTAATACATCATTTCCTAATTGCGTACGTGAACGGCTGGCGTTACTTGTGAGTGCTTCAAATCCCACGTTTGTTTCACGAATCCCGATTAATTGTTCTCTGATTTTCGGCGTAAGCAAGGATTTATCCCCTTTTACAGTTGCATATTCTTCAGAAATACTATGTATATCTTTCTCAAATACAATCTCTCCATTATGAATAAATACAATAAAATCAGCAATACGATCTAAATCGGTGGTAATATGTGTGGAGAAAAAGATTGTTTTATCCTGATCGACCATTAAATCATAAAGGATGTCTAAAAGTTCTCTTCGAAATACAGGATCGAGTCCAGATGTCGGTTCATCCATAAGTATAAATTCGGCATGGTGTGAAAGTGCAAACGCAAGGGAAGTCTTCATTTTCATCCCTGTAGACATCTCTTTCATTTTTATGTTAGTCGGTAACTCAAAGCGCTGTAAGTAGGATTGGAACTGATTTTCATCCCATTTTTTATACGCTGGAGCAATGAATTTTTTCAGTTGATGAATTGTCATATCTTCATAATAGATATTGTCATCGTATACGAATCCTATACGCTCTTTAATAGAAACTTGGTCCTTTTGATGATCTTTACCAAACACTGTGATTTCTCCACTATCCTTGCTAATAAGATCCATAATAAGTTTAATTGTCGTACTTTTCCCAGCACCATTTGCACCAATAAATCCCGTTACAAACCCCTTTTTGATGTTGAACGATGCATTTTTTAAAGAAAATCCCTTATATGTTTTTGAAACATTTTTCACTTCTACAATGTTCTCCATATTTATTCCTCCTCATAAATACGATTAATAATTTGTATTAACTCATCCATTAATAAATGATTAGCCTTACTCTCTCGAACGATTGTACTGAACTTTTCACGTATTGGATCACTTGGTTCACCCGCACGTTGTTTCTTTGTTTGTTTTGCAACAAACGAGCCTTTCCCTACTATAGAGTAGATGTAACCCGCTTTTTCAAGTTCTTCGTACGCTCTTTTTGAAGTAATAACACTTACCTTCAAGTCTCTTGCTAATGAACGCATAGAAGGTAACGAATCATCTACTTTCAATGTTTCATTTGATATTTGTAATATAATCTGATCAATGATTTGTTGATAAATAGGCGACTTAGACTTATTAGATAGTAAGATTTTCATGATTCAACTCCTTGCCTCTTAAATGCTTATGAACACATTATACACAATGTGTACAATATATACAATATATACATTCGGAACGATGTTAATTTTTCATATAGGATACAGTCATATTGATATAAAGGCGTTATCCTTTCCTATGATTTCTCAGAAAGAATAACGCCTTTTTCATTTTAGGGGGG
>NZ_JH414712.1:0-16682 GCF_000238655.1 Bacillus sp. 7_6_55CFAA_CT2 | reverse complement strand
TACTATAGAGTAGATGTAACCCGCTTTTCTAAGTTCTTCGTACGCTCTTTTTGAAGTAATAACACTTACCTTCAAGTCTCTTGCTAATGAACGCATAGAAGGTAACGAATCATCTACTTTCAATGTTTCATTTGATATTTGTAATATAATCTGATCAATGATTTGTTGATAAATAGGCGACTTAGACTTATTAGATAGTAAGATTTTCATGATTCAACTCCTTGCCTCTTAAATGCTTATGAACACATTATACACAATGTGTACAATATATACAATATATACATTCGGAACGATGTTAATTTTTCATATAGGATACAGTCATATTGATATAAAGGCGTTATCCTTTCCTATGATTTCTCAGAAAGAATAACGCCTTTTTCATTTTAGGGGGGATATTGTCTTGTTAGCTTGATAGCGATGTGGCGGTACCCCACATCCATCAACTTAAGGGATATTTTCAAACAAAATGTGTTTTTTTATATAATTTTTTATTATCTTTTATAGATTTTATAAAAGTAGGCATATCAAATAAACCCTGACAGGTTTCAATTTTTTACTATGCTACCTGAGGATTAGAAGTGGTATACTCATAAACAACACCCAAAATATCAAAGACTGTCTTTTTCTCGTACCGATGAGATTTTCGTCCGTTGTGCTGTAGGAGGTTAAACAGACGAAGGAGAACCTTTGATAATTCTTGGGTGTTTTTGTGTAATGCTTGGTAAAAAAGTGAAAAATAATCCTTAATTATATACATTGCTTTATATTCACTTAGTTCTTTCTGTTTTTTACGTAATAGGAGTTCTCGCATTTTAAACATAGTAGAAGAACATAATAGAATACTAATGAGTTGCCCATAAAGATGACATTCTAATCGCTCTTGTTTAATAGATTTACAACGATGAATTTGAAACCAAGATTTCCATATTTTAAATAACAGCTCAATTTGCCAACGTAATGAATATAGGTCATAGATTTTCTCTTTTGGTACCCATTCCGTAGGAATGTTTGTCATATATACCGTGATACCTTGTAAAAGCTTCGTGCGCTCTGTATATGTAATCCCTTTTTTCTTTTCACGAATAGCTCGGTCACGTAAGCGTTTCTGTTTTTGCTCCTCGGTACATCTATAAACTACAATACGAGTAGGCAGTTTGTCTTTACTCCCTACATATACATCGTGTAATTCATAAACTTGGCCAGGTTTTAATTGTTTCATAATGTCTTCCAAATGAATTTGTATATATACTGGTTTCAATTGAGGAGGTTTTGTTTTAAATACGACTGTTTCGAACTCTTTTCTATATATTTTAGTCGGTAACTTAAGACGGGATAAATAATACCCCTGCTTGTCTTGAATAGACTTAAAGTCTTGTAGACGAAAATATCCTAAGTCACGGATATACAGCTCATTCTTTTGTATCATGTCTGTTCGAGTCGCACCATACGCCTGATCACTTCGTTTTCCTGGTTCAATTTTCACATCAGAAAACTCTCCACTCAACAAGTCATACTCTAGTTGAATTTTCACACCAGCTTTATGACTACATCCTCCGGCACCAGGATACATAGCTGCGAATCGATCTGGAACTTGAAAGGTTGTAGAATCAAGGATGCGAATGCGCTCAAAGTAGGAAGAAAGAGAATGAGAAATCTTAGATACGCCTCCAATCTTAGCCTGTAGAAGCGTAGTAAATACAGTACGAAAAAAGGCTACAGAAGCCGAGTTAAATCGCCGATTAAGTCCTTCCGGACTTAATAAAACTCCTGTTGAAGTTTCTAATTGACTACATAGTTGGGTAAGAGAGGTAGTAGCGACTTGTTGATTTAGCCATACACACAAAGATAAAAAATGATGCCCGTGGCACTTCCGTTTTCGTTTCATCCCGCCTGCTTCTATAGCTAATTGATTAAGTGTAGCGGGAGACATATATCGATATAACTCTTCGGCAAATAAAGACAACTCTTGCTTTTGATGCATATTCATAAAAAGCACGTCACCCTTTCTCATTAATATAAGAAAATAGTAACGCGCTTTTAATTTCAAAAATAGCCCGAATCCTTAAGTTGATGGATGTGTGGCGGTACCCCTACAATTAAATTTAAGAAGGTATTGCAAGGTTAATAATTTATCTACAATGAGTTATTAATGTGGATTTAGCCCATTTTTTACATGTAGCGGGTTATTTTTTGATTGTTGTCGTACTTCGATTTGAATTACAGTGAGTTGCATTTATCCAAAAAACACCCCTGATTTCCTATAAATAATGGAGGTCATCAGCGGTGTTTATCGGTGTATAAAACTTCAATATTATTAATAAGTCTTTTTTTAAAATATAAATGGTTAAACATATGAAAAAATTTCGATTGTTATATCATCTTTTATTTTTGAAATACAGGTGCTATTTTATCAATGCGGTTTGTCCAAATTCCACCTGTATAATCGTCAGGAAGACGTTTTATATCTTCAAGCGAGTCAAATCCACTTGAAAATCCAAATCCATTTCCTCCTACAACAATAACTCGAGTATCAGCTTTATCCATTCGATTAAGAAAACGATTTGGCCATCCCCAAAGCCAAGGAGCTACTTTGTCTGGTATATGTAACTCCCCATGCTTCAGGCTTGAAGGCATGTAACCAGTCCACCCTAACGCCATATAAGTAAGAAGATCCTTTTTCATGGTTGCTTTAGACATTAATCGTAAACTAGGGATGCGCTCTTTTATCGCAGCAATTGGTTTATCGCCACCATATACAGTTAGTTGATTAAGGCGCTTCGCTGGTAATTTCTTGAGGTAAGTAGCCAATTGGATTCCTTCATTTTCATCATCACTTTTAATATGAATAAGAAAAGAACGGTCTGGAAAATGGGTAAGTACTTCATCAAGTGTTGGCATAAGATTATGCCCTTTGCCACGAAACGGGAATGTTTTACCCCCATCAGCTGTATAACCGTAACCAATATCAAGTGCTTGTAGTTCTTTTGTTGTAAAATCTCTTGTAACACCTTTACCATTAGTACGGCAATCAAGAGTCCAGTCATGAAAAATAACAAAATTATTATCTTTAGTTGGTTGAACATCAAACTCTACTAGATTAGCTCCAGCTTTAAATGCCGCTTCCATAGATGGAATTGTATTTTCTAAATAAGAATGTTCAGGTTTATTTATACGTTTAGCTGTACATGTATCACCCTCAATCCCTTCCATGCTAAATGTTTGCGAAAGCCCTCGGTGAGCAAGAAGAAGAGGAGTCCTATCGGCCCTCTCAGCAAAAAAAGAACTATTATTTACATAAACAAATACGAATAGGATAAGAATTATCAAAGTCGTTTTACGTTTTAGTAACCTTTTTATTTTATTCATTGTATGCTCCTCTTAATTATTAGTTGAAATGCTGTAGACAATGTTCGTCATTTAAATACTGGTAGATGTTACAACCTATTTTATTTTATTGCAATGGATAGGATTGGTAATTGAAGGTTAGTAATTATATATCAATATAACTCTTCAGCGAATAAAGATAATTCTTTTTTATCCAGATTCTACATCCTTAAGTTAATGGATGTGTGGTGGGCTCCTATAGGGGCGTAAAGTACTCAAAACTATGAACGTTTCCGCAACATTCCCCTTTTCCTCTTTCGAATAAAATTTATAGGAAGATATAATAAAAGTATAACGATATAAGGGGCGTCTTTTATGAGAAAAGAGAAAAGACAAAGGCTAATTAAACAAGCGGTGAGAGAGTATGAAATAGATACACAAGAAAAGTTAGTAGAGCTGTTAGCAAAAAAAGGGGAAATTGTAACACAAGCTACTATCTCGCGAGATATTCGCGAATTAAATATAATAAAGACAGTTTCTTCAAACGGTTTAACTATATATAAAAACTTCACAGGAGATAATATACAAACTGATATGATGTTAAAGAAAAAGTTGGGAGAAGTTGTCGTAAAAATTGATTATATAAATCAATTAACCATTATTAAAACTTTACCGGGTAATGCACATGTTATAGGGGTGTTATTAGACTCTGTAGACTGGAAAGAAAAAGTAGGGTGTATTTGTGGGAATGATACATGTCTTGTAATTTCAAAATCACAATCAGATAGGGAGATTCTAGAAGAGAGATTAAAATTAATTATGTAGATAAAAAACTACTAATACAGGATTTTATTTCGTTACAGAAATAAAGCAGCTTTTCCGGAGCCTTGGTAATAAATTAAACTTTTAATTGGGATACTTTACGGTATATTGAAATTAATTGTCTTCTTAGTTGCTTAAGATACTTAATATAGAAATGATGTTGGAGTATCGAGAAAAATAATTAATTCTAAATACGAATTTTTAACGTAAGGTAGCTAAAATTTGAAAGTGAGTACAATTAATCGAAATTGCTAGTTATAAGAGAGGGTAAAAGTATCTTGTAAAGTAATGCATATAACATAGAAAGATATAAGAGATAGGTGAAATTTATGAATACAAGACAGAAAGAAATTTTATTTCTACTATTATCTGAATCTAACGACTATTCATTAGTACAAGACCTTGCGGATAAGGTGAATTGCTCTGAAAAAACAATTCGTAATGACTTTAAAATAATTGAGGAGCACCTTGCGAATTATTCAAGTGCGATTCTTGTTAGGAAACCGGGATTAGGTGTGTACTTAGAGATTGAGGAATATGAAAAGGTGGACTTGTTTAATAAACTTTATTGTATTAATAATCGCACAAAGTATGAATCAGATGAAGAAAGAATTCTACAAATTGCATACAACTTATTAATGAATGTAAAGGCAGTTACTGCACAGGAAATGGCATCCCAACATTTTGTAAGTCGAACGACTATAAAAAAAGATTTAGATAGAATTGAAAAATGGTTACATCATTTTGATTTAACCATTGTTTCAAAACAGCGAGTTGGACTTATTATTGATGGAATTGAAAAGAAAAAAAGAAGAGCATTGGCTAGATTATCAGATTTGATTCGTAATTCTGATCTTACGAATCAATTTATTAAAGAACAATTTCAATATCATGAGGTTGAGTTTGTTACGAACGAATTGAAAGCGTTACAAAAACGAAATGCATTGTTTTTTACAGATGACACATTTGAAAGTTTATTAGTGCATACATTGCTCATGGTACGGAGAATGAAACTTAAACAACCTATTTTAAATGCTGAAAAGGAAATTAAAATACTGAAAGAAACAAAAGAATATATATGGACATTGGAATTTTTAAAACAATTGGAATGTGTTTTTTCAGTTCATTTTACAGAAGAAGAAGTTACGTATTTAACAGCTCATATTTTAGGTGGGAAAATTCGTTATCAAGATAAACCAATGCAGGACAGCACACTTACTGAAAGTAATCCAATTCTTTTTATGGTTATACAGCAATTAGTTAAACGTATGTCACAGTTATATGAAATTGATTTCAGTAAAGACAAAATTTTAATTGAAGGGTTAACGATTCATTTATATACCGCATTGAATCGCTTAAGCTATGATCTTTCTGTCTCTAATCCGATGTTACACGATATAAAGAGAATGTATCCCTATGTGTTTAATGTATTGATACAAGTATTAGAAGAGATAAATGAATCTCTAAATATATATATTCCAGAAGAAGAAGCGGCTTATCTTACTCTACACTTTGAAGCATCTGTTGAACGGTTAAATCACCAGGAAAAATCTAAAAATGTAATTATTGTTTGTCATATGGGCATTGGCATGTCGCAGTTGTTACGTACAAAAATTGAGCGTAAATTTCGTCATATCCATGTTATGGACTGTATTTCAAAAGCTGATTTACAAAGTTATATAATGAAACATCGTGATGTGGATCTCGTTATTTCAACTACTAGTCTTTCAAGATTAAACATTCCTCATATAGTAGTATCCCCATTATTAGAGGGGCCAGAAGAAAAGAAGCTAGGGGACTTTATACAAAATTATGATGAGCCAAGTTATAAAGAACAAAAAGACTTTGTTATGCTCAATTATACATCTCCATTTTTAGTGTTTTTACAACAGGATATACAGCACCCATATGAGCTAATTGAAAAGTTAGCGTATGCTTTGCATAGTAAGGGGTATGTAGATAAAGAGTATGCAGAAAATGCAATCATAAGAGAAAAAATGTCAGCAACAACGATTGGGGCAGGAATCGCAATTCCCCATGGCAACCCAAAATTTATTCAAGAATCAGTAATTGCAATCGCTACATTAAAAGAACCAGTTGATTGGGGAGCAGAGAAGGTATCACTTGTATTTATGCTAGCAGTTAAAAGTGATGGACAAGAGGTAACGAAACAATTGTTTCAGGAACTATCCTTTATAAGTGAGCAACCATCCTTTATTCAAAAACTTACGAAAGAAACAAACGTAATGAAATTTTTGTCCTGTTTACATACTTAACCGAAAAGTAGAGACCCAAATAACTGTTATTTGCTTAGGTAAAAGATTTATTTTCCGGAAGTTACGGTAAAAAATGAAACTTTTGACGTCTTAATATTAATTTATAGTAAATGTAGGCGCTTAGTAAAAAGTGTGAGGAGGATTAAGAATGAAATTGTTAGCGGTTACATCATGTCCAAATGGGATTGCCCATACCTATATGGCAGCTGAAAATTTACAAAAAACAGCGGATAAATTAGGAGTCCAAATGAAAGTTGAAACCCAAGGTGGAATAGGGGTAGAAAATGAGTTAACTGAACAAGATATTCGCGAGGCGGACGGCATTATTATAGCTGCGGATAGAGTCGTAAATAAAGATAGATTTGTAGGGAAAAAATTGTTGGTTGTTGGAGTACAGGATGGTATTCGTAAACCAGGAGAATTAATTGAGAAAGTAATCAGCGGGGATGTATCTATTTATCATTCACAGTCAAAAAAAGTAGAAAGTAACCAACAGGAAAAAAAGCAAAATCCGATATATCGTCATTTAATGAATGGTGTATCTTTTATGGTCCCATTCATCGTAGTTGGAGGATTATTAATTGCTATTGCCTTAACACTTGGGGGAGAAAAAACTCCTGGGGGTTTAGTGATTCCAGAGGGTTCTTTTTGGAAAACCATTGAACAAATTGGTGGTGCATCATTTACGTTCATGGTTCCAATACTGGCTGGATATATTGCATATAGTATAGCGGATAAACCTGGACTTGTTCCTGGGATGATTGGTGGATATATTGCAGCAACAGGAAGCTTTTACGGAAGTGAAAGTGGTGCTGGTTTTCTCGGTGGAATTATCGCTGGTTTCTTAGCTGGTTACATAGCATTAGGAATTAAAAAATTAAAAGTTCCAAAAGCGATTCAACCAATTATGCCGATTATTATTATTCCGGTATTTGCTTCCCTTATTGTAGGTTTAGCATTTGTATTTATTATTGGTGCCCCTGTCGCACAAGTTTTCGTATCATTAACAGCTTGGTTAGCAGGTATGCAAGGGTCAAGTTCAATTCTATTAGCATTAATTTTAGGTGCAATGATTTCATTTGATATGGGTGGTCCAGTCAATAAAGTAGCATTCTTATTTGGTTCAGCAATGATTGGAGAAGGAAACTATGAAATTATGGGTCCAATAGCTGCGGCAATATGTATCCCACCAATTGGTATGGGACTAGCTACTTTTATAAGTAAGGGGAAATTTCAAGATTCAGAGAGAGAAATGGGTAAAGCATCATTTACAATGGGGCTCTTCGGTATTACGGAAGGTGCAATTCCTTTCGCAGCCCAAGATCCACTTCGTGTTATTCCAAGTATAATGGCGGGTTCAATGACAGGTGCTGTGATTGCGATGATCGGTCATGTAGGAGACAGAGTGGCACATGGTGGTCCGATTGTTGCAGTGTTAGGGGCAGTAGATAATGTGTTTATGTTTTTTGTAGCTGTAATTGTAGGCTCTATTGTGACAGCTGTTGTAGTAAATGTATTGAAAAAAGACGTTTCAAAGTTAGAAAAACAAGAAAATGAACAAATAAAAGAAGTATCAGCAACAATAGAAGTGCAACAACTGGAACGAGAGACTCAAGTAAGAGGCGAACAAGTAGACAAGGTAGAAATTAAAAAATTAACAGATATTACAAGTTTAGAATTAATTGAAACGGACTTAAAAGGAGAAACACGAGATGACATCATTGATGAAATGATTCAAAAGTTAAAGCAGGTAGGTGCATTGCATTCAGTGACAGAATTTAAACAAGCTATTATGAATCGTGAACAAGAAAGTACTACAGGGATTGGTGTAAACATTGCTATTCCGCATGGAAAATCAGATGCTGTTAGGAAACCGAGCGTGGTATTTGGAATTAAACAATCAGGGATAGATTGGAAGAGTCTTGATGGAACTGAAGCAAAATTAATATTTATGATTGCAGTACCAAAAGAAAATGAGGGAAATCAACATTTGAAAATCCTTCAAATGCTTTCTCGAAAACTAATGGATGATAGTTATAGAGAGCAGTTATTATCTGTTCAAACAAAAGCAGAAGCATACAAACTACTAGATGAAATTGCATAGAATGGAGGATTCAAATCATGACTGAACCATTATTTTTTGCACCTGTTTTTAAAGAAAGAATTTGGGGTGGGACACATTTAACTTCTTTTGGATATGAAATTCCATCAAATCAAACTGGAGAGTGTTGGGCTTTTGCAGCGCATCAACATGGACAAAGTATTGTTAAGAACGGAAAGTATAAAGGGCTATCCTTGGGTGAATTGTGGGATAACCATCGAGATTTATTTGGAAATATGGAGGGGGAGCGTTTCCCTCTTCTTACAAAAATTTTGGATGCCAATCAAGATCTATCTGTTCAAGTTCATCCTAATAATGAATATGCTAGCGTGCATGAGAATGGAGAACTAGGAAAAACAGAATGCTGGTATGTAATCGATTCCACTAAAGACGCAGAAATTATATATGGGCATCATGCGAAAACAAAAGAAGAATTGATGTCTATGATTGAACAAAAAGAGTGGAACCAACTGTTACATCGTGTGAAGGTGAAACCTGGAGATTTCTTCTATGTGCCGAGTGGAACTGTCCATGCAATTGGTAAAGGGATTTTAGTATTAGAAACACAACAAAACTCTGATACAACCTATAGATTGTATGATTATGATAGAAGAGATTCAGAAGGTAATTTACGTGATCTTCATCTTGAAAGCAGTATTGATGTAATAGAAACTCCATGTATTTCGAATCAGTTAACATTTAAAAATGAAAAAGTAGATGATTTGAGTATAACTAATTTTATTAAATGTCCGTATTTTTCAGTGGAAAAATGGGAGTTAGATGGATCAGCTAGTTTGGAACAACAAAAAGCCTTCCTTCTTGTTAGTGTAATACAGGGAGAAGGTGAGTTAATTAAAGAAGGTGAGCACTATTTCTTTAAAAAAGGAGACCACTTTATAATACCTAATTATTTTGGAGGATACGATTTGGTAGGTAACTCTATATGTATTGTTTCAAGTATATAATAAATTTTATAATTTTTATATAAAGATTATAGAAAATATTATACAAACACAAATTAACCAGTTCCGGATTTTACGGATCTGGTTAATTTGTGTGAAGTGCATCAAGTTTTGAGGAAGTGCTTGTGAACCGTATCATAAATAAATGAGGTTTTGTATGTTCGATTTTTAAATAATACCTAAGAAGGAGTGGGTTGCAGTTATAGTAATACTCTATTTTTTGTATTTCTATAATAGATAATTTTTTAAAAAAACAGAATTATCTTGACAGTTATTAAATGGATTGATAAGGTTATAAAAAAATATTTCTTATCCAGAGAGGTGGAGGGACTGGCCTTATGAAACCTCAGCAACAGGTCTGCTTAAGTAGACACTGTGCTAATTCCAGCGGGTGATAATCCTGATAGATGAGAGCTTCCGTTTTTATTTGTCAGTAGCGCCCTCTTTTTTAGAGTGCGCTTTTGTTTTTTCTGGATAGTAACTAAAGGAGAGTAGAAATGGAGAACAAAAATGGGCAAGAATTTCAAAGGAAAATGCAAGCACGTCATTTAGTCATGCTATCACTTGGTGGGGTGATTGGAACTGGCTTATTCTTAAGCTCGGGTTACACTATTCAACAAGCTGGCCCGTTTGGAACAATTCTATCCTATCTGATTGGTGCGCTAGTGGTTTATCTAGTTATGCTATGTTTAGGCGAGCTTTCCGTACATATGCCTGAAACGGGCGCATTTCATAGTTATGCAGTTAAATATATTGGACCGGGTACAGGGTATACAGTAGCCTGGTTGTATTGGTTAACTTGGACTGTTGCTTTAGGTTCTGAATTTACAGCTGCAGGATTACTTATGAAGCGATGGTTTCCATCGGTTAATGTTTGGGTATGGAGTGCTCTTTTTGCCATTTTGATCTTTGTATTAAATGTCCTGACTGTTAAATTTTTCGCCGAATCCGAATTTTGGTTTTCATCGATAAAGGTTATAGCTATTGTGTTTTTTATTGTTTTAGGAGTAGCGGCAATGCTAGGGTTTCTTCCGATGACTCATTCAAAAGCAGCACCATTCTTTTCTAATTTTACAAGTGGAGGTTTATTTCCTCATGGTGCTACGGCCATTATGATGACCATGCTTGCGGTTAATTTTTCTTTTTCGGGAACAGAATTAATAGGCATTGCAGCTGGAGAAACAGCGAACCCAGAAAAAATGATACCGATGGCCATTCGAACTACTCTGTGGAGATTGATCATCTTTTTTGTAGGAACGATTGTTGTTTTATCTGCGTTATTGCCTATTTCCGATGCAGGGGTATTAGAGAGCCCTTTTGTTGCAGTTCTAGAACGAATTGGGGTGCCATATTCAGCTGACATAATGAATTTCGTTATCTTAACAGCCATTTTATCTGCGGCAAACTCAGGCCTTTATGCCTCTTCTAGAATGCTTTGGTCGCTTGCTAATAAGAATACGATATCCCCGATTTTTGGGAAAATGACGAAGCAAGGTGTTCCAATCAACGCCGTCATTTTCAGCATGGTGGGTGGAGCTTTGGCTTTGCTATCAAGTATTGTGGCACCAGATACTGTCTATATTGTACTTGTTTCCATTTCCGGTCTAGCAGTAGTTATAGTTTGGATGAGTATTAGTGGTTCCCAGTTCCTATTTCGCAGACAATTTTTGAAAGAAGGAAATTCTGAAAAGGACTTGATTTATCGCACACCACTATATCCATTAGTACCAATTGCTTCTTTTAGCCTTTGTCTGGCATCGTGTATTGGAATTGCATTCGATCCAACACAGAGAATTGCCTTATATTGCGGCATACCGTTTATTTTGTTTTGCTATGGAAGTTATTATCTAACAAAAAATCTAAAAAAGAGGAGTGTAGATTATGTCGAACAAAATCAACCCAATTGATGCTATTTTATCCCAACATTCCATTATGCTTCTTGACGGAGCATTAGCTACTGAATTGGAGGGGCATGGATGTAATTTGGACGATCCCCTTTGGTCGGCACGTGTGTTATTAGAAAATCCGGAACTAATTTATCAGGTTCATTCGGACTATTTTCGTTCTGGAGCGGACTGTGCCATAACAGCAAGCTATCAAGCTACTATTAGTGGTTTTTCCGCGCGTGGAATACAAGAACAGGAAGCTTTAGAATTAATTAAGAAAACGGTGTTACTTGCAAGAAGGGCAAGAGATGATTTTTGGAAGGAAAATATTCAAACGAATAGGCCTAAACCATTGGTTGTTGCATCAGTTGGGCCGTACGGGGCTTACCTTGCAGATGGTTCAGAGTATGTAGGTAACTATGGTGTGACAGATAAAACATTAGCAGACTTTCACCGTTCGAGAATGTCTGCGTTAATCGAAGCAGGTGCAGATCTATTGGCATTTGAAACAATCCCTTCCCTGCAAGAAGCAAGAGTATTAGATACATTATTGCGTGAGTTTCCAGAAACATATGCGTGGCTTTCCTTTTCGCTAAAAAATGAGAAAGAGATTAGTGAAGGTATGAAACTCGTGGAGTGTGCACGAGTTTTTGAGAAAAGTGAACAAATTGTAGCGATAGGCATCAATTGTGCGCCAGTAACCGTTGTGACTGGTGCAATTCAAGAGTTGAGGGCAAACACCAAAAAACCGATTATTGTTTATCCAAACTCTGGTGAAACTTATAATCCGGAAACAAAAACATGGCATGGTCATGAAAAATGTAACGCGTTGGATATTCTATCTGAAGAATGGTACCAAGCAGGTGCACGTTTAATAGGTGGATGTTGCAGAACGACACCTTATCACATTGAGGAGATATCGAACAAGTGGCGTTCTTCCGAGTTTTTCTATTCGAACGAAGCAAAACAGTAATGTAATGGATGATAATCTAACTTTTTGTGTATTTTCATGATTTTGCTTGTTCAGGAACCTACAGTTACGTCTAATGGCACAAAAAGCCTTTTCAGAGACACAAATGTGGATAGTAGCCTCGGGAATCCAGTGGACTTTTGGGTACCTTAGGTATGGAAAGGAATCAGGGAAAATAAACACCGCTAGTTTAATAGATATGGTAGACAACATGCTGAATCTTTTAATGAAGATGTAGTTGATCCAATTGAAGGTGAAGAGGGCCATTTATTCGTAATTAAAGTTAACGAAGAGGTTAATTTAGTTATTCAAAAAATAGTTTAATAACTATATGAAAATTTGTTGTGGTAAAAATCTTTGTTGTAGTAGTAAATGTGGTCATATTGTTGTAAAAAAGGATAGATGTAAACAGGTATATTCTCCTGTTCATCTATACTTTCCTTTTTAAACTATAAAATGTGTGACATTATATTAAATCGCATAAATATAGGATTTCATTACTATTTCCTTGAATTTTAATAAAACGATAGGGTTTATTTGGTATGCGTATTATTAAGAGTATGCTTCTATTTTAGGAATGCTTTACCCGACAAAATGAAAGTACGCTTTGTTTCCATTCTTAAGTTGATAGATGTCTGGTGCCCCACTGTAAGAACGTAATTGTATTGTAGAAAAATAAAATAGAAGGAATACTTACCTTTAGTAAATATTCGAACTTTATATTTTTATTATTTACGATTATGCAATATCAGACCTCAGATATACATTCGTTCAGTTGTACATTAGGATATATGAAAATCACGTAAACTCCAGATGAACTTCACACTCGAATAGAAAATCCGTTATATAATAACTATAGAATTTATTAAAGTTACATTGATTTTTATCTATTGAGATATATAAAATATAAAATTTCGATACGGAATACTAAGGTAAATAACTTCTTATAAGAAAGTAATAAAGGAGAATAGCTATGACAAGCACAGTACTGGAATCAAAAAAAACTAATATTACTGAAGAAGATGTTGAAATTTTAAAAATAATGGCACATCCAATTCGTTTACGTATTGTAAACGAGCTAAGCAAACATAATACTTTTAATGTTTCGCAGCTAACAAAAATTTTAGAGATACCCCAATCATCTGTTTCACAACATTTATCGAAAATGAAGGGTAAAGTACTAAAAGCTGAACGTAAAGGCTTAGAAATTTATTATTCAATTCGTAATAACAAAGCAACTCAAATTGTCGGCATACTTGGATATTAATCCATATATACAATTGCGTAAAGATAGAGTAGTACCTGAAAAGGGTGCTACTCTTTTTGGATTCTATAAACACAACATGACAAATGTTACTTTTTCATAAAAGAACAAGAACAAACTAGGAATTATGTTTTCCTACATTGAATTTAAACGTATATGTCATTAAAAATAGATGCTAGACACTTGGATGCACATAGCTAAACGCAACACATCAAACCACTGGAGGGATACAATGTCTTATAGAACGATTCATACCGATTTTTGAAATGACTATACAAATGCTCGAGATGCCTTGTTAAATGAAGGAATCGTTGAAAGTGGCCATGTTCAATATGAAAGTCAAAAAGGGCTAATCATACGTCCTGCCTACGAAATAGAAGGAGAAATTTATTTTTTCTCGGGAATGAGAGCAGCGGGAAATACGATATACAGTGTACAATTACGCCCTTTTCATAAGCTAAAAGAGGCGGAATACATTCCACTAGAAGAAAAATCTTGTATCACTGTATAAATGAGAGAGATAGCTATCAGCTAGGAAGAGATGGAACAATCTGAGCGATGTTAATTTTCTTCGTTCGTATGTTGATGGGCATAGGAAAGGATTTCACAAATATAAAATAAGATTGACAACGAAAGATTACAAGTGTAATATTCAGTTAAAGATTACACTTGTAATCCGAGGGAGGTGTAATTTAAATTAATGAAAGAATTACCTAAAATTTCAGAAGCGGAGTTAGAAGTAATGAAAGTACTGTGGTCAAAATCTCCACAAACAGCAAATGAAGTGATTGAAGAGTTGGAGAAGAAAATGGATTGGAAACCCAAAACGATTCGAACACTAATTAATCGATTAGTTCACAAAGAAGCAGTTACTTACCATCAAGATAAAGGGCGTATGTACGCTTATTATCCTTTGGTTTCGCAAGATAGTTATTTACAAGTAGAAACGAAATCTTTACTTAAACGTTTCTATGGTGCAGCATTTAAGCCCTTGCTGGTAAATTTCCTGAAAGAAGAAAAGCTGTCTTCAGAAGACATTAACGAACTTAAACGTATCCTGGATGAGAAGAGTGAGGAAAATCAGAGGAAGGATAGATTATAATGATAGAAATGTTTATTAATGTCTATCTTCCTCATTTTTTCGATTGGTTGATAGAGACCACTATTATGGCGAGCATATTAGTGGGCCTAATCTTATGTATCAAGGTCTTGTTTAGAAATAAGTTAACTCCACGTTGGCAATACATGCTATGGATTATATTAATAATAAGACTTGTATTACCTTGGTCGCCAGATAGTTCCTATAGTATCTATTCTGTTCTTACTTACAAGAATAATGATGCATTCATTTCTAGCCGAACCCCTGTAGCTATTTTTCCTTCACAAGAACGCATGCAAGAATTGAAAGGTATAGACAATACAAAGGTTCTTACAAAAGAAGATACTTATACCTCAAGTTCAACACAAACTGATCAGGCAAACAAGTCACAAACAGACAATAATGAAAAGCAGGATGATGGGACGGTTCCATTCTATACAATCTGTATATACATCTGGCTTACTGGCGTTATTCTTCTAAGCTTTGCTACATTTATTATGAACAGGAGTTTACTACTTTACATAAAAAAACAACCTGATATTACAGATGAGAAAATTATCCGGATTTTTGAAAAATGTAAGCAATCTATGTCTGTTCAACGAGATATCCCTCTACTTGTATCTGGAAAGGTTTCCAGTCCAACAGTGTTCGGATTTATTCGGCCCAAGTTGTTATTGTCAACTGTACATATGAAAGTATTAGATGAACAACAGTTACGATATATTTTCCATCATGAATTGGCTCACATCAAGCGAAGAGATGTCGGTGTGAACTGGCTTATGCATGGTTTACTCATTTTAAATTGGTTTAATCCCATTCTTTGGTATGCCTACTCATGTATGCGGGAAGATCAAGAACTAGCATGCGATGCATTAGCTCTTACATGTATAGATGCAGAGGAACAAATCGCGTATGGACATACTATTATTAGCCTTTTGGAACATTACTCAAGTTATTATCAAGTACCGAGTGTGGCAAATTTCAGTAAAAACAAAAGGATGTTAAAAAGGAGAATTCTAATGATTAAAAAATTCCAAAAAAAATCGTATCGTTGGTCTGCGCTAGGAGTTGTGGCAATTATTGCAGTATCATCTGTATCCTTATTAAATGCCCGTGCCGATAAGCCGACTAGCCCTGAGAAACAACAAATAGAAGTGAAAAATAATATGAAAGAATTAAAAACACAAACCGATATTCCTATACATCAAATTGTAGAAAAAATGATTGGTACAAAAGAACAGGCAGAAGCAGAATTTTTTGTTTCAGAAGGAGAATATAATAATTTACTTACAGAAGTTGGAGTGGCGCAAAATCTGTTTACGAAAGAAGAATTTAAGCGATTTATTGATTTAGAAACAGAGGCATATACTTTGGGTAAAAAAGTAAAATTAGTAGGAAGTCCTGACAAGTTAGACCCAGAAGAGCAAAAGAAATATGAGAAAAATGATGAAGAAATAGGACCATTTAGACAGAAAATTTATTCACACTTTAATTTGACTAAAAAGGAAGCACAGGAATATCTTGATTTTCAAATTAAGACACCAACGTATGTAGTAAAAGGGTATAAACTAAGTGGAGAAGATGTTCAAACACCGTTGGCTATTAAAAAAATGGATCCCACTATTGTTTATGAATATCGAAATGAAGATTCCGCATATATGGTGTATCAATCTGCAGTTAGAGATCAAGGAGAAGATTCGCTGAAGGGGATAGTAGGGACTAGTGAAAAGATAACTAATTATGAATTAGTCGGGACAAAAATAAGTTTATCTGAAAATACAAAGGATAAATTTAAAGTAATGAAGATGATTGTTCCTGCAAAAGGAAAGAATAATACTTATCAAGTTACAATTCTTGCAGATAATTTAAGTAAAGAAGAATTAGAGAAAATTATGCTTTCCTGTTTAAAATAAAAAATAGAGTCTCAGAATCAAGTTCCTGAGACTCTATTTTTTATTTCAGTTTGGGGTAGCACCAC
>NZ_JH414711.1:595610-598567 GCF_000238655.1 Bacillus sp. 7_6_55CFAA_CT2 | reverse complement strand
CGCATCGTTGCCTTGGTGAGCCGTTACCTCACCAACTAGCTAATGCGACGCGGGTCCATCCATAAGCGACAGCCGAAGCCACCTTTCAATTTCGAACCATGCGGTTCAAAATGTTATCCGGTATTAGCCCCGGTTTCCCGGAGTTATCCCAGTCTTATGGGCAGGTTACCCACGTGTTACTCACCCGTCCGCCGCTAACTTCATAAGAGCAAGCTCTTAATCCATTCGCTCGACTTGCATGTATTAGGCACGCCGCCAGCGTTCATCCTGAGCCAGGATCAAACTCTCCAATAAAGTTAGTTTGTCTAGCATCTAAAATAAAAATTGACGTTTCACGTTGTTTGTTTCGTTCAGTTTTCAAAGAACTACTTGGTCGCTCATTTGCGACTTCCTTATGTTAACATTTTCGTTTTTCGATGTCAACTAAGTTTTTCAATTTCTTTTTTGTCGTTTTCTGCGTTTCCGCATCAGCGACGGTTATTAATATATCATGGTGAAAAATGAAATGCAACACCTTTTATAAACTTTTTTAAAACTGCCCACATTTCTTTTTTTATATCATATACTTAAACGAAATATCTCTTTCATGTATGAGCAATTCCTACATATATTTTATATAAAGTTACTCTATCAAAAGACGTTTCTTTCTATAATAAGCGTTTTATTCATATAGCATATCATACAAGGAGGAATATATATGGACTATACCGATTTATTAATCAAACTAGGTCTCTCGGCTATTTTAGGATTTGCCATTGGTTTAGAACGCGAATTAAAACGGAAACCACTTGGTTTAAAAACGTGTTTAGTTATTTCTATTATTAGTTGCCTCCTAACGATTGTTTCTATTAAAGCAGCTTATAACTTACCACATACCGATCATATGAATATGGATCCACTTCGACTTGCCGCTCAAATTGTATCAGGAATTGGTTTTTTAGGTGCTGGCGTAATTTTAAGAAGAGGCAACGATAGCATTGCAGGGCTCACGACTGCCGCTATGATCTGGGGTGCTTCTGGTATTGGTATTGCTGTTGGGGCCGGATTCTATATTGAAGCGATATTCGGAATGTGTTTCCTTATGATTAGTGTCGAACTTATACCACTCGCAATGAAATATGTAGGCCCTAGATCATTTCGTCAACGTGATATCGCTGTGAAACTTGTTGTACGAAATATGGACAATATCCCAATCGTAATTGAAGAAATAAAAGAAATGGATATAAAAGTTAAGAATATGAAGCTTAAAACATTAGAAAACGGTTCTCACTATTTACATCTTAAACTGTCCATTGATCAAAAAAGACATACCGCTGATGTTTACTATGCTCTCCAGCATCTTGAAAGTGTCCAACAAACTGAAGTGGAAAGTATGTAACGTAAAACAAACTCTCTTTAATTAGAGAGTTTTTCTTTTTTCTATAATGGCAACAATGAATGTAGTCCTACAAAGTAAGGAGGAATAGGCAATTGAAATCCCGTCCGAATTTAGTAGATACATTTCGTGATTCCATTATTTTTCGTTTAATTTGTTTTATTATTGTACTGACTGCTTTTTCCGGTTTTCTTATACATAGATTAGAACCTTTTCATTTCACTACATGGTTTGACGGAATTTGGTGGTCAATCGTTACCATTTTTACAGTTGGATATGGCGACTTTGCTCCCCATACGACGATAGGAAAACTAATAGGTATAAGTATTATTTTATTAGGAACTGGCTTTTGTTCTTATTATATGGTGCTGTTTGCTACTGAAATGATTAATAAACAATATATGAAAATTAAAGGTGAAGAAGCCGCTACTTCTAACGGTCATATGATTATCGTTGGCTGGAATGAGCGCGCAAAACATGTTGTAAAGCAAATGCACGTATTACAACCAAACCTTGATATCGTTTTAATTGATGAAACACTTTCTTTACTCCCAAAACCATTTCATCATTTAGAATTTATAAAAGGTTGTCCGCATCACGATCAAACTTTATTAAAGGCTAATATTGCAACGGCACACACCATATTAATAACAGCTGATAAAGAAAAAAACGAAAGCTTAGCGGATACACAGTCCATTTTAAATATTTTAACTGCAAAAGGGCTCAACCCAAACATTCACTGCATCGCTGAACTTCTTACTTCTGAACAAATACAAAATGCAACGAGAGCTGGCGTGTCAGAAATTATAGAAGGAAATAAATTAACGAGCTATGTATTTACCGCTTCTCTTTTATTCCCTTCCATTTCAGGTGTACTATTTTCACTTTACGACGAAATCTCTGATAATAAATTACAACTGATGGAGCTTCCATCGTCCTGCACCGGACAAACTTTTGCCAATTGTAGCTATACTCTTTTAAAGCAAAACATTCTCTTACTAGGTATAAAGCGCGACGAACAATATATGATTAATCCAGTTCATTCCTTTGTTCTCATTGAAAGCGACATACTCATTGTTATTCACCATTAGTAAAATGACGCTCTAATTCTTGCATGAGCACTTTCCCAATATTGATATATTTTCTTTTCACATCTCCATCTGGATCTTTCGGCTCAGCAAATTGATCCATTCCACTTGTTCCAGCTGTTAAAGTATTCACATTATCATCTAGTTCGTCTTGATATACGTGCGAAAGAATATACGGCGTTCCAAGACGAACTATTACGCCTGGTACATCTAGTTCTCCATCAATGGCTGTAAATGGAACTCGTAAAAATTGATACCCATCTTCTTCATCGATTTTGTAATCGAAGCATCCTTTATCATAATCCCAATTACCACCAATGCTATATCCAAGTGGTTTCATAATCTCTTCTAACTTATATAACGCATATGTACGTCCTTCTAAATTTGATTGAATCGGAATCAAGCCCATCCCTCCTAGACTTTTCCTTTAGCATACCCACTTTAGTTTGAATATACTGATGGACTTTTCGATAAAATAATAAAAAGACGACCGG
>NZ_JH414711.1:572835-595276 GCF_000238655.1 Bacillus sp. 7_6_55CFAA_CT2 | reverse complement strand
GCTTTTTATTATTTTAAACGCTCTTCTAATTCTGCTTTTAATTCTTCAAATCCTGGTTTACCAAGTAAAGCAAACATGTTTTTCTTATATGCTTCTACTCCAGGTTGGTCAAATGGATTCACGCCTAATAAGTAGCCGCTCATCGCACATGCTTTTTCGAAGAAGTATACAAGGTAACCGAATGTGTACTCATTTAATTCAGGAATATTGACGATTAAGTTTGGTACTCCCCCGTCGCTATGTGCAAGTAATGTACCTTCGTATGCTTTTGTGTTTACGAAGTCTACAGTTTCACCAGCAAGGTAGTTTAATCCGTCTAAATCGTTTTCTTCTGATTCAATTGTTAGTTCATGTGTAGATTTACCTACTTTAAGGACTGTTTCAAATAAGTCACGACGACCTTCTTGAACGTATTGACCTAATGAGTGTAAATCAGTTGAGAAGTTTGCTGAAGATGGGAAAATACCTTTTTGATCTTTTCCTTCACTTTCACCAAATAACTGTTTCCACCACTCAGCGAAGTATTGAAGTGCTGGTTCATAGTTAACAAGCATTTCAATTGTTTTTCCTTTATTGTATAAAGCGTTACGAACTACTGCATATTGGTAAGCTGGATTTTCTTCTAGTTCTGATGTTCCGAAGTCATCACGACCAGCAGCTGCACCTTTCATCATCTCTTCAATATTTAAGCCACTTACTGCGATTGGTAATAAACCAACTGGCGTTAATACAGAGAAACGACCTCCAACATCATCTGGAATAACAAATGTTTCGTAACCTTCGTTATCAGCTAATGTTTTTAATGCACCACGCGCTTTATCTGTAGTTGCATAAATACGTTTGCGAGCTTCTTCTTTTCCATACTTTTCTTCTAATAACTTACGGAAGATACGGAATGCTAGTGCTGGCTCTGTTGTTGTACCTGATTTGGAAATAACGTTAATAGAGAAGTCTTTACCTTCTAATACGTCCATTAAATCTTTCATGTAAGTGGAGCTAATGTTTTGTCCAACAAATAGCACTTGTGGAGTTTTACGTTGTTCTTTAGAAAGCGTGTTGTAGAAAGAATGGTTTAACATTTCGATTGCTGCACGTGCTCCTAAGTAAGAACCACCGATACCTACAACAAGTAAAATGTCAGAGTCATTTTTAATTTTTTCTGCGCATTTTTGAATGCGAGCAAATTCTTCTTTGTCATATTGAAGCGGAAGGTCTACCCACCCAAGGAAATCGTTCCCAGCTCCAGTTTTTTCGTGGATTGCGTGATGTGTTACTTTCACTGCATCACGTAAATAAGTGATTTCATGTTCACCGATGAAGGATAACGCTTTAGAATAGTCGAACGTTACATGTGTACTCATCTTTTTCCCTCCAATTATGGATATGTATTTCTGTATTCACTTTAGCGAAACTGAAGTTGTAAATCAAGCGATTCAAACATTGTAAACGTAACCAATATATATTTTTTAGAAAAAGTTCATTTTTTGCATAAAAATTCGCATTTTTCGGTATAGATGTATATACATCTTCTTTCAAACATTTTTTATGTATAAAAACAACATAACTACCCCATTCTATAAAAGAGTTAATTAACTCATCGCTTGCTCATGCTTCACAATTAAGGGGGGGCTTTTTCATGAGTACTTTACAACGTATCGCATTAGTCTTTACTGTAATTGGCGCTGTGAACTGGGGACTAATCGGGTTTTTCCAGTTTGACTTAGTAGCAGCCATTTTCGGTGGACAAAATTCAGCTCTTGCACGTATTATTTACGGCATCGTTGGTATATCTGGGCTTATCAACCTTGGTTTACTGTTTAAACCATCTGAAAATCTTGGTACGCACCCAGAAACAAACGAAATTCGATAATCAGTATGTCCTTTCACCTCCGACATACGAATATGATTGCATGCAATCATATTTGCAAATATATATCATAAGATAAAGTAAAAGAGGAACGCTCATATGCGTTCCTCTTTTACTTTGTTAACTCGGACTCTTCAATCCATTCTGCCAACTTTTCTCGCAGCGTATTAAATCCGTTTTCAGATGGATTCGGTATAAGAATCCTTCCTTGTTTTCTTTTCGCCGCTTTTAACGATAAACTCATTTTTCTGTGCTCTTCATCAATTGAAAGTACCTTTACTTCTACTGTATCGCCGACCTTTAAAAAGTCATGAATATCCTTTACATATCCATTTGTAATTTCAGATATATGCACAAGCCCTTGTGTTTCTGCATCTAACGCTACAAACGCACCGTAATCTTGAATTCCAGTCACTTTCCCTGTTACAACCACTCCTGTTGTATATTGTTCTGACATATGAAACACTCCCATACGTTTACCATTCTCTCTACAATTATAGAGAGCAAAGCAGATATATTTATTTTAAATATCCGATTGGTTAGTACGCATTCTAGATAACGTTATCTAGAATGCGTATACCTTATATTAGTAAATTATACCACTATGACAGAACTCATTCAAAATTCATGAAAAATTTCCCTTAAAGAAGTATAATTATCCAATATTGGGATAGACTACTAACACATGGCTTTCTAGTATTCCCCCCCTTTTATGGACAAAACGTATTACGTTTTGTCCTTTTTTTATTCTCTACAAACCGTTCCATTCTCTTCATTGCTTCCATAAGTTGTTCAAGCGATGTTGCATAAGAACAACGAATAAAACCTTCACCACTTTCGCCAAATACGCTACCAGGGACAACAGCCACTTTTTCTTCCAGCAATAACTGTTCTGCAAATTCCGCTGAAGATAATCCTGTTGAAGATATAGAAGGGAAAACATAAAATGCTCCGCCTGGCACATGACACGTTAAGCCCATTTCATTGAAAGATGTCGTCATGAAGTTACGACGCTTCTTATAACTATCTCTCATCCGAATTACTTCATCATTCCCCGCACGTAACGCTTCAAGTGCTGCGAACTGAGACATCGTCGGTGCACACATCATGGAATACTGATGGATTTTGAGCATTAATTCTGAAAATTGAACAGGAGCTGCAATCATACCGAGACGCCATCCTGTCATCGCAAACCCTTTTGAAAATCCCGAAATTAAAATCGTATGCTCACGCATATTTTTAATACTCGCGAAACTTGTATATACTTCGTCGTATACAAGCTCTGCATAAATTTCATCAGATAATACAATTAGATTGTACTTCTCAACAATCACTGCTATTTCTTCAAGCTCGGATTTATTTATCATTGCACCTGTCGGGTTATTTGGTGAACAAAGCAAAATCGCCTTTGTTTTCGCTGTAATAGCTGCTTCAATTTGTTCTGGTAGTACTTTAAACTCATTTTCTAAAGTAGTCGCCACAGGAACTGGAACTCCTCCAGCTAATGTCACAAGTGGTGCATAAGAAACGAAGCTTGGTTCAATAATGAGCACTTCATCATCAGGATTTATAATGGCGCGCATCGCTACATCTAACGCCTGGCTCGCTCCAACTGTAACAATGATTTCATCACTTGGGTCATAAGATACTGCAAATTGTTTTTTTAGATACTTTGCTATTTCTTGACGGAGCTCTAATAATCCTGCATTTGCTGTATATGACGTATACCCTTGTTCCAAAGAACGAATACATGCTTGCCTTACATTCCAAGGGGTAACAAAATCTGGCTCTCCTACCCCGAGGGAAATAACACCTTTCATATTTGCTGCTAAATCAAAAAATTTTCGAATACCAGATGGTTTTAAAGATTCTGCTGATCTAGATAGTTCAAATTGCTTCATGGTGTCACCACAATTCGCTTATCATCATCGTCTTTTTCATAAATAACACCCTCATGTTTATACTTCTTCAAAATGAAATGAGTAGTTGTAGAAACGACAGATTCAATTGTTGCTAATTTCTCAGAAACAAACATCGCTACTTCCCCCATCGTTTTCCCTTCTAATGTAATAGAAAGATCATATGTCCCTGACATTAAATAAACGGATTTCACTTCTGAATAACGATAAATTTGCTCAGCAACCGCATCAAACCCAACGCCGTGCTTTGGCGTAACTTTCACATCGATCATTGCCGTTAAACCTGTATGTTCTTTCACTTTCGTCCAATCGATATGTGTTACATAATCCACAATAATCTTTTCATTTTCTAATCTCGCAACCATCTTCTTTACTTCTTCTACTTCTATATTTAACAGCTTCGCTAATGTATCTACAGATAATCGACTACTCTTTTCAAGACAAGCTAATAATTCTAATTCTTTTTCTGTCACCATATAAATCATCCTTCCTTTTCGTTTGTGTCTAAATTATACAAATACCCTCTCCAGTTTGAAAAGAAGATTTTTCTATTGAATTATGTCAAAATAAAGTGAAACTTTAATCAGCGGAAAAATGCGGGATAAAGCGAAAGGGGATGGAACCGTGAAACCAAAAGTTTATATTGCTGAACCAGTTCCAACATTTGTAGAAAACTATTTATCAGAACACTGTGATTATGAAAAATGGGATCAAAATGAGAAAGTACCTCGTGATATTCTATTAGAGAAAATACAAGATAAAGATGGGTTATTAAATTTCGGATCTGCTATTAATGAAGAATTACTGACAGTAGCTCCTAACTTAAAAGTAGTGAGCAACATTTCTGTCGGTTACGATAATTTTGATTTACAAGCGATGAAAAACCGAAATGTTATCGGAACAAATACACCATACGTATTAGATGATACAGTAGCTGATCTCGTTTTCGCCCTTATGCTATCAGCTGGGCGCCGCGTTTGCGAACTCGATTCTTACGTGAAAAATGGTGAATGGAACGCTGAAATCGGAAAAGAACACTTCGGACTAGATGTACACCATAGCACAATTGGTATTATCGGTATGGGCCGAATTGGAGAAGCCGTTGCAAAACGAGCAAAATTCGGATTTGATATGAATGTTCTTTACTATAACCGCCGTCGTAAAGAAGAAGCTGAACAAAAATTCGATGCTACATATTGTGATTTACAGACGCTACTGAATCAGTCTGACTTTATTGTTCTTCTTACTCCATTAACAGATGAAACATATCACCTTATCGGAGAAAAGGAATTTTCATTAATGAAAGACACAGCAATCTTCATTAATGCTTCTCGCGGCAAAACAGTAGATGAAAAAGCGTTAATCCATGCTTTAACAGAAAAGAAAATCTTTGCAGCAGGTATCGATACATTTACACAAGAGCCGATTCAAAAAGATAATCCACTCTTATCATTACAAAATGTTGTGACTTTACCACATATCGGATCTGCAACATTAAAAACTCGTCAGCAAATGGCCATGACCGCCGCTGAAAATTTAGTTGCAGGGTTACAAGGAAAAACACCGTCTAATATTGTTCGCGGGTAATACTGAATAAACGAAAGGCAAGATGACATCGTCATCTTGCCTTTTTTTGTTAACATATTTTCTTCTTCCTTGGAGATGATATGAACAAAAATCAATGGAGTGACAAAAAATGAATCATAAATATACTTGTCCTTATTTCACTTTTTCCACTCGCGGCACTACTGTTCATTACGAATTGTATGAACATGATAATAAAACAGAACGTCCTACTTTCATACTCGTTCACGGCTTTTTATCTTCCTCATTCAGTTACCGCCGTCTAATTCCTTTACTATCGAAGGAAGGAACAGTCATTGCTCTTGATTTGCCACCGTTCGGAAAAAGTGATAAGTCTCATCTGTTTAAGTATTCTTATCACAATTTAGCAACGATTATTATTGATTTAATTGAACATTTATCTCTCTCAAACATTGTATTAGTTGGGCATTCTATGGGTGGGCAAATTTCTCTCTATGTAAACCGTATACGTCCTGAACTCATTTCAAAGACGATTTTACTATGTAGCTCGAGCTATTTAGCGCGCGCAACCTTACCTTTACTATACTCTTCTTATTTACCGTTCTTTCATTTATACGTAAAGAACTGGATTATAAGGCGCGGCATTGTTCATAACTTAATGAATGTCGTTCATGATCACTCATTAATTGACGATGAAATGAAAACAGGTTACTCCGCTCCTTTTTATGACGACCGTATATTTCCCGCTTTAACTCGCATGATACGAGACCGTGAAGGTGACTTATCTTCAACTGAATTACAAAAAATCGAAACACCTATCCTACTCATTTGGGGTGAAAAAGACCGCGTCGTCCCTGTACATGTAGGTCATCGTCTACACAAAGATTTACCGAATTCAAAATTTATTTCTTACGAAAATACAGGACATTTACTACCTGAAGAAAAGCCTGAACATGTTTATGAAGAAATTATCGCTTTTTCCGCGCAATAAAATGAAACTTTAATCAGCCTCCACCTAACTTCTTTGCTTCCGCTAAATTTTGAGTTGAAGGTCTTACTACCCAGCAAATAGCGGGATAATATAAAAAAGGCTGTCGGAAATCCCGACAGCCTATAATGAACAGCTTCCGCCTTCTTTTATTACAAGTAATTCCACAGCTAATTTCTCACATTTTTCAAGCGCAGGTACTTCCTCGAAAGACATAAAGTATATATGTTGAATCTTCTTTGCGATATATTTTGGATCGTCAAACACACTTATGACGCTCACAACATCGCTCGCTTCTGTTTCATAAAACTCCGGTCCCATTTGAAACGGATCCCAATTCTTCACAACCTCTATCATCTTTTCATATGTACCCATTCGCTTCCCGCCTTTTCACTTTTTAATACTTTTCTTTATCCTATCACATCAGCTATTCTATAAGAAGAGAGAGAACTTTCATAACTTATTGGTTTTACAGAAGAAGGGAGCAAACTTATGCAACTATTTCATAAAGCAATCAATCGACGTGGAACGCATAGTATAAAATGGGATACATATAAAAACGAAGAACTTATCCATGCTTGGATTGCTGATATGGATTTTGAAGTACCAAAACCAATTCAAACTGCCTTAAAACAACGAATCGAACATCCGATTTTTGGCTATACACTTCCTCCCGAAAATATTGGAGATATTATTTGTAACTGGACAAAACAACAATACAACTGGGATATTCAAAAAGAATGGATTGTCTTTAGCGCCGGAATCGTTCCAGCTCTTAGTACGAGCATACAGGCTTTCACCAAAGAAAACGAATCTGTTCTCGTACAACCACCTATTTATCCTCCATTTTTCGAAATGGTCACAACAAACAACAGGCAGTTATGCGTGAGTCCATTACAGAAACAAAATGATACATATGTGATAGACTTCAAGCATTTAGAAAAGCAGTTTCAGCAAGGCATCAAACTCTTGCTTCTTTGTAGCCCTCATAACCCAATCGGACGCGTTTGGACGAAAGAGGAACTTGTGCAGCTCGGATCGTTATGTACTAAATATGACGTAATCGTTGTGGCGGATGAAATTCATTCCGATATCATTTATGCAGACCATACACATACACCGTTCGCTTCCTTATCTGAAGAATTAGCAGAGCGCACTATCACTTGCATGGCTCCAAGTAAAACATTTAATATCGCTGGATTACAAGCGTCGATCATTATCATTCCAAACGAAAAGCTCCGTCATGCCTTTACAGCTATCCAGTATAGACAAGGCTTCCACGGGTTAAATATCTTCGCTTATACAGCGATGCAAAGCGCCTATACAGAATGTAATGATTGGCTAAACGAAATTCGATTATATATAGAAGATAATGCTCAATTTGCTTGTGAATATATTAAAACTCACATACCTGCTCTTTCCGTAACGAAGCCAGAAGGTAGCTTTTTATTATGGATTGATTGTTCTCGTCTAAAGCTTTCTCAAAACGAGCGTACCGCACTACTTGAGGAAAAAGGAAAAATCATCGTTGAACCTGGTGAGAAATACGGGTTAGGTGGCGAAGAACATATTCGAATTAACATCGGCTGTCCACGATCTGTTTTAGAAGAAATTTTAAACAGACTGCGTCATACGTTTTCATAATAAGAAAGGAGTCTGTCCCGAATCATTCTTGGGGCAGACTCCTTTGTCATATTTTGTCGGTAAGTCGATATATTTCAAGTTACGGTCGATATATTCCAATAATCGCCGATATAATTTGAGTTACAGTCGATATATTCCAATAATCGCTGATATATTTTCAATTACATTTCACAAAGAAAGCTACCATTCACGGTAGCTTTTACTTTTTCTTCATATCCGATGCTTTTTTTACAATTACGCCACAAGCAATTCGATCCCCTGATTTACCTGTCGGTTGAGTCATACCATCATCAGGGTTTTCTGTAATAATAATAGACGCTCCATCTTTTCTATGAATCGTCGTTTTCCCTTCTTCAAGTGTAATGTGAGGTGCATCGATTTCTGCTTTAATCTTTCCAGAACCATCTGCAACTATGTTCGGTAAATCACCGTTTTCTGCACCCTTCGGATTAAGGAGTCCATGCTTTTTATTATCAGGATTAAAATGATTCCCAGATGATTCAAAACGAGGTGCCTTACACTCTCCGATTTCATGTACATGTAGTCCGTGTGGTCCTGGCGTGAAACCTTCCCCTTTAATCGTAATTTTCACTCCACTTGTTTGCTGAACTACTTTCGCAGTCCCTACTTCATCTCCTGAGGCATTATGTAATTTCACTTCAATTTCTTTCGGCTTTCCTTGGTCACAACCTGCCATCAGAAATAATAAACAACAACTGAAAAAAAGCCGTTTTTTCATTTTATTCCCTCCAAAATATATTCTGCCCTTAGATTGTCCGAGCATAGAGGGAAACATACAAAAATGCGTTACTGTTTCTTTTCAGCTAATAGTTTTTCTTCAACTTTCTGTAATCGGTCTGCTTCTCTTTTTGATATACGAATAAACATACGCCACGTGGCAATAGCACCGATAATAAATAGAACACAAACAATCCCTGGAATAATATATTCTGTTTTATCTTCCGGAAAATATAAAGGCATCATATAGAACACTCCTTATTATAGGATTTATAAAACATCAGAATTTTCTGTTATATTATTTTAAATTATAGTGCAACCTCCCCATATTCTCAAGGGGCGTTCTGAAAACGAAGGATTTCTTTGACTCCTTCCCTCACTTTCCTTACTATAAACTTGAGGTGAAAAATATGAGAGAAACATTTGAAATTGGTGAAATCGTTACTGGTATTTATAAAACAGGAAAATACATTGGCGAGGTTACAAATAGCCGCCCTGGCAGTTACGTCGTAAAAGTATTAGCTGTTTTAAAACATCCGGTGCAAGGTGACTTACATAACGTAAAACAAGCTGACGTACCATTTTTCCACGAAAGACGTGCTTTAGCTTTTCGTGAGCAAACGAACATTCCAGAACAAATGGTGAAGAAATATGAAGGAGAAATTCCGGATTATACAGATTCACTAAAATTAGCATTAGAAACTCAAATGAATTCATTTTCTGAAGATGATTCACCTTTTGCAGAGCGTAGTCTAGAAACATTAGAACAGTTAAAGAAAGACTACAAACTCTAAAAAACAAAACGACCAAATTACATAATGTGCAATTTGGTCGTTACTGTGTGCTCACTTTCTTTAACACTTTTGAAAAATCAACAAGTTCTCCTAATGTTGGAGGTGCTGGTTTTACTAAATACTCTTTATCTTTTTCTACTAGTTTAAAAATATTGTACGTCGTCATTGCATCATCAAGCGCACAATGATGCTTCCCTGTCCCTACTTTTCCATACGCCTCAATTGCTTTCCATAATCCTGTTTGATTTCTTTCTCCAAAAAACTTCTTATACTCAAGCGATAAATCACGACACTGTCCGAAGAATGGAAAAGCTATCCCTGCCATTTCACAATTATGCTTCAGCACTTTCATATCCATATTTCCCCACGTTACAATTGTCGGTTTACATTTCGTTTCGTATTCTGAAAGCTTCTTAACGAGTTCAGGAAATGAAATCCCTTTATCCACGACTTCTTGTTTTATTCCTAAAAACTTCTTACATCGATCCGTTAAAGAGGGAAATGTTTTCGGCCTAACATGTGATGAATACGTATCTTCTACCTTACAGCCAGCAACTGAAACGAGTCCTACCTCAATAATCTCTGGAAAAAATCCTTTCGGTTTCTTTCTATGCTGGGGCATCGTAAACTCAAAATCTAAAAATAAAAATCGTTGTTCATCCATACGATCCCTTCCTTATCATTTTTGTCATTCCTTTCTATTTGACACTCCTACACGAACAAGCTCGAATGCTAATTCCATTTTAAATATTCAGATTGGATGTATCTTATATATATGTCAAATGCCCACAAATATTTTAAAAAATAAGAAAAAATGACCTATGCAGAAAATATGACAAAATCTCTCCTTTCATTTACATCCGCCATTTTCCTACTTTATAATGACGTTATGTGTGTTTCTTCTAGAGCATTTTTGACACACTAAGAAAAAGTGAATGAAAGGAGATGAGATTTTTGCACGAAACAACGCAAGAACTCGCTAACTGGCAGTATTATTTTGCTATCGCAGTCTTTTTAATTACATATGCCATTATTATTTCTGAAAAAATTAATCGCGCTGTCATCGCACTTCTTGGTGCAGCACTCATGGTAATTGTGGGGGTCGTCGATTTACATAACGCCTTTACGAAACATATTGAATGGGGAACGATTACGCTACTCATCGGTATGATGATTTTGGTGAACATTACGAGTAAATCAGGTGTCTTCCAATACGTTGCCATTAAAGCGGCAAAAGGAGCGCAAGGAAATCCAATTAAAATTTTAATTTCACTTTCCTTACTTACCGCGCTTGGCTCCGCATTTTTAGATAACGTTACAACTGTACTTCTTGTTGTTCCAGTTACTTTATCTATTACGCGCATACTGCAAGTAAATCCTGTTCCTTATTTACTTTCTGAAATTATTTTTTCAAACATTGGAGGAACAGCAACATTAATTGGTGATCCACCTAACATTATGATTGGTTCTGCAAATAAGCATTTAGACTTCAATGCTTTCCTATTGAATCTAGCACCCATTGTAATTATTATTATTGCAGTTACAGCGATAATACTTTACTTCATGTATCGCAAACAATTAATTGCCGATCCTGTACAAGTTAAAAAATTAATGAGCTTAGATGAAAAACAATACATTAAAGACCCAGTATTAATGAAAAAATCTTTAACGGTACTTGGACTTACGATTGTAGGTTTCATGACTCATTCTATTTTCCATATCGATGCTGCTATTATCGCCTTAACTGGTGCTACTGTACTTATGTTAATTGGTGTGAAAGAGCATGAAATTGAAGAAGTATTTGCAAGCGTAGAGTGGGTAACAATCTTCTTCTTCGCAGGGTTATTCGTACTTGTTGGAGGACTTATCGATATCGGTCTTATCAAAATGTTAGCTCAAAAAGTAATTGGTATAACAGGCGGAGATATTTCTTACGCATCCATCCTTATTTTATGGGTATCTGGTATCGCCTCTGCAACAATTGATAACATCCCATTCGTCGCAACAATGATTCCACTTATTAACGATATGGCAGTTGGGCTAGGCTTATCACCATCTGACGCACAAATCGATGTATTATGGTGGGCATTAGCACTAGGTGCTTGTCTGGGCGGAAACGGAACATTAATCGGAGCTTCTGCTAACGTAATCGTTGCAGGTATCGCGAGCCGCGAAGGACATAAATTTAGTTACATGGACTTCCTAAAAGTCGGTTTCCCAATTATGATCGTTTCATTAATCATTTCTCACATTTATATTTATTTACGCTACCTTATGTAGTAGAAAAAGCGCTCTGATAATCAGGGCGCTTTTTTACTTATAGCTACTTATCAACAAAAATGAAAAATCTACTCTTTATATCTCACCGGTTCATTTCGAATAATAAATAAGTGAATCGGTAAGAACACCGAAAATGTGATTACATGAATAATCGTAAATAATATAGAGTTCGTTCCGTATCTGTCTAAAATAGCGTAGATAAGATAAATGGACAATACAATCGATACAGCTGTTGCTAGTAAACTTATAATTGGTACGAAATTAAAAATGAAACATGCAACATATATGCCGAATACTTTCCACCCTGCTTCTTCTTTCAAAAAATCTGGTAATTTATCTTTCGCTAAGTCCCCCCACGTCTTACTATTCAAAAACGGAATAAACGCAAGCACCCCGTCCGTTGCACCATCATTTTTCGCCATCGAATAAAGTGCAAAAGCCGTTAACAAATATGAAATAATTGCCCAAATCAATATAACAAGAATAAACGCAAAACTAAGAGCAAAGAAACCTGCTAGTACGCCTTGATCCTCCATCTTATCCTCTCCTCTCTACTTTCAACATATTTCATTACATTGCAAGTTATGTTTTAAAATTTATCCAAACTCTTTGTATAATAAGAGAAGAAAGAGAATAAGAGAGGAGAAACACGTATGCATCCATTTGTAAAAGCATTACAAGAGCATTTTACAGCTCATCAAAATCTTGAAAAAGCAGAACCTATGGCTCGTTATATGAAAAATCACTTCCCATTTCTAGGTATTCAAACACCGGAAAGACGCCAATTATTAAAAGACATCATTCAAATACATACTCTCCCAGATAAAAGAGACTTCCAAATTATCGTACGTGAACTTTGGGACTTACCAGAACGTGAATTCCAAGCGGCTGCACTTGATATTATGCAAAAATATAAAAAGCATATAAACGAAACACATATCCCCTTCTTAGAAGAATTGATTGTAACAAAATCTTGGTGGGACACTGTCGATAGCATCGTACCTACATTTTTAGGTAATATCTTTTTACAACATCCAGAATTGATTTCTGCCTATATCCCAAAATGGATTGCATCAGATAACATTTGGTTACAACGTGCCACTATTTTATTCCAACTCAAATATAAACAAAAGATGGATGAAGAACTTCTTTTCTGGATTATTGGACAACTACATTCTTCAAAAGAATTTTTCATTCAAAAAGCAATTGGCTGGGTCCTTCGTGAATATGCAAAAACAAATCAGGATGTAGTTTGGGAATACGTGCAAAACAATGAGCTCGCTCCATTAAGTAAGCGTGAAGCAATTAAGCATATTAAGCAAAATTACGGAATAAATAATGAAAAAATAGGCGAGACTCTATCATAGATAGACGCGTTCCTCTATTGAGATTTAAAAAAGAACGTGTTAGAATATGTTCATTATTATTAATATAAGTAGCGATGACGGACTTATAAGTACTTGCATAAAAAGCGATTCAGGGATAGTGAAAGCCTGAAGACGCAAGGAAACGGCAGTCTCGAGCAATACATGATAAAGTGGATGCACCTTTTGTGTATCAACTAGGGTGGAACCGCGGGCAAACGCTCGTCCCTAGGCAAATAAGCCTTGGGATGAGCGTTTTTTTATGTTCTTTTTAACATATATTGCCCGTTTCCAAAGTATCAGAGTATGTCATCGCCAATACGTTAACTTTCAAAAGGAGGATTTTCTTATGTATTCAATGGAACAAGTTGTAAACTTAGCGAAACATCGCGGTTTTGTTTTCCCTGGTTCTGAAATTTACGGTGGTCTTGCAAACACTTGGGATTACGGTCCACTTGGAATCGAATTAAAAAATAACGTTAAAAAAGCTTGGTGGAAAAAATTCATTCAAGAATCTCCACACAACGTTGGTTTAGACGCAGCTATTTTAATGAACCCTAAAACTTGGATCGCTTCTGGTCACGTTGGTAACTTCAACGATCCAATGATTGACTGTAAAAAATGTAAAGCTCGTCACCGTGCTGACAAATTAATTGAGGATGCTTTAGATGCAAAAGGCATCGAAATGGTTGTTGACGGTCTTACTTTCGACCAAATGGCTGACTTAATGAAAGAACATGAAGTAAAATGTCCTGATTGCGGTAGTGAAGAATTTACTGAAATCCGTCAGTTCAACTTAATGTTCAAAACATTCCAAGGTGTTACAGAGTCTAGCACAAACGAAATCTTCCTTCGTCCTGAAACAGCACAAGGTATTTTCGTAAACTTCAAAAACGTTCAACGCTCTATGCGTAAAAAGCTTCCATTTGGTATCGGCCAAATCGGTAAGAGTTTCCGTAACGAAATCACACCTGGTAACTTCACATTCCGTACACGTGAATTTGAACAAATGGAACTTGAATTCTTCTGTAAGCCTGGTGAAGACTTAGAGTGGTTCGCATTCTGGCGTGAAACTTGTAAAAACTGGTTACTTTCACTTGGTATGTCTGAAGAGAGCATGCGTCTTCGTGACCACGGTGAAGAAGAGTTATCTCACTACAGTAATGCAACAACTGACATTGAATTCAAATTCCCATTCGGTTGGGGCGAACTTTGGGGCGTTGCATCTCGTACAGACTTCGACTTAAAACGTCACATGGAACACTCAAACGAAGACTTTAACTATATCGATCCACAAACGAATGAGCGTTACGTACCATACTGCATCGAGCCATCTTTAGGCGCAGACCGCGTAACATTAGCATTCTTATGTGATGCATATGAAGAAGAGCAATTAGAAAACGATTCTCGTACAGTTCTTCGTTTCCACCCTGCTTTAGCACCATACAAAGCAGCTATCTTACCATTATCTAAAAAGCTATCTGAAGGTGCTACTGAAGTATTCGCAGAATTAGCTAAAGACTTCATGGTAGACTTTGATGAAACTGGTTCTATCGGTAAACGTTACCGTCGTCAAGACGAAATCGGTACACCATTCTGTATCACATACGACTTCGACTCAGTTGAAGACAAAGCTGTTACAGTACGTGACCGTGACACAATGGAACAAGTTCGTATGCCAATTAGCGAACTAAAAGGTTTCTTAGAGAAGAAAATCCAGTTCTAATTATAAGAAAAAGAGGCTGCTCATAAGAGCGCCTCTTTTTTATTTTTCACGTTTTTCTTTAATTGCTACTGTACATCTTGATATACATAGTAAATCATCATTTTCATCAATAATGCGAACATCCCAAACCATTGTCGATTGTCCTCTATGTATTGGTGTTCCAATCGCTGTTACAATTCCATCTTTCTTTGAGCGAATGTGGTTCGCATTAATTTCTAATCCGAAACAAATACATTTTTCTTGATCAATTAAATTATATGAACCAACACTTGCCACTGTTTCTGCTAATGCAACCGATGCACCACCATGTAAAAATCCAAATGGCTGATGCGTACGCTCATCAACAGGCATCGTAGCAACCACCTTATCTTCTGTCATCTCTAACAACTCAATTCCAAGTGAATCCATTAAAGTTTTTGCCATATCGCTTCCCCCTTCTCTTACTTTAATTAAATGTATAATTTTACCTATTTATTTTCAAACTACTTATAACACTTATATAAGGAGGCTTCACCTAAATGAAACAGAAATTTTGTATATTACTGCTTATGTTCTCCTTGCTGACTATTGTACCAAATTGTGCAATAACAGCCAAAGCATCTAACCTGACAATCGATGTTAAGACTGTAACGCAAAAAGGTAAGAAACCTTATATAGAATATCAAATAAACAGGCCTTCTTTTCACAAATTTTCTGACTCTAAATTTCAAAATAAACTCAATTTATACTACAAAAAATCCACTGACAAATTTAAAAACAAATTAGAAAAAGAAGCAAAAAAATATTATAAAGAGACAGAAGGATCTAGTACACCATTTCATCCGTACGTAGCAAATGTTGATTATAAAGTCTCTTTAAACAAACCACCTTTTCTTAGCCTATATGTGAATTACTATCAATATACTGGCGGAGCACACGGTCTTTATACGTGGAAGGCAAATACATTCGATTTAAACGAAAAAAAGGTACTGCACTTAGACGATTTATTTGAACAAAAGGATAAATATAAAGATGTAATCCGTGCGGAGATTGTACGACAAATTAAACAAAATGAAAGCATTTATTTTCCTGATGCAACTGAAAAAGTAATGAGTATGAAAAAATTCCACTTCTTTTTAGAGCCAGACAATCTCGTCATTTATTTCCCTTTATATGAGATTGCTCCCTATTCAAGTGGAATTCCGCAATTTCGTATTCCATATACGTTGCTAAGAGACTATTTAAAGCCTTCTTATCAAAATATTTTGATTGACAACAAGTAAATATTTTCGCTACGATAATGTTAACCTAAAAACAACAGGAGGTTAACATTGTGAGAAGATTTCATGTTTTAGATTTAGCATTAGCTGCCATGTTCGTTGCTCTTATGGCAATCGGTGCAAATATTGTATCTTGGGCACCATTCCTTCAAGTGGCAGGCATCCCATTATCTATGCAACCATTTTTCGCAATTTTAGCAGGTCTTCTTCTTGGAAGTAGACTTGGTGCCTTATCCATGACTGTATATATGCTCGTTGGCGTAGCCGGCGCACCAATCTTCGCTAACTTCAAAGCTGGATTTGGAGCACTTTTAGATCCTACTGGTGGTTTTATTATCGCATTTATTATCGTTGCTTACGTATCCGGAAAACTAGTAGAACAAAAAGAAAGACCAACATTCATTACATTTGCAATTGCCTCTTTCACAGGAATTATTTTAACTTATATAATCGGTACTACTTACATGTACGGGGCAGTCAATCTCTTTATGGGCGGTAATATGAGCTATAAAGCTGCTTGGATGATTATGATGTGGTTTGCAGTAAAAGATATTGCATTTACAATTATCGGTGCTATTATCGCACCTCGCATATATTATGCTGTGCGTCGTTCTGCTTATCAGCATTCTCATTCGACGATTTCATAATAAAAAAATGAGTTATTTCAGTATACTGAAATAACTCATTTTTTATTATGACTCTTGATTCGCTTGTTCTTCTAAAATTTTCTTCATCATTGCAACCATGTCATCACGTAATTCTGGGTGTTGCAGGGCCATTTCGATTGTCGTTTGAACGAATCCTAGCTTTTCACCTACGTCGTAGCGCTTTCCTTCGAAATCGTAGGCAAATACACGTTGGATTTCATTTAAGCTTTGGATTGCATCTGTTAACTGAATTTCACCACCAGCACCGACATGTTGCTGTTCTAAGAACATAAAGATTTCAGGCGTTAAAATGTAGCGCCCCATAATCGCTAAGTTTGAAGGAGCTGTACCTTGTGCTGGTTTTTCAACGAAATTGCGAACTTGGTAACGACGACCTTCTTGTTCTAATGGATCGATAATTCCGTAGCGATGTGTTTCCGACTCCGGAACAGTTTGTACACCAATAACAGAAGAAAGTGTTTTTTCATACTCATCCATTAATTGACGTAAACACGGTTTCTCAGCTTGGACAATATCATCACCTAGTAACACTGCAAATGGCTCATCACCAATGAATTTACGTGCACACCAAACAGCATGTCCTAGTCCCTTCGGCTCTTTTTGACGGATGTAATGAATATCTACCATTTTTGAAGAAGCTTGTACTTTTTCAAGCAACTCATATTTTTTCTTCTCTAATAAGTTTTGTTCTAGTTCAAATGCATTATCAAAATGATCTTCAATAGAACGCTTTGTTTTACCAGTAACGATAATAATATCTTCGATACCCGATTTCACTGCTTCTTCTACAATGTATTGGATTGTTGGTTTATCTACTATCGGTAACATTTCTTTCGGCATTGCTTTCGTTGCTGGTAAAAAACGTGTTCCTAATCCAGCTGCTGGGATTATCGCTTTTCTTACTTTTTTCATCACAAAATACCCTCTCTCCTGTCGGAATCAATAGCAAGCATTTCCTACATAAAACAAAAGGGAGATTTCGCTCCCTTTTGTTCCTTACTACTTAAAATTACTTTGTATTATAAACGATTCATAATGTCTTCTTTAATAGTAAGTAACTTTTGTTCACTATTTTGTAAAGAACTATCTTTTACACCAAAGTAAAACTTAATCTTCGGCTCAGTTCCAGATGGACGTAGGCAGAACCATGAACCATCCTCTAATTGATATTTTAACACATTTGATTTCGGTAAGTGAATCTCTTCTTTATGTCCATCTTGTAAAGATGTAACGATGCTTGCTTTGTAGTCTTCCACTGCTACGACTGTTAAGCCTGCTACTTCTTTCGGCGGATTCTCACGGAACGTTGCCATCATCTCTTGGATTTTTTCAGCTCCATCTTTTCCTTTTAACGTTAACGATACAAGGTCTTCACGGAAGAAACCGTACTTCTCAAATACTTCTAATAGACCGTCATATAACGTTTTCCCTTGTGATTTGTAGTATGCAGCTACTTCACATGCAAATAGAACAGATTGTACTGCATCTTTATCACGGCAGAATGGGCGGATTAAATAACCATAGCTTTCCTCATAACCGAATTGGAATTCATATTGTCCACTTTCTTCATACTGTCTAATTTTCTCACCGATAAATTTAAATCCAGTTAACGTATCAATTGTATCTAAACCGTATGCTTTCGCAATTGTACGACCAATTTCAGACGTTACGATTGTTTTTAATACGACACCGTTCTCTGGAAGCGTTCCGTTTTCTTTCTTTTGAGATAGTAAGTAATCAAGCATTAATGCACCTGTTTGGTTTCCTGTTAATACTTGGAACTCACCATTATGATTACGCACTGCTACACCAAGGCGGTCTGCGTCAGGATCAGTTGCGATTAATACATCTGCGCCTACCTTTTCACCGTCACGAATTGCATACTCAAACGCTGCGTGCTCTTCTGGGTTCGGTGATTTTACTGTAGAGAAGTTTGGATCTGGTAACTCTTGTTCTTTTACAACTGTTACATCTGTAAATCCAACTTCTTTTAAACCACGGCGTACAGAAATATTTGATGTTCCGTGTAATGGTGTAAAGACGATTTTTAAGTCTTTGCCGACCTTTTCCACCATTTCTTTATTAATGATGACATTGTTCAATTCTGCAGCATATGCATCATCTACTTCTTGTCCAATAATATGTAATAAACCGTCAGCTTTTAATTGCTCTACATTAGCGACTTCAACTGTTAATTCATCTTCTACTGCATTTACGTAGCTAATTAACTCATCTGCTTCTTTTGGAGGTAACTGTCCACCATCTTCACCGTATACTTTGTATCCGTTATATTCAGGTGGATTATGGCTTGCCGTAAGAACGATTCCACTTACTGTATGTAAATGACGAACTGCGAAAGAAAGTACTGGCGTTGGACGTAAGCTTTCAAACACATATGTTGTGATACCGCGTGCCCCAAGTGTAGCAGCAACTTCCATTGCGAACTCAGGTGATTTATGACGAGAATCATAGGCTACAACAACACCGCGTTTTTTCGCTTCCTCACCTAATTTTTCAATAAAGCTTGCTAATCCTTTTGTTGCTTTACGAACTGTATATACGTTTAAACGGTTCGTACCAGCACCAAGTTCACCACGCATACCACCTGTACCAAACTCTAGATTTTTATAAAAGCTATCCTCGATTTTCTTCTCATCTTGCTTCATATTTTCTAGCTGTTCTTTTAATTCTGCATCTAATTGTGCGTAAGAAAGCCAGCGACTAAATTCTTGTTTCCAATTCATTCTTCTCTCTCCTCTCGCTCGTCATACCTTTATTATATGAAAAAAACATGCTGTATCTCAATATTTTATAAAATCTAGTAGGATTTTACTAGGAATATTTGTATACACTATTGTTAAATACTCCACTAAAGGGAATGAGGATTATGCACGAATGGGGCTTGTCAGAAGAGCTCAAAATACAAACAAAGCAAATGATTGAAATTGCTGAAAAAGAACTATCAATTATGAGGAACGCAATCGATAAAGAAGACGAATGTATTTTATGCAAAATGGAAGATATTCATCATATGTTAGCAAATGTACAAACATTAGCAGCTACATACTATATTCAGGCATATTTATCACCTTATACGGAAAGTTCATCTTTTATTACGAAAGCTATCCAACATTTAAGCGCCAGAAAACATGGTGCTCTTATCGTCGTGGAACGAAACGAGACGCTTGAAGCTCTCATTCAAACTGGAACGACATTAAACGCTCATTTAACTGCGCCATTACTCGAATCAATATTTTATCCAGGTAACCCCCTTCATGACGGTGCCGTTCTCGTAAAAAATAATCATATTGTCTCAGCTGCTAATATTCTTCCTTTAACGAAAAGTACAGAAGTTGATCCTGAGCTAGGAACACGTCACAGAGCTGCAATTGGCTTATCAGAAAAGAGTGATGCACTTATATTAGTTGTCTCTGAAGAAACGGGCCGTACTTCTTTTGCTTTAAATGGGATTTTGTATACGATTTCTTTATAAATACTTTTTAGCACCGTTTTGAACAGCACAGTAGTAAATGAAGTTATATCGAATTACCAACAAATACGCCTACAATATTAATAAAAAAGGCTATCTCCAAAATTTGAGCCAACCTTTTATTCAAAAAATTATTCTTCTACAAAATGCTCGAAAAGTATAAGAATTACCTACCCATTGCTGGAACTGCCCCATAAATTATGTGCACACAGCGATATCTAAGTACAATAATTATCACTTCATGTCTTGCTAACTCTTTTTGTACTCAAAACATGTTTAGACCTCTTTCATAACAACTATATGTTTTCTAAAATGCTTCACTTCTAGCTATTATTTTTTATCTATTTTTAAGAAATAGGAAAAAGGGTACTTTAGACATCCTATCTAAAGTACCCTTTTATTAAAAATCTATTTTATTATAAAGAATAATTGGAGACTGCAAAATGATAAAAATATAGCATACTTTCAAAATTATTTATAATTATTAATATTAATATTAAACATAAAGCAACTACTTTTACACGTCTCATCACTTTAAAACCATATGCCAATAATAACGGTATTGTAAACAGCATATGTGCGCCATAAATAAATGCTTCAGATGCCCCAAAACCAATAATTCCATGTAAAACAATATTAAATAGTAAACAGAAACTTAAAAACCTTACGAAAGGTTCTTTTCTAAAGTTTTTCCATACAGCTACTATTATAAAAGCATACACAGATACAATCACAATCCATCCGATCATAGTATGCGATGGAAGCATATTTAATTGTGCGAATTGCTCACCTTGTCTTAAAGTAACTTCCGAGAATGGTCCAAAGATGAATGAAGATCCTAATACTAAATGAAATGCTAGTATATACTTAGACCCTACATATTCCTCTGAAAAACCTTGTTTCTCTGTAAATTTAATATTAGTATTGATCACATCAATAAGGGATATGTTATTTTCTATAATCACTAATACGAAAAGAAGAACGACCACAATGATAGAAATACCAGTCCAAATGATTCTTTTCTTTAATGTTTTATAACTCATTACACTACCTAAAAACCACATAAACGAATTTGTTAATGTAACTCCCGTTATTCCTATTGCCAATAACATATTAGCAACGCTGAATCCTGCTTTCGCTTCTTTTTCTCCTGTAATAAACGGATAACATACAAAGCACATCAGTACCAATGTGAAATTGGCATAAACAAAAGATTCCGGTGTCCACGTAATAACTAACATAGTAGCTGAAAATCCGTACATAACCGCTAATAGGAAAGAAACAATTACATTCTTACAAATTTTACAACATAACATGTAAATCATGACTACACTTATCGTACTTAAGAATGCTTGGAAAAATATAATACCTTGCACTACATTTTTTACACCTAGTGATGATACCACTGTTGCTATTTCCTCAGTTAAAAAATTTAAAAATGGATGTCGAAACAACACTTCATCTGCAATTGGTATTTTAGCCAAGAAAAAACTTAAAATGTAATAACCCTGATCAAAAGAAAAATACATGTCATACCAGGAAGCTGTTAAAATCTTAGAGTCGTTTTCCATTTTCCAACCGATAAAAAAATAAAATGACCAATAAAAAATGAAAAGGACAAGGGCTAATATCCCCTTTCCTTTATAACCATTCCAAATACTCAATACTTCTTCTCCTCTCTAAGGTAGAAATACCATAATTAGATGTGCCACGTACCCAATAACTGTTCCTAACACAAGTCCACCAAAAATCTCATGCCAATGATGTCCTTGGCGCTCTCTTAATTTTTCTTCTTCCGAACTTATATGTTTATTCAACATTCTTGCATGTTTACCAACTGTACGGCGAAGTCCTGTGGCATCAATGATAACAATTGTTAAAATTGCCATCCCGATTCCAAACATCGGGGTATTAAAACCTTCATGAAACCCTATTGTCATGACCATACTTGATAAAATCGTTGTATGCGTACTAGGAAATCCACCATTTCCTACTAAACGAAAAGCATCTTTTCCAGAACGAAGATAATTCACTAAAAATTTCAATACTCCCGAAGCTACCCAAGCTATAAATGGAAGTACACAATATAAATAATGTTCCCTTGCTTTACCTCCTATGATTTTGTCAATAAATAAAATAGCCAGCTACTATACATACCA
>NZ_JH414711.1:568569-572502 GCF_000238655.1 Bacillus sp. 7_6_55CFAA_CT2 | reverse complement strand
CCCTCATAATAATAAGAGTGCTTCTATTTTGTCACTCTCTTCTTTCCCTCCCTATTCAATTGTTATTTACTTCTAATACAGGAAAGATTATATCACATAAGTATAACATTGAAAATCAACTATTAAATACCAATAAAGAGGTCGCTCATCCATATTGGTATTTCTAATAGACAAAGCTACAACAGCATTACACGCTCATTAATGGAATCAACATTTTCTAAAAGTAACCATCTTCATGATGATGCATTCTCGTTAAAATAATCGTATCGTCTCCATTGCTAATATTCTTTCATTAACACAATTACAGAAGTTAATCTTGAGCTCGGGACACGCCTCAAAGTTACAATTGGCTTACCCGAAAAAAGTGATGCACTTGGTTCTGTAAAGAAACAGACCGTACTTCCTTTTTCAAATGGAATTTTATACACAATTTCTTTATAAACATTTTTTTCAACAGCGTAGTAGCAAACGAAGTTATATCGAATTACCAATAAACAGGTCTACTATACCAATAAAAAAAGGCTACCTCAAAAATTCGAGACAGCCTTTTCTTCAAAAAAATTATTCTTCTCCAAAACGCTCCACAAGTGTTGCAAGTGTACGTACCATTGCGCCAGTTGCTCCAGCTGGACCTAAGTCGTGCGCACCTTTTGTTTCTGATGTTCCAGCGATATCTAAGTGTACCCATGGTGTATCTTCAGCGAATTCGCCTAGGAATGTACCTGCCATAACCGCATGTCCTTCACGGCCTGGTGAGTTATTTAAATCAGCAAACTTACTGTTTCTCACACGTTCTTTATCACGATCAAAAATCGGTAGTTGCCAAATTGGCTCATCTGTTTCCATAGAAGCCTCTAGCACTTGCTCAAATAACTCTTCATTATTTGTCATTGCGCCTGTCGTATAGTTTCCAAGTGCAACAATTACACCGCCTGTTAATGTTGCAACATCAACAAGGTAGTTTGCACCAAGTTTTTTCGCATACGTAATACCGTCAGCTAAAGCTAGACGACCTTCTGCATCCGTATTTAATACTTCAATTGTTTTTCCGCTCATAGATGTGATTACATCGTCTGGCTTAAATGCCGTACCACTTACAACGTTATCAGTTGAAGGAATAACAGCGATCACATTTTGTTCTGGGCGAAGTTCACCGATAATTTCCATCGCACCTAATACAGCAGCTGCACCGCCCATATCACCTTTCATACCAACCATGCCTTCACGTGGTTTTAAAGAATAACCACCTGTATCGTATGTAATACCTTTTCCAACGAACCCAATGACATCTGTCCACTCTTCTTTTCCTTTATAAATAAGAGCGATCATTTTTGGTGGCTCTACACTACCTTGGTTTACTGCAAGTAACGCACCCATACCAAGGTCTTCCATCTCTTCTTTCTCAAGAACTTTATAGTCCATATCATATTTCTCCGCTAATTCAACAGCATACTCAGCAAGCTTTGTCGCTGTTAATACGTTTGGCGGCATATTTACAAGTGTACGAGCTGAATTTGTTGCACGTCCATGTACGTAGCCAACTGTTAATGCTGCTTCAATTTCTTGTGCATCTTCCGCTGTAATAGCCGTGAACTTCTCTAACTCTACACGATCCTTTTTATCTGATTTATACGTTTGTAACTCATATGTACCAAGGCCTTGTACCTCTGCCGCAATATGAGCGACATCAATCGCGTCTAATTTCTCTGTTACGAAAGAATCAAGTAAGATTGCTGCATCTTGTACTTTTGCTGCTTGCAGTGTTTTAAACGCCTTACCAAGAGCCGCACGTAACGTTTCTGTCGTGTAAGATTCCTTCTTTCCTAAACCAACAAAGTAATAACGTTTCACATTTGTTTTCCCTAAGCTATGTACTTTTGAAATGGCCTTTTTCTTCGTAGATAATTCTTTCTCTTCTAGTAAAACTTGTAATTGCCCTTCAAACGCTTTGTCCAGTTCTTGTACAAAACTACTCATTTTCTCTTCTTCAAATAAAGCAACAATTACCGCTTCATGACCTGCTAATTCTTTTTGTACTTGAAACATGTTCAGACCCCCTAAATTTCTCTATTTTTATTATAACTATATTTTTTCTAAAATGCGATAATTCGGACTTTTATTTTGTATCTATTTTTAAGGAATAATAAAAGGGTACTTTAGACATCCTATCTAAAGTACCCTTTTATTAAAAATAAACCTTATTATAAAGAGTAGTTCGAGACTGCAAAATGATAGAAATATAACATACTCTCAAAATTATTTATTAATATTAATAGTAATATTATACATAAACCGACTACTTTTATACGTCTCATCACTTTAAAGCCATATGCCAATAATAAAGGTATTGTAAATACCATATGTGCCCCATAAATAAATGCTTCAGATGCTCCAAAGCCAACAATTCCATGTAAAACAATATTAAATAGTAAACATAAACTTAAAAACCTTACAAAAGGTTCTTTTAAAAAGTTTTTCCATACAACTACCAATATAAAAGCATACACGGATACAACTACAATCCAACCGATTATAGTATGTGAAGGAAGAAGGTTCAAATGTGCAACTTCACTTCCTACTCGCAATGGTACTTCTGAAAATTTACCAAAGATAAAGGAAGATCCTAATAATAGATGAAACATCAATATACCTACTGGTTTGACGTATTCTGGTGAAAAACTCTGTTCTTGCGTAAAGCCCATACTAGACTTCACTGCCTCGATAAGAACTACATTATTTGCGTTCATTACTAAAACAAACGTAATCACGACAATAACAATAGAAATACTAGTCCAAATAATTTTTTTCTGCAATTTTTTATAACTCATTACACTACCTAAAAACCACAGAAACGAATTAGTTAAAGTGACCCCAGTTATTCCTAATGCCAATAATATATTGGTAATATTGAACCCCATTTTTGCTTCTTTTTCCCCATTAATAAATGGATAACACACAAAACACATCAGTACCAATGTGAAATTTGCATAAATAAAAGATTCCGGTGTCCACGTAATAACTAACATAGTAGCTGAGAACCCGTACGTGATCGCTAGTAGGAAAGAAACAATTACGTTCTTACAAATTTTACAGCATAATGCATAGATCATCACTACACTAATCGCGCTTAAGAATGCTTGAATGAATATAATACCGTGTACTATATTCCCTACTTTTACTGTTTCAAGTATCCACATGAATCCTTGGACAAAATAATAAAGGAATGGATGTCGGAACCAGCTCATCCCTACTATCTCTCCTCTCTCAAGGAAAAAACCAAAAATGTAATATCCTTGATCAAAAGAAAAATAGGTATCACTCCACTCCCCACTCAAAATTTTGGAGTGAGTATCCATTTTCCAACCAATGAAAAAATAAAACGAACAATAAAAAATGAAAAGGACAAGGGCTAATATCCCCTTTCCTTTATAATTATTCCAAATATTCAACATTGCTTCTCCCCCTAAGGTAGAAATACCATAATTAGATGTGCTACATACCCAATAACTGTTCCTAACACAAGTCCACCAAAAATCTCATGCCAATGATGTCCTTGGCGCTCTCTTAATTTTTCTTCTTCCGAACTTATATGTTTATTCAACATTCTTGCATGTTTACCAACTGTACGGCGAAGTCCTGTGGCATCAATGATAACAATTGTTAAAATTGCCATCCCGATTCCAAACATCGGGGTATTAAAACCTTCATGAAACCCTATTGTCATGACCATACTTGATAAAATCGTTGTATGCGTACTAGGAAATCCACCATTTCCTACTAAACGAAAAGCATCTTTTCCAGAACGAAGATAATTCACTAAAAATTTCAATACTCCCGAAGCTACCCAAGCTATAAATGGAAGTACACAATATAAATATGTTCCCATTGCTTTACCTCCTATGATTTTGCAATAAATAAAATAACCAGCCACTA
>NZ_JH414711.1:561847-568366 GCF_000238655.1 Bacillus sp. 7_6_55CFAA_CT2 | reverse complement strand
CCAGCCACTATACATACCATTCCAGCAATTTTCATGAAATTGATTGTTTCACCAAATAATAATGCTGACGCAATAATAACAAACACATATCCGAAACTCACCATTGGGTATGCATAACTTAAATCAACCTTTCTCAGCACAATCATCCATAATAATGCACTTAAACCGTAAAAAGCTAGTCCGAAAAAGTTCGGTACGTTAATGAAATTCATAATACCTACAGCCGCTGAACTTTGTGATTTCATTGCGCCAAACTTTAATAAAATTTGCCCTACAACTCCCATACCAACTGATAAAATAATCATCAAAAATTGTTGCATCTCTATACTCCTTAACTGTTTTATTCCAAATAAAAAACGTTTAAGACTCTCCTCTTAAACGTTTTAGTAAACCCGAATAGAGTAATTAAAAGTTCAATAGTATAATAATAACTGTTATCGCATATAACAACACTGTTATTAAAATATGCTGATCCTCTAATAAAACTTTATCTGGTTCTCCACCTTTATCTTCCATGTGAACTAAATATAAATAACGAAAAATCCCGTAAATTACAAATGGGATTGTCCACATTAAATAGATACTTTTCCCTGCATTAAAAGTAAAGATAGCATAAGTTACAATAGTTGCCGACGTAACAATTGTACTTAATTGGTCTAACAAAGCTGGAGAATAACTTTCTAATACTTTTCTATGAGAACCTTTATTATTCTGTAACAATACTAATTCATGTCGTCTTTTATTAATGGCCAAGAATAGTGACAGTAATAATGTACATAATAAAAACCACGGTGTAAATGGCACTTGAATAACTAATCCACCGGCCAATGCTCGTAAAACAAATCCAGATGCAATAATTAAAATATCAATGATTACAACGTGCTTTAAACGAATTGAATAAGCTACATTTAAAATAAAATAGACTGCTAATACTAAGCACAATAACGGATTTAGTATATATGAAACTACTAAAGACGCTACTAAAATAACACAACCTGCCGTAATAGCAAAATACGGATTTAATGCACCCGATGCCATCGGTCGATATCGCTTAACAGGGTGTTGTCGATCTGCCTCAATATCCATAAAATCATTTAAAATATAGACACAGCCAGATATTGCACAAAATAGCGCAAAACAAATTGCAGCTTGTGCCACCATAGTTAAAGATACTTGTTTTATCGAAAAGACTAACGCTGCAAATACAAGCAAGTTTTTAGTCCATTGTTTCGGGCGTAACTGTTTAAAAAACAATACAACTATATTTTGTTGAGATAAAGTTCCTTCTCTCATAATAATAAGAGAGCTTCTATTTTTTTCACTCTCTTCCTTCCCTCCTTATTCAATTGTAATTTCCTTCTAATACAGGAAAAATTATAACACATAAATTAAACATTGAAAATCAGTTATTAAATACCAATAATAAAGGGCTCTCCTCTATATTAATGTTTCTAAAAAATACAGAAGGAAGCCCTATCAACTATATATTCTATTTCAAATATTGACCACGAAACACTTGCATCGTTTCGTCTTGATTTAACATCGTTAACTCTTCTTCTGTAAACTTACCATTTCCTACTTTTACTACGTACACATTTACTTTTTTCTTACCCCATTGGCTATAAACATCTTTCACCGTATCATAATATAGATCAAGACGGTTTCCTTTTATTGCACCGCCCTTATCAGCTACTACACCATATCCATAACCTGGTACGAATAGAATCGTTCCAATCGGAAATACGCGTAAGTCCGCAGCGATTGTGGAATATAAATCCCTTTTCACTTTAACACCTGAATATGTAATACCATACTCTGGATGCCCCGGCCTCTTACCAGTTGACTCAATCCCCGATGTATAACCTGTTGCAGTCATTTCAATTGAACGATATTTAGACCAGTCGTTTGCCTGCTCTAAAGCATTTATCACTTCTTTACTCGGAGCAACATTTCTCTTAACTTCTGCTGCATGTACTTCTTTTGCACTCATTCCCTCATATTTCTTTACAATCTCTAATAAAGAAACTCCTGTGAAAGCATTCCATGTTACGCATAATGCAATTGCAAGTAAACAAGTCATCATAATGCGAATACAATATCGTTTTAACATTTTTATATTCCACACTCCTTCATCGTTAATCATTCCCTATACGATGAAGGAATATGCAAAAAAATAATCTCCAACTTAATTGGAGATTAAAACATTTGATATCCGCTTTTCCGAAGTTTCTTGATTACGACTCCTGCTAAAGCAGCCCCTACTAATCCAGTAGATAGAATAAATACGTCTGCTTGTCCTAAGTGCGATACACTTGTCCCAAATGAAGAAAATGTTTCTTTCGGTTTTGAAAAATAATCCCACATACTCGCTTTATTAATAATAAGCATACAAACAATTGGATACACAATAACCATTACCCAAGTAGCTCGCAAAATCATGTTGAGTAAAAATCCAATTCCAAAGAACAAAATAAAGAATAACATCATTGAAATAAGTAGTACCGGTATACTCACTCTTTTCCCCTCTCCTTCGCACGTGCCGTAAATACGTGATAAGCTGTATAACCAAATGGTTCGCCTGGATTTAATGTTTTGTCCACTTCAAGATGTAGTTCTGATCTTCCTTCTAACAAATATTTAATAAGCACAGACGTATTCGGATCGTCTACAATCTTATCCGGATGTAAGAACGCCACTTCAGACAATTCTTTCTCCTGTACAATAATATTTTCTCCTTCAGGTTCCAAAAGGAAAATAATCATATTATCACTAATCTCATTACGAATAACACCCGATCGAACACCAATAATCCCCTTCACATGAGCGACAATGCCTGTCTCTTCTAACACTTCGCGTTTCACAGCTTCATCAACCGTCTCACCTTCATTTACAAAACCAGCCGGTAAAGACCATTTCCCTTTTAATCCACTGTATTTCTTCTTAACAAATAGCCACCTACCATCTTTTGTAGCTACTAAACCACTAACAGCTAGCCATACCTTCCCTCGTTTCTCCATGATGTAATAACCTCCTCCATCAGAACGGACAGAATATTCTTTCTTTTTTTATATATTATACTATATTTTTAATATGAAAAAAGCAGAAACAGCTCTTAGCCGTTTCTGCTTTTTCTACTATATATTAAAAGAACTTTAATTTACCTTTTTTAAGAACTAATAAAGGTCCACCTAATAAGAATAGGTAACGGTTATCGATTACTTTCTTCATGAAGGAAGCTTTCCAACCTGTTAACTTTTTACCCATAACAACGCCCATTGCATCGTCATGACCTAAAGAACATACAGATCCTTTATTATCGAATGCGAATTTCTTCATTTCGCCCTTGCCACGAACTAATACAGTTAAGTTGTGTGCAATATTGTAACCTTGTTGAATTGCAATTTGTGCTGTTGGTGGGTAAGGACGGTTAATTTCTTCATTAATGATTAACGCTGCGTCACCAACCATGAATACATCTTCGTATCCTGGAGCGTGCATGTACTCATCAACTTTTACACGTCCGCGCATTGCTTCAAAGCCAGACTCTTCCACAATACCATTACCACGAACACCTGCAGCCCAAACTACTGTTTCAGACTTAATTAATTCAGTGTCATCGCCATTCGCAACGATAATACCTTCTTCAGTTGCTTCTTTAATTGCTGTACCGATGCGGAATTCTACACCTTTTTTCTCAAGTTGTTTTACAGCGTATTCTACTAACGCTGGATCAAAACCTGGAAGTGCTGTTGGAGCAGCTTCTACACAGATGATACGTGCTTTTTCACGTGGTACATTATACTCTTTGCAAAGTTCAGGAACACGGTTTGCAAGCTCACCTACGTACTCGATACCAGTAAATCCAGCACCACCAACAACGATTGTTACTAACTCATCGCGTTGTTCAGTTGCATATTTAGAGAAACTAGCTTCCATATGCTCACGAATTTCACGAGTTGCATTAATGTTAGCGATTGAGAATGCATGCTCTTTTAATCCTGTAATTCCGAATGTTTCTGATTCGAAACCAAGACCAATTACTAAGTAATCATACTCTAACTCGCCATCTTTTAAGATAATGCGTTTTTCAGCAGCTTTAATTTCTACTACTGTGTCTTGTACAAAGTTCACTTTATTTGTATCAATAACGTCTTGAATATCTAGACAGATTTTTTCATCTTGTAATGTACCAGCTGCGCTCTCATGTAACCAAGTCGCTTGGTAGTGATAGCTGTTGTTGTTTACTAGCGTAATTTCAGCTTCATTTACAGATAATGCTTTTTGCAGACGAACAGTCGTAATCATCCCGCCATAACCTGCACCTAAAACTACGATTTTTGGAGTCTTCACCAAATCACAACCCTTTTCTTTATATAATAGTAATGAAAAATAATACCAAGTACTAAAAACTCTATTTGTCAAGAATGTGGAATTTATCACATTCTATATCATAACAAAACGCAGTCAAAAAATCGTACGAATTTTGTCATAGAAATTTAACATAATACTTCCCTATATTAGTCGGTTTTATTCCAGAATTCAAGCGTCTGGAGAATTATCAATATTTTAAAATAACATAGCGTTTTCAAGGGTTTTTTAGCCTTTTTTTCATGTATTTTCCTTTCTGTATATTTTATACAATAAAAAAGAACCTATGCGAAAACTTACACACAATTCAGTCGTTTTCAGAAGTATTATGAACTCAAATATGCTATCATTTATTTGAAAGTGTCATCATTTGCAGGATTTTCGTGTACATATGAACAATATATGAAATCAATATCAAAATTCCATCTATAGGGGGAATGAAAGTGGCAGAAAATCAAAAAGTTTACGACATAACAATTATTGGTGGTGGTCCAACGGGACTGTTCACAGCATTTTATGGCGGTATGAGACAAGCAAGTGTAAAAATCATTGAAAGCTTACCTCAACTTGGCGGACAATTATCCGCACTCTACCCTGAAAAATACATTTATGATGTGGCTGGATTTCCAAAAGTGCGCGCACAAGAATTAGTTGATAACTTAAAAGAGCAAATGAAGAAATTTGACCCAACTGTTTGTTTAGAAGAAGCTGTCGATACGCTTGAGAAACAAGCTGACGGTATATTTAAACTTGTTACGAATAAGCAAACTCACTATTCTAAATCAGTTATTATTACTGCTGGCAATGGTGCTTTCCAACCACGCCGCTTAGAATTAGAAGGTACAGCGAAATACGAAAAGAAAAACTTACATTATTTCGTTGATGATATGAATAAATTTGCTGGTAAGCGCGTCGTAGTATTTGGCGGTGGCGACTCAGCAGTAGACTGGACAATGATGTTAGAACCGATTGCTGAAAAAGTTACAATCGTTCATCGTCGTGATAAATTCCGTGCGCATGAACATAGCGTAGAAAGCTTAATGAATTCTCGTGCAGAAGTAAGTACACCATACGTTCCAGTAGAACTCATTGGTGATGACAAGATTGAACAAGTCGTTCTTCAACATGTAAAAACGGAGGAAAAAATTATCATCGATGTTGATGACGTAATCGTAAACTACGGCTTCGTTTCTTCTCTTGGCCCAATTAAAAACTGGGGCTTAGATATACAAAAAAACAGCATCCTTGTAAATTCAAAAATGGAAACAAATATTCCTGGCATTTACGCTGCTGGTGACATTTGTACATATGAAGGAAAAGTAAAACTTATCGCTTGTGGATTTGGCGAAGCACCGACAGCAGTAAACAATGCAAAAGCTTACTTCGATCCAAATGCAAAACTTCAACCGATGCATAGCTCAAGTATGTTTTAATATGCAAAAATAAAGCTCCTTCCATACGTGGAAGGAGCTTTCCTTTTATATAACATAAAAGCACACTGAGTCCAATAAACTATCGAACTCAGTGTGCTTTTCGTCTAAAAAATTATTGTTTTCTTCTTCTACCTAATACGAATAATACTCCGCCAACTAAGAATGAAATTCCCGCACCAACTGACATCATCCATGAATGTGCTGCCCCTGTTTTCGGTAATTCTTTTTCTACTTTTGCTTGCGGTTCTTTAATTAACTTTTCCAGTCTTACTTCCGGTTTCACTTCTGGTTTCTTCAGATCTTTCGGTTCCTCCGGTTTCACTTCTGGTTCTTTTGGTTCTTTTGGTTCTTTTGGTTCTTTTGGTTCTTTTGGTTCTTTTGGTTCTTTTGGTTCTTTTGGTTCTTTTGGTTCTTTCGGTTCTTTTGGTTCTTTCGGTTCCTCCGGTTTCACTTCTGGTTCCTTCGGCTCTTTCGGTTCCTCCGGTTTCACTTCTGGTTCCTTCGGCTCTTTCGGTTCCTCCGGTTTCACTTCTGGTTCCTTCGGCTCTTTCGGTTCCTCTGGTTTCACTTCTGGTTCTTTTGGTTCTTTCGGATCCTCCGGTTTCAATTCTGGTTCTTTTGGTTCTTTCGGATCCTCCGGTTTCAATTCTGGTTCCTTCGGTTCTTTTCGGATCTTCTGGCTTCACTTCTGGTTCCTTCGGTTCTTTCGGATCTTCCG